>JAJEHX010000005.1 GCA_022823465.1 Candidatus Latescibacterota bacterium
TGGTGGCGCTCCTGGACGAAGACCCGCGCCTCGTGAACGCGCTGCACTGGTACACCCAGCCGGTGCACCTGGCCGCCCGTCACGGACACGCCGAAGCGACGGAACTGCTGCTCGAGCGCGGCGCCGACCCGGGTCTCGTCATCTTCGATTCGACCTGGGCGAGTCTCCTCGCTGAAACGCGAGCGCGCGGTTTCAGCGATGTTGCAGCAGTCATTGAGCGCACAATGAAGGCGCGGTTCGGCTACGACCCCGCGTTTGGGAAGATCGCCACGCTGGTGAAAGAGGGCAGCGCCGACCGTGTCGACACGGCGTTGAGAGACCAGCCCGAACTGGCTGACCGGTCCGACGAAGACGGAAACAACGGCCTTCACCTGGGCGTGCTGAACGGCCGGAAAGAAATGGTCGAACTGTTTCTTGAACGCGGCCTACCTATTGATTCGCGACGGGCGGACGGCAAGACGCCGCTGACGCTTTCCTTCGACACGGGTTTCGGACACGAACCCCCGGACCCGAAGCTGGGCATCACGGGATTTCTTCTCGATAGCGGGGCGCATTACGCCATCACGGCGGCCAGTTACCTGGGCGACTGGGACCGGGTGCGGCAGGTGCTTTCCGAGGATGCCGGCAGTACGGTTCGCGATGCCGCGTTAAAGAGCCCCCTGGCCTACGCATCCCGGGCCGGCCACGAAAAAATCGCCGCTCTGCTGCTCGAAACGGGAGCCGATGGCCATGCCGTGGACGAAGCGCTCTTCGAGGCCGTTTGGTATAAACATCCGGACGTCGTCGCCCTGTTGCTCGAGCACGGAGCCAACCCGAACGTGGAGCTGGATTCCTGTGGATGCGCCGCGGGCACTGACGATCCTGCGATTCGTGATCTGCTGGTTCGTCACGGCGCGGTGTATCCGCCCTCATGGAGTTTACCGGAAGATGAACTTCGGAGACTGGTGGACAGCAAAGCGGCAAGAGCCCGCGATCCCTATCTCGTTGCGGAAGTGCTGGGGACGGAAGACGAAGAACTGATCGATACGCTTCTGGCCGATGATCCGGATGCGCCTGGCCGCCTGGAAGCACTGCAGTATCTGCCGGGATGGGGCGACGACGGTTCGATCACGCGTAAACTCGTCGCTTCGGGTCTCGATCCGAACCGGCGTACCTTCGAGGGGCAGACTTATCTCCACGCCTGTGCCATGCACGGCTGGGAGGCGAACGCGCGGTCCTTCATCGATCACGGCGCGCAGGTGAACGTGCTGGACGAGAAAGACGGCCAGAGTCCCCTGGCGGTCGCGGCCAAAAACGGACAAATCGGCATGGTCCTGCTTCTGCTGAAACAAGGCGCAGATCCCGAACTGGCCGACTGGCCTTGGACCAGGCCGCTTTCGATCGCAGAGGAGAACGGTGACACGGCCATAACCGAGGCGTTTCGACGGCACGGACGCAGGGGATCTTGAAACGCGTTCCTCAATCGCCGCCCTCCGATTACCCTTGACCGCCGGCTCCGCATGCCTTACCATTAAGTTCGGTGCGGGACAGGCCGCCTCCGGTCCGTGGACAGGGTAGAAGCCCACCTGTTGGTTCGCCATCATAAAGCTGTACTTCCTTCAGCCCGATCATACGGACGCCGGGCAGCCAGTCAAGGAGGTCAGCCATGTCGGAATCCGCCGTAGTACAACTCCCCGATCAACCCGATCTGCGCCACCTGAAAGACCAGGCGAAAGACCTGGTGAGCACCGGTTCCTGCCCATCGCTCGCCGATGCGCTGTTCAACGTCGCGCGCCGATACGGTTTTCCCAGTTGGCCGAAGCTGAAGGCCTATGTCGAGTCCGTCGGATCCATGGGTGCGCTAGAACAGGCCATCCTCGAAGACCACGTCGGCCGGGTAAGGGACCTGCTGACCGAAGATCCCGGTCTGATACACCGTGAGGGGCACTGGACCAGGCGGCGCCGGCACAATGGCTACCGCCCGCTAGCCTATGCCGCGTTTTTCGGAAAGTCGAAGGTCATGGAAGTCCTGATCGCCGCCGGCGCGGATGTACACGAAGGGGGCGAAAGGGCATTGCGCGCCGCGGCGTACTTCGATAACAACCTGGACGCCGTCGAATTGCTGCTCAGCCACGGCGCCGATCCGAATGCGACGACGGTATCGCCTTCCGGCCGTTCCTACAGAGTGATAGACTATCCCTGCATGACCCTGGCGTCCGGGATGTTGCGCCATCTCGTGTCCCATGGCGGCAGCCTGCTGCCGGAGAACGTGGGCATGATCCTGGCTACCAACGAGCGAAGGCCGCAAGACAAGGCCGATTGTCTTCGCGTCATGGCGGAAGCGGGGTTGGGCTTGCCGGACACGCCGCCCATGGCCCTGCACCTGCGGGATACCCGGCTCCTGGAAGCGCATCTGCGCAGGGATTCCCGGATGACGTCGCGACTGTTCTCGGAAAGGGACGTTTTTCCGTCTGGATTCGGTATAGAACCCCCTTCTCCATACGCCTATGTGACCCCATTGTCCGGCGGGGTAACCCTGCTTCACATGGCCGTCGAATTGTGTGACGTTGAAATGGCCCGGTGGCTCCTCGAACACGGCGCCGATGTCAATGCTCCCACGGGTACGGACCGGGACGGGTTCGGCGGCTGGACGCCTTTGTTTCATGCCATGGCCACGCTGCACGTGCCACGCCATTTCTCCGACATGGCGGAACTGCTCCTCGAACGTGGCGCCGATCCGGCGGCTAGGGCGTCCATCAGAAAGCCGGTCGCAGACGGCGGAGAGACGACCTGGAAAGACGTCACGGCTGCGGATTACGCCCGCCAGTTCGTTGAACCGGACCTTGTAAATCACGACGCCCTGCAGCGGGTTTCGCGGGCACTGGAGGCCATAGACCAATCCGATTGACGGATCTGATTGACGGCAACGGCCAGATTCCTGTTTTAAGCTCACGAGATCAGCCGATCCGGTGACGATCAATACCGGACCGGCTGCGGGTTCATTTGCATATGACGGCTCCCCATCATTCTCCTTCCAGACTCTGGCCCTACCCGGTTGTTCAAGCTGAAATCGAACATGAAGCCCTGAACCTGTTCCAGGGGTATGGATCCGGCCTGGCCGGGGCCGTGGCGGATGTCCGCCGTTATGGATCCTCCAATGATCCTTCATCCTTCGATTTGAATGATGCCCGGGACGTGCTGGCAAGGAGCTACGGTTTTCCTGGCTGGGCACAGGTGGAACGATACTTCCAAACGGTAGAACACCTTTCTCGCAGTCCCAACGTGGAGTCGGCGTCCCCGGAACGGAATGACGCAGAGGGACGGACCGGTGATTTCCTTCGTCTCGCCTGCCTGACCCAGGGTACCCAGGATCATCCATCGAGATGGGCCAGGGCAAGGAGCATGCTGGATGCCCATCCGGAACTCTCGCGGGTGAGTATATACGCTGCCGCCGTGGCCGGCGACGTTTCTGCCTTAGGCACTTTTCTGAAAGCAGAACCTGAGCTGGCGAAGACCCCGGGCGGACCTCATGGCTGGGAACCCCTGCTTTACGTGGCGTTCTCGCGTCTGGATCCTGGACCCCAGGGGCATACGGCCGTAGAGGTAACCCGGTTGTTGCTTGCCCATGGCGCCGACCCGAACGCGGGCTACCTATGGGCCGGGTTCCCCTGTCCCTACACCGTCCTTACCGGCGTATTCGGCGAAGGGGAAAACGGTCCCGCCAGATGTCCGCCACACCGGGATTGCTATGAGCTGGCCGGGATCCTGATCGAGGCCGGCGCCGATCCGAACGACGCGCAGACGCTCTACAACCGGATGTTCAGCCGCGACGACGGACACCTGCGGTTCCTGTTCGCGCGTGGACTGGGAAAGGAAGGGAACCGGCCCTGGCACCGGCTGCTGGGCGAGCAGTCCCGCGGCTGGGTGGCCAGTCCAGGCGACATGCTGGCCTATCAACTGCAGTGGGCCGCCCGATGGAACTACCCCGATCGGGTCCGGTTACTGATCGAAAACGGGGCCGACGCAAACCGGCCATCCAACCGGCCCGCCGCACAGACGCCCTACGGGGAAGCCATCTTTCACGGGAACGAGGCCATTGCCGAGTACCTGGCGGCTTGCGGCGCGGAGACCTCTCCGCTGGACGACCTGGACCGGTTTGCGGGTGCGTGCATCAATGGAGACGTGGATCGTGCCCGCGCGTTGCTCGCACGCGATCCGTCATTGATCGAAAAACCTGGAGAACGCGGCAAGGCGCTCATGGAGAACGCTGTAGGATCGGACAACCGGGACGCTGTCCGGCTGATGGCCGGATTGGGCTTCGACGTGAACGCCTTCGGCATGCACGATGCGGCCCGCTACGGCCACCTGGAAATGATCAAGCTGCTGGTCGAACTTGGGGCCGACACAGCTTTGAAGGACTCGAGTCACGCCATCAGTGCCCTGGGCTACGCCAGCCACTACCAGCAGGACCACGTGATTGAGTATCTGGCTCAGTTTGCCGGAATCCACCGGGCCGTGCAGTCAGATTTGCTGGACCGCGTTGGGGAACTGCTGAAAGGTGACCCCGGCTGCGTCTGTGAACGGGACGACGCGGGGAACACGCCGCTGCACTGTCTCGACGTAGACAACCGGATGGAAGATACGGAGGAGATACTCCACCTGCTCGTTACGCACGGCGCCGCCGTCAATGCCAGGAACAAAGAAGGCCTGACGCCGCTCGACCGGCTGGAGCGTCTTCCCGGTTTCAGTCGAAGAGACGATCTGACGGAACGGCTGCGCGGTTACGGGGCCGTGGAATCAGACGCCGCCGACGAGTCGAAGGACCACCCGGCGTCCTGATCCAGCGCCCGGTGTCATGGATCGGCCACTCGATGTCCTGAACCGGTCGCCTGGCGTCCACAACCGGCGCCAGGCGCGTCAGGATCATTTTCCCCATTTCGAAACTATCAGCCCCGCCAGCAGACCGACGACGATCCCCGGGGGCACGATCTCCACGTAGGATCCCGTGGAAATCGCCGCGAGAAGAGAAAGGACGGCACCCACCGCGCCGCCGGCCAGCACGTTCTTGCCTGCCCCTTCGACTCTGCATGCGATAACGCCGACCAGCAGGCCCGTGACCAGGCCCTTCCCCGTTCCCCAAACGATAATCTCGGTCATCATGCCCCGGGCTTCGGGAATCAGGAACGCGGACAGCCCGTCGAGAAGCCCGAGCCCGCCGCCGGCGATCAGACCCAATGGTACGCGCTTCATGATGACTGCTCCGGTGTATGCGTGTGACAGTTGAACATCCAGTTTACGCTGAATCTGTCCTTTATCATCCCGAAACGGGCGCCCCAGAACGTGTCCTGCAGCGGCATGGTCACCTCGCCACCGGCCGACATGGCGTTGTACGCCTGCTCCAGTTCATCCACGCTCGCGAAGTCGATCGACAACGAGATGTTGGTTTCCGAAGGGACCGTCTCAATGTGGTCGGAGCCCATGATCACGTTATCGCCGAATCGGATGGACATGTGCATAGCCTTACCCATCATGTGGTCGGGGACCTCCATGCCGATGTCCTGGTCCTTGCTGTAGTAACTGATGTTCTCGACCGTACCGCCCAGACAGCCCCGGTAGAACTCGAGGGCCTCCTCGCACTGGCCGTTGAACGCCAGATAGGGCACCAGTTTCACGATATGACCTCCTCGGGTTGCATGTTACCGGACCGGTAACGAATCTCTTCGTTATGAACCGCAGTCATAACCCAAGATACAATACAGCAGGTCCGAAAATTGTAAAAAAGCGACAACCTCCCTATATGTCCGCGAATTTCACGTTGTTTTTAACAAAGAAGGCCTTCGGCGTGAACCCGGTAAACGCCGTGAATTCCCTGATGAAATGAGCCTGGTCGAAATACCCGCATTCGTAGGCCAGTTGCGTCAACGTCTTTCCCCGATGCCCATCCAGGTGATGGCAGATATTCAGGAACCGGCTGATGCGGGCAAAGGTCTTCGGCGTCGTGCCGACCGTGGACGCGAACTTCCTTTCCAGCTGCTTTCTGGAAAGACCGACGCGCCGGCCGACCTCTTCTATGGATAACTGCCCTCCGGCAGCCCGAATGAGCTTCACCGCTTCATCGAGGGCGGCATCGTCCTTGCGATGCGCCTCCAATCGATCCAGCAGGAACCTCTGCACGACACCGGCGGATTCCGCACCGTCCGGCGCCTCGCGGAGTTTCTCCATCAATTCCTCATGATGCGCCGGCCAGAGCGTTTCGGCGCCTACCGTGTCGTCCAGAAAACTGTGCACGGGCTTGTCAAAGAAATGGTAGGCGCCCCATGGATAGAAGCGGACCGACACGAAGCCGGTCCGGCCGTTGGATTCAATTTCTATATACTTGCGCATCTGGGAAACCGCGAAGCTCCGCGGCTGGACCATTCTTTTCCCGCCCGCTACGGTCGTGATCCACGGATCTCCGTAGTGAAAGACGATCTCCACGATTCCGCCCGGCACGATGAGCGATTTGGGCGCCTGGTCGTCCGCATGCTCGGATTCCATCATCCACACGAGTTGAACATAGGGCGTGAGTTCGGCGTGCGTTTCAAATTCGCGATATATCATGACTGATGGGATAAGTAACCGGCTAAAGGCGATCCCGTCAAGCCGGAGCGCGAGCTCTGAAGCAACAATACGTCCAGAAGAAGCCTGGCCATCGTTGTGCCGGGCGCTTTCCCTTGACGGGCACCCCAAGACGCTTGTACATTACAAACGACCGGCGTGTGCAGGACGCCGCCCGTCCGCGGAAAGAACACAAGTTCACCTGTATCGGTACCCATCTAACGTGGCAACCTTCTTCTTGCCCGTTCGGCGGACGCACGGGTGTTTCAGCGGTCTCGTGATCGCTTGAAGGAGGTCCCATGCCGTCCCTGCCATCTCATCCCGATTTACGCCATCTCAAGTTGCAGGCGAAGACGCTTTTGAAGTCCGCGCGGCGCGGCGAAGAGCAGGCCGTCGACAGAATCCGTTCGGCCGCCGGAGCGCGTCGCGAGCGCGTCGTGCTGTCGGACGCCTATCATGCCATCGCAAGGGAATACGGGTTCAGGTCCTGGTCCCATCTCAAGATCCACCTGGAAATCGCCTCCAAGAATCTGGAAGAAAAGCTGGCGACGTTTCTGTCATCGGCCTGGCTGTGGGGCGACCGTCAAAGAGCCGAAACCCTGCTCGCATCTGCTCCGGAACTCTCCAAAGGCAACATCTACGCAGCCTGCGCCGCCGGAGACGTGGATGCCGTTACACGCATCCTGGAGACTGATCCCGCCGCGGCCACGACGAAGGGCGGTCCGAAGGACTGGCCTCCGATCCTCTATGCGACGTGGTCCTGCTTCCTCGCGGAGCGCGCCGACGCCATGGTCCGCGTCCTGGAATTGCTGCTGCGACACGGCGCCGACCCCGACAGCTACTGGGTGAACGAGTCCGACTGGAAGGAGTCGGCGCTCTACGGATGCGTGGAAAACAACTGCGTGCCGGTGGCCCGGGTACTGGTGGACGCGGGCGCCAATCCCAACGACAACGAATCCCTTTACCACGCCTGCGAGAAGTTCAATCTCGAACTGCTCGACGTCGTAGCGGTGAATGGATTGGACGCGGAGACGGTTTCCTACTGCATCAAGCATGTCATGGATATGAACTGGACGGAGGGGATCCTGTGGTTCCTCGGCCAGGGTGCAGATCCCAACGCCGTCCATCCCGCCGCCGACGAAACGTCCCTTCACTGGGCGGTAAAGAGAAACTGCTCGGCCGAAGTGATCGTCGCGCTGCTCGATGCTGAGGCGGATCCCAACGCCCGCACGTCCACCGGGAAGAGTACAGCACTGGGAATCATCGGATGGACCCCGCTCGACTTCGCCCTCCGGCTAGGCCGCGGGGAAATCGCGGCGCTCCTCCGGCGGCATGGCGCCGTGCCGTCCCCCCAGTCCGAATACGATCGATTCATAGTCGCCTGCGCCAATACGGACCTGGACATCGTTGAGAAGCTGAAAGGCCGTCGCCTGGCCGACCTGACCGACGATGACCGGACCCTGATCAGCCACGTCGCCCAGGTGGACAACTGGGCGGCGGTTCGTCTCATGGCGGAACTGGGCTGGCCGGTCGATGCCCGGGGATGGATGGAAGCCACGCCTCTCTACTGGGCCCTGTGCAAGGGTCATCCTGAAATGGTCGATTTCCTCCTTCGGCGGGGCGCCTCCACCGATCCCATTGGCGGATATTTCCAGCATCCGGTACACGCCGTCACTTACTGTCAGTGGAATCGAGACAGGGGAAACTATCCCGCCGCGCTCGAATTGATCCTGGAACATGGCGTGGCGATTCCGGACGGGTTCTTCCCCTGCGGCAACACCGCCATGGACGCGGTGCTGTCGCGCTACGTCGAGGACTGAGGCGGAACCGGTCGCGGCCAACTTGACAAACGCCGGGCGGAACGGTATATAGCCTGTGCTGTAACGCACGAGATTCCGACCGGCGAACAGCACCGGCATATGAACAGCGAAGAGCACGCCCGTTACGAGGAGGTCCGGCATGGCCCGCATGGTCCACTGCGTCAAGCTCGACGAGGAACTGGAAGGACTGGACTTCGTTCCCTTTCCAAACGAGCTTGGTCAGCGTATCTATGACAACATATCCAAACAGGCCTGGCAGATGTGGATCAGCTATTCGGTCATGGTCATCAACGAGTACCGCCTGAATCTCGCCACGACGGAGGGCCAGGAGGTCTACGACCGGCACCTGGAGGAGTTCTTCTTCGGTGAAGGCGCCGAAATGCCGCCGGGATACCGGCCCCCTCAGTCCAAGTAACCCCGGTCGTCATGGCAGCCGCGGGGTTTCAAGATGAAACGCGACGATGACATCCTGCTCATTTCCTGCTATGAACTGGGCCATCAGCCCTTCAGCCTGGCTTCTCCCGCTGCCCGCCTGAAGTCCGACGGATTCGACGTCTCCGTCGTCGACGCCGCGATAGAACCCATTCCGGAGGATATCGTCCGGCGTGCCGGGTTCATCGGCATCTCGGTGCCCATGCATACGGCCATGCGGGTCGGGATGGACCTGTCGCGCCGCATCCGGAAGCTCAATCCCGGCGCCCATCTCTGTTTCTACGGACTCTACGCCACCCTGAACGCCGACTATCTCCTGTCCCATGGAGCCGACTCGGTGATCGGCGGCGAGTTTGAACAACCGCTCTGCGACCTGGTAGACAGGCTATGCAGGGGCGGAACTTCCGAGGCGGCCGGAACCTCTGAGGCGGTCGGAACCTCTGCAACGGGCGGAACTACTGCAACGGGCGGAACTACTACAACGGCCGTCGAAGCGGACTCCGGCCCGAATCTCTCCCGCCAGGCCTGGAAAATCCCGGACCGAAGCAGCTTGCCCGCTTTGAAGCGGTACGCCCAGCTGGACACGGGGGTGGAACTGCTTCCCGCCGGTTACACCGAAACCACGCGCGGTTGCCTGCATACCTGTCTGCATTGCCCGATCACGCCGGTGTACAACGGCCGGTTCTTCGCCGTGCCCGCCGACGTGGTCCTTGCCGACGTGGACCAGCAGGTGCGCATAGGGGCGCGCCATATCACCTTCGGGGACCCGGATTTCCTGAACGGTCCCACGCACGTTTTGCGCATCCTGCGAAGGATGAGCGACGCCCACCCCGGACTGACCTTCGATTTCACCACCAAGATCGAACACATCCTGCAGCATGCGTCCTTTTTCCCAGAAGCCAGGGACCTGGGCGGCCTCTTCGTCGTATCGGCCGTCGAATCGGTCAGCAACCTGGTGCTGAAGCGCCTCCGGAAAGGGCATGACCGGGACGATATCGTCCGGGCCCTCGCCGTTCTGCGGGACGCGGACCTGCCCATGCGGCCCTCGCTGGTGGCCTTCACGCCCTGGACAACGCTGGACGACTACCTGGATCTGCTGGATTTCGTCGAGGTCCACGACCTGGTCGAGCACATTGATCCGGTACAGTATACCATCCGGCTGCTCGTACCGCCCGGGTCGGCCTTGCTGGACGAAGCGGATACCCGGTCATGGATAGGCGAGTTGGATGAAGACGGGTTCACCTACGCGTGGGATCATGACGATGCGCGCATGGACCGCCTGCACCGGCGGGTTTCCCGTCTCGTGGAGGAGGCCGACGCATCGGGAGAACAAAGGGACAACCGGAGTCTGTTCCACCGGATCAGGCGCCTGGCGGCAGAAACGGCAGATGTGGAGGCGCCTGCAGAGCGGCCGATACAAGACCTTTCGCCTGAACGGCGGCGGGTCCCCAGGCTGACCGAGGCCTGGTTCTGCTGAGCGGAGCCCACGGCGAGCCGGAAAGGCTCGTTTATCTGATCCGGAATTGCTTTAGTCTGGAAGAAAATAATCAGGAAGCGTAACCGTCCTGGGCGGGGCCGCAGTGCTGCGGCCGGGACGGTGCCCGGTACTGCACGCGGTGATCGGGCGTTTCGATGCGGATGCCGCCCTGCTGCTCCGACGTGAGGCAATGGTCGAGGATGCCGCAGACGGTCAGCGTCCGTTCTACCGGGATCGGTGAAACGCCGGTATCGAACATCTCATCGATCCTCGAAACCAGGCAGGCTGAATAGGTGACCGGCGGGGTGGGCGGCAGGAAGAACTGGGTAGACTGGAGATCCGGTTCGTCCTTCAGACGGGCGGCGAAACAGTAATCGCCGATGGCGCCGTTGAGCATGAGCAGCGTGGTTTTCAAACCGTCCACGTGTTCGATGAAGTAGGCGGCCGGCTCCTCGGCCAGACGGCGCAGTTCCCCCGTCCCCAACAGGTCCTGCGTACGGCCGTCTTCTTCGGGCAGCCCCTTTGGACTGTCGCAGCGGGACAGCGCGGATTCCAACAGTTCCTTCGAATAACGCCCCTCCTCGCCGGCTTCCCAGACCTCGTCACCCACGATCATCTGCACCGCCCTGACCCCCGTCTCCCCGCCCCTGCGCCGCTCTATCATGCACTGCATGGCCTCGAGGGCGTGGTAATCCATGGCGTCCGAACCGCCGACGCCCACCATCAGCGCTTCCTCGATTTCACATTCCAGCGGGAGTTCCAGGTCGGGCAGCCGCCACGTGACCGGCAAACTCGATCCGGCAAGCACAGGAAAGCCGAGCCGCTTCGAATCGGCCACCATTTCCAGCCCGTTCGCGAAGCTGTAGGACAGGTTCTTGTCGTTGTAGATCGGCACGGAGCGGCCGTCCTGCTCGAACACCTCGACGCAGGCTTTGAACATCTCGTAACGCGGATACTGTTTCTGGCCTTTCTCGTTGTCGGGATAGTCGCCGTGCTCGCAGATGATGAGGATGCCGTCCACCGCAAGAGTATCTCCTCCGCATCGCAGCGCTTCGGCGATGGTGGGATAGACCTCGAAACCGAATTCCCGGGCACGGTCGATGCTCTGGTCGCCTTCGGGCCGCTGGTCGACGTAGAGCGATACGACCTCCGCGTCTGGACGGTTCCAGCGGCCGGACCGCGGGTAGCCCACGAGGAACCGGTCCGCGAAATGCTGGGTGTGGGAGAGATAGGTGTAGATGGAACTGATGACGGCGAGCCGTTTGGGCATGGTTTCAATATCTCCAGAACGTGGATTGCTCGGGCGCCGGATAGACGACGTCAAGGTGGGGCGTCTCGAGGCGCACCTGTCCCTCGTGCAGGCTGTCGACCCCTGCCGCGGTCAGACCGGTCGTCAGCAGGGTACGTTCGACCGGGTACGCGGCCTCGCCGGTGAGAAACATCTGTTCCACGTTGTTGACCTGCGGCGAGAAGAAGTTGGCCAGCGACGTGCGCGCGGGCGGCATGGGCAGATACATCTGCGTCGACAGCGGCTCGCTCTGCCCCGTCAGGCGCGCAGCGAAGTTGAAGTCCTCCACCAGCCCGTTGAAGAGGATCATGGTGCATTTGAGGCCGTCGCGGTGCTCGTAGGTGTAGGCCACGGGGTCTTCCACCATCCGCTTCATCTCATTGATGGTGGGAAAGATGTTATTGAACCCATCGCGGGAAGGCTTCAACGTGTGACTGCGGCACAGGGCCGCTTCGAACAGCTCCCGGGACCATTCGCCTTCGTGCCAGGCCTCCCAGAAGGCTTCGCCCCGGCGGGCGTGAAGCCAGGAGACACCCGCCTCGCCGCCGACGCGCCGTTCCACCATGCACTGCAGGGTCTCCAGGCCGTGGAAGTCGTAGCTGTCGACCCCGCCGTAGCACACGCACACGGCCTCTTCCACCCCGGCGTGCAGCGGCATGTCGACGGAGGGCGTCCGCCAGGTGACCGGCAGGCTCGAACCCGCCATGAAGGCGAACCCCAGCCGCTGCGACGTGTCGTACATCTCTTTGGCCCAGTCCCAGTTCCATGACAGGTGCTTGTCGTTGAAAATGGGAGCGGAACGGCCACTGGCCTCGTAGACCTCCACGATCTCGCGGAACAGTTCGTAGCGCGGATAGAGCCGCTGCCCTTTTTCGTTGGTCGGATACTCGCCGTGCTCGCCCACCAGGAGGACGCCGTCCACCTGCAGCGAATCCCCGCCCAGGGTGAGGGCGTCGGCGACCGTGGGGTATATCTTCATCCCGGGGAACCGTGCGGCCCGGTCCCTGCTGAGATCGTTCTCGCGCACCTGGTCCACGTACAGGGAAACCAGGTCCATGGGCGGGTGGTGGTGCCGTCCGGCCCAGCCGTACCCCTCCAGGAAGCGGTCCACGATATGCTGGGTGTGGGCGTAGGGGTGGTAGATGGTCGTGATCGCGGCGATCTTCGGTCGGTTGGGCATGGTATTGGAACGCTCCGGGTTCCTCTCTCTGTTGGCTGGCGCAAGCCGCGCGTTGACGCAAGCTAGACGCCCGCCCTGCCGCCGTCGTCTCCCGTCCTATCGTGCTTGATCACGGACATGGCCGACGCGATGATGGAACTGATATCGCTGAGATTGGAGGGGATGATCAGGCTGTTGCCCTGCTTGGCCAGGTTGCCGAAGGTCTCGATGTATTGCTCGGCCACCCGCAGCTGCACGGCCTCGTCTCCCCCGTCCGACTTTATGGCCCCGGCAATGGCCCGGACGCCCTCGGCCGTAGCGGTGGCGACCGTGAGAATCGCCTGGCCTTCGCCCTCGGCCTCGTTGATCTGCTGCTGTTTCTTGGCCTCGGATTCCTTGATGACCTTCTGCTTCTCGCCTTCGGCCTGGTTGATATTGGAATCCCGCATGCCCTCTGAATTAAGGATCGCCGCGCGCTTCTCCCGTTCGGCCCGCATCTGTTTTTCCATGGCTTCCAGGACGTCTCGCGGCGGGGTAATGTTCTTGATCTCGTACCGCAAAACCTTCACGCCCCAGGGATCGGAAGCCTTGTCCAGCTCGCTCACGACGGCGAAGTTGATGGCGGATCTTTCCTCGAAGGTCTTGTCCAGGTCGATCTTGCCTACCTCGCTTCTCAGTGTCGTCTGGGCCAGTTGGGTGATGGCCATTTCATAATCGGATATCCCGTAAGAGGCCCGCTCGGCGTCCAGCACCTGCAGGTAGAGCACGCCGTCCACCCCCACCTGTACATTGTCCCGCGTAATACAAAGTTGCTCCGGGATGTCTATCGACTGTTCCTTCAGCGTGTGCCGGTAGGCTACCCGGTCCACGAAGGGCATCAGGATGTAGAATCCGGCGTTCAGCGTCCGGCTGTATTTACCCAGCCTCTCGATCACGCGGGCTTCCTGCTGCGGCACCACGATGATCAGGTTTCTCAGGAATATGATCGCCGCTATCGCGACGACGATAGTGACCAGCAGACTCTCCATTACATGATTCCTTCCAGCGCGCAGCGGGATGGTTGAGGACCGGTATAGGCCCCGGCGCCATCCGGGTCACGTTCACGCGCCCCGTACCCAGAGTGAAACCCCTTCAACACGTTCGACTACGCAGGCCTGTCCCCGTTCGATAGGCGATGCGCCCTTGTTCACGGCGTTCCAGCCCGTGCCCCGCACCTCGACCTTGCCCGTACCTTCGGCCGGGATATCCACGAGGGCCGTTCCGGACTCGCCCTCCAGGGTGTTAATCTTCTCGGCGGGCTCATCGAGGTTCAGCTTATCGGAAAGTGCGCGGTGGAACAGGACGAGAGAGACGATGGACAAGACCGTAAACAGGAGAAACTGAACCCAGGTCGCGTCCACCAGGCCCGTCCAGGCCAGCACGCCGACCACAAGTGCGGCGACACCGAAGAACAACAGATAGAAGGCGCCCGGCGTGGCCATCTCGGCCAGACAGAGCAACACGCCGCCAATAATCCAGATCCACCAGGCCATCAGACTCCCCCGGTATCAGGTAACTTGCCGTCAGATATTCAAACTTCAAGCAGCAAAGCCGCGGGCACCTCGATCAGTGACTTTACTTTTCCCAGGAACTGCACGGCTTCCCGGCCGTCAATGATCCGGTGGTCGTAGCTTAGCGCCACGTACATCATGGGCCTGATCACGACCTCCCCGTCGACGGCTACGGGCCGGTCGTCGATTCGATGCAGCCCGAGTATGCCCACCTGCGGCGGGTTCAGGATGGGTGTGCTCAGCATCGAACCGAAAACCCCGCCGTTCGTTATCGTAAAGGTGCCGCCCCGCAGGTCCTCGAGGGACAGCTTGCCCTCTCCGGCCCTCGCGGCGTACTGGCGTATGCCGCTTTCGATCTCGGCGAATGACATCCGGTCCGCGTCCCGCAGGACCGGCACCACGAGCCCGTCTTCGGCGCCCACCGCGATGCCGATATCGTAATAGTGCTTCCTGACGATCGAATCCCCGCGGATTTCAGCATTGAGTTCGGGAAAGTCCCTGAGCGCCCCGATCACGGCCTTAACGAAAAAGGACATGAATCCGAGCCGCACGCCGTGGCGTTCTTCGAAAGCCTCCCGGTTCCTGCGGCGGATCGTCATCACCGTGCTCATGTCGATCTCGTTGAAGGTCGTCAGCATCGCCGCGGTCTGCTGGGCTTCCACGAGCCGACTGGCGATGGTGCGCCGCCGCCGGGACATGGGTACGACTTCCTCCCGGTCGTCTCGAGGCGTTTCGGCGGGACCGGCGGTGTCTCCAGTCGCGCGCACGGTTTCCGGGGCACTTGGTTTCGGTTCGACGGCCTCCCGTACCGAATCATCGGATGCCCCGGCATCCGCGTCCTGACCCGCCTCGTCGGCAACAGCTTTTTCTTTTCTTTCCGTTACGGCCCGCTCCACGTCCTCCCGGCGTATTCTTCCACCCATCCCCGTCCCCTCCACACCGGAAAGGGATATACCGGCTTCGTCCGCCATGCGCCGCGCCACGGGCGTTATCCGGTCGTCCGGAACGGCCTCGGTCTGCTCCGCCGCGTCCGTATCAGCCGCATCGCCGGCATCTGCCGTTCCGGGCGCGTCCGGAACGGCCACCGACCCTTCGGCTTCATCCGCCGCATCAGTGGCCTCCGCGCCGGTATCCGTCGCCCCGGCGCCGGCGCTTTCGTCGAGTACCCCGAGCAAGTCGCCGATCCGGACGTCCTCGCCCGCCGCGCGTTCGATGCGGACCAGGACGCCGCTGTCATTGGCGTTTACCTCGAGCGTGACCTTCTCGGTTTCCAGTTCCAGGAGCGCTTCGCCCGCCGTAACCGCCTCGCCTTCCTTTTTGAACCATTGGACGACGGTTGCTTCCACGATGGATTCACCCAGTTGCGGCACGGTGATGTCCACGGCCATTTCACACTCCCGGGGTACTCATTAATCAGTTGACGCGACCAGTTGACGCGATTGCTTCAGTTACCGCGAAATCCGCGGTACAGACTTTTATCGAACGCCCGAATCGAACAAGATGCGTCGGGCGCCGCGATCTGTCAATTCATCTCGATGTTTCCCGACGCGCCCATGGCGAGGGCCATTTCAACCAGGTTATGCTGGTTCCGGTTGTGAATGGCGGTGGAACCTTCAGAAGGACTCGCGCTAGGCGGTCGGGAAACGCGAAAAAGCGGATAGCGATCACCCAGGGCGGATTCCAGCACCTTGCGTATGTAGTCCCATGCGCCCATGTTCTCCGGTTCTTCCTGAAGCCAGACGACCTCCTCCAGGTTGGGATACCGGCCGATGATCTTTTCCACCTGGTCCACCGCCACGGGATAGAGTTGTTCGATACGAACGACCGCGGCGTGCGTCGCGCTTTCCCATCGCTCGTCGTTCATCAGGTCGACATATACCTTTCCGCTGCAGAACACCAGTCTCCGAACCTTGTCGGGGTCGTCCAGCGCCCGTTCGTCGTCGATGATCGGCTCCCACTTGCCTTCCGTCAGTTCGCGGGCCGAAGAAGCCACGTCCGGATGCCGAAGCAGGCTCTTGGGCGTCATGATGATCAGCGGCAGCGGGTCGGATTCCAGCAGCCTCGACTGGCGCCGCAGCAGGTGGAAATACTGGGCCGCCGTGGTGCAGTTGGCGATGCGGATATTGAAATCGGCGCCGAAGGAGAGGAACCGTTCCATCAGTCCGCTGGAATGATCCGGCCCCTGTCCCTCGAAACCGTGGGGCAGCAGGATGGTCAGGGACGATGTCTGCCCCCACTTGGCGCGGCCGGAAACGAGGAATTCGTCGATGATGATCTGGGCGCCGTCCACGAAATCTCCGTACTGGGCCTCCCAGAGTACGAAACGTTCCGGCGCCTGGATGCTGTACCCGTATTCGAATCCCAGGGCGGCGTACTCGGTAAGCGGCGTGTTTCGCGTCTCGAAGGAGGCGTTCGCCTGCGGCAGCCGGCGCAGCGGCGTCCAGGCCAGGTCGGTCTCGTAGTCGTGCAACACGTTGTGCCGCTGGCTGAAAGTCCCCCGCTCCACGTCCTGGCCCGTCAGCCGGACCGGCACACCGTCCTCGATGATGGAGGCGAAGGCCAGGGTCTCCGCGTGGGCCCAGTCGATTTTCCGGGCGTCCACGTCGTCCAGTGCTCGCCGCCGGCGTTCGATCACCCGCTTCAGCCTGGGATGCAGGGTGAAGTTTTCCGGGAACGTCCAGAGCGCTTTATTCAGGTTCTTGAGGCGCCGCATGGATACGGAAGAGCGTGCGCGCTTCGCGGTGCCAGATCTCGGTGGCTTGTAGTAGGGCTCAGTGAGCACTTCTTCCGGTTTCAATTCATCCAGCATCGACTGCATGCCCTTCATACGCCCGGCGACCATTTCCTCAGGCTTTCCCGCTTCGATCCTTCCCTCGGACACGAGCCGGTCGGCCCAGAGCTGTCTCACCGTGGGATGGGCCTGGATCCTGCGGTAAAGGCTGGGTTGGGTAAGCGAAGGGTCGTCCCCTTCGTTGTGTCCGTGCCGGCGGTACCCGATCAGGTCGATCAGGAAATCCTTGCGGAACTTCACGCGGTAGGCGTAGGCGATCCGGGCGGCTTCCACGCAGGCCGCCGGGTCATCGGCGTTGACATGAATAATGGGTATTTCGAATCCCCGTGCGATGTCGCTGGCGTACAGGGTACTGCGGGACTGTTCCGACGGCGTGGTGTATCCGAGTTGGTTGTTGGTGATGAGGTGTATCGTACCGCCCGTTCGAAAACCCGGGACGCGGTAAAGCGTGAAGGTCTCCGCCACGACGCCCTGGCCCGCGAAGGCCGCGTCGCCGTGGATCAGGATGGGCAGGTTACGCTCGGGAAGCGGACGGACGTCCCCCGGCAGGTTGACGATCGTCCCCGCGGCGCGGGCCATGCCCTCCAGCACCGGATTGACCGCCTCCAGGTGGCTGGGGTTCGGCGCGAGGTGGATATGCAGGTCCACTTCCTCGCCCTGCTGGTCCAGGTATCTGCGCTGGGCGCCGCTGTGATACTTCACGTCGCCGGTCCAGCCCGTGTCGTTTCCCGTCTTGTTGACCCGCTGGACGGGGTCCCGGAATTCGGCCAGGATGTGTTCGTAGGGTTTGTGCAGGATGTGGCCCAGCACGTTGAGCCGGCCCCGATGGGCCATGCCGATCAGTATGTTGCAGGTGTTGTTCTCCGCGGCTTCGCCGATCACCTCGTCCAGGATGAGGATCATGGTGTCCAGGCCTTCAATGGAGAACCGGGTCTTGCCGGGAAAGGTCCGGTGCAGAAACTGTTCGAAGACCTCCACCTCCGTCAGGCGGTCCAGGATGGCCAGCGCGCTGTCGTTGTCCTCCGGGGGCCTGAACCGCCCCGTTTCAGCGGCCTCCTGCAGCCATTCCCGTTCTCCCGGGACCTCGATATGCATATAGTCGTAGCCGGTGGTGGACGAATAGACGCGCTTGAGTCTCCTGAGCGCCTCGGACGCGTTGCCGCACTGCCCGCCCACCGGACCGCCGATAAGGGAAGAAGGAAGCTGGCGCATCGTCTCTTCCGTCACGCCGTGGGCCTGCAGTTCCAGTTCAGTGAGCGGGTCGCCCAGCGAAGCGTCGTCTTCGGTCGCGAAAACGGAATAGGGGAAATACCTGGGATCGGCCAGGGGGTCCAGGTGGGCGCCGAGATGCCCGTATTCGCGGACGTTCTGGGCGAGATTGGCGATGAAGACGATCTGGTCGACGTCGGCCGGACAGGCGGGGATACCGGCAGACGATCCGCCGGAGGGCTCCCCATCGAGGGAAGGCACGTGCCGGGAGAAGAGTTCACGGGTCGCGGCGTCGACGGAATCGGGGTCTTCGAGATACTGCTCGTACAACGCGATTACGTAGCCAGCGTTCGGACCATGAAACTCGCGCAAGAGATCCAAGCGATATCCTCCGACTGGCGTCGATTTCGACGTGGCGGGATGCCCAGGATTGTGATACCTGATTCTGGTCGCGTCGCCTGCTGCGGCGCCTCCGGCTCGCGCCCATGCGGACCGCCTGTGAAGATATGCAGGGCCGCCCGGAAAGGCAAATGAATTGTGGGGCGGAGGGACGGGCGGGCGAAGCCCCTCGCGAAGGGCCGGAAACCCGAATAGTACCTTGACATTTGGCCTGTGTATACATTACTTCGGGGTTTTGGTCGCATTCCGTGCCAACCGGGTAATTCAGGGAGTTACGACATCATGGATCTGAGCAGTCTGAAGGGCAGGACCGTCGGGGCGGCGGTATCGGGCGGCCTGGACAGTTGTACGGTCACGCGCTGGCTCGCCGATCACGACGTCGACGTGTTCTGCGTAACGGCCGACCTCGGCCAGCCGGATGAGGAACGCATCGACTATGTGGCGGAGCGCATGATGCGATGCGGCGCGAAGGAAGCCGTGATCGTGGACGCGAAGGAACAACTGGCCCAGGCCGGCGTCGAGGTCATCCAGTGCCAGGCCATGTACGAGGGGAACTACTGGAACACGACCGGTATCGCCCGGCACGTCACCGTGCGGACCCTGCTGCCCGAGCTCGAAAAGCGCGGCATCCAGGTACTGTCCCACGGCGCGACCGGCCGCGGGAACGACCAGGTAAGGTTTCAGCTCGTCGCCAACATGATCGACCCGTCGGTCGAAGTCTACGCCCCCTGGCGCGACCAGGCTTTTTTAAACGATTTCCCCGGCCGCAAGGAAATGATCGACTTCTGCGAAGCCCGGCAGTTGCCGATACAGGCTTCCCACGAAAAACCCTATTCCACGGATGCCAATATCCTCGGACTGACCCACGAAGCCGGCCGTCTGGAGTCGCTCGAGACCCCGGCCGGTTTCATTACACCCGGCATGGGCGTCCATCCCCGGGAGGCGCCCGATACACCTGAGCTTTTTGTCGTTCGATTCGAACGGGGCGTTCCGGTCCGGATAAACGAAGATCCGGTCACGCCGCTTTCGGCTATCGAAACGGCCAACCGGATCGGCGGCAGAAACGGCGTCGGGATCGGCATCCACACGGTGGAGAACCGGTTCGTGGGCATCAAGAGCCGGGGCGTCTACGAATCGCCGGCCATGACGCTCCTCGGACAGTGCTACGAATTCCTGCTGCAACTCATTCTCGACCGCCGGGCGCGGCGCACCTTCGACCAGACCTCGGCGGCCGTCGCGGAGCAGATCTACCAGGGCTACTGGTACGATCCGGCCACCCAGGCGCTCCGGGCTTCCGTGGACGTGTTCAACCGGCTCGCCACGGGGACCATCCGGGTCGAACTGTACAAGGGCCACGTGTCCTTCGTGTCGGCCGAGGACGTCCCCCACTCGCTCTATTCGGAGACGACGGCGTCCATGGAGGGCGTAGGCGATTTCGACCACAAGGATTCTGAGGGGTTCCTCGGCGTCCTGGGCGTCAGCGCGCGGGCGCTCAAATCATCCAGCCAGACGCAATAGGAATCATCCAGCCAGACGCACAGGCCGCAAGTAAGACTACAGGAGATAATGTCCATGCCAGTGGGAACGAATAATCGGATCATTCCCGGCTGCGGTACGCATCACGTGGCCATACAGTCAAGGGACTGGAACGCATCGCTTCAGTTGTACCGGGACGTCCTCGGAATGACGTTCGTGGCGGAATTCGGACCCGAGGAGCGCAGGATCATGCTCCTGGACGCCGGAGACGGCAGTCACGTCGAGCTGTTCCAGCCCACAGGCGAGACCCCGTCGCCGGACGGCCCCTCGCCCAACGACCCGGTCACGCACATCGCACTGGCCACGACGGATACACGGACCGCGATCGAACACGTGCGGGCCCATGGATATGAAGTGACGGTCGAACCGAAAGACCTGAATCTCGGGGGACTGGACGTGACCATCGCCTTCTTCAAAGGCCCGAGCGGCGAAGTGGTCGAGTTCTTCCAGGTGCACTGATTCGACCGCCGTGTCAATATCGGCACATTGGAACCGCCGCACTGGATCCGACACGTCAGAACCGAAGCGCCGGAACCGGCCCCATCCCGGTTCATGAATACCCACAGGCTCCATCGCGAGCACGGTACCGTCTCATGTATCGATTTCTCATTGCCCTGGTCCTGATCCCGGCGGCCATGAACCCGGTCGCCGCCCAGGACTACGACGTTTCCGATCTCCGGACCCGCGCCGAGCTCTCCTATTTCGAGGAGACCACGCGGTACGAAGAGGTCATGTCGTTTCTTCGGGCCACCGTGCTCGCTTCCGACCGGCTGCACCTGACCGAATTCGGTTACACGGCCGAAGGCCGGAAACTGCCCCTGCTCGTCTATGGCGACGTCTGGGACGCGACCGCTGAGGAAGTCGGCCGGACCGGCAAGATCCGGGTATTCGTCCAGGCGAATATCCACGCGGGGGAGGTCTGCGGCAAGGAAGCCCTGCTCATGCTGGTCCGGGAACTGGCTTCCGGCGCGTATGCGGACTGGGCGGATTCGCTGGTCTTGCTCATGGCGCCCATCTACAACGCGGACGGCAACGAAAGGATCAGCCTGTACAACCGCCCGCGTCAACACGGCCCCGTGGGAGGCATGGGCCAGCGGCCCAACGCCCAGGGTTTCGACCTGAACCGCGACCACATGAAGCTGGATTCCCCCGAGGCGCGTTCCCTCGTGGGGCTCATGAACGAATACGATCCCCACGTCCTCATCGATCTTCACACGACCAACGGGACCGTGCACGGCTACCACCTGACCTACTCGCCGCCGCTCAACCCCAATACCGCCGGTCCGATCATCGAATTGTTGCGGGAGCGGTGGCTGCCCGAAGTGCGCGAAATCATCCGGGAGACCTACGGCTGGGCATTCTACTACTACGGCAACGTGCCCAGGCCCGGATCGACCCGTGAACCGGGCTGGTATACCTTCGATCACAGGCCCCGGTTCAACAACAACTACGTGGGACTGCGAAACCGGATCGCCATCCTGAGCGAAGCCTATTCCTACGCGTCCTTCGAGGAACGCATCCTGGCCACCCTGGCCTTCGTGAAGGAAAACATCCACTACGCCCACCGGCACGCGGCTTCGATTCGCCAGACCCTCGAAAACGTCGACATGGAAACGGTCGTGGGGCGGGAATTGGCCCTTCGTTCCGGGTTTGCCCGGTCGGCGGAGCCGGTCGACATCCTGCTGGGCGAAGTCGCGGAAGTGCGCAATCCGTACACCGGCGAGGTCATGTATCTCCGGGAGGACGCGACGATTCCGACTTCGATGTACGAGTACGGGACATTCGCCGCGACTGAGACGGAGCGTGCGCCCCGGACTTATTTCGTCCCGCCCGACCTGGCCGCCGTGGTCGAACGGCTCGGCGCCCACGGCGTCTGGTTCGAGGAGCTCGCCAGCCCGCGCGAAATGGCGCTGGAGCGATTCAGGATAGATTCGACGCAGGTGGCTGAGCGGCCTTTCCAGGGAAGGCGCGAGCGGACCATTTCCGGTGCGTACGAGCCGGTGGTCCGGACGCTGGAGACCGGCACGCTGGTCGTGCCGGTCGATCAGCAACTGGGCAGGCTGGTGTTCTACCTGCTGGAACCCCGGTCCGACGACGGCCTGGTCGCATGGGCGCTGATGGACGACGTCCTCGAGGACGCGGATTACTATCCCATCCTGCGGGAACCCGCGGACCGGTAACGGCCCGGAACCCATAGAGAACGGAGCCCGCATGCCCGGACGCGTCATCCTGGACACCGATACGGGGGTCGACGACGCCCTGGCCATCCTGCTGGCCATGCGGTCTCCCGAACTGCGTATCGAAGCCATTACGGGAGTCTGCGGCAACACGCCCCTCGAACACTGCATGCGCAACATACACATCACGTTGGACGTCCTCGATGCCGCGCCGCCGCCGGAAGTGGCAAGGGGGGAGGACCGGCCGCTCGTCCGCGAACTGGCCTTCGCCGGGGATATCCACGGTAACGACGGGCTGGGCGACGTGACGCGCCTTGAGGACGCGAAGGGAGCCCGCGTATACCCGGACCCGGTGCAGCGGGTGAGTCCCGTGCACGCCGTCGATCTGATCCTGGAACGCATAGAACGGTACCCGGATGAACTGATCCTGGTCGCCGTGGGCCCGCTCACCAATGTCGCGCGGGCCATTATGAGGGATGCGGATCGAATGCGCCGTCTCCGCGAAATCATCATCATGGGCGGCGCCTTCGAGACCGGGGGCAACGTGTCTCCGGTGGCGGAATTCAACATCCACGCCGATCCCCATGCCGCGCAGATCGTCTGCGATGCCGGGATCCCCCTGGTCTTCGTTCCCCTCGATGCGACCAGGCAGGCGTTCTTGGACGCGAAAACCATCGACCGCTATGCCGGCAAGGGTGGCGCGAGGGCGGCTTTCGTGCGAGACTGCACCGCCCGCTACGTCGCGTTTCACCGGCGCAACCGGGGCGTCAACGGCTGCTTTCTCCACGATCCCCTTGCCGTCGCCGTCGCCGTACGGGAAGACCTCGTTACGACGGTGCCGGCTCGGGTGGACGTGGAAATCGCCGGCGACCTCACCACGGGGATGACGGTGGCCGACCTCCGTTCGCAGAGATGGGGCGAACCAAACGCCAGGGTGTGCACGGCGCTGGACGTTCAGGCATTCACCAGACTGTTCGAGGAAAGGGTGCTCGCATGATGCTAAAGGACCAGACGGCCATCGTCACCGGCGGCGGACAGGGTATCGGCCGGGCCATATGTGGAATCTTCGCCGAAGAAGGCGCTTCGGTCGTGGTCGTGGATATCGATGAATCCCGGGCCGAAGAGACGGCCCGTCAGTTGCGCCATGAAGGGCGTCCGGCAAAGGCGGTTCGGACCGACATCTCGTCTGGCGACGAGATAAAGGAACTCGTCGATGGGGTCCTTGAAGATTCCGGCCGCGTGGATATTCTTGTGAACAACGCGGGACTGGCCGTTTTCCGGTCGGTGGAACAGTGCACGGAAGAGGAATGGGACCGTGTGATGGCCGTGAACCTCAAGGGGCCTTTTCTGCTGGCGAAGGCCTTGCTGCCCACGATGAAAGCGCAGCGGGCCGGTACGGTCATCAACCTGGCCTCGGTGGCGGGGAAGACCGGCGGCGTGGTGTCCGGCGCGCCGTACTCGGTTTCCAAGGCCGGCATCGAGTGCTTGACCAAGTCGCTGGCCCGCGAGTTGGCGCCCTATGGCGTACGGGTCAACGCCATTGCGCCCGGGATCATAGATACCGCCCTGACCGCCCATCACGATCAATCGTTTGTGGACGCGATCCCCCTGGGAGGCAAGGGCGAACCGCGGGACGTGGCCGAGGCGGCGCTGTTCCTGGCATCAGATCGATCGCGCCATATAACCGGCGAGATCCTGGACGTCAACGGCGGCCTGTTGATGGACTGACCGGCCCACCCGACTGACCTGCCCTATCTAATGACCTGCCACCCGCCTGTCGCGCGTGGGGCGGACGCAGGCCAAGAGGCCGCGCGCGGGACGGACTACAGGTCGAGAGGTCAAGCGCAAGGACAGATACCACATACCAGCCATGAACGCATCCGTTTCCAATTTCGCCGTGGATATCGTTGACCGGTACGCGGAGGACCCGGGCAAGGTTGCCTTGCAATGGCAAAAGACCGGCGGCGTGGCGTCGGACGTGACTTTCCTGGACTTGAAGATCCGTTCCGAGAAGGTCGCCCACGTGCTCTACCGCCACGGCGTGCGACCGGGCCACCGGGTATTCATCCTGCTTCCGCCGTGCATGGCCTGGTGGGAGTCCGTCCTGGGATCCATGCGGGCCGGCGCCGCGGCCGTGCTGGGCCAGGACGCGACCGATGCGCAGGTCCTGAAGGACCAGATCATCCGGTCCCGGTCATCGCTGGTGATCGCCCCCGATATACTGGCGGCCCTGATCGACCGTTTCCGGGACGACTGTACGCAGGTCGCCCACTGGTTGTCCGTTGGCTGGGAACGGGAGGGCTGGGTGGACTACGACCGCCGCGTCTCGCTCGCTCCGGCCGGATTCAAGGCGGTCGAGACCCGGGGAACAGATCCCTGTATGCTCGTGTACGACCAGGGTGCTTCGGCTGCCGAAACGACGCACTTCCACGGCGATGCGGATTTCGATCTCGACCAGCTCGACGCCTGGCGCGACGGGCTGGCAGTTGTGATGCAAGACGCGTCCGAACGCTCATGATTCCCGCCCTTACCGACTACCTTGTGGTGGATCTCACCACGAACCTGCCCGGCCCCTACTGTTCCATGCTGCTTGCCGATCTCGGCGCCCAGGTGATCAAGGTGGAACCGCCCGGCGGCGATCCCCTGCGCGGCTTTCCCCCGGCCTTCGCCAGCGTGAACCGCGGCAAGCGGGATATCGTGATCGATCTGAAAAAGGGGGCGGGACGGGAGGTCATGGGCCGCCTGATCACACGGGCGGACGTCGTGCTGGAAGGATTCCGGCCCGGCGTGGCCGAGCGGCTCGGCGTGGATTACCCCTCGGCGAGACGTCTGAATCCCGCCATCGTGTACTGCGCGATATCGGGGTTCGGACAGGAGGGCCCCTATCGGAACAGGTCCGGTCACGACATCAACTACCTCGCCATAGGCGGCCTGCTGGGACGCAGCGATCCGCCCGCGGTCCCTCCCGTGCTGATTTCGGACCTGTCCTCCGGTCTGTACGCCGCGCTTGCGGTCTCCGCCGCGCTGATGCACCGGACGGCCACCGGCAAGGGACGCTGCATCGACCTGTCCATGACCGACTGCATCCTGTCCTGGATGGCCCTCGATATCGCCGCCGCGGCACACGCGGCACAGGCCCCTGGCTCGGCGCAGGACCCGGACGCGGCACAGAACCCGAACTCGGCAAAGGACCCGGGCTCGGCGCGAGACCCGAACTCGGCAAAGGACCCGGGCTCGGCGCGGGAACAGTTTCTCGGTAACATTCCCCACTACGGACTTTTCGAGACTTCGGACGGGCGATATATCAGCCTCGGGATCGTTCATGAAGACCATTTCTGGACCCGCTTATGCGACGTCCTGGAACTGGACGACTGGCGGGACTGGCCGGCGGAAACACGCGCAGCCCGGCAGGCCGGGATACGGGAGAAACTCCGCACCGTTTTCGCCACGGCCACCTGCCGGGAATGGGACCGCCGCCTGCAGGAAGCCGACGTGCCCTGCGCGGCCATTTACAACCTTGACGAGTTGCCGGACGACCCTTATATACAGTATCGAAATCCGTTTTACAGTCTTGTCGCGTCCGACCGCTCGGAGAGCCGGCAGGTAAAGGCGCCCTTTCGGACGGACCCGCCCCACGCCGAGCCGCCTCTTCCGCCTCCGGTCAAGGGCGAACACGCGCGCATCGTGCTATCGGAATGCGGTTACGCGGATGACGAGATTGAAGCGTTGATTCAACAGGATGTCGTACACGCATACCGCCGCGGGAAGAAGTAATCGCATCCCCAAAGGAGATATCATGAGTATCTTCGTGCGAAACTGGCGAGACCAGGCGCCTTACGTGGGCCACATCAGCGCACTGGTCTGGACGCTGTATCAATCCCATGACAAGGATGAAACGTCTCCGCCCGACGTGAACCGCCTGCATGGGATCAACAGCTTCGTCAAGCATGGGTTACAGGGCCATCAGCACTCGGACCATCACCAGCACGACAGCATCGAGCAGCTGTATTTCGTCCTTCGCGGCCGCGGCCAGCTGACCATCGGCGACGACAAGGTGGACGTTCGCGACGGTACCGCCGTCTACATGCCCGTCAACGTGCCCCACCAGGCGTTCAACGACGGCGACGGCTGGATGGAGCACCTCATCGTCAGCTGCCCGTTGGACGAAATCCGTGAAGGCACGCCCGCGGTCCGCGACTGGCGCGACGTCCATCCCGTGGTGCTGGAAGGCGGTACCATATCCTGGCCCCTGCTGCTGCGCGAGGGGGAAGTCCCGGCCAGCGAAGGCGGCGTACTCCAGCGCGTGCACGGCGTGACCCGCTATGCCGTCCAGGGGCGGCAGGGCACTGCCTGGCAGCAGCTGGATGGGATCGAACTCGTCCATTACGTGATCAGTGGTTACGGAACGATCGAGGATCTTGACGGAAACCATCAACTGGTCACGGAAGGATCCGCGGCCCACGTACTTCCAGGCGTTGCGCATCGATTCGCCAACCAGGGCGAAGGCTGGTTCGAGTACGTCACCTTCGCGGTCGAAGTAGGTGAAGTCGAGATGCCGCAGGAATCCGACGAGGACGCGGAATCCGAAGAACCGGTCGGACAGTACGGTGTCGAGGAAGCCGCCGCGGCAGCCGTGGTGGCGGAGGTCGACTGGGATGACGCCGACGCGGTGGAAACCGAGGAAGAGATCGAGGAAGCGGAGACCGCCGATGCGGTCGAAGAAGACGAGGAAGCGGCAGAGGCCGAAGGGGAAGCGTTTGAAGAAGAAGTGGCCGACGCTGACGAGGTCGAAGAGGAACTAGAAGAAGCACAGGAAGAGGCAGGAGTCAGTGACGAAGATGTGGATGACGGCGAGGATGAAGAAGAGGACGGTGAATCCGACGCCGGGGAGGAAGCTGAGGACGGTGACGGGGAAGTAGAGGCCGAAGAAGATACCAGCGAGGACGAGGTGGATTCAGAGGACGACCTCGCCGATGATGAAGCTGGTGACGATGGGGAAGAAGATGAGGAAGGTGATGATGAAGAGGATGGCGAAGCCGCCGCCGATGAAATCGAAGATGACGATGAGATTGAAGAAGACGTAGCTGACGACGAAACGGATGACGACGAAGAGGGTGACGACGAAGCGGATGATGACGAAGACGATTACCAGGATGCCGATGATTCCGAAGCGGATGAGTCGGATGAGGAGGAAGTAGAGCCTGCGGAAGAAGGCGCCGCGGAAGACGATTCATCCGGGGACGACGACGATATCGACCTGGAAGACGACGACGCGGACTTCGATATCGATGACGATGATGAACCCGCCGTGGAGGACGAGACAGGGGAGTACGACGACGATGCCCCTGATGCGGACAGACGGTAAACGAAAGCGTACGTGAACAACCTACCCGCCCGACCGTTCGGGCGAACCGGCATGCGTCCGGCGGCGCTGGCCATGGGAGCCGCCTTTCTGCACGAAAGCCCCGAGGCGGTCGAAGCGATCCGGACCGCCCTGTCGCTGGGTATTAACTATTTCGATACCTACCCGGGCCACCACGAGGAAAAATGGGGTGAGGCGCTGTCCGGCGTGCCCCGGTCCTCCTACTACCTCCAGGCCAAGATCGGCACCCATCCCGAACGCAGGAAGGACTTCTCCGGGGAGGGCGCCAGGTGGAGCCTGGACCGCAGCCTTCGATCCCTGAAGACCGACTATCTGGACTCCGTGCTTGTACACGATCCGACCGGCATGGACGAATTATTGCGCGAAGGCGCGGTTTTCGACGTGCTGCGCGAAATGAAATCGCAGGGCGTGGTCAGAAACATCGGACTCGGCGCGCGGTCGCATGACTGGCACGTCCGGCTGATCGACGAAGGCATTTGCGACGTGTCTCTGACTTTCCTGGACTACACCCTGGTCAACCAGTCGGCCGCCGCCACGATCTTTCCGGCGGCCAGAAGGCAGAAAACCGGGATTATCCTCGCCAGCGTGCAGGGCATGGGTCTCCTCACCGGAGAGGAACCCGATCCCGAACGAGAGCGGGGGATGCATCCCGGGGCCGAGCCGCGCGCGCACCGGATCTGGACCTGGTGCCGCGAAAACGCCGTCAACATCCGCCACCTGGCTATTCAGTTCTGCCTGGCGGCGCCCGTGGACAGCGTAGTCATGTTCGGTCCGGCCAGTATCCAGCACGTGCACGATGCCTACGAGGCCGCGACAGATACCATTCCATCCGAGTTGTGGGAGAAGCTCGGGCAAGAGTTCGGCATCCGGCCCGGCATGGACGCCGGTCAGTCGTAATGCCATTTTAGCCAGTTGTATATCTGTTTGAATACCCTTATACGCCATACGCCAGGCGGTATTGCGCAACTCGTCAAGTCCTGAAACCAGCCATCCACGGAACCCGGTCCACATGTCCTCCCTGAACTTTTCGCCCCGCGTGCCTGTCATCGACGCCAATGTGTGCGTGGGCAATCACCATACCGGTCCGTCGCCCTGCCAGAGCCCCGCGCAACTGCTTGAAGAAATGGACTTCCACGGCGTCCGGCGCGCCGTGATCTACCATGCCCAGGGTGAACAGATCAGTCCCACGGACGGCAATATGTACCTGGAAGACTGGCTCGACGAGGATGGAAGGCTCATCCCCCAGTGGACCGTAGCGCCCGTGGACACCTCCATGACGCAGATCGCGGAACTGCACGGCCAGGGGAGGGTCACGTCCGCTCGTCTCCACGACTGCCAGTCCGCCGGACTTCCCTTTCTTCCCTGGGGTTATGACGATCTGCTGTCCTTTCTCACGGAAGCCGGGATTCCGCTGTGGATCCCGTTGATGGAGGTGGATGTGCGGGACCTGGTCACGACGTTGAAAGCCTATCCGGATCTGCACACGGTGCTCGTCGGCGCCCACTATACCCACGCGCTGGTCGTCCGCGGCCTGCTGGAAGCGAGTCCCCGTGCCGTGCTGGAACTCAGCCGCTACGAACCTATCGGCGAAGTGGAGGCCCTCGTGGACCGGTTCGGCGCGGACCGTTTCATATACGGCTCGTGGTATCCGCGGTACGCCATGGGCCCGATCCTGTTCTACCTGCATCACACGCGCATGAGCGAGGAGGAACTCGCGCAGATCTGCGCCGGAAACACCGAGCGGCTGCTTGGGCTCACGGAGGGAACATGATCGATGGCACGAGGGTGATCGACTACCACGGACACGTGGGCAGGTGGGAACGGTACGGCATGGTCGACGACCCGGAACTCCTCCTCGGGGCCATGGATGCCGTCGGCATCGATATCGCGTGCCTCTTCCACATATTCCATCCGGACGGCACGACGGGCAACGATCTCACCGCGCGATTCGTCGCCCGGAACCCGGACCGCTTCGTGGGTTTCGCCTATGTCTCCCCCACCATGCCCGAACGCATGGTGCCCGAACTGGAACGGGCGATCGACAAGCTGGGATTTCCGGCTATCAAGCTCTACCCACCCTATACCCCCTGGCCCTTCAACGAAGAACCCTGGCATCCGATCTACGAATTCGCCCAGGACCGGGGCCTGGCCATCATCTTCCACACGGATCATTTCATCAACAGCCGGCCCCGTTATTTCGAAGACCTTGCGCCGGCCTACCCGCGGGTGAACTTCGTTTCCGCCCACTGCGGCAACGTGCCCGAAGCGCGTGCCGAAGCCATCGCGGCGGCACAGAAGTACCCGAACGTCTACCTGGAAACCTGCTCGACCTACCGGACGCCCGGCGTGATCGAAGAACTGGTGGAAAAGGGCGGGGCCGACCGCGTGCTGTACGGATCGGACATGCCCCTGATGGATCCGCGGCCGCAGATCGGAAAGATCATCACGGCCCGGATCTCCGACGAAGCGAAACGCATGGCGCTGGGCGAGAACGCGGCCCGGCTGCTGGGCATATGAGATAGACTGTGTAGCCTTTCAAGCCCGTGTGACCTTTCGATCCTGACTGACCACCCCGACCCTGGAGGTTTGCGTGATTCTCGGTCAAGCTGAACTGCACAACGTACACGAACTATTGGACGACCCTGCCGGAGCGGGGAGCATCTGCTGCCGCGTGCCGAACGACCTGCGCGTGACACTCAACGAGTCTGCGAAGAACAATGCGATCCAGGCGACCGGGTGTGAAATCCGGTTCAACCTGGAGGGTTCGCGGGCGGTCATCACGCTCCAGAGCCCGGAAGGACCGGCGCTCGCGGAAGTGTACCAGGGCGATTTCTTCAGCGCCCTGCATATCGTAAACGAAACACCGACGCGTATCGAGGTGGCCCGTCCGGAATCCGAGACGGTCATGCGCCAGGCCACCCCTTCCGACGCCCGGTTCGATACCGGCCTTACCCGCGTGGTCCTTCCCTGGCGCCCCTCGGTCCGGGTGATCTCCATTGAGGGCGAGACGTCGCTGCCGGGACCGGACCAGACCCCGAACACGCGTTACCTGGCCTATGGATCGTCCATTACCCACGGCAGCACGGCCGTCCGGCCCACGGGCACGTACCCGGCCCGGGTCGCCGAACTCCTGGGCACCGATCTCTTCAACCTGGGATTCGGCGGGGGCGCCCACATGGAGGCGGGCATGGCGGACTACATCGCGGGCCGCACCGATTGGGATTTCGCCTCACTCGAAATGGGCATCAACGTCGTGCAGTCCTTCGAGGTAGACGAATTTCACCGGCGCGTGGAGTACTTCGTAACGACCATTGCCGACGCCCACCCCGATGAATGGATCTTCTGCATTGACATATTCCCGTGCCTCTATGATTTTATGGGCGTCGAAAAATGCGACACCTTCCGGTCCATCGTCGCGGACCGGGTGCGGCAGTTGAACCGGCCGAAGCTCGTGCACGTGCCGGGCGACGCCATGCTCACGTCCAACCTGGGACTGACGACGGACCTGGTACATCCCGCGCCCGCCGGTTTCGAGGAGATGGCGAGGAACCTGGCGGAGATCATCCGCGCGCGCAGAACGTAGACAGTCAGGAAGCGTAGATAGTCAGTTATCGTTTTCCGATAAGTTGCTAGTCCAATCAGTCATTGTTCCAATATCCAGGCATTGTACCAACATGCATTGTGCCAACATCGAGATGCAGAAAAGGGGTTATTCATGGAAACCATTCGAGTAGGCGTGGTCGGCGCCGGCGCCAATACCGTGACCATGCACATACCGAAGCTTCAGGCCATTAAGGGCGTGAAGATCGTCAGCGTATGCAACCGCAGCCGGGCGTCCTCGGAGCGCGTGGCGAAGCAGTTCGGCATCCCGACCGTCTACGAAGCCTGGACCGACCTGATCGAGGCGGAGGACACGGACGCCATCGTCGTCGGTACCTGGCCCTATCTCCACTGCGCCACGACCCTTGCCGCCCTGGCGTCCGGGAAGCACATCCTGTGCGAAGCGCGCATGGCCATGAACCTGGAAGAAGCGCAGCTCATGCACGACGCCGCCCAGAGCAATCCGGACCTCGTGGCCCAGATCGTGCCGTCTCCCATGACGCTGTGGGCGGACAAGACCATTCAGCGCCTGATTTCGGAAGGGTACGTAGGCGACATACTCAGTGTGGAAGTCCGCTCCTCCGGCAGCGAGTTCATCGATCGCGACGGTCCCATGCACTGGCGGCAGAACGTCGACTACAGCGGCATGAACGTCATGACCATGGGCATCTGGTACGAAGCGATGCGGCGCTGGGTAGGGGATCCGCTCTCCGTTTTCGCCCAGGGCAAGACCTTCACGAAGATGCGCCGTGACGCGGAGACGGGCGTAATGCGCGCCGTCAGGGTGCCGGAGCATATAGACGTCGTGATGGACCTGATCTGCGGCGCCTCGGGATACCTGAAGATATCTACCGTCCAGGGACTCGCCGGTGAAAACGATGCCACGATCTACGGCAGCGAGGGCACGATCCGCATGGGCGATGGAAAACTGTACGGAGCGCGACGCGGGGACGACGCCCTGGGCGAGATTGAAATCCGGCCCGAGGACCACGGGGAATGGCGGGTGGAGGAGGAATTCGTCAATGCCATCAGCGGCCTGGAAAAGGTGTCCCACACGCCCTTCGACGTCGGCCTCAAGTACATGGAATTCACCGAGGCGGTGAATCGCAGCATGGCGGAGGAGAAGGCCATAGCGCTGCCGCTGTAGGAGCGCAGGAACCCGGGAATCCGCGTTCTTGCGGAAACCAGCGTTCTTCCGGGAACCCCGCGCTCTGATGAACTGGCGCCTGAGGGCGGAAGCCCGATCTGCTGGTTACTCTTCGGGAAGACGAGATTACGAAGGGGCGACGCGGTCCACGTAGGCCAGTAGCGCGTCGATCATGTCTCGCGGAGCCGATTCGTTTACGACGGTGAAATCCGCCATGGCGATGGGACCGCCCTTCTCGATGTTCTCGATCTCCGCGTGATCCCGTTTGCGCGCCTCGTCCGCCGTGAGGGGGCGCATCCGGAACTGCGGGTCTTTCCGGGCGTCGTGTACCCGGTTTTCCAGGCGGCTGTACCGGGTCTTCGGCGAGGAGACGACGGCCACCACGTGGATGCGCTCGCCGTAGGCTTCCTTCAGGATCTTCTGCTCAGACCAGGAATACATGCCGTCGATCACGACGTGACCCTGTTTCAGTCCTTCCTCGATGGCGGGAAGCGAAAGCAGGGCGAAGGCGCCCATGCCATGGTCGCGCCGTAACTGCTCCCGCATTTGCTTCTCGTTCGCCGGATTGATTTCCCTGCCTTCATCCCTGAGCCGGTCGATGGTCACCTGTCCGAAGCGGATGTGGCGCCATCCCCGGTCGACCAGGCATTCCGCGGCCGTGGACTTGCCCGATCCGGTCATGCCTACGATGGCGACGATGAGGTGCATTTCAGGTCCGGACCGTGGAATAAGTGGATGCTGAACCGGCTGTTTACGGGAGCGAACCCGGCGACGCGGTCATTGACGGAAACAGGGCCGAATATACTGATCCGGCGCCGCCCTGTCAAAGGGGATGTACGCAGGGTATATAGTCCTTGACGATCACACCGCTTCCAGTTTGTATAAGGTTTCTTCCCTTTTCAATGATACGCAATCCGTAGTTCATGACGGCAACGGAGGATCGGCATGGCTGAACAAGCACAGGAACGCGCCGGAAGTCGTTTTCAGCTCGAGACCGAACTCGCCCGCGATCTGGGCCTGGTCGCGGCCACGACGATCATCGTCGGCGGCATCATCGGATCCGGTATTTTCGGCGCGCCCGCCGGCATTGCGGCCGTGCTGGGTTCCCCCGAACTCTTCCTGCTGGTCTGGGTGATCGGCGGGCTGCTCTGCTTTTCGGGCGCCCTGTGTTTCGCCGAGCTGGGCGCCATGATGCCCCGCACGGGCGGCATCATCGTATACCTTCGCGAATCCTACCCGCCCTTTGTGTCCTTTCTCTACGGATGGACGGAAACCGCCGTGATCTGCCCCGGCGCGCTGGCCGCCGTCGCCATGATATTCTCGACCTACCTGGGTTACTTCATACCCGGTCTGTCCCTGGAGAACGTACTCTTCGAGCTGGGTCCCATTCTGGTCTCGACACAGCACCTGGCCATATTCGCCGTGCTGGGCCTGCTGGGCGCGGTGAACTACATGGGCGTACGGTTCGGAGGCCTGATCTCCAACCTGTCCACCTTCGCCAAGGTCGCGGCCCTGCTGGGCCTGGTCATCCTGGCCGTGATCGTGGGCGGGTCGGCGGAACATTTCACCCAGGCGTCGGCGGCCGAGCGGGAGATGAATCTCTTCGGCGCGCTGGGTTTCGCCATGGTGGGCATCCTGTTCTCCTACAACGGCTGGTACAACACGAACAACGTCGCCGGCGAGGTAAAAGATCCCAGGCGGGTGCTGCCTCTGGCCATCATCATCGGCCTGAGCCTGTGCATGCTGGTCTACCTGGCGGTGAACTGGGCCTACCTCTACGTCATGGACATCGATGAAATCGCGGCATCCGAACGGATCGCGGCCGAAGTGGCGGAGCGACTGATCGGACCGGTCGGCGGTTCGCTGACCGCGCTGGCGGTCATGGTGGCGACCTTCGGGACACTCAACGCCAACATCATCTACATGCCGCGCATCGCCTACGGCATGGCCCGGGAACGCCTGTTCTTCAGCTGGTTCTCCCGTGTGCATCCCAGGTTCCGCACGCCGTCGCGCACGATCGCGACCCTGACGATCTGGGGCATGGCCTGGAGTCTTGTCGGCAACTTCATGGAAATCGTGCTGGCCGTGATGTACGTGCTCTTCGTGTTCTACGTGTTGAGCGTAATCTCCGTGTTCATCCTGCGCCGCAAGTATCCCGACGAGCCCCGGCCGTTCAAGGTGTGGGGCTACCCGGTCACGCCGCTATTCTTCATCGTCGTTTCCATGGGTTATATCGTATCGACAGTCTTATTCAGTTTCAGCGAAGCGCTCCCTGGTATTATCGTCCTGCTTCTCGGGGTGCCGGTTTACCTGGTATGGTTCCGGAAACAGGTGGTCAACGAATAGGTTGCAGAATCAAGAAGTAGAGGAGTTTCAGATGTCCAGAATGAACGGTGGCGAGGCCCTTGTCCGGTCGCTGCATGCGCATGGTGTGGAGGTCGTTTTCGGGCTGCCGGGCGCCGGCCAGTACGAAGCCATCGACGCGATCTACCAACAGGAGGGCATGCGGTATATCACGACCCGAAACGAACAGGCCATCAGCTACATGGCGGACGGGTATGCCCGCGTGAGCGGTAAGCCGGGCGTGGGCATCGCGGTCGAAGGTCCCGGGTTTTTCAACACCACGGCCGGCCTGGCCACCGCCTTCGCACAGTCGTCCCCCGTACTGCTGATTACGGGAGACCATCACGGCGTTACCGTACCCGGCAGGCCCAGGCACGACAGCCTGAACGACTACGGAGCCTACTCGAAATGGGCGGCCCGGGCCAATTCTCCGGCGGAAATCCCCGGCCTGGTCCGTGAAGCGTTCCGGCAGCTAAACACGCCCCGGAAGCGCCCGGTCATCCTGGAGGTAGGGCCCGACGTCTTCCGGGCCGAGGAAGAGGTCCGCCTGGTGGAAGCGGAGTCCTTTTCGCCCGTGGCGGGCGACGCCGGTCAACTGGAGCATGCGGCCAGGTTGCTCGCCGAGGCGAAGCGGCCGCTGGTCTGGGTCGGCGCCGGGGCGTCGGAAGGCGCGCCGCTGGTCAGAAAAATCGCCGAACACCTGGGCAGCCCCGTCGTCAGCAGCCGCAGCGGCAAGGGCATCCTGCCGGCCCGCCACCCCCTTTCGCTGGGGATGTTCGAGGCGCGGTTCAAGCCGCTGAAGGACCGCGTGGACGAATGCGACGTAATCCTGGCCGTGGGTACGGCGACCGACATGAGCGGACGGCTTGCGACGCAGACGGTCATCCGGATCGACGACGACCCCGACGAAATCGGCCTGGACGGCGCCCACACCCTTGGCATTGCGGGCGATGCCGCGCTGAGCCTCGACGTTTTGCACAACCGCCTGACCGGCCTGTCCGATCCACAACCCAACGTAACCGAGGACATCCAGGCGATCAATACCCACCGGTTCGGGCCCGCGGAGCAACTCCAGCCCCAGGGCGCCTTCATGGACGCACTGCGGACGGCCATCCCGGACGAAGGCATCCTCGTGGGCGGCATGAACCAGATGGGATATTACAGCAGGAACTACTACCACTGTCAGTCTCCCCGGGGATACCAGACCTCCTCACACCACGGCACGCTCGGGAGCGTGTTTCCCGTCGGCATCGGTCTCCAGATCGGACGGCCCGACCGTCCGGTCGTGGTGGTCTCTGGAGACGGAGGCATCCTCTACAACCTCCAGGAACTCGCCACGGCCATGAAGTACGGCGTAAACCTGGTGACCGTCGTGTTCAACGACAACGCCTACGGCAACGTGTGGCGGGCCCAGGTGGAGGAATTCGACGGCCACGTCATCGGCACAGAGCTCCACAATCCCGATTTCGTCAAGCTGGCCGAAGCCTATGGCGCAAGGGGAGTGCTGGCCGAGGACGCCGACCAGTTGCAGGCGGCCGTCGGCGAAGCGGTCGCAGCGGACACCCCGACGGTGATCGAAGTGCCGGTCGAGCCCTGGGAGAGAAGGTACTAGAGGAACGGTAGAGCACGGCTTTCAGCCACTTCACGCGGGACACTTCCACTTCAGGTCGGACCCGGCGTCTCGCAGGACGCGCACGCCCTCGTCCCAGAACTGATCGATGTTGCCTACCCCGTGGGAGTCGTCCCCGGGCACCACGGCGATACCCATTTTCACGGCCTGATCGAGTACCGGGCCGGAGACGTAGGGCTCGGGCTGGCCTTTTTTCAGCGCGGCCAGGTTGAAGTCCATGATCGATCCGAGGTCCCGGATCGCTTCCAGGTTGCGCACGACCCGGTCCCACACGAAGGGCTTGAGCAGGCGCGTCCGGTAATCGGGATCGAAGATCCGGACCAGGTCGAAGTGGCCGATCACCTCGGGTGAAAGCGTCTCGATCATTTCATACTGGCGGTCGAAGTAGGCGCAGTACAACTCGTCTACGCCCCCGGCCGCTTCCGCCGCTTCCCTGTACCATTCCGGCGATCCATCAATCAACTCGTCATCGATCTGGTGCACCGAGCCCACAATGTAGTCGGGCTTGAACTCTTTCCTTACCGCGGGCACCCAGCGCTCGTATCCACTGTACGCCTCCGTTTCGAAGGCCACCAGGATCCTGATCTCCGAAGCATACTTGTCCCGGAGCCGCCGGCAGGTCGACATGTAGTTGGCGAAACGGGCCTGTTGATCGGCCGCGTTCAACCCGGCGGCCAACTCGTCAGGGTAGCTCAACTCGTCCCGCTCCGGCGGCATGTGTTCGGTGATGCCTACCCAGGCGTATCCGTGGGCAATGTAGGCCCGGATGATGTCCTCCAGCGTGTCCTCCGCATGGTCGCAGAACTGTCCGCTGTGTCCGCCGTGGACAGAGACGCGCTTCGGGGATGTCGCCATCCTCAACCTTTCTTCGAATGTAATGACTGTCGGTAGTAACGATTGTCGATTGTAACTATTGCCGAATGTAACTATTGTCGGCGCCGGGCTATGTGATCCCTGCCGCGTCCCATGCCCGATGCATCGCCTCAGACGTTTCCCGCAGGGCATCCTGTGGGGACAGAGTGTTCACCCGCGCGCTGAAGGGTTCCGCCGTGACCGGCCCGTCGTAGCCGATGGCGTCCAGCACGCCGAGAAAACGGGCTATGTCGAGGACGCCGGTTTCGCCGGGCAGGCAGCGCCTGTTGTCTATCTGCTCGTCGACCGGAATGCCGGCCGGCGCGTCGTTGACGTGCACGTTGACGATGTCGTCGTTGCTCAGTTTCGCGAGGTCTTCCCAGGTGCCGCGGGACGTGTACCAGTGCCACAGATCCAGCAAGAGCCCCACGTTAGGGCCCAGGTCTCGGCAGAGCGCGAGCATGCCTTCCATGGTGTAAATGAACTCATACTTCCTGCCCAGGCGCAGTGTCTTGGGACCTATGAACTCCAGGCCGAACAGGCACCCATGTTCCCCGAGGACCTCCGCCACGGGCTTCAGCCGCTCGACGTGAAAGGCGTAGTTTTCGTCGAAAGCCCGTTCGTCCGACCAGGGCATCACCACGGTGGTCGTCCGCAGGGCGCCGATATCCCGTGCCAGGGCGGCGCAGGTCCGCACCGAAGCCCGTCCTTCCGTCCATTTCTGTCTGGCGCCGTGCCATTCGATCGGCAACCCCCAGTTACCGGGACGCTGTCCGGACCGCTCAAAAAGGCCTTTGACCTCCTCGGGCGACGTCCGCCGGACCATATCGGCGACGTCGGGCAGATGGAGATCGACACCGTCGAAGCCGTGTTGCGCGGCCATTTCCAGTGCCCCGGACAGCGACGCGTGAATGCCGATCATGCCGGGATTGAGGTTTTTAAACATAATCTAGCTTAAAGCCTGCACTGGATTGCGCCGGATAACTTTGATTAGCTGGTAATTAATCGATATGGCAGCCACAATGATGTTTATTACCCCGCCGACAAGAAACGGCACAGCCTTAATCTCAATCCGATACGCATAGCTCTGTAACCAGTTTTCCATGGCGATATAGACAAATGGCCAGCTAATCAAGTTCGCCACTAAAATCAACAAAAGAATATCCTGAGTAAGCAACCTGTAAACAGTCGTCACCGAAGCGCCTAATACCTTTCGTATAGCGATTTCTTTCGTCCGTTGCTCTAGTACGAAGGAAGACAGGCCAAATAAGCCAAGACAAGAGATGAATATCGTTAAAACAGAAAACAGACTAAAATACCAACTGATTGCGTTTTCAACTTTATAGAGTCTATCGAAATCATCATTTAAGAAAGTATATCTGAAAGGCCATCCGGGTGAGATTTCTCCCCACTTCTCTTGAAGAAAACCGATGGTATCCAGCATCTGGCCAGGATTAACTCGTATCGCAATATGATCGCCGTCCCCCATATCAATCGCAAGGGGCAGTATCGGTCTATGCAAAGACGTTACATGGAAGTCATCGACTACGCCGATTATAGTATACCAGGTATCCCAAAATCTGATCTGTTTCCCCAAGGCCTCCTCTGGTGACAGGAATCCTAAACGGTCTACCGCTATGGCATTTACTATAGTAGCCCCGTCCACATCGGTTGATACGCTTTTTGAAAATGTACGCCCTGCAAGAAAAGGAATGTCCAGTGTCTTAAAAAAGTCAAAATCAACCGAAATAGTCAGCATTTCTCGCGAATCTACCGGACCAGTACCGTCTAACTGAATCTGCTTTTTTTCAAAGTCTCCTCTGCCTGGCTGACGACCTGGCATACTCCAAGATCTGGTCACACCTAAGACGTTCGGATGTTTCAGATATTCATCTTTTAACCTGTCATATCTTTGATTCATGTTCTGATTACCTATCAGGGGCAGCACCAAAACCTGTTCTTTGTCAAATCCCAGGTTTTTGTCCTGAACGTACGACAGCTGAGAATAAATGATATAAGTCCCTATGACAATAGACACAGAAATTGTAAACTGTGTGACCACCAGGCTTTTTCTTAATAGAGCCCGGCGGTCTTCACGATTTGTTTTTCCTTTAATTACATCTACGGGATTGAAGGAGGACAGGTACAAGGCGGGATAAGCCGATGCGATAAGACCGGTAGTTAAAATAATGACCATCGGCAATAGGAAATGGAGTTCATCTGTAACATCCCAAACGCCATCAAGCATTTCTATATCGACCATAGCAAACAGAAGTACGAGTGCCATAGAACATAGCAACGCTATCGTAGAAAGCAGGATGGACTCAGTCAAAAACTGGTAGAAAAGCTGGAAACGATTTGCTCCTATCGCCTTTCGAATTCCTAATTCCTTGAACCGTGTTATGGAACGTGCCGTAGCAAGATTTACGTAGTTTATGTAGGCAATCAAGATAACAAAAACGCCTATTATACACAGAACATAGATATATCTGATATCAGTTGTGGATTCCGCCTCATTTTCCAAGTTGGAATGGAGGTAAATATCCGGGAGGCGTTGAAGATGCAACGAAACTCTCTGGCCATTTTCCAATAGTTGGTCGCCAATTTGGATTTCGATAAAATCCGGGAACTTCTCAACCAAGTCTTCCAGAACATGGTTCTCTGATAACAGGAGATAGGTATAATACGAGTTGTCGAACCAGTGACTTAAGAAATCCGCCTTGTAAGCTTCTTTCAAAGTCGACATTGATATAAAAAAGTCAGCGGTGAAATGGGAGTTAGGGGGTTGGTTTTTTATGATCCCTGTAATCTGAGCGTCGAAATCTTCTGTTGTGATTATCCGTCCCAATGGATTTTCATCACCGAAATACTTTTGAGCAGTTCTTTCATTAATAACCATCGAAAAAGGACGTTGAAGAGCTGTTTGGGGATCGCCTTGTATGAAATCAAATGAGAAAACATCAAATATCGTATTATCAGACCAATAGACACGGTCCTCATAGAAGATCTGATCTGCGTACTGCATAAGCCACACTGCCCCGGGAGGCCGCAAACGGACGAAATTCTGTACTTCCGGAAACACTTTAGTTAAAGCTGGACCAAACGCAGGGGCTGTCTTGGCATCAGTATCTCCTACCAAACGATAGATTCTATCCGCGTGTTTATGATGTTGATCGTAGCTGAGTTCTTTTTGGACGTATAGAAAAATCAGTATGCTGCAAGTCATGCCCAAACCCAACCCGAGAACATTTATAACAGCGTATGTCTTGTTTTTTTGTATGTTCCGAAATGCAGTTACTATGTGATTTTTAAACATAAGAAAAACCCGCACGAGGCGGGGATGGGTGGAAAGATTAAAGAAACAGTCGAACGTATTGACTGATGTTCGCGGCTGACCGCGTCAGGCCTCATCCGGTCTTTACACGCTGAAACCGCTTCTTGCCGGCTCTCAGCAGCAGGACGCCTTCGTCGTCGAGATCGCCGGTGTCGAGTACCCGTTCGATGGCGGACACTTTTTCGCCGTTGACCGAGGCCCCGCCCTGCTGGATCAGCCTGCGCACTTCGCTCTTGCTCTTGCCCAGTTCGGCTTCCAGGAACAGATCGACGACGTTGATGCCGGCTTGCAGGCGTTCCTGGCCGATTTCCAGGGTGGGAACGTCATCGCCCCCCACATCCGCACCGGCAAATACCCGCCTGGCACCGCGCTCCGCCTGCACCGCGGCCTCCTCGCCGTGGGAGATCTTCGTCGCCTCAAAGGCGAGGACCGACTTGGCGTGGCGTATCTTCTCGCCCTCGAGCGCACCGAGTTCGCGGACCTGGTCCATGGGCAGGAAGGTGAAACGGGCGAGCAGACCTTCCACGTCCCGGTCGTCCACGTTGATCCAGTACTGGTAGAAGTCGTAGGGCGAAGTCATCTCGGGATCGAGCCAGACGGCGCCGTCGGCCGTCTTCCCCATCTTCTTGCCGTCGGACCGGGTCAGCAGGGGCGTGGTGACCGCCTGGGCCGCCGCGCGTTCCTTGCGCCGGATCAGGTCGACGCCCGCCACGATATTGCCCCACTGATCGTCCCCGCCGAACTGCATTGTGCAGCCGTACTCGCGGAAGAGCATGAGGAAGTCATAGGCCTGGAGGATCTGGTAGTTGAATTCCAGGAAGGTCAGGCCCGTTTCCATGCGGACCCTGTAGGCTTCGGCCGTCAGCATGCGGTTCACGCTGAAGTGCTCTCCGATTTCCCGCAGAAACGTGATATAGTTCAGTTCACGCAGCCAGTCCGCGTTATTTACCATCAACGCTTTGCCGCCGTCGAAATCGAGGTGGCTGCTCAGTTGCCGTTTTATCCGGGTGATGTTCTGATCGATGGCGTCCGTGGTCAACTGGGGACGGAGGGCGTCCTTGCCGCTCGGATCGGGGATCATCGCCGTGCCGCCGCCCACCAGGGCGATGGGCCGGTGGCCGCCGCGCTGCACGTGGGCCAGCATCATGATCTGCACGAGGTTGCCGATGTGCAGGCTGCGTCCCGTCGGATCGAAACCGATGTAGCAGGTGACGGTTTCCTCGTCGAACGCCTGGGCCACGGCCTCTTCGCTGGTGACCTGGGAAACGAATCCCCGTTCTTTCAATACCTCGAATGCGCTGGACATGCTGGAGCGTTCCGGATTACAGGGAAATGGACTGGCCGGTCCGGGATGATTCGTAGATGGCGAGGATCAGCGCGAGGGACTTCTTCGCTTCCTCGCCCGTTATGCGGGGCGTGCCGCCGTGGCGGACCAGGCCGATCATGTCCTCGATCACGTTCGCCGGGCCGTCGTAGGGGAATGGATCCTCCATGGATTCGTCCGGTATGTGCCAGGTGGCCATCCTGTTTCCCGCGGTAATGACCAGTCCCCGGGTGCCGTGCAGTTCCACCCCGGCCGGGATGGTGACCGGACACGTCGTCGTACCGAGTATGGTGCCCACGGCCCCGCTCTTGAAGCGGATCATGGCCATGCCGAGATCTTCCGACTCGATGTCATGGTTGAACACGCCGATCTGGCCCTGGACGCTGTCGACCGCGCCCATGTACCAGATCAGCAGATCGATCTGGTGCACCGACTGGTTGATGAGCGACCCGCCGCCGTCGAGTTTCCACGTGCCGTGCCATCCCTTGTAATAGGCGTCGTTGCGGAACCACTTCAGTCTTACCTCGCCCAGGATCATCCTGCCGAGCCGGCCTTCGTCCACGGCCTGCTTGACGCGGACGTTGTCGGCCATGTACCGCGCCTCGAAATCGATGGACAGGATCACGCCGGCTTCGCGGCAGGCTTCGACCATTCGGTCCGCCCGGTCCAGCGTCACGTCGATCGGCTTGGTCGTGATCACGTGCTTGCCGGCCCGCGCCGCTTCCAGGGCGAAGTCTGCGTGGGTGCCGCTCGGGGTCATGACGTTGATGACGTCGATGTCGTCGCGGTCCAGCAGACGCCGGTAGTCCTCGTACCAGTCGACGCCGTAATCCGATGCCGCCTTCCGTCCGCGCTCCTCATCGAGTTCGGCCACCGCCACGAGCCTGGCGCCATCCGTCTCGTGAATGCAACGGGCGCGCACGTTGCCCATACCAAGCCCTATCACGCCGAACCCGACGGAATCGGTGCTCAAGTTGTTCTCCTCTTCATGTGGCTGGAATCTTCAGGATCGATCCGGCCAGGACCTTCTCCAGCCGGAACGACGTGCGGTACAACGCCACTCATTCTTCGAACCGGCCCGAACCTACGGTCAGGAATTCACCCGCCAGCAACTCGCGCAGGATCTCCACTTTGTTTCCCGTGCGCCGGTGCAGGTCCTCCAGGACCTCCTCCCCGGCAAGCTCGTCGACACAGCCGACGTGCTCCACGTATTCTGCCACGAGATCCTCGTTCCATTCTCCATCGGTACTGGCGGTTACGTAGACCGAAAAGGTTTTGATCGGCATGGGATACTCATCCGGAATCATCACCTGTACGTCACGAATCACTTCATTCACCCGAATCGACTGTACGCTCTTTTCCTTCAGTTCGCGAATCATATCGTTGAGATCGGTGAATGTAAGCTTCATGGAAAGGCTCCTTTCCGGCCACGGGCCGTATACCTGCAAATCGGTATGACAGCGCAAGAAGGAAGGACGCAACGCAGACAGCCCTGCTCAACGTGTTGCGGCCCGAAACTATGACAAGTCTTTTCGTGGCGTTTGTCTGCAATAAGGCTACGGTGAGTACGGGGGGATGTCAAGCGGTTTTTAGGAGGAGCGAATGGGGGTTTCAGCCCTCAGATCGCTACCGGACACGAGGAATGTCCGACCTGAATGTCGAACTGCCGGCAATCTCGCGATGTGACGGAAACGCGGTCGTAATCCTGTAGCTGACGCCAAAGCCGGCCGGACTATAAAATCAGGATTTTTCGATAAGAATCCGCAACTGTTCGGATTGCCGTAAGAGGATGGATTCAACAGTATCGAAGCGCCGATCCATGGCGTCGAGGCGCCGGTCCATCCCATCGAAGCGTTCGTCCATGGCGTCGAGGCGCCGGTCTATTCCGTCGAAGCGTTCGTCCATGGTCTCGAAGCGCCGGTCCATGGCGTTGAACCGCTGGTCTACGCCGTCGAAGCGCCAGTCCATGGCGTCGAGCCGCCGGTCCATCCCATCGAATCTTCCGGCAATCTCAATACCGAATTCATCGAATCGCTTATCTATACTCTGCTTGATGCTGTTGATCATAGTCGTCAGATACTGATTAAGTTCCCTGCGAGTTACGGGGCTGTCGTCCAGAATATGCATTTCCTTCTCCGGTCAGGTGCGCGGTGGAGTAGAGTCGGTATACTCTTTCAGTCGCGGTACCGTCCCCAATCTCGTTCTAAATTTACTTTTTTTGGAAAACCGCGTCGACCAGTACCTGCAGACACGCAAGGAGATCGGGTATGCACTGGATCTCGTCGAAGATTGCCCCGCCGCCTGGTCCGGCAGGAAACCTCTTGGGTCAGGCTCCGCGAATTCCTGCTGGTCCGGCGCTTCAGTTTTACAAATTGCAAGTAGTACTTTCAATTTTACACACATGAAAGCCATTGTAATCCCGTAAATACCTCGATCTGAACACCTTGAACAGAGTTTGCACAAGTCCGCCGGGATGATACCGGACCCGCTTGACAATAGTTTCTCTTCGTTCTAACTTTTGTATATCGACTGTATATTGACGAATACCGGATCAGGCACATAATCGATCGCCCGCCTGCCGGCTGTTTTCGGCGATGCGAGGGGCGCAATAGCAGAAGGAAGTCCTATATGCTGGAAGAAATCCTGGCCCAGGAATATCCGAAGACTGAGACGCTGAAGGACGGCACCAAGGTTACGATCCGCCCGCTCGAAGCGAATGACGTGGAAGCGTTGTATGCCTTTTTTCAATCGATTCCGCGCAAGGACCGGACCTTCCTGAAGGACGATATCCGCGACAAAAGCATCATTGAGGGATGGTGCAGCAACATCGACTGGGACATCGTCATCCCCATCGTGGCGATCGTGGAAGACGAAATAGTCGCCGAAGTATCGCTCCACCGCGAGCGGCGCGGTTGGAAAAGCCACATAGGCAAGCTTCGCCTCGTCGTCCACCCCGAATTCCGCCGCCAGGGCCTGGCCGTCGAAATGATCAACGAATTGATCTCCGTCGCGCTCCATACCGGGTCCATCGAGCAACTCAATGCCGAGTGCATGGTGGACGTCCAGCGCGGTGCGATCCTCCTGCTCCAGCTGGTCGGTTTCGTGCAGCGGGCCATCCTGCCCGACCAGGTCCGCGACATAGAGGGCAGCCTGCACGATCTCGCCCTGCTGTCCTACACTCTGCGGGACCAGGAAGACTTCCCGGCGCTGGATTAGCGCCGCGGCCGAACAGAACTTTATTTGCGGTCGAACAGAACTGTATTCGCGGCCGAATCGAATCAGCGGCCGACCCGGATTCGGTACCGGATCCGACGGGAGACCGGACTCGACGCGAGACCGGACTCGACGCGAGACCGGACATCGGAAACAGAAACCGGCCGTACCTCCATTTGCTGGATATCCGGCAACCTACCCCTTCACCGCGCCGATCGTAATACTCCGCACGAAGTAGGGCTGAAATACCAGGAACACGATGATCATGGGCAGGGCTGAAACCGCGGCCCCGGCCATGAGCAGGCCGTAATCGGTGTAGAACTGGTTCTGCAGCGAATTGAGCCCGATCTGCAGCGTCATCATCGAACTCCGGTTGATCACGATCAGCGGCCACAGAAAATCGTTCCACACCCCCATGAAGGTGAAGATGCCGAGGACCGCCATCCCGGGCTTCGCCAGCGGCAGGATCACCCGCTGAAACACCCCCCACTCGCCGCATCCATCCATCCGCGCGGCCTCGATGAGTTCCGTGGGCAGCGTCTGCAGGAACTGTTTCATCAGGAAAATGGAGAAGGGCATGATCAACGCCGGCACGATCAGCGCCTTGTAGGTATTGATCCAGTCCAGTTTGACGATCAGCGCGTAGAGCGGAATGATGGTCAGTTGGCTCGGGATGAACATGAGGCTGATCACCGTCCAGAATATGGTCAGCCGGCCGGGAAAGACCTTCTTGGCCAGGGTGTACCCGGCGAGTGTGCCGAGGAGCACGTTGGAAAGGGTCACCGTACCCGTCACGACGAGAGAATTGGACATCCAGGTGAGGATCTCGGAGCCGTTGAACAGACGGGCAAAGTTGATCCAGGACGCCGGCGAGGGCACCAGGCTCGGCGGGAAGGCGAGGACCACCGAAGGGGTCTGGAACGCGGTGGTGACGATCCAGTACAGCGGCATCAGCGTCAACGCGGCGAAGAGTACGAGCAGGATATGGGAAACGTAACGGAACATGGTCGTCCGGTCCGGGATTCGTATCAGTATTCCACGTCGCTGGCCAGCCACTTGTACTGCACCACGGCGATGCCGGCCAGGCTCAGGGACAGCAGGGTCGCCTCCGCGGCGGCCTTGCCGAAATCAAAGTATTCGAAGGCGTCCGTATAGATCAGGTAGACCAGGGTGGTCGTCGCGTAGTCCGGTCCGCCTCCCGTCATCATAAGCACCTGGGTAAACACCTGGAAGGATGCGATAGTGCTGGTGACGAGCAGGTAGAGCAGCGTCGGGCGCAGCAGCGGCAGGGTGATCTTCCAGTATTGGCGCCAGGGTCCGGCCCCGTCCAGCCGCGCCGCCTCGTAATAGCTGGAGGGAATGCCGCCCATGGCGGCGGTCAGGAGCACGATGGCGGCGCCGTGCCCTCCCATGATCGCCATGAACATGAGAGAGGGCAGGGCCATCTGGGGGTCGCTGGTCCACATGAAGGGGCCTGCGCCCACGAAGGACAGCGCATAGTTGAGCAGGCCCCGGGCCGGATTGAAGAGCCAGAGCCAGACGAGAGAGAGAATCGCCCCGGAAGTCACCACGGGGAGGTAGAAGGCCGATTTGAAGATGGCCTGGGCCCACGCGTACTTGAGTCCGAAGATGACATAGGCCAGGAACAGGGAGATCAGCAGGCTGGCGGGCACCACGCCGCAGGTGTACAGGGTGGTGATCCCCAGCGCCTTCCAGAACAGGTCGTCCGAAAGGGCGTAGGCGTAGTTTTCCAGACCGGTCCAGACCGGCTGCCCGCCGGGAAAGTAATCGGCGAAACCCAGGAGGATGGTCGCGGCCATGGGCAGCATGTTGAAGACCGCGAAAAGCAGAAGGGGAAGCAGGAGGAACAGGTAAGCCCAGCGTTCCTTCAGGATCTTTCGGTAGAGGCTCAAGAGGACGGCCCCGGATCCCGGGACACCGCACCGGCGCGGAGACGGCGTTCGATGTCTCTGCGAATGAACCGGTTGCCCCGCCTGGCCAGGTCGTCAAGCGCCTTCCTGGGCGTGGCTTGCCGGGACATGGCGGACTGGAACGCGCTCAGCGTCATGCCCACGAGCGGTATGCCGTACCCCTGTATGGCGTCCTTCGTGCCGTATCGCGCCACGCGCAAGACGTACTGCTGAAAGGGATCGTCGTCCCAGACGTCCAGGGCGGAATACCTTGTTGGCAGGGTCGACAGCGCGTAGGCTGCTTCCCGTTCGTGCGGGGTATTGGTCAGGAATTTCGCCAGGGCGATGGCGAGGTCCCTTTTTTCTGGGTCTTCCTGCCTGAACACGCACGGTGAATCGGCCACGACAAAGGCGCCGGGGTCAAGCCCCGGAAGAGACGGGTACATCATCGGATAGAGCTCGATGACGCCTTCTTTAATTACTCCGGTCGCCAGGGCGCGCTCGTGGCCGAGCCTCGTGCCGTGATGGGCCTGGCGCATCGCGAGCCGGCCCGCGTTCCACAGATCCGACACGTCGTTGTTGCGCAGCCCGGCGGAGCCCGCCGGCACCACGCGGTGCACGTGTTCCAGATCCACCAGGAACTGCAGGGCGCGTACGCCCGCCTCGCTGTTGATGACCAGGCTGTCCCCGCTATCGTTGAACTGCCGGGCGCCGTGCCCCCAGAAGAAGGGCATCTGGTCCTGCTGCGGCGAGTTGCGTTGGAAGGGCATGGCAAAGCCGAATACGTCGACCTCGCCGTCGCCGTCGCGGTCGAAAGTCGTCGCCCGGGCGGCCGCGAGGAACTGATCGAAGGTCCAGAGCCGGTCGCCCTCGCTCGGCAGCAGATGTGTGGCGCCCCGCTCGCGGAAAACCTCGAGATTCGCCATCATGTAGCGATTCCCGCCGATGAAGGGCAGAAAGTAGTGTTTGCCCTCGTATTCGCTGAATCCGTAGAAGGGTCCGAAATCCCTGATGTCCTCCTCTTCGAGATGGTCGTCGAAGGCTTCCAGGAGCCCGAACCGGGCGTATTTCAATGCGATGCCCGAGGTGCTGATCAAGACGTCGGGCGGACGTCCGGAAGCCACGGCGATGTCGATCTTCTGAAAACCGTTGGTCCAGTCGAGCGTCTCGATGTCGATGTGGATCTTGCGGTCCGGATACAGCGCCTTGAAATCGCGGGCGACCTTGTTGTACCAGTCCTTGACGGTATACTGCGCCCGGCGTGGATCATCCAGCGCGACGCCGTCCAGTTCGTGGCCGGTTATGCCAGTCCAGAAATCCTGGGTCCAGAGCGTAAGCCGGATCTCGTCTTCGTCCGGCGGAGCGTCCACCGCACAGGCGCACAGTCCCAGCAGGATGGATCCGATCACGAGAGTTTTGCCCATTGCGCAATCCATTTCAGAACAGACTCAGTTGGCGGTCGAAATCGGGGGTAACGGTATCCAGGCCGAGCAGCCGTTTCATCCGGTTGCAGTCGGCGGGGGAATGGCCGGAATAGTAGTTGTTGAAAAACCCGAACAGCGTGTCGACCCGGGGGAGAATATCCCGCTTGATCCGTTCGGCCCACTTGATGAGCTCCTGGGTGCGGTCGACGACGGATTCCCTGAAGTGGTTGATGCGCGGGTCTTCCGTGTCGCCCATCCAGCGGATGTAGGTGAAGTCCGTGGTGATCTCGGGCACGATCGGCATGATCCTGGGATGATCCTGAATGGTCCAGGCTACGCCGTGCGTGCGAAGGAGCTCGAAAACTTCCGGCTTGATCCAGGACGCGTGGCGGAATTCGATGGCGAAGCGGAAGTCACTGGCAGGCAACAGTTTCAGGAATGTCTCCACGCGGGACCAGGTCCCTGTGTTACACTGAAATCCGGGAGGGAGCTGAACGAGCAGGCAGCCGAGCCGGTCGCCCAGCAGGGCCATGCTGGCCAGGAACGGGACAAGTAGTTCCTCCGCTTCCATCAAGCCTCGTTCGTGGGTGATTTTACCGGGGACTTTGGCCGTAAACCGGAACGTATCGGGGGTACGGTCGCGCCAGGCGGTCACCACTTCCGGCTTTGGGATGAAATGGAAGGTGCTGTCTATTTCGAGGGCGTCGAAAACCCGGGCGTAGTACCGCAGGAGCTCTTTCCGGTCGGCGTCGGGGGTGTAGAAGGGGCCCGACCAGTCCTTGTAGGTCCATCCCATCGTGCCGATACGCAGTGAACCGGGCGCCACCGTCATTTCCGATCCTCGCGGGCCGAGCGGGCCGCCGGATCCGCCGGCCGGGTCAGACCCCGACCCGGCTGGTATCGAAAGACTCCAGGCCGCGCGTGATGTCTCTAATGAATCGGGCGGCGTTCAGGCCGTCGATAAACCGGTGATCGAAGGAAAGGCTCATGAACATCATGGAACGGATGGCCAGGGAGTCATCCGCCTGCACGACAACCTGCTTCTTGACGCTTCCCGTGGCGATGATGCCCGCCTCGGGCTGGTTGATGATCGGCGTGCCGAACAGCGTGTCCCACATGCCGGGATTCGTCAGTGTGAAGGTACTGCCCTTCAGGTCGTCCGGGGACAACTTGCGGTCATGGGCCCGCTTGGCCAGGTCGTGGGCGGCTCCGGCGATCTCAGCAAAATCCATCTCGTCCGCGTGACGGATCACCGGCACGACGACGCCCTTTTCGAGTCCGACCGCCAGCCCCATGTTCACGTGCTTCCACTGCAGGACCCGGTCACCGTCCATGGTGGCGTTCAGCATGGGGTTCGCCTGCAGGGCGTCGACGATGGCGGTGATGAAGAAGGGGGTCAGCGTCAGCTTGATGCCGGTCTTCTGCTGGAACCGCTCCCTGGCCTCGTCCCTGAACCGGACGACGTGGGTCATGTCGACTTCCGACACGGAGGTTACGTGGGGGGACACCTCCTTGCTGAGGACCATGTGCCTGGCAATGGCCTTGCGGAGGGTGTCCATGGTTACGACGCGGGCTTCCTCGGTGCCGGCCGGCCGGGAAACCGACACATACTCGGAATCGTCTTCCTGCTCCGCGGCCGGTTCGGGAATCCGGGATGCGCGCCGCTCCAGGTAAGTAAGCAGATCGTCCCGGGTTACCCGGCCGCCCTTCCCGGTTCCTTCCAGGGCTTCGAGCGTAGCCATGTCGATACGTTCTTCCCGGGCGATGCGCAGGACCAGGGGCGAGTAAAACCGCTCTGAACGCCTTCGCTTCAACGGGCCTCCGTCGCCGCCGTCCGCGGCGGCCGGGGTCAACTCGTCGGCTTCGATCGTCTCAGGTTCCTCCCCGGCACGCTCCGGCTGCCCTTCCGCCTCGGTCCCCGTCGATTCGGCGTCCTCCTCGTCTCCCGTATCGATGACGCCGATGACCTCTCCGATGGCCACAGTAGTCCCCTCGGCCACGCGTATCTCGCTCAGCACGCCGCCGGCGATGGCGGGTATGTCCGTGTCGATTTTGTCGGTGGTGATTTCCACCACGGACTCGTCCCGCTCGATGGGGTCGCCGACCTGCTTCAACCAGCGGATGACTGTGCCTTCCTCGACGCTCTCGCCGAGCCTGGGCATAACGATGTTCACGTGCGGTATCCTCTTTGTGCTAAGCGATCGACAGACGATCAGTAGGCCAGGAGTTCCCGAAGGGCGCCGGTGACCTTTTCCGTGTTCGGCAGGAAGTATTCCTCCAGCGGCGGACTGAAAGGTACGGGCGTGTCGATGGCGGCCAGCCGGCGGACGGGCGCGTCGAGATGCTCGAAAGCTTCATCGGCCACCACCGCGGCGATTTCACCGCCGAAACCTCCGGTCAGCGTATCTTCGTGTACGACCAGAAGCCGGTTCGTCTTCCGGACGGATTCGAGAATAGCCTGCTTGTCATAGGGCAGCAGGGACCTCAGGTCCAGCACCTCCGTCTCGACGCCCTCGCCGGCCAGGGTCTCGGCGGCGTCCAGGCTGTGGAAGACCATCTTTCCATAGGTGACGATCGTCGCGTCGCTGCCTTCCCGCCGGATCGCCGCCTCGCCGATGGGCACGGTATAGTCCTCTACCGGGATCTCTTCCCTGATCCGCGGAAACCGGTACAGGCCCTTGTGTTCAAAAAACAACACCGGGTTGTTGTCCCGGATGGAGGACTTGAGGAGCCCTTTCGCGTCGTAGGTCGTAGCCGGCGCCACGACCTTGAGGCCGGGCACCTTGCAGAACCACGCCTCCGGGTTCTGCGAGTGGAACGGACCGGCGTTTCCGATGGCCCCGGAGGGGCATCTTACCACGAGGGGCACGGCGGCGCCCCAGCGGTAGTGGGTCTTGGCCGCGTTGTTGACCAGTTGATTGAATCCGCAGGTGATGAAGTCGGCGAACTGCATTTCAGTCACGGGCCGCATGCCCATCAGCGCCGCGCCCATGGCCGCGCCGATGATCACGGATTCCGCCACGGGCGCGTCGATTATCCGGTCCTCTCCAAAATCGTCCAGGAATCCCTTCGTGATTTTGAACGCTCCGCCGTAGACGCCGATGTCCTCGCCGAGACAGAATACGCTTTCATCCCGTTCCATCTCTTCTCGGAGTCCCGCCGATATGGCTTCCAGGTAGGTTACGGGGGGCATGGGTCGGTTCCGGTTGGGGACGTCAGTCCGCGTAGACGCCTTCGAGCGCTTCTTCGGGCTCGGGCAGGGGACTCTGTTCCGCGTAGTCGACCGCGTCGTCCACGATGCCCTTGACTTCTTCCTTGATTGCGTCGATTTCGTCGCGGGTGAAGTACTTCCGTTCCAGCAGCAGGTTTTCACACTTTACTACCGGATCGTTGTTCCACCCGTCCTCCATGATCTCTTTCGGGACGTAAAAGGCGTCGTCGTGCTGGGCGTGGCCCAGCAACCGGGTGCAACGCGCTTCGATGAGCGTGGGGCCGCCGCCTTCCCGGGCGAGATCCACGGCCGCCCGCGTCGCCTTGTACACGGCGCGCACGTCCGTGCCGTCGATCAGCGAGCCCGCGATGCCGTAGCCCTGCGCCCGGTCCACGATGTTGTCGCAGGCGTACTCGTACCGGGTGGGCGTGGAGTAGGCGAACTTGTTGTTCTCCACGATCAGCACCATGGGCAGCCTGTGCACGGCCGCGAAGTTGAGCCCTTCGTGAAAATCGCCGATGCTCGAACCGCCCTCGCCGATGTAGGTGATGGAGACCGCTCCGTCACCGCGGATCTTGCTGGCCAGGGCCACGCCCGCGGCCACGGGGATGTTCGCGCCGAGGTGGCTGATCATGCCGACGATATGGTGGTCCCAGTTCCCGCAGTGCATGTTGCCGTCCTTGCCGGCGGTCGGCCCGTTGGCCCGGCCGAGGTACTGGCACATCATGTCGCGCGCGGTGTGCCCCCGGAGGAAGTGGGCGCCGATCACCCGGTGCATGGGGACGAGGATGTCCGCGTCGCCCAGGGCGTACGCGCTTCCGGCGGCGATGGCCTCGTGGCCCGCGCCCGCGTAGGCGGCCCCTGCCAGGCGGCCCTGCCGGAACAGCCGATACACGCGCTCTTCGAATTCCCGCTGAAGGCGCATGGTATGATAGAGGATTCGGTAGTCGGCCCGTCCGAGGCCGAGATCGTCGAGGTCGGACTCGTTAAGGTCGGGGTCTGACAGGGCGGGGGCGGTTTCAACGTTCATGGCGCCTCCTGGGTGCGGTGTGGCATGATGGTGTCATATGCTCTGTTCCAGTTCGGACAGCGTCATCTCCTCGAAGGACATATCGAAAACGCCTCCCAGGTGACGGAGAAGGCCTGTCTCCACTTCTTCCATGGATACCTTCCGGTCCTGGATCCTTTCAAGCGAAGTGACCTCGCGGTCGGCGATGCCGCAAGGGACGATGCCTTCATACAGGGTGAGGTCGGGATGCACGTTCAGGGAAAACCCGTGCATGGCGATCCACCGGCTGACCCTTATGCCCAGCGCGGCGATCTTCCTGTTTTCCACCCAGACCCCGGTAATCCCTTCCAGACGGCGGGCCGTGACGCCGAAATCGCCCAGAAGCCCGATAATCACCGCTTCAAGATCGCGGAGGTACCGGTAGACGTCCTGGTACCACGCCGCGATATCGAAGATGGTATAGCCCACCAACTGGCCGGGACCGTGGCAGGTGATGTCTCCCCCGCGGTCCGTTTCGTAGACCTGGATGCCGCGGGCCCTGAGCGTTTCTTCCCCGTAGAGCAGGTGATCTTCCGCTCTCAGCCGACGGCCGATCGTGTACGTGGGGGGATGTTCCAGAAGCAGGAGCACATTGTCGATCAGGCCGGAACGACGCGCCGCAAGCAAGGTCCGCTGAAGAGACAGCGCCACGCCGTATTCCATCGTGCCGGTCCGCTTGGCCCGGACAACCCAGCAAGGCAGCACCCGCCCTCCTCATCCACGGCGACCTCGTATATACGCAGGCCTCATACCCCGGAGAAATAATGGTTCGAGGGGCCGTGGTGTCAAGGACTTTCTCCCTCGACGATGGGGCCGTAGAACTCTACCCGGCGGTCTTCCAGGCGATCGAGTTCATAGGCCTTGGCCACGTTTACGATGTGCTTTTCGCGGGCGCCTGCAAGGTCCACGTCGGCATAAATGATCTCCTCGCGGGACCGGTCTCCTTCCGCCAGCGTGCGACCGGTGTAGTCGACGATCTTGCTCTGGCCGATGAAGTTGGTTCCTCTTTCCCGGCCGACGCGGTTCACGGCGATATAGTTCACGCGGTTTTCGAAGGCGCGGGTGTTGATCACGAATTCCGTATTGCAGTCGGCGCCCACCGGCCAGTTGGTGGGCAGGGCGATCAGTTCAGCGTCATGAAGCATCATCACGCGCGCGCTTTCCGGAAACGCCGCGTCGTAGCAGATATTCAGCCCGATCTGACCTACTTCGGAATCGTAGACGCGAAAGGGGCGGTCGCCTGGGGACAGGAAGCGGTCGATCCCGAGATAGGGGAGGTGGATCTTTCGGTAGTGCCCGACCAGTCCGTTGGGGGCGATGAAGGCCGCGGAATTGTATATACTTGACCCATCCGCCTCCAGCAAGCCCACGATGACGTGGATGTCAAGCTCCCGGCACTGGCGTTCGATACGCTCGGTGAAGGGGCCGGGAACGGGCTGTGCGCACGCCCGGGCTTCGTCCAGGTCGAAGAAACAGTAGCCGGTCAGCGCGCACTCGGGAAACACGGCCAGGTCCGCCCCTTCCCGTGAGGCCGTCTGCATGGCGTCGAATACCCTGACCAGATTCTGTTCGGTCTCGGCGAGCTTCAGGTCCATCTGCACGCCGGCGACCCGTATGGTGTCTCGCATGTATCCCCTTCTGCCCTTTCGATACGCCGGCTTCTACCCTTTTCGATACGCCGGCATGGCGCTCAGTCCGGTCGAGGAAGGATGGAAAAGCCGGGTCAGGTGGGCCTCGATGACGCCCCGGTTGAGGTCGGGGCGTTCCATGCAGGCGACGACAAGATCGTGGTCTACCTGTTCGGTCATTTCGGCGATCGCCTTCATGCGGTCGATGGAATTGACCAGGGCCTGCCGGATGGGGATGCGCTCCGGGAAGATGTCGATACCCATGTAACCCCGGTAGCCGTACATCTTCAGCGCGTACATGCCGGCGAAGATCTGCTCCGGCGAAACGATGCCGACCTGCAGGTCCTGGTCGTAATTGCCCAGGGGCTGACTGTTCCAGTGCGTGTGGGCCAGCCTGCCCTGCCGGAGGATACGGCTCAGGGCGTAGGGGAAATCCTCGAACCCCATGAGGACGTGGCCGAGCTCGGGATTCAGGCCCACGATGGCGTGGCCTGCTTCTATAAGCGCCCGGTTCTCGGGTGCCTGGAGCCGTTCGTCCACGTTCTGGGCCATGAGTATGCCGTCCGTGGTGTTCCGGTAGATGTTGTTGCCCCGGGGTTCGTATGGCTTCGGCTCGATGGCCGTGCGAATCCCGGGAACGGCGTCCAGCGCCTCCGCCAGGCCCGATTCGAAGAGGTCCCACATGGCGTAGAAATCGGTCCCGAAATTCAGTTCATAGCCGTCGCCGCCGGGCCAGACGACCATGAAGTCCGTGTCCAGCTCCCGGTTCATCCGCAGCGTCTCGATCACCCGGTCGATGGCGGCGCGGCGCGCCTCGGGCACGGGGGACGACAGGGAGCCGAACTCGAACTGGGCGTCCCAGAAGAGGTTGGGGATCACCGTGATCAGCCGCACGCCCGTGTCCTTCTCCAGTTGCTGATAGAGATGGGCGTTGTCCTCGTTGATCTCGTTGGGATAGTGGGCCTCGATTCCGCACAGGCCGTATTCCGCCATTTCGCCGGCTATGGCCAGTCGTTCCTCGATGGAATAGGGCTCCATGTAGGCTTCGTGAAACCGGATCTGTGAAGGCGAGAAGAACCAGACGCCGGCGGAGATCTTCAGTTCGAGTGGAAAGCGCTTGAGATGACGCACAAGGTCATCGCCACTGCGCACCGTTGCCTGATCCCGCAGATCTGCGAACATAGCCGTCTCCTGAAATGACGCAATTGTGATTTGGATGATTTGAGACCCGGAATGGTAGGTTTCTGATCAGATTATAGGTGGAAACCAGGGGGCTGTCAACAGGTATATCCCGGTCAAAAGAGCGCTTGACACCCTGCGCGAAAACCCGGTATTTTTAACTTTTATCCTGCTTGATTTTGCGATATGAATTGCCCACGAAAGGAACAGTTCTTGCGCGTTGTCGTAACCGGTGGTGCGGGTTTCCTGGGGTCCCATCTCTGCGACCGCCTGCTGGCGGACGGACACCAGGTCGTCGCCGTCGACAACCTGATCACCGGCCGGACCGTCAACATCGCCCACAACCTGGACCGCGAAGGATTCACCTATCTCCGGCGGGACGTGTCGGAATACCTGGAAATCGAAGGCGACGTGGATTTCATCATGCATTTCGCCAGTCCCGCGAGCCCCGTCGACTTCGAACGCGTGCCGATCCAGATCCTGAAAGTGGGCGCCCTGGGCACCCATAACGCCCTCGGACTGGCAAAGGCCAAGGGGGCGGGATTCTTCCTGGCGTCCACGTCGGAAGTCTACGGCGACCCCCTGGTCAACCCGCAGCCGGAAAGCTACTGGGGAAACGTCAATCCCATCGGAATCAGGGGCGTCTACGACGAGGCGAAACGCTTCGCGGAAGCCCTGACCATGGCCTATCACAGAAAACACGGCGTGGACACGCGGATCGTGCGGATTTTCAACACCTACGGTCCGAGGATGAGACCCGCGGACGGCCGCGTCGCGCCTTCCTTCATCACCAAGGCGCTCAGAGGCGAACCGCTGACGATCTTCGGCGAGGGACGGCAGACCCGCAGTTTCTGCTACTGCGAGGATCTTGTCGAAGGCATTGTGCGGCTCATGCATTCCGGCGAGCACGACCCGGTAAACATCGGCAACGAAAACGAGATCACCATTCTCGAACTCGCCCGCACCGTCATCCGGCTGTGCGACTCCGACAGCGAAGTCGTCTTCAGGCCGCTTCCACAGGACGATCCCCAGCTTCGACGGCCCGACACGACAAGGGCGCGCGAAATACTGGACTGGGAAGCCGGGATCTCCCTCGAAGAAGGCATGAAGAAGACCATCGCGTATTTCAAAACTCACGGCGCGGAAAGTTGAGCCCGGCGGCACATGGAAAGGATCCCTGCCGATGACGACGACCGACGCCGCGCAGCGCGGTACGAGTGACGGACCCCAGCAGGTCCGCATTGAAGCCTTCCAGGAAGGGCGGGAAAAGATCCTGGCGGAGGTCCGCAAGGTGATCACCGGACAGGAAGAGGTCCTCGAACAGGTGCTGATCGCCCTGTTCGCGGGAGGCCACTGCCTCGTGACGGGGGTGCCTGGCCTCGCAAAGACCCTGCTCATCAAGACCTTCGCCCAGGTGCTGGACCTGGAATTCCGCCGCATCCAGTTCACACCGGACCTCATGCCGGCCGACATCACCGGGACGGAAATCCTGGAAGAGGACAAGGCCACGGGCCAACGCTCGCTGACCTTCATCAAGGGCCCGATCTTCGGCAACATCGTGCTGGCGGACGAAATCAACCGGACGCCGCCCAAGACCCAGGCCGCCCTGCTCGAAGCCATGCAGGAACACCGGGTGACCGCAGGACGCACGACGTTTCAGCTGGATGAGCCCTTCTTCGTCCTCGCGACCCAGAATCCCATCGAACTGGAGGGGACCTACCCGCTGCCCGAAGCTCAGCTCGACCGGTTCATGTTCAACATCCATATCGAGTATCTCGAGGAAGACGATGAAGTGGCCGTGGCCCGGACGACCACCTCGGCGGAAACGGTCTCTGTCGACACGGCGCTGTCGGGCGAAGTAGTCCGGGAATACCAGCGGCTTGTCCGGGAAGTCCTCGTCTCCGAACAGGTTGCCCGGTACGCGGTGCGCCTGGCGTCCATGAGCAGGCCCTCCAGCGCGGGCGCGCCGGAATTCGTGAAGAACTGGGTCTCCTGGGGGGCGGGACTGCGCGCCTCGCAGTACCTGATCCTGGGCGCCAAGGCAAGGGCGCTGCTCGACGGCCGGGGACACGTTTCCTGCGACGACGTCCGCACGCTCGCCCATCCGGTCCTGCGCCACCGCATCCTGACCAATTTCTACGCCGAAGCGGAAAAGATCTCGTCTGAAGACATCGTCGACCGGCTGCTCGAGGCCGTTCCGGCGCCGCAGTCCGGCATGTAATCACCCGTTTCACGGCAGAGCAACCAACATGGCCGAAGTCCCGCGATTCCTGGATCCGGGGACCCTTTCCCGCCTTTCCACCATGGAAATGCGCGCGCGGATCGTGGTCGAAGGATTCGTTGCCGGCCTCCACAAGAGCCCGTACCGGGGGTTCGGCGTGGAATTCGTGGAGTACAGGCAGTATACGCCGGGCGACGACATCCGGCGCGTGGACTGGAAGGCCGTGGGCCGCTCGGACCGTTACTACGTCAAGGAGTACGAGGACGAAACCAACCTGCAATGCCTGTTGCTGCTCGACCGCAGCGCGTCCATGGGATACGGCAGCCGGCCTTCCGGGCGGTCCGGACTGTCCAGGCGGGCCAGGCGTTCAGGGCAGTCCGAGCGGCCCGGGCCATCCGGACCGGCCAATCTGGCCGGCGGATTGGACAAGCTCGAATACGGCTCGTATCTGGCGGCTTCCCTGGCGTATCTGATCATGCGCCAGGGCGACGGCGTGGGGCTCGTTACCTTCGACCGGGTAGTCCACGACTATCTTCCACCCAGTTCGAAGCGTACCCATCTGTACGCAATAAACTCCACGCTCGAAGGGTTGAGCGCCTCCGAAGGAACCGATATCGGCAGACCCCTGCATGAGATCGCCGAATCGATCCCCAGACGGGGACTGGTCATTCTGATCTCCGATCTGATCGACGACGTAGAACAGATGATGAACGCCCTGATGCACTTTCGCTTCAAGGGACACGAAGTGCTGGTGTTTCACATCGTCGACCGGGAAGAACTCACCTTCCCCTTTACCGAGACGGCGCGGTTCGACGACCCCGAGACCGGCCAGCGGGTCACGGTCTCGCCTTCGGCCATTCGCGACGAATACCTGAAGGCCGTACGGGACTTCATGGAATCGATCAGGACGGGATGCGCGAAAATCCAGGTCGACTATGAGCGCATGGAAACCGAAAGGCCATTGGATTTCGCACTGTTCTCCTATCTGAGCAGGCGCATGGTGAAACGATAAGCCTGCCGGCACGACGGGTTAAGTCATGGATCTGGCCTTCCTGAACGCCACGTTTCTGTTCGGCGCCCTGGGCGCGGCGGTTCCCCTGATCCTGCACCTGGTCAGAAGACAGCGGGCCGGAGTCCAGGTCTTCAGCATGGTCCGGTTCCTCATGGCGTCCCAGCGCGCCGTGGTCCGCCAGCAGAAGCTGCGGCGCCTTCTGCTCCTGCTGCTGCGCATGGCGGCCTGTGCGCTCCTTGCCGTGATCTTCGCACGGCCCTTCATCCGGGATCAGGGAGAAAGCCTCTTCGCGGGCACCCAGCCGGAAGCCGTGGCGATATTGATCGACACGTCCTACAGCATGGGTTACGGGAACCGGCTCGCTCTGGCCAGGCGCCGGGCCGCCGAAGTCCTGGACGGGCTGCGGACCGGCGACCAGGTCGCCCTGCTGACCTTCGCCGCCCAGGCCCGGGTCGTACGGGAGCTCGGCCCCGACCATTCCGTTCTGCCCGCCCTGCTCGATACCCAGGTCGAGTCGACGTTTGAAGGAACGGACTACGTCGAAGCGCTCCGGGCGGCCGACGATCAGTTGAGCGGGGCCGACTTCGACAAGCGCACTCTCTACCTGGTGTCCGATTTTCAGCAGTCCGGCTGGAATCCTCGATCGGCCGGGTGGAAGCTCAGTCCAGGTGTCCAGCTCAGGATGATCGACGTCTGGGAGGAGCAGGACGGCAACACGGCCGTTACTGGTGTGGAAATACCCGCCGCGCTAAGCGGGGACGATCGGACCCTCGACGTGGTCGTACGAATTCGGAACTATGGCCAGACACCCTTTCAGGACGATCTCACGCTCCAGGTCAACGGCGGCGCGGCCGCTACGCGCCGGGTCGATATTCCCCCGCGGACCGGTCACGTGGAGACCTTCAGGCAGTCCTTCGAAGCAGACATGAACACGGGCGTCGTGCTATTCGGGGAAGATCGGCTGCCGGTGGACAATCGATTTTATTTCACCGTGAACGCGCCCTCTCCGGTCCGCGTGCTATGCGTGGAGGAACGTATCCGTCCGGACCGCCCGTCCAAGGCCGCCTACTACCTGTCCCAGGCGTTGTCGCTGCGCCGGGACCCGCCCGTTTCCGTCGACGTGCGATCCGCGAGCGCGCTGTCCTCGATCGATCCCGCGGGATACGACGTGGTGGTTTCAGCCAACCTGTCCGCCCTGCCGCGGGCCGCAAAGGACAGGCTGACCGAGTACGTGCGATCCGGCGGCAGTCTCATTATCGGCTTGAGTCCCGCCGTTTCTTCGGATATATTTCATACGTCCTTCGGCGAACTGCTGCCCGGACGCATCGAGTCTGTTTCCTCCCCGGACGCGCCGAGGGACCGGTACCGGCTGCTGACCGACGTAAACTACCAGCACCCGGTTTTCCGGCCCTTTTCCGGCCCCCGCCACGGGGATTTCGGCACGGTGCGGTTCTACGGGACCGCCAGGCTCGATCCCGACTCCTCGGCGTCGGTCCCGGGCCGGTTCGATGACGGCAGCGCGGCGTTGGCGGAGAAGCCCCTGGGAAACGGTCGGACGCTCCTGTTTCTGTCCACTTTCGATCTTTCCTGGAACGATTTTCCCATTCGAGAGGTATTCGTTCCGTTCCTTTACGAATGTATCGACTACCTGGCTTCCCGCGGTTCGATGTACGAGCGTGCGGCGCGCGCCTATCGTCTGACCGGGGAGGTAGTCAGGCTTCCCGTTGAGGCCCGGCAGGTGATACTTCCATCCGGTGAGCGCGTCCCGGTGGAACAGTCCCGGACGGGAACGAAGCTCTTCACGCGAACGCGGCAACCCGGACTGTACCGGGTTCAAACGGAAGGAAGCCCGCGGACCTTCGCGGTCAATCTCGACACCGGGGAATCCGACTTCGCCAGGCTGGACCCGGAGGCCTTCGCGTCTGCCGTGGTCAATCCCGTGGCGAGGAGCCCCGAATCGCGGGAAACGGAATCGCTGGCGCTGCATGCCAGGGACACCGAAGTGGAACGCCGCCAGCGGCTCTGGTGGTTTCTCGGGTTCACGCTCATCGCCCTGGTCCTCGGGGAAACCTTACTGGCGAATCGAACGCACAGGTGATCCATGGTATCCGATAGATCCACGCTGCACACCTATCTGCGCAAGGTCCTTCACCGCTGGCGTCTCATGCTGGTCCTCCGCGGCATTTCCGTACTTGCCGTCGCCGGGGTGATCCTGCTCTTCCTGTGCATATCGGCGGTTCAGCTCTTCGATCCGGGCAGATCGGCCGGAATCCTCCTCCTGGCCGCCTCCCTGGCCATCCTTGGATATCTCGCCTTCAGGTATCTCCTCGTACCGCTTCGCCGGACGCCCACGGACCTGCAGGTCGCACGATACATCGAAGAACGGCATCCGGAACTGAACGACGCCTTCGTCAGCGCCGTGGAATACGGCGACGCGCGGCTCAGGGGTCCGCAGCAGGCGCTTCTGGACCAGCTCCTGGAGCACGTCGCCGAATACTCCGAACAGATCGATTTCAAAAAGGTCGTGGATCGCAGGCGGCACCTTCGCCTGCACGCGGCCGCGGGCGCCGCCGCGCTCCTGCTCTTCGTCCTGCTCCTCCTGGACCCCGGCTATTTCGGCCGCTCCGCCCTGCGCCTGGTGTCCTGGGACTTCACCGCACCGGCAGGTCCCGGCGGGATCACGGTAGAACCCGGCGACACGCGGGTCAGGCGCGGTGAAAGCCAGACCATTACCGCCAGGCTGGGCAGCGGCCTGTCTCCGGACCCGAGCCTGTTCGTCCGGTTCGGACAGGAAGGAGACTGGTCGGTCCTGGACCTGTACGTGACGGATGACGAGCGTACCTTCTCGGGCAGCATCCCCGGAATCAGCGAGGACGGGCGTTACTATGTCGCCGTGGCCGAGGCCCGGTCGCGGGAGTTTCGCATTACCGCCTTCGATCCCCCCTATGTCGAGCGCATAGACGTCAGGTACGACTTCCCCGCGTATACGGGTCTTGTCGCGAAGATCGAGGAAGACCGGGGAGATATCACGGCGCCCGTAGCCACGCGGGTTACCCTGACGGTCACCGCCAGCAAAGCCGTCAAATCGGCCGAGCTGCGCTTCAGCAACAGCCGTTCGATGCCACTCGAGGCCGCGGGGACGGGCCTGGAGGGATCCTTTGTGGTGCGGGAGGACCTGTCCTATGTCATCCATCTGGTGGACTCGGACGACGCCGAAAACGACGATCCGGTGGAATATTACGTCCGGGCGCTGCCGGACCGGGCGCCCAGGGTGGCCATCCTCGAACCGACGAGAGACACGCGGGTTTCCCCCGTTGACGAAGTCGCGATCCGCGCCGAGGCCGTGGACGATTTCGGCCTTTCGTCCTTTTCCCTCAACTACGCGGTGAACGGCGGGGAGGAACAGGTCGTGGACCTGGGCGCGCAGCAGGACGCATCCAGCCGCACGGTCTGGGAAGGGGAACACGTCGTCTACCTCGAAAACCTGTCGGTCCAGCCGGGCGATTTCGTCGCCTACTACGCGGCGGCGGGTGATCGCAGGGGGGAAGCCGGAACGGCCGCGACCGATATTTACTTTATCGAGGTGAAGCCCTTTGATGAAACCTACCGGCAGGGCGAGGGCGGTGGGGGCGGCGGAGGTGGCGGAGAAGGCAACGATGTGATGCAGACGAGACAGCTCTCCCGCAAGCAGAAGGAGATCATCTCGGCCACGTGGCGGGTAAAGAGGACCCTTGCGGGAAATCCGGAGACCGCGGTCGAAGAAGACCTCGAGGCGATTGCCGCGGTGCAGGACGATCTGCGCGGCCAGGCGGACGAGGCCCTTTCCTTCATGCGATTCCTGGTCGGATTCTCCCAGGAAGCCATGAAAATGGTCGAAACGCTGGAACTGGCCCTCGGACCGATGGCGGACGCATCCCACGCACTGCGCTCCGGGTCGATCGACGAGGCCCTGGTACACGAGCGTACGGCGCTCACATACCTGACGAGGCTCGACGCCCAGATGCGGGACTATACGGTGAACAGGGGCCGCGGGATGGCTGGCCGTGCGCCGCTGGATCTGACCGACACCTCCGAACTCGAGTTGGAGGACGAAAGGAACAGGTACGAGCGTCCCGATCAGCCGGCCATGGAACGTCAGCGAGAGCGGAGCATGGACGAGAACCATCAACGCATCCGCGACCTGTCCAGACGCCAGCAGCGGTTGAACGACCGCATGCGGCAACTGGCGGAATCGGAGGCGGAAGAACAGCAGGAAGCCGAGCGCCGCAGGGAACTGGACCGCCTCACCAGGTCGCAGCGGGAGCTCAGGCAGGAGACGGAAGAGATCGCCCGGTCGCTCTCCGGTTCCGGGACCGGCCCACGGGCAAGTAATCCGCGCTCGGGCTCGGCCGGTTCCTCGCTGGACCAGGCGGAACGGAAACTGCGTGAGAGTTCCGAGGCCATGGGCGAAACGGTCGAACAGTTGCGGCGCGACCGCCTCGAGCAAGCCGCGGAGGGCGGTTCCCAGGCCGCCCGGCGGTTGACCGACGCGTCACGGCAGTTGCAGCGGGCACAGGGCGCGTCGCTGGAGCGCCTGGCGCGCGAAGCCGTGCGCCAGGCGGACCAGCTGGCTGCCCGGCAGGACCAACTCGCGCGGAACGTCGGCGAATTGAAGGTTGAGCAGGATGGCGGGTTCGAGGGGATAAGGAACCGGCTGGACGCGATCGAAACACGGCGCGGCGGGTTGGATGAAGCAGTGAAAGCGCAGCGCCTGGACCGCTTCGTACGCGAACGGTTGAGGAGCGTGGAAGTGGCAAAGGAAGAGATACGGACCGATCTGGAACGCCTGGGGCAGGATCTGGATTTCCTGGCCCGGCAATCGTCCCGGGAACAGCCCGAGACGGCGGAAGCGGCGGACAGAGCCCTCGACATGATCAGTGAGGACCGGCTGAATGAGCGGATCGAAGGTTCAAAGCGGCTGTTGAGACGGGACACCCTGGATCAGTCGGCCCGTGCGGAGGAAGAAATCTCCACCGCGCTGGACCGGTTGGCGGAACAGGTCCGCGCAGCCCGGGACAGGCTGATCACCCGGGACATGGACCACCTTGCGCAGACGCAGGAACGCACGCGGGACGCCATGACCGAATGGCAGAACCTCCAGCGGCGGTTGTACCGGCTGAACCGCGGAATTCCCGATCCCCAGTCCCTGGACGAGATTTCCCGAGACTACCAGCGACAGATGCAGCGCCTGCGGGATCTGTCCGGGCAGGTCCCCCAGATGTCCGGGGAAACCGGCCAGTTGCGGGACGACCTGGACCGTGCGCTCGCCCTGGGCAATGAACCCTGGAAGATCGACCGGGGGAAATGGAACGAACTCCACCTCAATCTGGCCCGCAGCCTCCGGGACTACTACGATGGGTTACGCGCGGAGGTCAGGGACATGCGCCGCAGGGAGCGCCTGTACCTGGCGCGGGAGGAGGAAGTGCCTCCGGAGTACCGGGACCTGGTGAACGATTACTTCGAACAGCTCTCCAAGGACGGGGACCGCAACTGAAGGGCTATGGCCGAAGGCCCGGTTCCGGGAACCGGTGCCGCCCTCATTTCTACAACATGTCCACCGCGTTGATCACCCACCCCGACTTCCTGCTCCACGAAACCGGACCCTTCCATCCGGAACGGCCCGGGCGAATGACGGCCATTCTTTCCAGGCTCGGCCTGGATGGGGACGTCCCCGCGGCCGCGACGCCGGCCGGCCTGCGGTGCCTTTCACCGTCAGCCGCCGATGAGGCCTCGGTGAAGGCCGTACACGACGGGGCGTACGTCGATGCGGTCGCCGGGTGGTGCGAACTGGGATACTCGAATCTGCCCACGGGCGACACGACCGTCTGCCCGGCGTCCGAGGCCGTGGCCCGACTGGCCGCCGGCGCGGGGATCCGGGCCGTGGACGCGGTGATGTCGGGGGAGGCGGACAGGGTCTTCTGCATTGCCCGTCCTCCCGGCCACCACGCGGAATCAGATCGGGGCATGGGCTTTTGCATCTACAACAACGCGGCCATCGCGGCGAGGTACGCCCAGTCGCGTTTCGGGGTGGAACGCGTGGCCATCCTGGACTGGGACGTCCATCACGGCAACGGGACCCAGGAGATCTTCGAGGACGACCCTTCGGTGTACTACGTCAGCGTCCACCAATCGCCCCTGTACCCCTTTACCGGCGAGGAATGGGAAAAGGGAACGGGCGAAGGCGCGGGGTTCACGCTGAACGTCCCGGTTTCCGCGGGGTCCGGGGACGAGGTTTTCCTCGACGTGCTTAGCAGGCGGATCATTCCGGTCATCAGGGAATACCGGCCGGACCTCTTTGTCCTGTCGGCGGGGTTCGACGCCCACATGGACGATCCCCTTTCCGGTACCCTGGTCACCGACGCGGGATTTCAGGCCATGTCGCGCATCCTGCTGGATTTCGTGGCGGACGCCTGTGGCGGCCGCATGATATCGATGCTCGAAGGCGGCTATGACCTGGAGGCCCTGGCCCGGTGCGTCGCCGACCACGTTGACATGATGGCATCCTGAAGATTACCGGGGATGCCGGCCGGGTTCCCCGGAATGACGGACCGCCTCCACGGGCGGTCGTTTTGTGAAGCGGCGGGTTTAGCCGACGAAACCACACTGGAGATCAAACCGTGCGGTACAGAAGTCTGGGCAGGACCGGCTTAAGCGTTTCCGAGGTATCCCTGGGTACGGTTGAACTGGGCATGGAGTATGGGCTGAAGGAAGACGGTGCATCCAGCGTTCCGGCGGAGACCGACGCCAGGAACCTGCTGAACCGGGCGATCGACTCGGGGGTGAACTTCATCGACACCGCGGCCCTGTACGGTAACAGCGAGGAGATCATCGGACGGGCCCTCAAAGGCCGCCGGTCCGAATACGTGCTTGCCACCAAGTGCATGCACCGGCTGGATGAAGGGCTCGATTACGCCGATTCGCGACGGAGCATAGCCGAGTCGATCGATCGGAGCCTTTTGAGGCTCCAGACGGACTACATCGACCTGCTCCAGGTGCACGGCAGGGACCTGCTCGACGTGGAACTGCGGATGATCCGGGACGGCGTGGTGATGGATGAGATGGAAAATGCCCGGAAGGCGGGCAAGATCCGGTTTACAGGGTACTCGTCCTACAGCGAAGAGGCCGCCCTGGCGGCCATCGAGGATGACCGCTGGGACACGCTGCAGTTTGCCTGCAACATCCTGGACCGCCGTTACCTGAAGCGTGTTATACCCGAGGCCTGCAAGCGTGGAGTCGGGATTGTCGTCCGTTCCGCCCTGCTGAAAGGGGCCCTTACCGACAAGAGCAGATTCATGCCCGAAAGGCTGAAGCCGCTCGTAGACCACATCGATCGCCTGGTCGACGTGCAGGCGGCGACCCGTTACAGCCTGCCGGAATTGGCCCTGCGCTTCGTGCTGTCGATACCGGATATCTCTACGGTCATCGTGGGCGCGGACAGGCTGGAGTACCTGGAGCAAGCGGTTGCCGCGTCGGATGGCGAGGGGTTAAGTGAAGAAGTCCTCGTCAAGCTGGAGGATATGGCGCTTGACGATCCCTACCTGCTCAATCCGGGGAACTGGGGCATTCCCTGATCATCTTATCTTATCGCAGACGGATTCGATTCGTAATTCGATTCGCAGGCGGATTTGACCGAAATACCCCGGTTCAACCCATTCTGCGGAAAAGTCCGACCACTTTGCCCACGATGGATACCTCGTCGGCGATGATCGGTTCCATCGTCGGATGGGCGGGCACGAGTTCGAAGCGGTTGTCGCGGCGATAGAACCGCTTGACCGTGGCCTCGTCGTCCAGCATCGCGACCACCGTCTCACCAGGCTCGGCCACGGGCTGTTCCCGGACCAGGACGTAATCTCCGTCCTTGATGCCGTCTTCGATCATGCTGTCCCCTTGCACCTCGAGGGCGAAGATATTCCCGCCCTGCTTCACCATGCCGACCGGGAAGGTCATGTACTCCTCGACGTTCTCTTCGGCGAGGATCGGCAGCCCGGCGGCTACGCGGCCGAGGAGAGGGATCTGAACGACCTCGTCGGCACCCGCCGCGGGGGTATTCCTGGAACCCACGATTTCAATCGCGCGGGGCTTCATGGGATCGCGCCGGATATGGCCTTTCTTCTCGATCGCGCGCAGGTGATCGTAGGCCGCGCGGGTACTTATTCCGAACTGTTGCGCGATCTCCCGGACGCTGGGCGGATACCCTATCCGACCGACTTTTTGACGTATATACTCATATACGTTCTGCTGCTTGGCCGTTAACGCCTTCATAAGGTTGAACTCCCTAAAGCTCGCGGAGCTTCAAGCAGGGGTTATTGCCATGTTCCAAAGGGATATGTTTGGACAATGTACACAACATATGGTTAGTCGTCAAGAGAAAATAATCGCATACGCTACGGACCCTTTCTATCCGGGCCTGACTCGTTCCTCGGGGGCGGCCTCAAAAATTACGTGTGCGTGAACCTGCGTCTGGCTTATATTGAATCGACCGTTCGTGGCAAGGAAAACAGGAGACCGCCATGCCCGTCAATGAAATGATCCAGACCATGCTGGAGGAACTGCGCCAGATCGCCGATACCGAAGTGCACGTCGGCAAGCCGCTGCATATCGGGGATGCTTACGTGGTCCCGGTTTCCAGGCTTTCCCTGGGATTCGGCGCCGGGGGGTTCGGCGGCGAGGCCGATCAGAAGAGGGGGGCCGGCGGGGGCGTATCGGTCGAACCGGTCGCGTTTCTGGTCATCCAGCAGGACCGCGCGCAATTGCTGCACATGAATTCCCCCAGCAGTCCCATGGGCAAGTTGCTGGACATCATGCCGGACGTCATCGAGGAATTGAAGCGGTATACCAGGAAAGACGGCGATCAGTAGACCAGGGGCGCCACGGTCTTCGAGATCAGCGCGACGGCTACCGTAGCCATGCCCACCAGTCCCGTTCCGCAGGCGTATCCGGCCGCCAGGACCGGCGTGTACCGCATCCATTTCCGCCTGCCGAACTTCCTTTCCATGTAAAATCTTCCCAGCAACGCGCCCAGGAACTGGGGAATGAAGGCGTGGGGCACTGTTCCCACGCTGGCGATCACGCCGAAAATCAGCATGACGGGAAGGTTGAAGGCCGCCAGAACGGCATAGGCCAGCACGCCGAAGGCGGCGCCGCCGATCATGTACGGGATCTTCAACGCTTCGATCAGGTAGCTGGATTCGAAACCCGACCCGGCCGTGCTGGAGTACCACAGCGCCTGCATCGTGGCCTGTTGCTGCCAGAACTTCTGCGCATAGGGATAGGCCTGCGACGGTATGGGCGCGAGCCCCCATACGAAGTGCCAGAAAAGCAGACTGCAGACGAGCAGGACGGGGATCATGACCAGTTCGGCCTTCAGCACGCTCGTGAACCGGGTGCCGGTCAGCTCGACTTCGCGAAAGGCCTGGGCCTGACCCCCGTAGTTGAAGATGGGTATGGGCGCGAACCAGATGTCCACTCCCTTGTAGCCGCTCAGAATGAACGTGGCTTCCTTGATGAGGGGGAATTGCAGGTCTGCGCCCGTGATCGCCCGCAGACGGGCGCTCGCGTACGAGCTCAGCGGGGTATAGACGAACCCGTAGAAGACGAAGAAGAGGATCGGGAACCCGGGCACGAGGCGCCAGCTCAGGACGACGTAGCCCACCGTAAGGAGCAGGAAGGCGCCGAAGATCACGGATATGGGGAAATCGCCCCTGCCGGGTGGCGTGGCATGCCGGGCGGATGAAGCGCCGTCCGGTCTTTCGCGCTTTGCGCCGTCCGCCCGTTTCCTGAGTCCGGCCAGGATGCTCCAACCTCCGATCAGCGCCACGGCGAAGCCCGTGCCGATGCGGACGCTCATCCAGAAATCGATATCGTTGACCAGCGTGGTCTGGATGGCGTCCATGCCCGGCGACCAGGTACGCAGGATATTCAAATCGTAGAGCACTGGGTTGAGGACCACGGTAAGCAGGGCGCCGATGGCGGAGCCGACCACGATCCAGAAGGGGAGCACGAAACCGGTCAGCACGGGGCCCAGGCCCAGTTCGACGGCCATGGCCGCGGCGGGGAGGATGTTCTCCGTGTTGCGGGTCAGGTCGGCGAAGGGGATGGGAATCAGCGTGATCGGCTCTGCAAGCAGCGCGCCCGTGACGGCCGGTATGCCGATGTAGAACGCGCCGAAGACGAGTCCCAGCATAGCCCCGATGCTGAATGCGCGCCAGCGCCACGATTCCTGTCCCGCGGAACTCTCCGCCAGGGCCGTGGCGCCCTCCGCCTGGATCGGCGCCAGGGGGAAGGGAAGCCGTTCCACGTCGGCCGTTACGCGGAAGAGTCCGTAGCCCAGCGTGAAGGCGCTCGCCCGGTTGAAGATGTGGAGCACGGCGATGAGCAGGATGGGCACCAGCCACTCCCCGTGCAGCAGCGTACGCAGGACGATGGCTTCGGAGTCCGCGCCGGGAGAGATCCAGGAGGGTATCTGGTCGTCGATGCCGAAGGCCCTGGCGCCGGGAGACTGGACGAAGTACTGGTACCAGATGAGCTGGGCGAAGGGGCCGCCGGACAGCGCCAGGCCCACGCCGGCGGTGAGGCTGGCCGCCACGTAGTACAGCATGTAGATTTCCTGGCGGCTGAGCGTGGTAAAGGACCGGCGCGCGACTTCGATGAACAGGATGATCGTGGTCCATTCCGCCGCGGGACCCAGGCTCTGGCCGGCGATCAGGTTCAGGTAGATCGACCCCGGGATCATGAAAAGCCCGAGGAAGACGATGCCGATGACCGTCTTTACGTTGAACCCTTCCTCGTAAACCTGAGGATGATCGGAAAAGGCGGAGACTGGCAGGTCGTCCTTGACGAGGGGCATGCCCGGGCTCTTGTGATGGGGTTACTCGTCCGCGGAGGACCGGTCGGCTGGCTGCTTGAGCCAGACGTCCGTGACGTTGAAGAACCGCCCGGAGGAGTGGCGGATGGTCTCGGAGGTGCGAACCAGCCTCAGACCGTCGAATGTGAAATGGTCCTGGGATTGTCGGTCGTCGTTGGTCACGAAGAAAAACACGTCGTCCAGAACGCTCCAATGTCCGTGCCGGACACGGACCGTCGTGGAATCCGCCACGACCGTCGTGTCGACCTGGCCGTACCGGCCGTCGGCGTTGAGGCGGAGGAGTCCAATTACCTGGGGGGGAACCAGCCTGAACCGTTCCTCTACACTGCCGGAATCCGTCGGTATGGTGGTGTTGACCGTCCGGCTTTCGAGATCGTAGCTTCCGACGAGGGGCCGGGCGATATCGCCCGGCCCGATGATGTCCTCGCTGCATCCCGCAACCAACGCGCTGAAGAGCACACCGTAGGTTAGGATCTGCTTGATCAAGGCCTTCTCCGGCGGGTGGACCACGGAATTGCGCAATGCCCGGTGCGTTCCGGGGGCGAATCGGACCGTTTCCGCGCGACCGGGTACGCCGACCCGGGAACGCTTCGAGATTATAGGCAAGCCCCATGTGGACGTCAAGCGATTACGGGTCAGCCAAAGGGCATATTTCGCTTGACGTTTGGCGTCCGCCGGATTAGAAGTGTTGGGATTTATCCGCGAGATGCGCGCTGCCTTACGGCATCGGTTTTCGCGGCCGCCGGCCTTCGTTTCAGACAAAGACGACACGGCCCGGTACACGCCCTGATACTCTGGTATACGGCATCAGACGGGAGAAAAGACAGTTCCATGTCGGCGCTCAAGACAGGCATCATCGGATGCGGCAACATCAGCAGTGTGTATTTCGAGGCGGGCCGGAAATTCGAGGCGTTCGACGTGACCGCCTGTGCCGACATGATCCCGGAGCGGGCGCGGGCCAGGGCCGCCGAATACGACGGCGTGGTAGCGTGCACTGTGGCATCTCTGCTGGACGATCCCTCGATAGAAATCGTCATCAACCTGACGATACCCGGCGCCCACGGGGAAATCGCCCTGGCCGCCCTGGAACATGGCAAATCTGTATACACGGAAAAACCCATGGCGATCCGGAAAGAAGATGGCCGCGCATTGCTCGACCTGGCCGGTAAAACGGGAAAACTGGTGGGCGGAGCGCCGGACACCTTCATGGGCGCGGGCATACAGACCTGCCGCAAGCTCATCGACGACGGCTGGATCGGCGAACCGGTGGCCGCCACGGCTTTCATGCTGAGTCCGGGACACGAAAGATGGCATCCCGATCCCGGTTTCTTCTACAAGCCCGGCGCGGGGCCCATGCTGGATATGGGGCCGTACTATGTCACCGCGCTGGTCAATCTGCTCGGACCGGTCACCCGGCTATCGGGCGCCACGCGCGTCACCCATCCCGAGCGCACCATAACGAGCGAGCCCCTGTACGGCGAGAAAATCGAAGTCGAAGTGCCCACCCACCTGGCGGGCCTGCTCGAGTTCGAAAGCGGCCCCGTCGGCACGATCGTGACCAGTTTCGACGTGTGGCATCACGAACTTCCCCGCATCGAGATATACGGATCGGAGGGATCCCTGAGCGTGCCCGATCCCAATTCCTTCGGCGGCCCCGTCAAGCTGCGGCGCAGCGGCGCGGAAACCTGGACGGAAATGCCATTGAGCCATGGATACGAGGAACAGAGCCGCGGATTGGGCGTGGCGGACATGGTCTATGCCCTTCGTTCGGGCCGCCCGCACCGGGCCAGCGGAGAACTCACGTACCACGTGCTGGACGTCATGCTGTCCATCGAGGAATCTGCGGCGTCGGGACGACACGTCACACTGGAAAGCTCGTGCTCCAGGCCCGCCCCGCTGCCCCTCGGGCTGGCGCCGTACACCCTGGACCCTTAACGGTACTTGATTGTAAAACGGAAACACCGCCATGCCAGACAACCCCGTAAGAACCCTGTCTGACCTTCTGCCTCGGCTCGACAGGCTGATGGACCGCTTCGAATCGCTCCTTTCCGCTTATACGGGTCATGCGGGACAGCGAGACCATGCTTCCGGCGACGTGTATTCCGAATCCGTCGCGTTCCGATGGCGCAAGAAGGGAGGAAGGGGATATCTCGAGCCGATCGTACGTCCCGACCTGGCGGACCTGGGCGACCTCTTCGGCCTGGACCGTGAGATCGGGGTCCTGGACAGGAATACCCGTCAGTTCGTACGAGGGATGCCCGCGAACAACGTGCTGATCTGGGGCGAGCGCGGGACCGGCAAGTCCTCGGTGGTGAAGGGCCTGCTGGCACAGTACGCAGGCGAGGGCCTGCGCATGATCGAAGTCCGCAGGCAGGACCTGGTGGACCTGCCCGAGATCGTCGAACTCCTGTGGGACCGTCCCGAGCGTTTCGTCCTGTTCTGCGACGACCTGTCTTTTCTGGAGAACGAATCCGACTTTCTCGAGCTCAAGGCACTCCTCGAAGGCAGCCTTTCCGCCCGGCCCGACAACGTGCTCGTGTACGCCACGTCGAACCGCAGGCACCTGATGCCGGAGAAGCTCGCCGACAACACGTTTCGGTTCAGTCCGGACGACGACGAAATCCATCCCCAGGAAACCGTGGAGGAGAAGGTCTCGCTGAGCGACCGGTTCGGCCTGTCTATCGGCTTCTACCGGATTACCCAGGACACCTATTTCCGGATTGTCCGCCATCTCGCCCGCCAGCGCGGCCTCGAAATGGACCCGGTATTGCTGAGGCGGGAATCTCTCCGGTGGCTTCAGCGCGCCAGCGGCCGGTCCGGCAGGGTGGCGCGGCAGTTCGTGGACGATCTCGAGGGCCGGCTCAAACTGGGTGAATTGCCGTAGATTCCGGCGCGCCGCGATATTTTGAGCACCAGGTTTCTTTCCCGCTTGACACGTTATTTTGCACTGCCTAATGTATGTAGATCGTGTTTTTTGGATATGCGCCGGATATGCGCCGATCGAGCCAGCGCATAAGCGGTATCTGATATCCTGAATATCCAGCAGTCAACAGTTCAAGGTTAACAGCAAAGGAGTGTGTCTTGCACGCATTCGATTACGCCACGCCCGAAAGCGTGGCCGATGCGGTAGTAATGCTCAGCGATCCCGGCAAAAACGCCTGTGTGCTCGCGGGCGGAACGGACCTCATCGTACAGCTCCGGGAGAACCGCCGCCGGACCGACCTCGTGGTGGACGTCAAGAAGATCGCCGAACTGAACGCGTTGTCCTGCGACGCCGCGACGGGACTCACGATCGGGGCGGCCGTGCCCTGCTATCGGATTTACGGCGACGGGCAGATCGCCGCGGCCTATCCGGGACTCATGGACGCGGCCAGACTGGTGGGCGGTACGGGCATCCAGGGCAGGGCCAGCCTGGGCGGAAACCTGTGCAACGCTTCCCCCGCGGGTGATACGATCCCCCCCATGATCGTCCTGGGCGGCGAAGCCGAGATCGCCGGTCCCGACGGAACGCGGAAAGTGGCCGTGGAGGACTTCTGCACGGCGCCCGGCCGCACCGTGCTGGCGGACGGCGAATTCCTGGTTTCGCTCCATTTTCCCGCGCCCGCGCCGAATTCCGGCGCCTACTACCGGCGTTTCATCCCCCGTAACGAAATGGATATCGCCGTGGTCGGCGTCGGCGCATCCGTCGTGCTGAGCGGGGACAAGTCCTCCTTCGTCTCCGCGCGCATTGCCGTCGGCGCCGTGGCCCCGACGCCCCTCTTCGTGAGCGCGGCCGGCGAGGCCCTGGCGGGCGAGCCCGTCTCCGACGAGACGATCCAGCGGGCGGCCGACATCGCCCGCGACGCGGCACGGCCCATCAGCGACATGCGGGGCACCGCGGAATACCGTAAGCATCTGACCAGTGTATTGACGCGCCGGGTTGTACAGGGCGCGGTACAACGAGCGAAGGAGTAGCCGTCGATGTCGAAAAAAGTTCACGTACAGACGAACATAAACGGAGAAGCCGTCGATTTTCTCTGTGAACCGCGCAACAGCCTGCTCGAAGTACTGCGCGACGAGCTGGATCTCACCGGCGCCAAGGAAGGGTGCAACAACGGCAATTGCGGCGCATGCAACGTGGTCATGGACGGCCGTCTCGTCAATTCCTGCTGCGTGCTGGGCGTCGAAGCCGACGGATGCGAGATTACGACCATCGAGGGCATCGGGGCCGCCGCCAACCTGCATCCGCTGCAACAGAAGTTCCTCGAACACGCGGCGCTGCAATGCGGCATCTGCACGCCCGGTTTTATCGTTTCCGCCAAGGCGCTGCTGGACAGCAACCCGAACCCCAGTGAAGACGAAGTGCGCTACTGGCTGGCCGGAAACCTCTGCCGCTGCACGGGGTACGACAAGATCGTCCGCGCGGTCCTGGACGCCAGGAACGGCGCCTGATCGAATCCGGTTCACGAATAGGACACGGCAACGCGACCGGCAAAAAAAACGGCAGCGCGGCCAGAAACGATCAAAAGGGAATGACTTAACGGAGGAACGACACGTGTCACAAAACGGACATAAGGTCATCGGTACCCGTCCGATTCGCCATGACGGGGTGGACAAGGTCACCGGCCGGGCGATTTACGGCGCCGACATCCAACTGACGGGCCTGCTCTACGGCGCCATCAAACGCAGTCCCCATCCCCACGCGCGGATCAAGTCCATCGACACCAGCCGCGCGGAAGCCCATCCGGGCGTGCGCGCGGTCGTCACCGCCCACGACCTGCCGCAGATCGCGGACAAGCTCGCCGACCTGGGCGAAGCCATCGTCAACCTGCGTGACGCCAGCAACAACGTGCTGGCCTATGGCAAGGTGCTCTACAAGGGCCATGCCGTGGCCGGCGTGGCCGCGGTGAACCTGCACGTGGCGCAGGAAGCCGTGGAACTGATCGACGTGGAATACGAACCGCTGCCCCACGTGACGGGCGTGCTGGAGGCCATGGAGGACGGCGCCCCGATCCTCCACGAGGACATGAAGACCACGTCCATGGGCGAGGAGACGGACAAGGTCAGCAATATCGCCAACCACTTCCAGCACAAGATGGGCGAACCGGACGACGGTTTCGCCGAGGCGGACGTGGTGGTAGAGCGGGAATTCACGACGCAGACCGTCCACCAGGGCTACATCGAAACCCATAACGCCACGGCCCTCTGGAACGAAGAAGGGCAGCTCACCATCTGGACGAGCACGCAGGGCGCTTTCTCGGTGCGGGACCAGATGTCCGAAATCCTCCAGATGCCCATCTCCAAGGTCAAGATCGTGCCTCTGGAGATCGGCGGCGGTTTCGGCGGCAAGATATCCGTGTACCTGGATCCTGTCGCCGCGCTGCTGTCGAAGAAGACCGGGCACCCGGTGAAGATGACGATGACCCGCGACGAGGTCTTCGAGGGAACGGGCCCCACGCCGGGTTCCTATCTGAAGGTCAAGATGGGCGCCACGAATGACGGCCGGCTCACGGCCGCCACGGCCTACATGGCCTACGAGGCCGGCGCCTATCCCGGTTCGCCGGTCGGCGCGGGCGCGGGCTGCATCTTCACGCCCTACGACATACCGAACGTGCAGATCGACGGGTACGACGTTTGCGTCAACAAGCCGAAGACGAACGCCTACCGGGCGCCGGGCGCCACCAACGCGGCCTTCGCCACGGAAACCGTCGTGGACGAGATCAGCGAGAAGCTCGGCGTGGACCCCCTCGAGTTCCGGGTGAAGAACGGCGCGAAAGAAGGCACCCGCCGGGCCGATGGTCCCGTGCATCCGGTCATCGGCTGTATCGAGACCACGGAAGCCGCCCTCAACTGCGAACACTACCGGTCTTCCCTCGACAAGACGGCCAACGGCAAGGTCCGCGGCCGGGGCGTCGCATCGGGCTACTGGTTCAACTTCAACGGCGGCCGGTCGGCCATCTCCGTCAGCATCAATCCCGACGGCACCATCAACATGCTCGAGGGTTCCACCGATATTGGCGGGTCCCGGGCGTCCATCGCCATGCAGCTGGCCGAGACCATAGGGCTCGAAGCCACCGACATCAAACCCTACGTGGTGGACACGGACTCCATCGGCTACACCGACGTGACCGGTGGCAGCCGGACGACCTTCGGAACGGGCTACGCGGCCCATGCCACGGGCCAGGCCCTTATTCGAGAGATGAAGGAAAGGGCGTCAAAGCTCTGGGACGTGCCCGCCGACGCCATCGACTTCGCCGACGGGGTCTTCTCCTACCGGGATGACGCGGAGAAGCGCGGCACCTTCAAGGAACTGGCCAGCCAGGCCGGCGATGCCGGCGGTCCCGTGGTCGCCCAGGTCAGCACGAATCCCGACGGCAGCGGTGGCGGCGCCTTCGCCACCCACGTCGTCGACGTGGAAGTCGACAGGGAAACGGGCAAGGTGGATATACTCCGGTATACCGCAGTCCAGGACGCCGGTACGGCAATTCACCCGAGCTACGTGGAAGGCCAGATGCAGGGCGGCGTGGTACAGGGCATCGGCTGGGGACTCAACGAAGAGTACATCTACAACGATGCCGGTTCCATGACCAATGCCAGTTTCCTGGATTACCGCATGCCCACGACCCTCGACCTGCCCATGATCGAGACCATCATCGTGGAAGTGCCCAACGAGTCCCATCCCTACGGCGTGCGGGGCGTCGGCGAAGTGCCGATCGTACCGCCTCCGGCCGCCCTCGCCAACGCCATCTACGACGCGACGGGCGTGCGGCTGCGCGACCTGCCCATGTCCCCGCCCCGAGTCCAGCAGGCCCTGGCGGAGAACGGCGGGTAGAAGCGGAGCGGGGAAGCGGTTCTGAAGTGTAATACGTTAAGGGCGGGGGGAGCGTCTTCCCGCCCTTTCGCTTTATGCCGGACGCAATGACGGTCCGTTTACCTGTGCCGCATCATGGTATGGTAACCAGGCAAGCCACGCGCACGAATCTACAGACAATAGACCACATGGCCACCATCTACATCCCGTCCCTCATGCGCGATCTGACCGGCGGCAGGGAGATCATCCGGATCGAAGGAGCCGACATGCGGCAGATCATTGCCAACCTCGAGACGGCCTACCCCGGATTCCGCAAGCGCCTGCTCGAGGAAGGGACGCAGCGCATCAAACCCAACATCGCCGTTATGATCGACGGCCGAAACGCCCGCCGCATCCTGATCGACAAGGTAAACGAACAGAGTGAGATCCATTTCCTGCCGGCGATCAGCGGGGGTGGTTGAAGTGCAGATCAACGTCCGCGTGTATCCCAGGTCCAGCCACAACACGGTGTCGTGGAGTGACGAAGGAAACCTTACGGTACGGGTTACGGCCGCACCGGAGAACGGTAAGGCCAATGATGCCGTGGTGAAACTGCTGGCGGACAGGCTGGGCATTCCCCGGTCCGGCATCCGCATGCTCAGGGGACAACGGACCCGAAACAAAGTCCTGTGTTTTAAAGGATTTACGAGTGAGGACCTGGCGCGCCGGATCAGCCAGGCAGGATAGGGTCCAGGACCGCTGGGATGCGGACAGCCCCCAGTAAAACTACAACTTCCGGTTCAACTTGAGCAGGTGATCGACCGTCAGGGTCTTCTCCTTCGGTCTTCCGGCGGGACTGGCCGTCTTCCGGCGGGGATTCCTGTTCCTGTTTCTCTTCTGTTTCGCCGTATTCACTGGCGTCTTATCATCGGTCCGTTCCGATTTCACGGACGTTTCCGCCTTCACGGACGCCTCCGCCTTCTCCGATTCGCCCACGTTCCTGCCATCGGCTCGTGCTGCCTGCCGGTTCTTCGATGGCCGGCGTCTTCTCCGGCGGTCCGGCTTGCCGTTCTGCTCGCCCTGTGCCGACCGCTCCGTCTGCTCCGCCCGCATGGAAAGCGAAATCCGGTTTCTTTCCTGGTCCACGCCGAGCACCCGCACCTCGACCTGCTGCCCCACCTTGACGGCTTCGCCCGCGTGCTTGACGTAGCGGTCCACGAGCTGGCTGATGTGCACGAGCCCGTCGAGGTGTATCCCTACGTCCACGAAGGCGCCGAAGTTGGTGACGTTGGTGACGACGCCGTTGAGCCGCATGCCTTCCTTGACCTCGTCGATGGAATGGACGCCCTCGGTGTACTGAACGGCCTTGAACTCATCGCGGGGGTCGCGACCGGGCCGCGCCAGTTCCTCCAGGATGTCCTCCAGGGTAGGCAGGCCCACGGTGTCGGTGACGTAGGCATCGAGATCGATGCGGCCCCGAACCGCTGAATCGTCCATGAGCTCCTTCACCCCGCATTTCTGTTCGGCGGCCATCCGGTCCACGATATCGTAGCTTTCAGGATGAACGGCGCTGGCATCGAGGGGGTTTTCGCCATTCCCTATCCTCAGGAAACCCGCGGCCTGCTCGAAGGCCCGGGGACCCAGGTTCGGCACCTGCTGGAGGTCCGTCCTCGCAGCGAAGGGTCCTTCCTTGTCCCGGTAGGCGACGATGTGCTTGGCCAGTGCGGGACCGATGCCTGAAACGTAGGACAGGAGCTGGGCGCTGGCGGTATTCACTTCGACGCCGACGTTGTTCACGCAACTCGCCACCACGTCGTCCAGGCTCTTTTTCAGCGAAACCTGGTCGACGTCGTGCTGGTACTGGCCGACGCCGATGGATTTCGGATCGATCTTGACCAGTTCCGCCAGGGGATCCATCAGCCTGCGGCCGATCGAAATCGCGCCTCGGACGGTGACGTCCAATGCGGGAAACTCCTCCCGGGCCGCGCTAGACGCCGAATAGACCGACGCGCCGCTTTCGTTCACAAGCACGATGGGCGGATCGCCGCCAAGCTCGATGGTGCGCAGGAACTGGGTCGTCTCCCGCCCCGCCGTTCCGTTGCCGACGGCAATGGCGTTGAACTCGTACTGCGTGTGCAGGGACTGCACGATCCGTGCGGCCCTTTCCTTCTTCTTCTCCCCGGAATGGGGGTAGATGCTGGCCCTGTCCAGCAATTTGCCCTGCTCGTCGAGACAGACCACCTTGCAGCCCGTACGAAATCCGGGGTCGATGGCCATGATGCGACACCGGCCCATGGGCGGCGCCATCAGCAACTCCCGCAGGTTCCGCGCGAAGACGCGGGTCGCCTCCTCTTCGGCCTTCTCCCGGACCAGGGACCTCAGCTCGGTTTCGAGGGATAATGAAAGCAGGCGGCGGTAACTGTCGGAAACGGCCAGCCGGACCTGTTCGGACGCGGGCCCTTCGCCCTTGACGAACAGTTCTTCGAGACGGGCTACCGCCTCGCCTTCGGGCGGGGCGATGGTCATGCGCAACACGTCTTCCTTCTCGCCGCGTCGCATGGCGAGTACGCGGTGCGAAGGTGCTTTCAGTGCCGGCTCGGACCAGTCGAAATAGTCCCGGAACTTAATCCCCGGCGTTTCCTTTTCTTCCACCACCGAGGACCGGATCTCCGCCTTCTTGTGAAACAACTGGCGCAGGGCAGACCGGGCAGCCTCGTCTTCGTTGATCCATTCGGCGATGATATCGCGCGCGCCGGCCAGTGCGTCGTCGGCCGAGGCCACCTCCTTCTCGGGATTGACGAAAGCCGCGGCTTCTGCTTCGGGATCCACGTCCTGCTGTCTGAAGATGCGTTCCGCCAGGGGTTCCAGGCCCTTTTCCCGGGCCGCCGTGGCCCGCGTGCGCCGTTTTGGACGATAAGGCAGATAGATATCTTCCAGACCGGTCCGGGTTTCCGCGGCGCCTACCCGGGATGCCAGTTCGTCCGTGAGCAGGCCGCGGTCCTTCAGAGAGGCAAGGATCGCTGTCCGGCGCTTCTCGAGTTCCCGGAGCTGGCCGATCCGGTCGCGGATCGCCGCGATGGCCACTTCGTCGAGCGAACCGGTTCGTTCTTTACGGTAACGCGCAATGAAGGGGACCGTGGCGTCTTCGTCCAGCAGAGCCGCAACGGCCTCCACCTGTCCCGCCTGGAGCCCGAGTTCTTCGGTTATCTTCGTGATATGCGTATTGTCACTCATGTGTAATGGTGTACCTCGCGTACAGGTTTATGCGCCCAGGATCTCCCGCAGCCTCAGGGCCACGCGTTCCGGTTCGCCGGCCTTCAGGCAGACCGGGCCGAAGAGCACGAACCCTTCCGATACCCTCCCGGTATTGGCCTGGATGGGGGGATCGCCCATCTGGAGTTCGATTATCACGTCCAGGGCGGTCTTGCCCGCCGCGGATTCGTCCAGTTTCAGTACGGCCATCGGTACCTCGCTGGGCCTGCTGTCGGTGTCGATCGTGAACCGGCCTCCGGGCATATCCCCGGCGGCGGCCACGAGTTCGTCCATACGGTCCCGCCAGGCCGCGGCGCGGGCCTCGAGGTGCTCGCCGGCAAAGCGCCGCAGGGCGGTCAACAGGCCGACGATCTGTTCCTTCCCTACTTTGCAGGGCCTCCCGATGCCGTGATGGGGCGCGCCGGGCAGGACCGACTTGTCGATAAGGGTTTCAGGCGGATTCCACTGTTGCTTAAGCACGTCCATGTCGAGATGCTGAAGCGCCACGCACATGATGAGGTCCCGGCGGCCGCAGAGGATGCCGGAACCCTGGGGACCGCCGATGGCCTTGCCGCCGCTGAAGGCCACGAGGTCGGCCCCCCGGGATATGAAGGTCCGCAGGTTCGACCGTGGCGGCAATTGCCCCGCGGCGTCGACGATCACCGGTACGCCGTGGGCGTGGGCGACTTCGACGACTTCTTCCAAGGGCGGCAGGGACCGGGGGTTGGCCACGTAGCATATGGCCGCCGTCCGCTCCGTTACGGCGTCGGCGATCTCCCACGCTTCCGTATCCCGTACGCCCGCCCCGCTGTACCGGTCCGCGATGCCCACCTCGACGAGCTTTACGCCGACGGAACGGATCGCGTGGTCGTAGAAATTGCGCTGACTGCGAGAAATGATGACTTCATTCTTCATGCCCTCTGTGTCCGGCAGCCGGTTCATCTTGCCGGGGTCCGGACCGGTGACGCAGGCCGCCGTGCCCAGGAGGAGTCCCGCGGCCGCGCCGGACGTGACATATCCCGCTTCGGCCCCGGTTATCTCCGCGATGATCTCGCTCGCGCGGGCCTGAAGTTCGGCGATGTCCACGCAGTACTGCGACGCCTCGCGCATCGCGTCCGCTACTTCGGGATCCATGATGCTGCCGCTGAGCCGGGTGGTCGGACCCGAAGCGTTGATGATCGGCCGCACGCCGATCCGTTCGTAGATGTTGGGCATGCACGACCCTGGCATGAATCGAAGGATGGTTTCTTGAAAGCAGCACTAATGCTATTACATCGTCCCGTGGTATGCAACCTGTTTTTTCGCGGTAACGGCCGGTGGACGTGACGCGCACAGGACCAAACAGCACAACCAGGGTTGACATTTGCGTAAGTACCGGTGGCCGTGGGAAGTTGAGTCGGGCCGGCATGATCGATCCGCAGGACCGGTCGGCAGCACCAGTATTGCATTGACTTGGCACGCCGGGAAACGTATTTTACACCGGCGGAAAAACTACCACGGGATGGCGCTGAGCGCCGTCTCATCCCAGAACTCGGAAAGACTGTAAACCAATGGCTCACAAAGATTTAAATTCGTTTGTCGATCTGCTCCGGGAAGCGGGCGAGTTGAAAGAAATCTCCGTCGAGATGGATCCCGAGCTTGAGATCAGTGCCATTGCGGACCGCGTGGTCAAGGAGGACGGTCCCGCGTTGCTCTTCACCAACGTCAAGGGGCATCCCGGTATCCCGGTGCTCATCAACACTTTCGGATCCAGACGGCGCATGGAACTTGCCCTGGGCACGGAGGACCTGGACGACATCGCGGCCGAAATCGCCGACCTGATCAATCCCCAGATGCCGGCCTCGCTCGTGGGCAAGCTGCAGATGCTGCCCCGTCTCGCCCGGTTGAAGGACACCCAGGCTAGGACCGTGCGTAGCGGACCCTGTCAGGAAGTAGTCGAGACGGACGCGGCGTCCCTCGAAAGCATCCCGGTCATCAAGTGCTGGCCGGGCGACGGCGGGAAGTACATCACCTTTCCCCAGGTGATTACGCAACATCCCGGGAAGGGCACGCGCAATGTGGGCATGTACCGGCTCCAGGTCTTCGACGACAAAACCCTGGGGCTTCACTGGCAACGGCACAAAGGCGGCGCCCACCACTACCATGTCGCCGAAGAGATGGGCGAGCGGCTGGAGGTCGCCGTCGTCCTGGGACCCGACCCGGAAACCATGTACGCCGCGACGGCGCCCCTGCCCGACGAGATCGACGAGTACATGCTGGCCGGATTCCTTCGCAGGCAGCCCGTGGAGCTGGTGAAGTGCCGCACGGTGGACCTGGAGGTGCCGGCCAACGCCCAGATCGTCCTGGAGGGCTATGCTGAACCGCATGAACGGCGTACCGAAGGCCCCTTCGGAGACCATCAGGGCTACTACTCGCTGCCCGACGAATACCCTGTCTTTCACCTCACGGCCGTCACGCGAAGGAAAGAACCCATCTACCCCACGATCATCGTCGGACCGCCGCCCCAGGAAGACGGGTGGCTCGGGAAGGCCACGGAACGCATCTTCCTTCCGCTCCTCAAGACCACGCTGCCCGAAATCGTGGACATCGAACTGCCCGTCGAGGGCATATTCCACAACCTGGCCATCGTATCCATCGACAAGCGCTTTCCCGGCCACGCGCGGAAGGTGATGCACGCCCTCTGGGGCCTGGGCCAGATGATGTTCACCAAGGTGATTATCGTTGTGGATAAGGACGTGGACGTGCATAATATGAGGGAAGTGGCCTGGCGGGTCGGCGTTTCCATCGATCCGAAGCGGGACCTGCTGATCAGCGAAGGGCCCTGCGACGTCCTGGATTTCGCCGCGCAGACCGCGGACGTGAGCGGGAAGCTGGGCATCGACGCCACCGAGAAATGGCCGGACGAGGGATTCGACCGGGGGTGGCCGGAAATCCTGCGCATGCCCGAAGAGGTCGACCGGCGCATCGACGCGCTCTGGCCGAAACTGGGCCTGTAAAAGCCAGAAACCGGATTGCTGAAATCCCGGAGACCGACGTGTTTGAAGCACTGATCGCAGCAGCGGGCCTGGAAGATGTCCACGGCAAAGTCCTGGCGGGCGAGCGGCTTTCGGCCGACGACGGAAGAAGGTTGTACCTGCACGACAACCTGCCGGCCATCGGCTACCTGGCGAACCTGGTACGCGAGCGGATGCACGGTGACCGGGTCTACTTCGTGCGCAACCAGCACCTGAACTACACCAACATCTGCAATAAGAGCTGCCTCTTCTGTTCCTTCTACGCCATGCCGAAGGACCCTGAGGGATACGTGCTCTCGCCTGACGACATACGGGAGCGGATGGAGACCTACGCAGACATCCCCATCTCCGAGATCCACATGGTCGGGGGGGTGAATCCCAAACTGCCCTACGGCTACTACCTGGACATCGTCCGGGCGATCAAAGAAGTGCGGCCGGGCGTGTCGCTCAAGGCCTTCACCATGATCGAGCTCGAACAGATCCGCAGAATCGCGAAAAAACCCATGGACGAGACCCTGATGGAGTTGAAGGAAGCCGGGGTGGACGCGCTGCCCGGCGGCGGGGCCGAGGTCTTCAGCGAAAGGGTGCACGAGGAGCTGTTCCAGGCCAAGTCGGACTCCGACAAATGGCTGGAAACCGCCCGGGTCGCCCACGAGGTGGGCCTGCCCTCCAACGCGACCATGCTCTACGGTCACGTGGAACAAACGGAGGAAAAGGTCTACCACCTCATGAAACTGCGGGAACTGCAGGACGAAACACGGGGGCTGCTGGCCTTCATTCCCCTGTCGTGGCACCCGGAGCGTACGGCCATCGAACACCTGCCCGGCCCGACGGGTCAGGCGGACCTGCGGGAAATCGCGGTCGCCCGGCTCATGCTGGACAATGTCCCGCACATCAAGTCGTTCTGGATCATGAACACCCCGGCGGTGACGCAGGTGGGACTGTGGTACGGCGCGGACGACATGGACGGCAGCGTCCTGGAGTATGAAATCACGCGAAACCCCGTCACGGACCGAGTGCAGGCCCTGACCCGTACCCAGATGCTCGACATGATCGGCGAGTCGGGCCGGCGTCCCGTCGAACGCGACGCGCTCTACAACATCGTCGACCAGCCGGAGTCCGCAAGGCCGGCTTACCTGGGCACGGTCGAAGGCGTGACCGAAGAAGCCGTTACGAGCGCTGGATAGCCACCATGATAGCAGACATCGCGGAAAAGGTCCTGGCCGGGACGCGGTTGACCGCCGAAGACGGGCGCAGGCTGTTCCGGCACCCGAACGTAACCGAACTGGGCATGCTCGCCGGCCACGTACGGCAGACAAGACATCCTGAACCGGTGGTGACTTACAACATCGGCCGGAACATCAATTACACCAATGTCTGCTGGGTGCGCTGCAAGTTCTGTGCCTTCTATCGTCCTCCGGGCCACCAGGAAGGATACACGCTGCCCGACGAGGAGATCTTCGCCAAGGTCGAGGAGCTGATCGCCGTCGGAGGCGATACCCCGGAATCCTGTGAAATTCTTATGCAGGGCGGGCTGAATCCGAAGCTGAAGATCGACTACTACGAACGGCTTTTCTCTGAAATCACCCGGCGCTATCCCGCAGCCTATCTCCATTCGCTTTCCGTGGCGGAAATCGTCTATCTCGCCCACATCTCACGGATCACGGTGGAGGAAGCGCTGATCCGCCTGCGCGAAGCCGGACTGAAATCCCTCCCGGGCGCCGGCGCCGAGATCCTGGACACCGAGGTGCGCGACGCCATCGCCTACCGGAAGGAAACGGTACAGGAATGGCTGGACGTGCACAGCCTGACCCACCGGCTGGGCATGAAGTCGACGGCCACGATGATGTTCGGATCGGTTGAAACCGTCGAACACCGATTGAAGCACCTGTTCCGCGTCCGTGAAGTGCAGGACGAGTCCCTGGCCAGCCACGACGGGTATTTCACGGCGTTCATCGCCTGGAGCTTCCAGCCCGAGGGCACGGAGCTGCCCGATACGCGAAAGGCGACCGGGTACGACTACCTGCGCACCGTGGCCGTCGCCCGGCTCATGCTGGACAACATCGACAACATCCAGGCCTCTTACGTGACGCAAGGGCCCAAGATCGCACAGATCGCCCTCGGTTATGGCGTGAACGATTTCGGCAGTACCATGATGGAAGAGAACGTCATCAGCGCGGGCGGCACGAGCTTCGTGATGCCCACCCCGGAGATCGAACGGCTGATCAGCGACGCGGGATTCGTTCCGCGTCGGCGCAACACGCGCTACGAGTTCGTGGGGAATGGTCAACATAACCCGTCTTAACGCTGTAAGTTACCTGAATACCAGGCCATTGACCTATGGCCTGGAACACGGCGGCCTGGATCACGGATTCGAAATACTCTACGATATCCCCTCCGTGTGCGCCAGGCAGGTGAGGACGGGGGAGGCCTCGGCAGGCGTCATTCCAAGCATCGAATACGCGCGGAGTGCGGTACCCTACGCCATCGTCCCCGGGATCGCCATCGTATCGGACGGGCCGGTCGGGAGCATTCTCCTGTTCCACAGGGTGCCGGTCAGTCGGATCCGGACCGTGGCGATGGACGTGAGTTCCCGGTCTTCGGCCGCCTTGGCCCGGATCGTCCTGAAGGAAAGATACGGTCTGGATTTCGATACCGTCGACCATGCGCCGGACGTCCCGGCGATGCTGGAAGGGGCGGACGCGGCCCTGGTCATCGGCGACCCGGCCCTCGAAAGTACGGACCGGCCCGAACCGCGACTGGATCTGGGCGAAGCCTGGCGGGAACTGACCGGGCTGCCCTTCGTGTACGCCTTCTGGGCGGGGAAGGTAGGTAGCCTTTCTTCAGGTGAAGTCGAAATGTTGATCGAGTCGAAAAAACAAGGGATGGCCGCCCTGGACGAAATCGCCGAAGTATACGCCCGGAACCGTTCCCGTCCGCCATCCTTTTACGCGTCGTACCTGCGGAACAACCTGATCTACGATCTGGGCGACCGGGAACGAAGAGGGCTCATGGAGTTTTACGGACTGGCCCGCAGCCGCGGCCTGGTCCCGGACGTACCTGAACTGCGTTTCTATTCGCGTCAAGGAAGGAGATGATCATGGCATCGACTACGACAGTCGGCATCGGCACGGGAAGCAACCGCCGCGAGAACGTGCGCGTCGCGGTGGAACGCTCCGCCCCGCAACTGGCCTCCCTCATGGGGGAGGAAGTCATGCTCAAACCCAATTTCCTTTCCGGCACCAACCCGGTGGTCTGTACCCACCCGGACGCGGTCCGCGGCGTGCTGGACGTCATCATGACCCTGCCCAGGAAACCCCGGCGGGTCCTGATCGCCGAGGGCGGCAACGAAACAGTGCCCGGGGAGTGCTTCCGCCACATGGGCTACACCGAGATACCGGAAGAATATGACATCCCGATCGAACTGGTGGACCTGAACCAGGAAACGCGCTGGCGCAACACCCGGGTGTACATGGTCGACGGCACCTGGACCACGGTACGGATGCCGCGCACCGTGCTGGACTGTCCCTGCGTGATTTCGGTCGCCGTGGCCAAGACCCACGACGGCGCCATGGTCACCCTGGCGCTGAAGAACCTCATCATGGGTACGATACTGAAGAAAGACCGTATCAAGGTGCACGGATACACGACCCACCACGACCGGCGCCACCCGCAGGAAGCCCGGGCCCTCAGCAGGAACATCATCCGTCTCGCCCGCCACCTCTATCCCCATTACAGCGTGGTGGACGGCACGGTGGGCATACAGGGCAACGGCCCCGGCGGCACAGACACGGTGCCCCTTGGACTGGCCGCGGCCGGGGCAGACACCATCGCCGTGGACGCGGTCATCTCGAAGGCCATGGGATTCGAGCCGCTGGAAGTGGGCACGGTATTCTACGGGGACGCCATCGGGCTGGGCGTGGGCGACCTGAAACGCATACGTGTCAACGGCGGCCGGCTGGATGAACTTGCCCTGCCCTTCAAGGGACACGAAACCATCGATCTGCAGCGTCAGTGGGCTATCGAAGGGGCGTGGGAGTCGGCGGCGGTCGGGGGTTGAACGACGATTGGGGCTCGGGCGGCGGTTGAATCGGGGTCAATGTCCGGGCAGTACCTCTACGACCCGAAGCACCTCTTCTTCGGTATTGTAGAAGTGCGGTGAAATGCGTATGCCGCCCCCGCGGCGGGCGCCTATGATCTGGTGGCTCCGCAGCGTGCGATGAAGGGCCCCGGTCTCGTGTACCGGGCTGTCGAACGTCACGATGCCCGACCACTCGGATTCGCCCCGGGGGCTCAGGACGCGGTAGCCAGCTTCGCGCAACGATTCGACCAGCCGGTCGGTCAACAGGCGCAGCCTTCCCTGCACCGCTTCGATGCCCACCTCCAGCAGCAAATCCAGGGAAGCGCCCAGCGCGTGTATGCCCAGCGTATTGTGGGAACCGCACTCGAAGCGCCGCGCCGTCGGCGCCGGCGTCGGATCGAAAGAATCGTAGTTGCCCGCGTCGGCTACCGAATTCCAGCCCACTTCGTAGAGCTCAAGGCGATCCGTCATGTGCGGCGCGCAGTAGAAGATGCCGATTCCCTCGGGGCCCAGGAGCCACTTGTGGCCGTCGGCCGTGAGGATGTCGATCCCCATTTCCGCCACGTCCACGGGCGTCTGGCCGAGGGATTGAATGGCGTCGACGACGAAAACGACGTGCTTTTCCCGGCATAACGCGCCGATCGCCGCGATGTCGTTGCGGAATCCATTCCCGTATTCCACGTGGCTGATGGACACGACGCGCGTCTTGGAATCGATCTTTTCCCCAATCGATTCCACCGGGAGCCGGCCGTCCACAGACTCCACCATCCGTGTTTCCACGCCGTGACGGGCAAGATTAAGCCAGGGATATACGTTGGACGGAAATTCCAGGTCGTTCAGGACTACGTTGTCGCCCGGGCGCCAGTCCATGCCGTTGGCGGCGAAGCATAACCCTTCGGTGGTATTCTTGACGAAGGCGATCTGGTCGGCTGCGGCGTTGATCAGGCGGGCTGCCCGCGACCGGGTCGTGTCGATGGCCGCTTCCCAGTCGGGATAGTGGGAGGCGGCATACTCGTTGAAGTCCGTCACATAGGCCTGTACCGCCGCACGGGCGCGACCGGGCAACGTGCCCACCGCCGCGTGATTCAGATAGGTACAGTGATGAACGACAGGGAATTCCTGGCGGATGCGGTCCAGGTTCAATTCCGGCCGGTCCGGTTTTTCACGGCCTGGCGGAGAAGGGCAGCCGGCCACGCTTGGACGCACAGGATCGCGGCGCTATAGACCGCGGTCCTGTCAGAAACTCGCCGCGGCGTCCTCAGCCGAGTCGAAAACATTGAAAACGGAACCCAGACGCGTAATGACGACCAGTACATTGTGCGTGCGTTCGCTCAGGTTGGCCAGCTTGAGATCGCCTCCGGCCTCGCGGAGGGTCTTGGCGCCGCCGACAAGGGCGCCGACTCCGGAACTGCTGATGAGGTTTACCCTGCCCAGGTCGACTACGACCGCGACAGATCCCTCGGACTTCAACGCCCGCACACGATCATGGAAAGCGGACACTTCCGGATCGCCCAGGAAGCTGCCGACGACTTCGATTACCGGTACACCGTTGATCTTGCGTTCGTTCATTACACGTCCCCTATCGTCTATGCGCTGCTAAAGCGAAAACCAGCCACTTGATTGTGCGTCAATTAACACCTCACCCACGATTTCCGCAAGGATAAATTACTTGGAAACAGGCGGGCCGGCGGACCGGCAGACCCGTCCGGAGAGCGGAGACGGCCGAAAGCCTTGTCGATGACCGGAAGGTCCGCATCCGTTCCCAAGTTCAGGGATTCGACGTGAGCACGGCGGTCCTGGCAGCGTCGGCCTGGTAGCCCGGGCAGACCCCGTTTTCGATATAGGGACAGGGACTCCGGGCGATGATCACGCGGACCCCCGGCCGGCGCAGGCCCTGCCCGAGCACTCGCCGCGCCCGGGTCTCGTCCCAGGGATCGATGGTCTCGTTCAGCGAGACCGGGCAGGCTCCCACGATGTGATCAATGCTGAGCGGCGTCGTTTCGTGGCCGAGATCGACCCCACCCAGATTGGGCGTGCCCTGGAAACCGGACAGGGCCGTCGTGGCGTTGTCCAGGATGAGAACGAGCAGATCAGACCCCTGGTGGGCTACGTTGAACAGGGCGTTGGCGCCCAGGTGAAAGAAATCGGAATCCCCGACGACGGCAATCACCGGGTCGGTCACCCCGGATAACACCAGGCCCGAGGCAATACCGATACTCGATCCCATGGAGTACTTTACGTCGAGCATCTCGAAAGGCGGCGTAGCGATCTTGATCGCACAGCCGGGATCCACCACGTACACCGGGGTCAGGCCGAACCGCCCGCTCAATTCGCGCAGGATTTCGAATACGGGCGTGTAAGGGCAGTTTTCCGGCAGGCCGGCCTGGCTGGGCAGGGATTTCGTTTCCTCTTCCGGTGAAAAGCCGTGCGCCGGACTGAATCCGGAGACGAAGCCGGCCAGAGCCTCCGCGATCTGCCAGCGGAACAGCTCCCCTTCCCGGGAGACGGCTTTGTCGTGCTTGCCGCTGATCGGCGTCGTAATCTTCGCGTCATATGCAAGCGACTTGATCAGCGTTTCGAGGAAGGGTTCATTCTCTTCCAGGATCAGCGTTTTCTCCGTCGTACGAAGAAAACCGGTGATCTGTTCAGCGGGAAGGGGCCACAGCGTGGACAGCTTGAGAATGGACAGTTCGGTCGTGTCTACGTCCTGCAGCACGTCCATCAACTTGGTGTGAATCACGCCGGCGGCAATGATGCCGATTTTCCCTGTTCCAGTAATCGTGTTATAATCCGCGGATTCGAACTGCGCCGCGAGTGATTCGAGACGGTCGTGCAGCCGCCTGTGCAACTGGACGGCGTTTCCGGGAACCGATATCCACCGCATGGGATGTCGTTCGAACGCATGGGACTGAACGAAAGTCGAACGGGGAATTTCGGGCAGGTCGATTACTTCTTCCAGCGCGCCGAATGTCTTCGTGATGCGCACGATGACGGGCATCTGCATTTCACGGGATAGCCGGAAGGCCTCCCGGGTCATCGTGATCCCTTCGGACGGGGTCGCCGGTTCCAGCATGGGCAATTCGCTTCCCCAGGCGATCGGGCGGGTATCCTGGTCGTTCTGGGTGGCCCAGGCGCCCGGATCGTCCCCGAGCAGGATGACCAGCCCCGCGCCTACGTCCGTCAGGTTGGCCACCATGACCGCATCCAGGGCGACATTGAACCCGACGCCTTTGCAGCCCATCAGGGCCGGAACTCCGCCGATGGAAGCGCCGAGGGCCGTTTCGAAGGCGACTTTCTCGTTGGTGGACCACTCGACGTGCAGTCCGTGGCTTTCCACGAAACCGCGCAGAAACTCGATCGTGCTGCTGCTCGGTGAACCGGGATAACTCGTCGCTACCGCCACGCCCGACTGCAGCGCGCCGTAGGCGATGGCCTGGTCACCGGAGATCCGCATCCGGGCCATGACACGCTCCTGTACGCGATAAACACGCTCTTGAACGAACGCGTGAATATAGGCTCTCACCCCTTCCCGGTCAAGCCGTATCCATCCGACGGCACCGGACAGAAACCGCTTGCAACCGGCGCGCCATACGCCTATATTTTTCCCGTTTCCTTCAACGTATTGCACCAGGGCCGGCCGGCGCGCCCAACCGCAGGGGTCCTGTCGCTCCACGCTATACGGTCCGACGATCCACGCAGCCACGGAGATACGGGAATGGCCAGGCAAAAGCAGGCATCCGGCAGTGGGAAGACGGTCAAGAAAAGCCAGTCGTTCAAGATGGCGGATACAATTGAAGAGTTTACGAACGAACTGGGAAACGCCGGTCCGGCCAAGGTGGACAACGAGACCTACTGGGGTGCCGTTCGGGCCCAGTTCCCTTATAACGGCTCGATACGCTACACCAACAATGGAACGATCGGCATCCTGCCCCATATGGTGCTGCAGGCCCAGATCGCGACCCTGAAGGAGGCCGAGATTCAGGACGGGGACACCGGTGGCGTAACCTATCCCGGTCCCCACGAGGCCCATGAAAAGCTGGCCGCGCTGATCAACGCGGACCCGTCGGAGGTCGCCGTAACACGCAATTCGACGGAGAGCATGAACATCATCGCCCTGGGTCTCGATCTGAAGCCTGAGGACGAGATCCTCACGACGACCCACGAACACTACGGGGGCTGGTCCTGCTGGCAGAACCGAAACGCCCTCTTCGGCAATCCCATACGCAAGCTCGATCTTTACGATCCGCCAGAAGACGAAGATGAGATCGTCGGCCTTATCGAGGAAGCCATCCGGCCGGAAACTAGGGTGCTCAGCTTCTGCCACGTGACCTGCACGACGGCCTGGCGCCTGCCCGTCCGGAAGATCTGCGCCATGGCCCGCAAGCGGGGGCTCATCACGGTCATCGACGGCGCGCAGTCGGTAGGCATGATCGCGGTGGACGTGAACGACCTGAACTGCGATTTCTACGTGAGCAGCACCCATAAATGGCTGTTCACGCCCAAGGGAACGGGCCTGTTGTACGTAAAAGAAGCCGCGCAGGAACATATCGGACTGGGGTACTATACGCACGGCGGCCAACTGACGGCGAGAAGGTTCGAGAACCACGCGACCCAGAGCTATGCGCCGCTGGTGGGGTTCGCCGTGGCTGTGGACTTTCACAACGCCATCGGCACCCCTTTGATCGAAGACCGGGGAGCGGCCATGGCAAAATGGCTGAAGACCCGCCTTTCAGACATACCCGGCGTACGGGTATGGACTCCCATGAGCCGGAATCTCTCCGCGTCCATGGTTTCCTTCTCCATCGCCGGCATGACCTCGTCCGACGTGGGGACGCCGCTCCGTGAGCGGTACCGCATCCACAGCCGCGGCCTCCACGAAGGCGGATATCACGGCGCCCGCATTTCCTGCGCCATGCACAACAGTTATGATGAAATGGAGCAAGTCGTCAGCGCCATCGGCGAAATCGCGGCAAACCGATGCTGAATTCGCATTCATACTCTAACACGCTTCATTACTCTCACACGCGGTCGCGCGCGGCGTCAGTATAGCACGGGAGCGGAACATGTCTGATACTTCACTTACCATCGAGGCACTGAAAGATCAGCTGGGTGAATCCTTCGCGGAGCGTGTCGTCCTTCGAATCAAGCGAGAAGGCGAATACGTGGAATTCACGGGCGGGGAGGTCGCCCGCAGGGCCGACGCGCTGGCGGGGCTGTTGGCTTCCCTCGGCCTGCAGCACGGCGACCGGGTCGCGCTGCTCGCGGACAACCAGCCCGAATGGGGCGTTGCCTACCTGGCCATCGTCGGTCACGGGATGACGGCGGTACCCATCGACCGGCTGCTGAAGCCAGGGGAATACCAGCGTATCCTCGAGGATTCCGGAACGCGGGCCATCGTCGTCTCGGACGCTTTCCGCGACGAATTTCATTCCATCGCCGGCACCCTGCCCGACCTGAAACACGTGCTGAGCCTGGAAGAAGTCATGACCAGCGAAGCGAATACGGAGCCGCCGGACAGCCAGGTCGGTCCGGACGATCTGGCCGTCCTGATCTACACCTCGGGTACGACCGGCCAGCCCAAGGGCGTGATGCTCTCCCACCGGAACATCATGTCAAACGTGGCGGCCTGCAGCCAGGTCATCTCCATTTCGGCGGATGACAGTTTCGTATCCGTGCTCCCCCTGCACCATACGTTCGAATGCACCGCCGGTCTCCTCGCGCCCCTGTACAACGGCGCCATGGTTTCCTATGTAGGCAGCCTCAAATCGCGGGATATCGTCGACACCATGAAAGACTCGAAGGCGACGATCATGCTGGGCGTCCCGCTGCTGTATGAAAAGATGTTTCAGGGGATCATGCGCAAGGTCGGCACGCAGCCCGCCGTCACGCGGACCGTGTTCAATCTCCTGATGGGCGTGGTGAAACTGGGCGAGAAATTCAACAGGCGCATGGGCACGGCCCTGTTCAGGAGCCTGCGGGACAAGGGCGGACTGGGGACCGTCCGGTTCTTCGTATCCGGCGCGGCGGCGCTGCCGCCCGAGGTGGCCATGGGCTTCGACCGCCTGGGCCTGCGCATACTCCAGGGCTACGGACTTACGGAAACCTCGCCGGTCGTTTCGGTCCATCGCGTGGAGCAGCCTCCAAAACCCGATTCCGTCGGACCGCCCATAAACGGCGTGGAGGTGGAGGTCGTGGAACCGGACGACACCGGTGTGGGCGAACTCATCGTCCGGGGAGACAACGTGATGCAGGGTTATTACAATAATCCCGAGGCCACGGCGGAAGTGCTCAAGGACGGCGCGCTCTATACGGGCGATTCCGGGTGGATCGACGAGGACGGCCACCTGCACATCGCGGGCCGCCTGAAGAACGTGATCGTCACCCGGGCGGGCAAGAACATATATCCTGAGGAAATCGAGGGTGAACTCGTCCTCAGTCCCTATATCGCGGAGGTGCTTGTTTTCGGCGCCGAGGACGCGGCATCAGGTGAAGAATACGTAAGAGCTGTCGTGGTCCCCGATTTCGAATACCTGGAAGAGGAAGGTACGCCGGTCGATGACGACGAGGCGCTTGCCACGCTCATCAACCAGGAGGTCCGGGCGCGCTGCCGAAACCTGGCGGACTACAAGCGCGTCAGGGAAGTGGAGCTACGCAGGGAGGAATTCTCAAAGACATCCACGCGCAAGATCAAGCGGTTTCTCTTCCAGTCGGCAGAATCCGGACAGGCGGCCCAGGCGGAAGACTCCTCCAGCCAGTAGGGGAGGTTTCGTCACCACGGGAAGGCGGAAACGCGATCGATGGGTAACATGGAACACGCACCAGATCCGGAACCGGCGCCGCTTCCCTCGAAGGACACGCTTCCCGGTCACAAGGAAGGGGACCAGACGGGCCAAACCCGCCAGGCTGACCAGGCGGGCCAGACGGGCCAGGCGGACCAGCGCATACAATGGCGCCGCCCCGCCATCCTGTTCGCGTGTACCGTCCTGACCACCGTTGTCGCCGGAGCGATCATGGAGCACCCCACGGTCCCGCCGCTGGTGGTGCTGCTCACCCTGTTCGGCATCCCGTCGCTTCTCCTGGACGGACTGCCCTTTTCCCTCTCGGTACTTGGCATTCTGATGGCCCACGAAATGGGCCATTATCTCTATGCCCGGTGGTACGGCGTCCGTACGTCCCTGCCCCATTTCATTCCTTCGCCCCTGTTTTTCATTTCGCCGAATCCGGGCACCTTCGGCGCCGTCATCGTCACGAAAGCGCCTTATCCGCACAGGCAGGCCCTGATGGATATAGGTGCGGCCGGTCCCATTGCCGGTTTCATCGTGGCAGTGCCGATCATGGCCTACAGTCTCGTAGGAGCCCGGGTCGATCTCATCCCTGCGAACGGCGGGCTTTACCTGGGCGAGCCCCTGGTGTTTCAAGCCCTTGCCTATCTGATCCACGGTCCGCTGCCCGAGAATTACACCATTTACCTGGATTCCGTGGGTCTGGCAGCCTGGTTCGGCTGTCTGGTCACCATGCTCAACCTGCTGCCCGTGGGACAACTGGACGGCGGCCACATTCTCTACGCCTTCACAGGAGGCGCACAAAGTGGACGCCGGCTCCAGAGAAACCTGACGATCACGAGCTTCCTGGCGCTGGCCGTACTGGGCCTGTACTCGCCCGGATGGTGGGTGTTCGGGGCGCTTCTGCTGTTGATGGGCAGGTTCAGCGGTTTTCGGCATCCTGCGCCGATAGACGATGCCGCGCCGCTGCCCGGGCACAGTAAGTGGCTTGGCTGGATCGCGGTCCTGGTCTTTGTCCAGACCTGCATGCCGGTACCGATTTCCTTTACGGGTCCGTAGACTGACCGCCGCGGAGAGCGTTGCTATCGCAAGATCGGGGCTTTGTTTGTAGCGGGGGACTGCTTCGCTGTGGCGGGAGATGCGCCCGGACGGGGACGCGCCCCGGTGGGGACGCCCGGGGCGGGATCAGCTGATCAGGAGCCGTTCCAGTTTCTTGTGGATTCTCTCGTCGTCACCGTCGATTCGATGGGCCTTGAGCAGTTCGTCGATCGCCCGAGCGTTTTCACCCATGATCTCGAATATGGAACCCAGTGCGTAATGGGCTGCGAAATTCGTGGCATCCAGTTCGAGGGCCCGCTGGTACTCCCCTATCGCGAGTTCCCATTTCTCCTGCCGGACGAAGATTTCCGCTAGACTCATGTGGACTTCCGACGCGTCGCCATCCCAGCGCAGCGCTTCCCTGTAGGCGGCGACGGCTTCATCGTACATCGTACGCCGCTTGTATACCATGCCCAGAAGCTTGTAAGCGGTGCCGTCCCGGGGTGACCGCCGTATGACCTCGCGGAAGCAGTTCGTGGCCTTTTCGAATTCGCCGAGATTGCAGTAAATACGGCCGAGGTCCTGGAAGAGCGTGTCGGTGCGGTATCCGCCTTCGAGGGCGTTCAGCAGATAACCGCGGGCTTCGCTGTAGCACTCCTGTTTCATGTAGATCAGGCCGATATCATACTGTAACGCGACTTTTTTCGGATATGCCCGCGCACACTTGCTGAGCCATTCAAAGGCCTCGCTCGTGCGGCCGGTATACATGAGCCCAAGACCCAGGCCCCGCAGCGTCCAGTAATCGGTCTGGTTCCGCTCCACGCGTTCCTGGCACAGGCGCACGATGGTCTCGTAGTCCTTCTTCATCAGGAGGGACTTGAGCTTATGGGACCAGAACCACATATTTGTTTACTCTTTCAAAAACGGCCGGCACCGTTCAGGGGATTCGATTCCGGGGAAACCGGACGTGCTGTACCAACGTCCCGATACCCTGAATATACGGCGGATCGGCGGGAGTGTCAAGCGGACGAGACGGGTATGGGGAAGCGGGATTCAGAATGCGAACAAGGACGATCCTTAGGCGTGAATGAAGCGGTCTGAAGGATCGAACGGCCGGGAGGAGAACAGGATAAATGACAGGTGGGGAAGAAGTTGCCGGCATCATCCTCGCGGGAGGAATGAGCAGCCGCTTCGGCTCAAACAAGGCACTCAGCCGGTTTGAAGGGGAACGGTTGATACAGAGGCTTTGCAAAACGGTCGGCTCGGTGACGGGACAGATGATGCTGATTACCAATACACCGGATGAATACGCCTTCCTGGGCCTGGAAAGCCGGAAGGACCTCGTCCCCCGCTGCGGGCCTATCGGCGGCATCTATACGGCGCTGAAGACAGCGGATACCCGGTTATGCCTGTGCGTAGCCTGCGACATGCCCTTCATCAGGCCGGAATTCCTGGAATACATGATCGAGCGGTCGTCCGGATACGATGTGGTCGTCCCCATGAACGACGGCCGCGAAGAACCGCTGTGTGCACTTTACCGGGAGACCTGCGTCCCGGCAATCGAGCACCGGATTCAGGCGCGAAAGTACAAGATAACCGGATTTTTCGACGAGGTCCGCGTCCTTCGCCTTTCACCGGGAGATGGTGGATTCCATGACGCCGGCATGTTCTTCAATATCAACAACATGGCGGATTACGACGAGGCGTTGAGGAGACTGAAGGACGGGCGGCCTTCAAAGTAGACACAGTCCAAAGAGCGGGGTGGAAGGGAACTTTGAGACCGGGCGGGAAACGGTGAGACCGGCGGGTCTGCCCGGACTACCCGGACTGCCCTTCCACCAGCAGGATGAACTCTCCTCGAAGGCGGCGGTCCCTGGTCTTCTCGAGCAGAATGGACAGCGAATCCCGGTCGATTTTCTCGTGAAGTTTGGTCAGGTCGTTCACCAGGGCCGCCCTGCGGTCGCCGAATACTTCCAGGGCGGAGGCGATGAGCGCGTCTACCCTGTGGGGGCTCTCGAAATAGATGAGCGTGTCTTCGCGTTCCGCGTCCGCTTCGAGATAGCGGCGCCGGGCAGCGGGTTTGCGGGGCGGGAATCCACAGAAAGAAAAGCGGTGGACCGGCAGGCCCGAGAGGACGAGCGCCATGATCGGCGCGCTTGGTCCCGGGGCCATGCTTACGGGTATTTCGGCCTGGATCGCCGCCTGGACCAGGCGATAGCCGGGATCGGCGATACCGGGCGTGCCGGCATCCGTCACCAGCGCGAGGTCCTGGTCCAGTTCAAGGGCGGCCAGGGCCCTGGGTACGGTCCGTTGTTCGTTGTGTTCGTGATAGGCCATCTGCCGGGCGCTGATTCCGTAATGCTTGAGCAGGCGTCCGGTCCGGCGGGTATCTTCGCTGAGTACGATATCCACGCTGCGCAGGATCTCCAGCGCGCGGAGGGTGATGTCGTCCCGATGTCCGATCGGCGTGGCTACCAGGTAGAGCATGGACTAGTTCGTCTGTTCGGGGAACGGCGCGCGTATGTCGTAGCGGCCGTGAATCTCCACGGGCAAGTCCCCCTCCTCTACCATCAGGTCAAGTGGATTTTCACCCGTCAGCAGCGGGAGTTCGACCGCGTCACGGATGCGCGCGGACTCGTAGATCGCCATCATGAGTTCCATAGTCAGACGAGCTGTTTCACCCTCGCTGCGGTGCCCTTCGATGCGGCCGTCCAGCCAGGATATGAACTCATCGTACTGGTCGGCCTCTACCGGAGGCGGCGTGATGGTCTGCCAATCGCTGGAATGACGGTTCAGCAAGACCAGGGTACTGTCCGGTCCGCGTTTTAAAATCCCTTCCGTCCCGTATATGACGTCTCCCTGCAGTCCTGGATCGGGCAGATCGCTCTCGTAGGTACCCCTTATCCCGCCTTCGAAGGCAATGATGGCCGCGCACCGGTCCTCGCACCTCACCCGGCGTTCCCACCGGTCCGTCCTGCGCGTCACCTGGCCGATCACCCACACCGGCCTGGGGTCGCCCAGCACGTACATCATTTCGTCGAGCTCGTGGGTTCCCCGGTTGAGCAGGCCGTGGGCGTCTCTGCGCAGCATGGCCGTGGGCGTCCCGATCGCGCCCTCCCTCACGAGACGGCGTGCTTCCACGTTCTGTGGGGTGAACCGGCGCTGGTGGCCGATGGCGAGCTTGACGCCGTGTTGTGCACAGGATTCCAGCATGCGGTCGGCTTCGCCGAGGCTGGACGCCATCGGCTTTTCTCCCAGGATGCCCTTTGCGCCCGCTTCCGCGGCTTTCACGGTGATCTCGGCGCGGACGTTCTGCCAGGTGGTGATACTGACGATGTCACAGCCTTCTTCCGATAACATGCGCTCGTAATCCGTATAGGGTTTCGCACCGAATTCGTCGGCCAGTTTACGGGCGTTTCGCTCGTCTACGTCGGCGACCGCGGCCACGTCGGTCTGAGTTTTCTGCGTCCAGTGCCGCGCGTGTGAACCGCCCATGCCGCCACAACCTATGATGCCGACTCGATATGATTCGGACATGTAAACTCCTTGAATACGTGTGCTTTCCCTCTCCCGCGGCCTGACTGCCTGCCGTTCCGCGCAATTTATCGCTTTGCCGAAGAACTCGCAACACTTGAATAGCCGGGCCGGCGGATCGGGCCCCGCGCCACACTATATGTATTGCTCACCGTTCGCATCGGCTGTATGATAGAGCAGGTCAACCGGGAGAGGATAAACATGGATTATAACGGTCTGCAGGTTGCGACGCTCGATGATTCGCTGGGGAAAGCCATTGTCGCGCGCGGCGGAAAACCCTTAGTCTCCGGGGCTGACGATCTGGAAGGCTTGGATACTTTTCTCGACCGCCTGGCCAGGGAAGACATCGCCGTGTTGTTACTGACGGAACCCGGGCATATCCGGGCCCTGTTCGACCGCGCGGCCGCAACCGGCCGTCTCGAGGCCCTGCTGGATTCCGTCAGGCAGGTGGCCGTTGGCTCGGCGGACCCCGCGTGCACGGATATCTGGAGAAGCCATCATCTCTCGGTCGACTTCGAGCCCGACGGGACTGGAGGAGAAGCGCTCGTAGCGGGCATGGCGCGCCTGGCCGGCTACCTGGTCAACAAGAAGCGCACCGCCGTGGACCGCGGCGTGGACACCTCATACTGGCAACGTATCGACATGCGTTGGCATTTCGAGAGCGATCCATACGGTACCCGGGGCGAGTCCGCCTTCCTCAGAGCCTGCCGCCGTGAACCGACTGAGTATACGCCCATATGGCTTTTGCGCCAGGCCGGCCGGTACCAGCGGGCTTACCGGGAGCTCAAATCCGACCTGGATTTCCTGGACATGTGCAAGACTCCGGAACTCACGGCCGAGATCACCTTGATGGCCGTGGAACGCCTCGGTGTGGACGCCGCCATACTCTTCGCGGACATCCTTCCCCTGCTGCAACCGATGGGACTTCACCTGGAATACGTCGCCGGCCAGGGACCGGTCATCCGCAATCCGATTCGTTCGGCCGGGGCCGTGGATCAACTCGAAGAAGCAGGACCGGAGTCCCAGCACTTCGTCTACGAGGCCATCCGCATGGCGCTGCCCGCGCTTCCGCCTCATATCCCGCTCATCGGTTTTTCCGGCGCCCCCTTCACCCTCGCCGCCTATGCCATCGAGGGACAGAGTTCCAGGGACTTCAGGCACCTCAAGACCTTCATGTATACCGATCCGGGGGCCTGGCACGCCTTCATGGCGAAGCTGGCCCGGGCCGTCACGGCGTACCTCAACGAACAGATCGAGGCAGGCGTTCATGCCGTGCAGCTCTTCGACAGCTGGGTCGGCTGCCTGTCGCCCGACGATTACCGGACTTACGTTCTGCCTCACACGGGGTACGTCTTTTCGCATCTGCGTCCCGGCGTGCCCTCGATCCATTTCGGGGTCGGGACCGGTTCCCTGCTCGGACTGATGCGTGAAGCGGGCGGGGACGTCATCGGACTGGACTGGCGCGTGGACCTGGCCGATGCGTGGCAGGGCCTGGAATATGACGTGGCCGTGCAGGGGAACCTGGATCCGCTGATCCTCTTCGCCTCGCCCGATGTGATCCGCGAAAGCGCGGCGGCCGTCCTGCACAAGGCCGAGGGGCGGCCCGGACACATCTTCAACCTTGGTCACGGCATACTGCCCGGCACGCCGGAGGACCACGTCATCGCGCTCGTGGACGCCGTGCATGAACTGGGAAGCGCCCGATGAAGGTCGTCGTGGTCGGCGGGGGCATAGCGGGGTTGAGTGCCGCCCACCGGCTGACGGAATCGAAGCGCCCCGGCCTGCAAGTGACGCTGCTTGAGGGAGCGGATCGATTCGGCGGGACGATACGCACTATCGAACTCGGCGGATGCCTGGTCGAGTTGGGACCGGATTCCTTCCTCTCCACCAAGCCCTGGCTGACGGACCTGGCCGGACGGCTGGGCGTTGCAGACCGGATTATCCCCACCGCAAGTACCCATCGCGGCGCCCACGTGGTCCATCGCGGCAGACTCCATCCGCTGCCAGACGGGTTCCTGATGATGGCGCCCACTCGCCTTTGGCCCATGGTGACCACTTCCCTCTTTTCGTGGACGGGCAAGTTCCGGAGCGCCCTGGATCTGGTACTCCCGCGAGGCTGCGAGTCCGGCGATGAGAGTCTCGGCGCCTTCGTTCGAAGGCGGTTCGGCGGCGAGGTTTTGGATCGGGTCGTACAGCCGCTCATCGGTGGGATCTATGCCGGAGATCCGGACACCCTCAGCCTGAAGGCCACGATCCCGCGTTTCCTCGAGATGGAGGCCCGTCACCGCAGTGTCATCAAAGCCATGGTTGCGCAGCGGCGCGCGGCCGCGAAGAGAGGAAACGGTTCTTCCTCCGTAAGCGGCGCGCGTTACGGAGAACTGTTCTCCTTCGACCGGGGCATGGCAACCATCGTGGAGGCCCTGCTGGCACATCTGCCGCCGGGGGTGGTGCAGACCCACACGGAAGTCGTAGGCCTGCACCGCGAAGGGAACTTCTGGCGACTTGCCTGCGGCAATGGACGACAATTCGAGGCCGACGCCGTCATACTCGCCCTGCCGTCCCGAAGGGCCGCGGCACTGCTCCACGGCACCGATGTGGAGCTCGCCAACGAACTGGCGGCCATCCCCCACGCGTCATCGGCCGTCATGAACCTCGTGTACCGGCGTTCGGAGGTGCCTCATCCCATGGATTGCTTCGGATTCGTAGTACCCGCCATCGAGCGTCGCAACATCATGGCCTGCACCTTCAGCAGCGTCAAGTTTGTGGATCGGGCGCCGGAGGACCTTGTCCTGTTGCGTGTTTTTATTGGTGGCGCTCTTCAGCGGGAATTGCTCGAGTCGGACGATGGCGCACTGCAGCAGATGGCAGGCGAAGAGTTGCGGGATCTCATGGGCATCGAGGCCGAGCCCCTGCACTCCGTACTTTCACGCTACCCGGACGCCATGCCCCAGTACCTGGTCGGCCATTCAGGGCGCGTAGAACGGATCGAATCGATGCTGGAGCAGTATCCGCGCCTGGCCCTGGCCGGCAACGCCTACCGCGGCGTGGGCCTGCCGGATTGCGTGCATTCCGGGGAACAGGCGGCGGAGCGGGTTCTGGGGGGATAAACGCCGGATAGGAAAGCCCCGCCTGCGTGTAGCGGGTTGAATCAGGGCTTTCCGTTGACAGGTCAAACGGACCCTTCCCCACGCAGCAGAAGAGCCGCTGTCCTACGTGCTTCTTCCATGGTGCCAACCCGTCTTCCTTCCGGGACAAGCCGCAGTACCTTAAAGGCCGCCAGCGTACTCGAAACCGGTCCCGACAACCCCATCACGATCATTCTGGTTTCCTGCTCATCGGCAACCGTGAATAGCCGATCCAGTACTAGGGCTGCGCTGTCGTCCACATACTGGGTTTCTGAAAAATCGAAGATGACGACTTCGTGTTCCCTGATGTCCTCGCCGATAGCCGTTACCAGTTTCCTGGATGAAGCGATGGTAAAACTGCCCCGGAGCGAAACCAGGCCCACACGGGCAGCGTGAGGGTCGGCATCGGACCGGATATCTTCCCTGGAGAAAAACTCACGGTCCAGCAAAGGCACGGAGACCACGCTGTCGAGTTCAAGGGTCTCCAACTGTCGAGCGTGGACCATGCCCGCGGCGATAAGCCCTATAGCCACAGCGGTAATCAGATCGACGAAAACCGTGAGGCCCAGCGTGAGCGCCATGACAAAGATATGTTCCCGTCGAAGGTGACGAATCCGGAATAGTAACTGCCAGTCGATGATTTTCCATCCGACCACCATCAGGATACCGGCCAGGACCGCATGAGGAACCGGTTCGACATATGCGCCCAGTCCCAGGAGAATAAACAGCAGGGCCGTGGCGCGAATCACACCCGCAACCGGCGTTCGTCCTCCGGATCGAATGTTGGTTACCGTGCTGACCGTCGCACCCGATCCCGGCAGGCCCCCGAACAACCCCGCGACCATGTTGCCGATTCCCTGGCCTGTCAGTTCCCGATCGGGATTGTGATTCGATCCCGTAAGCGAATCCGCGATCAGGCAGGCGAGCAGGCTGTCCACGGAACCCAGCAGGGCGATGATGAGCGCCGGTTGAATGGCCTTCAGCAAGAAGGACCAGGAAGGCAACTCGAAATGCATAGCCGGCAGACCGACGGGGATTTCACCGATGACCGGCGCGTCGCCCAGCCAGAATACGCCCATCATCGTCCCGATCAGCAACGCAAGCAATGGTGCGGGCATGTATCGGCTCAGACCGCGCGGCCAGAAGACCGCCACGACCAGTGTGACCACGGCAATGGTCACGGCGCTGAAGTTTATGCTGTTCAATGCATCGGGAAGGGACCGGATCGCGGCAAGTGCGCCGCCCGGGGCGATGGGCGTTCCGAGAAAAGGAAGGACCTGCATCAGGATAATGATGATGCCTATACCGGACATGAATCCCGATATGACCACGTGGGGTGTGTAGACGATATAGCGGCCCAGTCGGGAAAGACCGAGTACTACCTGCAGCGCACCTGCCAGGACAACCACGATAAACGCTTCTGACAGCGTGCTCACCTGGCTGGTGACGATGATCGCCATGGCGATCGTTACGGAAGGCGCGGGACCGGAGACCACCGTCCGCGTACCGCCGAAGACCGATGCGAAAAACCCTACAGCGATCGCACCGTACAGGCCTGCGGCCGCGCCCATGCCGGACGCAACGCCAAAGGCCAGCGCGAAGGGCAGTGATACCACGGCGGAGGTGAGTCCGCCGGTGAGATCTCCTCTGAATGTACCTGGATCATACATCAATGTAAGACATCCTTCGCAGACTTCGACGGATCATACAGCCAATTTGGGTATTTCATCTCACCAGCCTTCTGAAGGGTTCCTTCTTCGGGTCGCATTCCAGCAGGTCCGCCATGCTGCCGCGGTCCAGGCCCGACTTGATCAGCGCGAAGACCTCGGCCGCGGCTTCGCCCAGTTGCCGGATATCCTTCTCCGTATGGGCCATAGTCACGCGGAAGGAGGTGGCGGTGAAGATGCCGCGGCGGGACATCTCCTGGACGAAGAGCGTGGAGGCGATGGGGATGAGTTCCGGGTCGGGCAGATCGAAGGAGAGGGCGGGATTGTAGGAAAGACCCACGCAGGCGGCGGGCAGTCCCGTACTCGCGAGGGCGTCGTTGATCGTCTTCTTGACCAACTCGCCCATCGAATCGAAGAAAGGTTCCGAGTTCCTACGTTTCAACTCGCGGATCGTGGTCAGCGCGGCGGCCAGTCCCACGTTGTCGCTCCAGAAGGTACTGGACACGAACATCGCGGCGGCGGGCGCCATGGCATCGCGGGACCCCACGACGGCGCCCATGGCGTATCCGTTCGACATGGCCTTGGCCAGGGTGGTTACGTCGGGCGTCACTCCGGTGAGTTCCTGGATCCCTCCGATACGCAGGCGCCAGCCGCAGGACACCTCGTCGAACACGAGCAGGGCGTCGTGTTCATGGGCGAGTCGCTTCACGGATTCAAGGTAGCCCGGGGGCGGAAGCTCCGACCGCGCGGGTTCCATCATGACAGCGGCAACCTGCCCCTCGTACTTTTTCAACAGATCGGAGAGCATGTCCAGGTCGCCGTACGTAAAGGGTACGGCCGTGCCCGCGAGGACCCTGGGCACGCCGATAGGCTCGATGCCCGCGAAGGGGTATTCACCGCTCTCGGGGTCGACCAGGTAGTTGGCGGACTGGTACCAGTCGTGCCAGCCGTGATAGCCGCAGAAAAGAATGATGTCCTTGCCCGTGGTGCCACGCACGATCCGGGCGGCCAGGGCACAGGTCTCGCCGCCGGCCTTGGCGTACCGTACCATCTCGGCGCTCGGGATCGTATCCACCAGTTCCTCGGCCAGCTCGATTTCGAGCGGACCGTTCAGTGTGTACATGCTGCCCCGATCGATCTGTTCCTTGACCGCCCCGTCTACCACGTCATCGGCATGGCCCAGGATGACGGCGCTTACCGCGTTCATCATGTCCAGGTACTCGTTGCCGTCCACGTCCGTGAAACGGGCGCCCTTGGCGCGCTCGGCGTACACGGGGCTGACGCCGCTGGCGAACTGGCTTGCCCGCCGGCTGATCAACTGCGTCCAGCCGGGGATCAGTTCCCCGGCGCGTTGATACATCTTCATCGATCTTTCTACCGAACGGCCGACGGACATGTCATCATCCTTTCTGTTGCGCGGTTTTCTGCCGGATCAGCTGCGCGGCCTGTGCCACGGCTTGAACAGGGCGCGCTGGTCGTCGTCCCAGCGCGCGAAAGTGGATTCGGTTACATAAGGCAGTTCATCCATGGTCGCCTGGTTCTGCGACAGCATCCAGTAGGGCCCGTATCCCACGTGGATGGTCTTTCGCACCTGGCCGGACCGGTTGGTAACACCGCCGTGACGCAGGTTTTCCGTGAACAGGATGGCGTCGCCGGCCTTGACCTCCAGCGCGACCATGCCGGGTTCCTCGTCCGGGTCGCCGCCATAGGGGCAGGGCAGGTTCGTCTTGTGGGTTCCGGGGACGACGGAGAAAGCGCCCTGGTCCCGGGATACATCGTGTATGAAGTAAATCATGCGCACCATCATGCAGTCGATTCCGTTGGCGTTGAAACTGTAACGGTACTTCTGATTCTCGGGCCGCATGCCGCCGTGGGAGCCCGATTGGTTGCCGCGATACCGAATCCGGATCTCCGAGTTGTTTATCGTGGCCCTGCCCTGGACGATCCCGGCGATGTATTCCATCGTTCGCGCGTCGTTCACCAGCGTGTCGAACCGCTCGTCGGCGTTCCAGAAGTCCTCGATGATGATCGTTCTGCCTTCGGCGTTCGATCCGTCGACATGGTATCCCAGGTCGGGGTTCTGGTGGTAGTCCGGCCCCCAGGGGCTGACCTTTCGGGGTGGCGCTTCCAGGTTCCGCAACGCGTGCGCTTCCAGTTCGTCCACGGCCGCCGCCAGCGATTTCACGGTCTGAGGATCCAGCATGTCCTCGATTACGATATAGCCCTGGCGGTCGAATTCGTAGCGTTCGGTCTCGTTCATGCTGACTCCTTCACTACCGGTTTCCCGGCGCGGGATTTCGTTCGTCCGATCCACGGATTGAATACCCGTCTCGCCCTGCATGCCCGGGAGTGTTTTCGAAACTCCGACAGGAACCGGGCCGCGCCATGCGTATACGTCAGGCGCCCACGCCGGACCCTGCATTGAAAATAACGTGGCGGCCAACCCTTGACAACATGCACGTGGAACGAACAGGGTATTTCGTTGTGAAGGTCTTTGCTGAGAAGCGGAGATTTGACGGGAATAGGCTTTGACGGGAACAGGCTTAGTCCTTATATATGAGTTTTGGCCGGTCATGACCCGTCGGCGTTTACCCGGTGCATCAAACCGAAAACACGGTGCGGGCAGGCGAACTGTCGCCACGAAGCAACCGATACTTCCTGATTCATCCATCCATCCGGAGGTCGCCATGACCATCGGCGTCCCTGCCGAAAACAGTCCTGGGGAACGTCGCGTATCCATCGTTCCCGCCGGGGTTGCCGCCCTGGTAAAGGCGGGATGCGCCGTCCAGGTCTCCGCCGGCGCGGGCCGGGAGGCCGGTATCGGCGATGCGGCATACGAAGAGGCCGGTGCCCGGATCGTCGCCGATCGTGACGCCATCTTCGCCGAAGCCGACGCCATCGTGCAGGTCAGAGGCGGAGGCGCGAATCCCGAATCCGGCGCGGCCGACGTCGAACGGATACGCGAAGGCCAGTTGCTGGTCGGCTTCCTGGAGCCGCTGTCCGCCCCTGCGGAGATCAAGGCGCTCTCCGACAGGCGCGCGACGGCCTGCGCCATGGAGTTCATCCCGCGGACCTCAAGGGCGCAGAGCATGGACGCCCTGTCCTCCCAGGCCAATATCGGGGGATACAAGGCCGCGCTCATGGCCGCCGAATACCTGCCGAAACTGTTCCCCATGATGATGACGGCGGCCGGCACGATTACGCCCGCCCATGTTTTCGTGGTCGGCGTAGGCGTGGCGGGACTTCAGGCTATCGCCACCTGTAAGCGCCTGGGCGCCGTGATCCAGGCATACGACGTGCGTCCGGCTGTCAAGGAACAGGTCCAGAGTGTCGGAGCCCGTTTCGTGGAACTGGAACTGGACACCGCGGATTCGGAGGGATCGGGCGGATACGCCCAGGCCATGGACGAACAGTTCTACGCCAAACAACGGGAGATGATGGCCCGGGTCGTCGCGGAAAACGACGTGGTGATCACCACGGCCGCCGTACCCGGAAAGCCGGCGCCCGTACTGGTGACCGAAGACATGGTAAAGAGTATGCGTCCCGGTTCGGTCGTGATCGACCTGGCCGCCGAACGCGGTGGGAATTGCGAGATAACCGAACCCGGGAAGACCGTGGTCAGGCACGGAGTGACCCTGGTGGGCGAGGTGAACATTCCTTCCACCGTGCCCTTCCACGCCAGCCAGATGTATTCCAACAATATCGTGAATTTCCTGAAGCTGATGATCAACGACGGCAACCTGGACACGGGCGTCGACGATGACATCGTGCAGGGCGCGACCGTAACCCGCAATGGCGAGATCGTCAACGAGCAGGTGAGCGCCCTGCTTGCCGGCTCGGCATGACATCGACGCGTCAACGAAGGCAGCGAGGAGTTACACATGGGTGAAACCATTGCCATCCTGACCATTTTCGTCCTGGCGGTGTTCGTCGGATTCGAGGTCATCACCAAGGTCCCGCCCATACTCCACACGCCGCTCATGTCCGGTTCGAACGCCATTTCGGGCATTACGATCATCGGCGCCATACTTTCTGCCGGCTCCCAGTTCACGACGCTGACCACGGTCCTCGGCTTTGCCGCGGTGGTCTTCGCCACCATAAACGTGGTCGGCGGCTACCTGGTGACCAACCGCATGCTGGCGATGTTCAAGAGAAAGGAGTAAGCGGATGTCCCCCGACCTCGTCCGCTTCGCCTACCTCGTAGCCGCGTCCCTCTTCGTGCTCGGGCTGAAGGGCCTTTCCCATCCCCGCACCGCGGTGAGGGGCAACCGCCTGAGCGCCCTGGGCATGTTCATCGCCGTGGTGGTGACCCTGATCGACCAGCAAATCGTGCGGTTCGAGGTCATCGTCGCCGGGATCGTGCTTGGCGGGGCGATCGGCGCCGTCTGGGCGCTGAAGGTACCCATGACGGCCATGCCGCAGTTCGTCGGCCTGTGCAACGGGTTCGGCGGCGGCGCTTCGGTACTCGTGGCCGGCGCGGCCTACGTCGAGGTCGCACTGCAGTCGGACGGCGCGCTGCCCCTGCAGTTCGGCATCGCCACGCTGGCCTCCGGCCTGATTGGCGGGGTAACCTTCTGGGGCAGCCTGGTCGCCTTCGGTAAACTGCAGGGCATCGTTTCCGAAAAAGCGGTGCGGTTCACCGGGGATCACGTGCTCAAGGGCCTCTTCCTGCTCATTGGACTGGCGGCGGGCGTGCTCAGCATCCTGCAGCCGGAGAACGCCCATTACTACTGGATCATGATAGGCATCGCGTCCATCCTCGGCATCCTCCTCGTAGTGCCCATCGGCGGCGCGGACATGCCGGTGGTCATCGCCCTGCTCAACTCCTATTCCGGCATGGCGGCCGCGGCCACGGGCTTCGTGCTGTCCAACAACGTATTGATCATATCGGGTTCGCTGGTCGGCGCTTCGGGGTTCATCCTGACGAGTATCATGTGCAAGGCCATGAACCGGTCGCTGGCCAACGTGATTTTTGCGGGAGTCGGCGGAGATGCCGGTGACAGCGACACCGGTCCCGCGGACGACCTGTACGAGGGGAAAGTGAAATCCACCACCGCTGAGGAAGTCGCCATGGTGCTCGACAGCGCGCGGCGCGTGGTGATCGTCCCCGGCTACGGCATGGCCGTGGCCCAGGCGCAGCACGCGGTGCGGGACCTGGCCAATCAGCTGGAGTCCGACGGCGTCGAGGTGGAATTCGCCATACATCCCGTCGCGGGCCGAATGCCCGGACACATGAACGTGCTGCTGGCCGAAGCGGACGTCCCTTATGACCGTCTGAAGGAGATGGACGAGGCCAATACGGGTTTTGAGCAGACCGACGTCACTATCGTCATTGGCGCCAATGACGTGGTAAACCCCCTGGCCCGCGACGCGGCGGACACGCCGCTTACCGGCATGCCGATCCTGAACGTGGACAAGTCCCGTACCGTCGTGGTCATCAAGCGCAGCCTGAGTCCGGGCTTCGCCGGCATACCCAACCCGCTCTTTGCAGCGGACAATTGTCTGATGCTGTTTGCCGACGGCAAGGATGCCGTGCAGGAACTGACGACGGCGGTGAACGAAATCTGATCGCGGTACACCGGGAATGATGGAATCGGCGACATCTACTGGAAGGATCCCCCGATGGCCGCGATAGGAACACCGTTATCTCCTTCGTCGACCCGGGTGCTGATGTGCGGCTCGGGCGAGTTGGGCAAGGAAGTGGTCATCGAGTTTCAACGTCTCGGCGTCGAAGTCGTCGCCGTGGACCGCTACTCCGACGCACCGGCCATGCAGGTGGCCCACCGTTCCCACGTCGTGAATATGCTGGACCGTTCCGCCCTGCGCGCGGTGATCGAGCGGGAAAGCCCGGATCTCGTGGTACCCGAAATAGAAGCTATCGCCACCGACGCCCTGGTGGACCTGGAAACGGAAGGCTTCAACGTCGTCCCCACCGCTCGGGCCGTCCAGCTTACCATGAACCGCGAAGGGATACGCAGGCTGGCCGCGGAGGAACTCGGCCTGCCCACGTCGCCCTATCGCTTTGCCGAGACGCGCGAAGCATACGGACGCGCCGTGGGTGAGATCGGACTGCCCTGCGTGATCAAGCCCGTCATGAGCTCTTCCGGCAAGGGCCAGAGTACGGTGCACGATGAATCGGAAGTAGAAAGCGCCTGGCAGCGGGCGCACGACGAGGCCCGCGGCGAGGCGGGCAAGGTGATCGTCGAGGGATTTGTCGAATTCGACTACGAAATTACCCTGCTGACCGTCCGGCACGTGGGGGGAACGGGTTTCTGCCAGCCGATCGGCCACGAACAGATCGCCGGGGACTACCGGTATTCCTGGCAGCCCCAGCCCATGAGCGAGCGGGCGTGGGAGCGCGCCAGGGAGGTTGCCGATTCGGTAACCTCCGCCCTGGGCGGCCGCGGGGTTTTCGGCGTTGAACTGTTCGTAAAGGGCGACGAGGTGATCTTCAGCGAAGTCTCGCCCCGCCCCCACGACACGGGCATGGTTACACTCATTTCGCAGGACCTGTCCGAATTCGCCCTCCACGCGCGGGCCGTACTGGGACTCCCGGTCCCCGGGATCCGCCAGCACGGCCCTTCCGCCTCGGCGGCACTCGTGGTGGAGGGCCAGTCCAGTCAAATGCGGTTCGGCAATCTCGACGCAGCCCTCGCCCAGCCGGACACCGGCCTGTTCCTGTTCGGCAAACCCGAGGTGTCCGGTCACCGGCGTCTCGGGGTCGCCGTTGCCCGTGGTCCCGACATCGACTCGGCCCGCGCTAAGGCAACCCGGGTCATGGAGGCCGTGCGCGTCGAACTGTAGCGCGTCGACCTGTAGCGTCGACCTGTAGCGCGTCGGCGGACCAGGAGATGGACAGGAAGGCCGCCACCGAAAGACCGACGTCGAAAGGCCGCCATCGAAAGGCAGTCACCAGCGCCGCCTGCAACGCCGGCGACAGGAGAGATGATGCAATCGCAGAACAAACAGGAGATCATCGTAGACGACCGGGACTGGCACGCCCTGACCCGGGGCGAGCGTATCCGGATGATCGAGGAAGAGGGCTATCTCATCATTCCGGACTGGATCCCCCCCGACTACCTGGCCGAACTGAAAACGGAGAGCGAGAAACTCGAAACGGTCGGTCGGGATTACAGCGAAAAACAGCGGGGCTGCCGGGACCCCCACCTCTTGAGCCGTAAACTGGCCGAACTCATCGCCTACGAACCCACGGTGAGTTTCCTGGAGGAATTGTTCGGCGACCGCCTCGTTTTCATACACTATACCTACGACCGCTCCGAGCCTGGAACGCCGGGTATCAGTCTCCATACCGACGGACAGCCCTACGGATCGAAGATATTCGGATACGAGGGGAGCTGTCCCGTCACCGTCCGGGTCCTCTACTACCTCGACGACCTGACGCTGGACGTATCGCCCTTCCGGGTCGTTCCCAAGTCCCATCTCTGCATGCACGCGGACGCCCACCCGTACAAAAGATACGATCGTCATCCCGAGGAGGTGGTCGTGCCCTGCACCGCGGGATCGGCCCTGTTCCTGAACCACCGTACGTTTCACGGCACCCTGCCCAATACGGGAAACCGCTCCCGGGCCATGCTGGCTGTGGCTTACCGTCCGGCCTGGGCCGGGCCCATCGTCGACGTGGCGCCGCGGGACCCTGCGGACGTGGAACGTATGCCTGATTCCGTCCGGCCCTTCCTGGGCGATCCAAGCGCGCGCACGTACGAGTTCGGCGTCGGTAACAAACCGGAAGGGATGACGGACGAAGCGCCCGGCATGAACCCGAGCCGGTGGGACCGGCGAGTTTAGTCCGGCCTGTAGATACCGGGCGAGGAACAGATTAGCTGCTGAACAACGATACCCTTATCCATAAAAGTCCATGATCAAGAGCGCATAATCGATATACACCTACAGGAGATTCCACATGCCGAAGGCCCTATTCGTCTGGGGTGGATGGGAAGGACACGAACCCAGGCAGTCCCAGGATATCTTCATCCCGCTGCTCGAGGCGGAAGGATACGAAATCACGCAGCATGACACGCTCGACGCCTACCTGGATGCCGAAGCCATGCCGACGTACGATCTTATCGTGCAGACCGTGACCATGAGCACGATCACCGGCGCCCAGGAAAAGGCGCTCCTCGACACGGTGGCCGCCGGGGCCGGCTTCGGCGGCTGGCACGGCGGACAGGCGGACGCCTTCCGCAACAACACCAACTACCAGTACATGGTGGGCGGACAGTGGGTGTCTCATCCGGGAGGGATTATCGATTACGAGGTGAATATCATCGATCATGACGACCCCATCACGGCCGGATTGAACGACTTCGCCATGCGCTCGGAGCAATATTACATGCACGTGGACCCTTCCAACCAGGTGCTCGCCACCACCACCTTCAGCGGAGATCACGATCCCTGGATCGATGGCACGGTGATGCCCGCGGCCTGGAAGCGTTCGTGGGGCGGGGGCAAGGTCTTCCACTGCACGCTGGGACACGTGGCAGCCGATTTCGACGTGCCGGAAGCACGGGAAATCGTCCGGCGCGGACTGATCTGGTGCACCCGCTGATTTTATTCTTTACTTTGTTGACCTAGATAGATATATTATCGAAGCTGACGGATGGTCAGGCCACTGGTCACAAACCACAACTTACTATATTTCAAGCACTTGCAGGAGGATTGTCATGGCGTTACGTTTAATGGACGAAGCCCCGGATTTCACGGCTGAAACCACCGAGGGAACGATTCGTTTTCACGAATGGCTCGGGGACGGTTGGGGCATTCTCTTTTCCCATCCCGCGGATTACACGCCGGTCTGCACCACCGAACTGGGCTACATGGCCAACATCTCCCACGAATTCGCTAAGCGGAATGTCAAGATTCTCGCCATCAGCGTGGACCCCCTCGATTCCCACCGCGGCTGGATCAGCGATATCAACGAGACGCAGAACGCGAACGTGAGCTACCCGCTGATCGCGGACCCCGATGAGGAAGTCGCCCAGCTGTACGACATGATCCATCCGAACGCCAACGACAAAATGACCGTGCGGTCGGTCTTTGTCATCGGTCCGGACAAGAAGATCAAGCTGATGCTGACCTACCCCGCTTCCACGGGCCGGAATTTCGACGAGATCCTGCGTGTCGTGGACTCCCTGCAGTTGACGGCCGTTCACAAGCTCGCCACGCCGGTGAACTGGAACAGCGGCGAAGACTGCATCATCGTGCCGGCAGTCACGGACGAAGAAGCCGACCAGACCTTCTCCGACATCCGCCGCGTGAAGCCCTACCTGCGTTACGTGAAGCAGCCCCAGGGCTGACCTGCAGTAGTTCCATCCGTTGATTCGACTGACTTAGGGGGCGCCTGTCCGGGCGCCCTCTTTGCGTTTGTCACGTAGCTGAAGTCCAATACCAGGTTGCCTTCCACGTTCCCGGATCATGGAAGCAATTTTCGGACTGCAGGCGTTGACACCCTACGGACCCACCTCGCTATCCGTTTTTCCAACCCGCCGGCAGGAATTTTCCAATTCGTCGAAATATGTGTTGACTCCAGGAATCGTTCGGCGTAACATGATATCATATTAATATCATAATGTTATTATCGTTCGCCGAGGAGAAGCAATGATAGCGGAAATACACCCTTTGAAAGTCAACGGCTGGAAAGCGCTGATCGGGCTGATCATCCTGTTCCCGGTCACGCTGGCCGTGATGGATTTGATGATTACATTCAATCCGCCTGTGCTGGAAAACGAGATGAGTGTCCGGGACGTGCTCCTTCTCGTGTTGTTTTTTCTGCCGGCTTTGGCCATCCTGCTTTTCTCGTTCAAGGGATTCTTCACCCTGGAGCCTAATGAAGCCACGGTGCTTACGCTGTTCGGCAAGTATACGGGGACGGTCAGGCACCAGGGGTTCTGGTGGGTGAATCCCCTCAACAGCAAGAGGAGCATCTCGCTTAGAGCCAGGAATTTCGACAGCGAGCGACTGAAGGTAAACGACAAGAACGGCAACCCGATCGAGATTTCGGCCGTCGTGGTCTGGCGCGTGGAAGATACGGCCCAGGCAAGTTTCGAGGTGGACGATTTTGTCGAATACATTCAGGTACAGTCCGAATCGGCCATCCGCCATCTGGCCACCAGCTACCCCTATGATCTGACCGAGGGGGAGACCGCCAGTCTGAGGTCATCCATCGATGAGGTGTCCGAAGCGCTCGGCAACGAAATACAGGAACGGGTCGGCGCGGCCGGGGTTTCGGTATCGGAAGCACGGATCAATCACCTGGCCTACGCCCCGGAAATCGCGCAGGTGATGCTGCAGCGGCAACAGGCCGATGCCATCATCGCCGCCCGCCAGAAGATCGTGGACGGCGCGGTGGGCATGGTGGAGATGGCCCTTGAAAGGTTGAAGGAGCAACATGTGGTCGACCTGGACGAAGAACGCAAGGCCGCCATGGTGAGCAATCTCCTCACGGTGCTCTGCAGCGAATCGTCCACGCAGCCAATCGTCAATACCGGTTCGCTGTACTGACGGGATCGACCGCCGACTCAAACGGTCGAAGCCCGGGTATCTGACACGCGCATTGGTGCACGTCCGGTTTTCGATGGCGGCGTACAGCGTCAGGGGAAGTTGACGCGGGACTTCAGGGAACTTACTATCGTGCCGGACAAGAAGAAATCCCTGCTGCTGCGCATCAACACCGAGCTCTGGAATGACCTCAATACCTGGGCGAAGGATGAATTGCGTAGCGTGAACGCGCAGATAGAGTATATTTTGCGGGCGGAAGTGCACAAACGGAAGAAGAGACGCCGCAGCGAGGAAGATTGAAGGGATCGAAACGTGTGCGGGTAAAATTGAAAACGCGCGGTCGGGCGCGGGAGGCTGTCATGGACGGCCGGTCAGCGGGTGTGCCTTTGACCCGGAGGACTTTTAAGTGGCGGTAGAGACGAATACAGAACTGGACCGGTTCGAAACTACGGGTTACGTGATCCTGAAGGGGTTCTATCCCGACCGGGTCGTAGAGGCGGCCCGGGGCGCCGCGGAGGAACTCGTGGACGGCTTCGCGAAACGATTGATGTCGGCGGGCAGGATCTCCCGCGATCACGCCGAAGCAGCGTTTGAGACGCGCCTGGCCCGGATCTGCGAAGATGCCCCCGAAGACGCGCCTCACATATTTCGCAAGGAGCTTCACCTGGCGGGCATGTACGACGTGTTCTTCTATCCGCCCCTCCTCGATATCGTGGAGACGCTGCTGGGCGAGGAGCTTCGTCTCTATCCCAACTACTCCATCCGTCCCAAGCTGCCCGATCACGCCCCCACGCTCGTCCTCTGGCACCAGGACGGGGGATACACCTTCAAGGTCCACCGCGACGGGGACCACAGCGCGGAAACGGTGGATGCCCTGCGCATGGTCAACGTCTGGTCTCCCCTGGTCCCCGCCCGCGAAGACAACGGCTGCATGCAATTCATTCCCGGCACCCACAGGATCGGAATGGCCCGGCACGAAGACCGCGAATTCTATCTCGAAATATCACAGGAGGACCTGGCCCCCTACGTCGACCAGGCCATTTCCATCGAACTCGATCCGGGCGATCTCGTGCTCTTCCACAACATGCTCTACCACCAGGGGCTGCCCAATCGCACCGGCCAGGTGAGGTGGAGCATGGACTGGCGCTACCAGGACGCGCGGCAGTCCACGCTGCGCAGCACGCGGGGCCATCTTGCCCGCAGCCGCCTGCATCCCGGCAGTGTAGTGCGCAGCGCCGACGACTGGACCCGGCTGGTTTTTCAGTAGCGGTCCGGCCGCCGCGACTCCGCCCGGCGAGATCCCGCCTGACGGGATTCTGGCCGCCGCGGCCCTTCGCCTGTTTCAGGAATTACTTATTGCTCCGTCTTTCAGATATACGTCTCGTCTTCTTCCGTGAACTCCGCGGCGCCCTGCGCGAACGTTCCATCGTCATCAACGTCGTGCTGGTCCCGCTGTTCATGTATCCGATCCTCCTGTGGCTGGCCTACACGGGACTGTCCTTCGTCATCGGCCAGACGGAGAACTTCACGGCCCGGGTCATGATCGCCGGCGATCTCGAGGCCGGCGCGGCGCTCGTCCGGAAAATCGAGGAGGCGGAACGCGTGACGCTTACCGACGTGGCGTCGCCTCGTGACGCGATTCGTGACGGGCGGCTGGACCTCCTGGTTGAACTCGCCCCCCGGGACGGGGGCTACGGGGATGACTTCGAGGTCCGGTTTACCGGTGATACGTCCAAGGACCGGAGCCGGATCGCCATAGGCAGGGTCGAAGATCTGGTCACACGCCACCGGGCGGCTTACCTCGAGGCGGCCGGCCGGGACCGGGGACTGTCCGGTTCGGCCTACCAGATGATCTGGATCGAACGGGAGAACGTATCCTCGGGCCGGGACATGGGACGGTTCATTCTCGGCATGGCGGTACCCGTGCTGGTCATCATCATGGTGATCGTCGGCGGGATGTATCCCGCGCTGGACGCGACGGCGGGAGAGCGGGAGCGGTCCACCTGGGAGACGACGCTGACGGCGGCGACGGACCGCGTGAACGTGCTCGCGGGCAAGTACCTGTACGTGGCCGCCCTGTCCACGACGGCCGGCCTGCTGAATTTCGCGGCCATGAGCCTTTCCATGCGCACCCTCATGGCGCCGCTCCTGGGCGACCGCCTCCAGTCCGTGGCCTTTACGATCCCGTGGGCGGCCGTACCCCTGATCGTCGTCGTAACGATGCTGCTTGCACTGTTCGTATCGGCGTTGCTCATGATCGTGGCCAGTTTCGCCCGTACGTTCAAAGACGCCCAGTCCCTGGCGGGTCCCTTCGTTACCGTCATGGTCCTGGTACCCGCGGTCTTCATGCAGTTTCCCGGCCTGGAACTCACGACGTGGCTCGCCTGCGTGCCCGTCATCAATGTCTGCCTGGTGTTCAGGGAAGCCATAGGCGGCATCTATCACTGGCCCCAGATCGGCCTGACCCTGCTGATGGAAGGCCTGTACATCTGGGTCGTATTGCGCATCGTCGCGGCGATCACCCGATACGAGGATATCATGACCGGCAGCTATGAAGGCGGTCTCACCGGATTCCTGAAACACCGGCTCCTGCGCCGTACCCCCTGAGAGGAAGAGCAACCGTGACCGATCCCGTGTACGTGAAGGACCTGACCAAGACCTACTACGATGAATCCCGCGGTCCCGTGCACGCCGTGCGGCAGATCGACTTCGACTGCCGGCCCGGCGAGATTTTCGGGCTCCTGGGGGCGAACGGCGCCGGCAAGACCACCACCCTGCGCATGCTGACCACGATACTCAAGCCCACCGCCGGCACCGCGGAGATCATGGGATACGACGTGGCGGAGGAACCCGTGGAGGTGCGCAGGCGCCTGGGATTCTATTCGGCCACCACCGCGTTGTATCCGCGGCTTTCCGCCCGGGAAACCATCGAGTTCTTCGCGCGGATCAACGGGTACCCCGCCTCCGGGACGCCCGCCAGGGTCGATGAGCTGATCGAACGATTCGGCATCGGGGACTATGCCCGCACCCGCATAGACAAACTCTCCAGCGGCATGAAGCAGAAAGTGGCCATCGCGCGGACCGTAGCCCACGATCCCCCGATCCTCGTCTTTGACGAGCCCACCGTCGGCCTGGACGTGCTAAACGCCCTGGAAATGCAGGCCATATTGACCGAGTTGAAAGCGCAGGGGAAGACCATCCTGTTCTCCACCCACATCATGAGCGAAGCGGAAAAACTATGCGACCGGATCGCCATCATCCACGAGGGGCGGATACTGGCGCACGGCACCCTGGAATCGCTTCGTGAACGAACCGGGGCCCACTATCTGGAAGACGTCTTCGTCTCCTGCATCAAAGAGGTCTCATGAATCGCGCGACGATCGGGCTGCTGGTCAGGCACGAATTGCGCATGCTCCTGCGTGACCGGCGCACCGTGGTGTTGAGTATCCTCCTGCCGCTCGTCGTTCTGCCGTTGATCCTCCTCGGCGCAAAATTCATGAACGAATGGCGCAGGGAGCAACTGGACGCGACGACGTATCGCTATGCCGTGACCGGCGCTTACGCCGACTCGGTGCGGGCCCTCATCGGAAGGGGAGTGCTGCTCGCGGCAGAGGAGACGGAGGAAGGCCGGCAGCCGGCGTCATTCCTCGAGGTGGAGGCGGTAAGACCCGATACCAGCCTGTCCGCCGGCGACCTGGATTTCTACCTGGAGACCCTTACAGGCGCGGAGGCCGATTCCCTCGATCTCGCGCGCGCCGAAGCCGATACGTCCGACGTGGCCGTTGAGGGAGGGGTCGCGGAGACGGACCGCGCCGATGAAGAACGGGCCGACGTGACCGTGGCGGACGCGCGGTATCCGGGCGTGCCCGTGGTCACGGTCTACTTTCGCGCCAACCGGGACGAGTCCAGGACGGGCAGCGGCCGGCTGGTGGATCTGTTGGTGGACGCGAGGAAACAGGACCGTGCCGACGCACTGCGCATACGGGGTTTCGCGGTGGACCCGGAGGAGTCCATCAAGCTGTCGAGGGTGGACGTGGCCACGCCGGAACAGGCCGCGGGGTTCTATTTCGGACGCATCCTGCCGCTTTTTCTCGTATTCCTCACCCTTACCGGCGCTTCGGTTGCGGCCATGGACAGTGTCGCGGGGGAAAAGGAACGGGGCTCTCTTGAAACCCTCCTGACCACTTCAGTCAGCCGGTTCGAGATCATTGCCGCCAAGCAGTTGACGATCCTGTCCGTCGCCCTGTTCATCACCCTGGCCCAGGCCGGAAACCTGTTCGTCTACCTTGCCCTCGGATTCATCGAATTCTCCGGAGAACTGGAAATCGACGTGTCGCCCGGCGCCGTGCTGGTGTTGCTCGCCCTCTACGTCCCCGTGGCCGTCGTGATTTCGTCCCTGCTCCTCCTGGTCTCGGCCTACGCGAAGACTTACCGGGAGACGCAGCTGTACCTGCTGCCCGTTTTCCTCGGTCTCATGATCCTGACGGCGGCGGGCCTGCTTCCGGGGGTTTCACTGCGCTCGCTGATCGCCCTCGTTCCCGTCGCGAACGTCAGCGTGGCCGTGCGGGAGATCATGGTGGGGCACTACGACATCCCGATGCTTCTGGTAACTTGCGCGGCAATGCTCGCCGCCGCCTTCATGCTGCTCAGACTGTCGTCCCGCATGCTGGCCATGGAGCGGCTCATCACCACGCAGGATACGGACGAGGCGGACCTGGAAGGAGGCGCCGCCCTGTTTCCGAAGAGAGTGCTCCTGTGGTTCGTCGGCATGTGGGCCATAATCGTCATCGCGCCCTCGAACGTGGACGCATTGACCCGCCTCGAGGGGCAGTGGGCCTTCAACATGTTCGTGATCTTCTTCGCCGGCTCGCTCCTGATGATCCGGGTTCACCGGCTCGACTGGCGAAAGGCCCTGGCGATCCGGCCGGTACGGCCCCAGATCTGGCTGGCGGTGCTGCTCCTCGTACCTTCGACCCTGATGACCGGAATGTTCGTCGTGGAGCTTTCCAGCGTATTCCTTCCCTTCCCGGAGGAAATGCTGGAGAAATTCGCCAGCCAGCTCCTTCCGGACGACTTCCCGGTCTGGAAGATCATGCTCATGCTGGCGCTCACGCCTGGGGTCGTGGAGGAAATGGCCTTCCGGGGACTGCTGCTTCACGGACTTCACCGCCGGCTGAGACCGCTGGCGCTCATCCTGGTCGTCGGTTTGATATTCGGATTGTTCCACCAGGCCCTGTTCCGGATCATTCCCACGGCTTATCTGGGCATGGTACTGACCACCGTGGCCGTGCTCTCAGGTTCGATATTCCCGTGCATCCTGCTCCATGCCGGCAACAACGCCTTCGCGTTCCTCCTCTACAGGTATGGCGTGGATATCGAGAACTGGCCCCCGGAGCTGCTTCTCCTGAGCGTCCCCGTTTTCCTTTTCTCGATCTATCTGCTGTATCGATATCGAACCCCTTACCCCGGTCTGCTGCCCTTCAGGAAACGGTCCCCTGCCGATCATCCCGATCATCCCGGCCAGCCCGATCATCCCGGCCATCCCGGCCAGCCCGGCCAGCCCAGCCAGTCCGGCGAACGCTTATAGGTGTTGCCTCCGGGGGGATGCGGCCATATATTCCACTGATCTAAAAAGACCCTCGTGTGCACTGCGTGAGTACGATCTGTGCACCGCGTCAATTCAGTCTGCGCACTGCGTGAGTTAGATTCCAGCCGCAACCCATCCGTCCATGTCGCGAATAGCTCAACATCCCTTCTTCCTGTTTCTCCGGGTCATGTTGAAAAGCCCCACGAGCGTTTGCGCTCTCACGCCCAGTTCCCGGATGCTCGCCCGGGCGATGGTCAGGGGGCTGGAGATCGATTCAGATGAATCCGTGATGGAACTGGGGCCAGGAACGGGCGCCCTGACAGACCAGTTACGGCACGTCCTCCGGGATGACGGCGGATACATAGGCATCGAACTGGAACCCCGTTTCGTCGGCCTGCTGCGGGAACGATTCCCCAACCTGAGGTTCGAACAGGATACCGTCACCCGGGCCTACGCGGTGCACGCGGACTCAGGGGCGCCTCCGGTCAAGGCGGTGATATCCGGATTGTCCATCTCCACGATGCCGGGGCCGGTTATCGACGAGATCATAGGCAATCTCGACCAGCTACTGAGCCCCGGTTCTGTTTTTCGCATGTTCCAGTACGTCCATGCCTACTATCTGCCTTCGGCGATCCGGTTTCGCCGGCGCATGTCCTCTCTCTTCTCCGATTACAGGTGCGACGCGCTCGTTATGAGAAACCTGCCCCCGGCTTTTGTACTGACCTGGACGCGCTGACGGACGCGACGATAATTTGACGATAATTTAAAGTAAACCACGACGGAATTTGTAGATTACTGTGGTTCTTTTATCCTCCGGCGGGTCCGCCGGAATCGCAGCGCACCGATCGGGGTGATCCGCGCCGCTGTGCGAGGGCTCGGCGTGGCAGTGCGGATGCTCGACAAGAAGCCGGATCCGGGGTTCTGATCAGTCCGGCAAAGCCGAAACTCAGGCAGGAAACAATCCTTCGCATGCGAATCACATCTCTGGTCCCGCTGACGGCGCTTTTCTTCGTCCTCTTCACTCCGCTCTCAGCCGATGCGTCCGCCCGGAATGATCCCTACGATGTTCCCTTGCCGGCCGTAGAGGCCGCGCCGCGGACCGGTGACATTTCCATTGACGGCCGGCTGGACGAGGCGGCTTGGATGTCGGCCGTGCCCGCCTCCCGGTTCGTACAGCGTGAACCGGTCGAAGGGGCCGATCCCGACAAGGCCACCGAAGTGCGGGTGCTCTTCGACGCGGATGCCATATACATCGGCGCCCGGATGTTCGACGATCACCCCGAGCATATCGGCAGGCAACTCGTCAGGCGGGACGAACGGGGCGCCTTCGACCTGTTCTCCGTATCCATCGACCCGAACAACGACAGACTCACCGGATACCAGTTTCGCGTCAGCGCCGCGGGCGTTCAGCGCGACGCCTACCTGTATGACGACGTGCGGCAGGACGACGCGTGGGACGCCGTATGGGAATCGGCGGTGGTGATCGACGACCGGGGCTGGGTCGCCGAGATGCGCATTCCCCTTTCCCAGATACGATACGAAACGACGGATGGCGCCCAGTCGTGGGGCGTGAACTTCATGCGGCGCTGCCTGGCCACGAACGAGGTCATGGACTTCGCCCTTCAATCCCGGCTGCGGTACGGTAGAGTCAGCGTCCTGGGCCGACTGAACGGACTGATCCTTCCGTCGGACGCCCGCCGCCTGGAGGTCCGGCCCTATACCCTCGGCAGCGCCCGGACCGCCCGGGCCGAAGCGGGAAACCCCTTTTTCGACGGATCCGATTTCAATGCGCGGGCGGGCCTCGACGTGCGGTACGGCCTCGGTTCGTCCTACCACCTCGACATGACGATCAACCCGGACTTCGGGCAGGTGGAAGTGGATCCCGCCGTCGTCAACCTTTCGGCCTTCGAAACGTTCTTCCGGGAACAACGGCCCTTTTTCGTCGAGGATGCCCAGGTTTTTGAATTCGGCCTTTCCGGACGCGACGAGTTGTATTACAGCCGCCGGATCGGACGCCAGCCCCGGGGCGGTACGCCGGACGGCGCGGATTTCGCCGACATACCCACGGAGACCAGCATTCTTGGCGCGGCCAAGGTCACTGGAAGGTCGCAGGGCGGCGTGTCCATCGGCGCCCTGGCCGCCGTAACCGGAAGAGAGACGGGGAAGGCCCATTCGATGTCGGACGGCCGGACCAGGGATTTCACGGTCGAACCCCGGGCGGGATTCGGCGTATTCCGGGTCCGCCGGGACATCCGGAACGGCGCCACGCAGTTCGGCGCGGTCGGCTCGTTGATGCACCGGGCCCTGCCCGACGACGGCGCCTTCGACTATCTCACATCGGAAGCCTTCACCGCCGGGATGGACTTCGAACACAACTGGGGAGGAACGCGCTCGAGGGACTGGGCCGTCTACGGTTACCTCGCCGGCAGCCGCGTCCAGGGCGGCCCGGAAGCGCTTATCCGCCTGCAGCGTTCCAGCAATCACTACTTCCAACGTCCCGACGCCACGCGGGTCGCCGTGGATTCAACGGCCACGTCCATGAACGGGTACAACTGGCGGCTTCAGTTCGCGAAGCGCGACGGAAACCACTGGTCCGGGTCGGTCTGGTTCGCCGAGGTATCGCCCGGGTTCGAGATTAACGACCTGGGATTCTCCCGTTCGAGCGAACGCCTCGACGGCGGTGCGCGGATCGAATACCAGAACATCACGCCCGGGCGCTTCTTCCGCAACTACGAGTTCAATTTCTTCACGTTCTACAATTTCCGGCACGAGGCCCTCGACGATCCCTGGTCCTGGTCGTCGTGGCGCAACAACTACAAAAACGGCCGGTTCTTCGCGGGGGGTAATTTCGAATTCAACAACTACTGGGAAATGTTTCTGGGCTCCAGTTACAGTCCTACTCAGTTCAGCGATTCGAGGACCCGGGGCGGTCCGGTGATGGAGGATCCCGGCTCCTATTCCTTCGATCTCGGGATCAGATCGGATCGAAGGAAGCGAATCTCCGTGGAGACGGAAGTCGACTACGAGCGATTCCAGCGGGGCGGCCACGAGTGGGATGCAGAGGTCGAAGCCACCATTCGTCCGTCACCGAACTGGGAGCTGGAAATTACGCCCAATTTCAGCTGGGAGCGAAACGCGGCCCAGTACGTCACCCAGACCGACGCTCTGCCCTTTGCGCCTACCTACGGCAGCCGATACATTTTCTCGGACCTGCAGCGCCGGTCCTTTTCCCTCGAGACCCGCCTGAACGTTGCTTTCTCGCCCTACCTGACGCTGCAGATGTACGCACAACCCCTGCTGTCTTCGGGCGATTACCTCAACTACAAGCAGTTGCTCCGCGGGAACAGCTTCGACTTCGACGTGCTGGACGAGGGCACGCGTTCCTTCATCGACCCGGTGGACGGGTACCGGTATTTGGACTTCGACGGGGACGGGATGCCGGACCTCAATTTCTCGGACCGGGATTTCAACATCCAGTCCCTGCGCATGAACGTCGTGCTGCGCTGGGAATACCGGCCCGGTTCCCGGGTGTTCCTGGTCTGGCAGCAGACCCGCAGCGAACGGGACGAAAACGGGACGCTGGACATCGGCAGAGACTTCGGCAACCTGTTCGGTGGCGAATCGGAGAACATATTCATCGTCAAGTTCAACTACTGGTTCGGCGTGTAAGCATGTACCGGGTCGGCTTGCCAGCGTGAGTTGATTCGGCGTGTGAGTGTGAGCGGACAGCCGGTCCATGCGCTTGATTGCACCTTGACAGTCACGAACATGGAAGGTCATATTGTAATTGGGAATATATACCGGCGCGCGTAGATTTCCGGTCCATTCCGGTCGGTCTTCGCGCTCTTTAAGGGAATAACAGCCGGCTTTCACACTTCTTATCAGGAACAACGTCCGGGCGTAACCGGACGCTTCACCGCGGGAAATCGCCCATCTCATGAAATCGATTCACACGACCTTTCTTTTGCCCGCAATGCTGGGCATGTTCGTCCTCACCACGTGGTCCGTCCAGGGACAGGCGGTTCGCACCGATTACATGGAAACCGAACTGGTCGTGGAGACGACGTCCGTCAAGCCGGGACAGCCGTTCTGGGCCGGCCTGCGGATGAAGATGGACGAGCACTGGCACACGTACTGGCGCAATCCGGCCGACTCGGGACTCCCCACGAAAATCCACTGGTCGCTGCCCGAGAGATTCCGGGCCGGAGAAATCAACTGGCCCTATCCCCAGAAGATCGTGCTCGACATATTGGCGAGCTACGGGTACGAGGGTGAGACGATGTTGCTCGTGGAGATCACGCCCCCGGCAGACTTGGAGACCGGCGGCACGGTCGACATAGGCGCCTATGCATCCTGGCTGGTCTGCGCGGAGATCTGCCTGCCCGGTGAATCGGGATACCAGGTCACGCTGCCCGTATCCGAAGACGCGCCCGGGATCGATGCAAGGTGGGCGGATCTTTTCACCACGACCCGGGAAAACCTTCCTGTTCAGGTCCCGGAATGGACGGTCGAAGCCGTCATCTCCGATTCCACGGTCGCGCTGCACGCCGCGCCGCCCGATTGGTACAGCGGATCGCTCACCGGCGTCGAGTTCTATCCGTACAACGAAGACCTGATCGACTACGTATCCCCCCAGAAACTGGAAAAAACGCAGACCGGTTACCTGCTGACAATGCGCCGGTCGGGGTTTTATTCGGGCAGGCCCGATGAGATCACGGGCGTGCTGGTTTCCGTGGACGGCTGGCGCGGCGCGGGATCGGAACGCGCCCTGGACGTCAAGGCCGTGTACGCGGACCTGCTGCCGGCGGCGGTCGCCCTCGTCAGCCCCGCGGGTTCCGGCGGCCTGGCGGCGGATTCCGGCATGGCGAGTTTCCTCGCGGCCGGTTCCGGAGATCTCGTGTCCGGCCTGTGGCAGGCCCTGCTCTTCGCCCTTATCGGCGGCCTGATCCTCAACCTGATGCCCTGCGTGCTCCCCGTGCTGTCGATTAAGGTTCTCGGATTCATCCACCAGGCGGGCGACGACCCGGCCAAGGCCCGGCTGCACGGTATGGTATTCACCGCGGGCGTCCTGCTGTCCTTTCTCGCGCTGGCGTCCGTCCTGATCGCCCTGCGGGCCGGGGGAGAACAATTGGGCTGGGGATTCCAGCTGCAGTCGCCGGCCTTTCTCGTCATCCTGTCGGTCATCATCTTCATGTTCGGTATGAGCCTGTTCGGGGTGTTCGAGATCGGCACTTCCCTGGTCGGCCTCGGCGGGAAGATGGATTCGGGCAGCGGGATCGGCGGATCCTTCCTGAGCGGCGTGCTGGCCACGGTCGTGGCCACGCCGTGCACCGCGCCTTTCATGGGCGTGGCCCTGGGATACGCGCTGACGCAATCGGCGGCGGAGTCCCTGGCGATCTTCGGGTTCCTGGGCCTCGGCATGGCGCTCCCCTACCTTACCCTGTCGTCCGTACCCGCCCTGCTCCGGTACGTTCCGAAACCAGGCGCCTGGATGGAATCGTTCAAGCAGTTCATGGGGTTCCTCATGATGGCCACCGTCGTCTGGCTGCTCTGGGTGCTGAACCTCCAGACGGACCCCAACCTGGTCGCCCTCGTGATGATCCTGCTGGTAATGGTGGCCCTGGGAAGCTGGATACTCGGCCGCTGGGGAGGCATCGCCGCGGGCAGCCGCTCAAGGATGACGGCCCGGGCCGCTTCGGCGGCGATCATCATCGCAAGCATGGTTGCCGTATTGAGCCAGGTACCGGCCCCGGCCAAGGCCGAAAAGACCGCAGCGGCTCCCTCGGATAGCGCGGGACTGGTATGGGAGCCCTTCTCCCGACAGCTCGTCCAGGATCTGCGCGCATCGGGGAAAACGGTGTTTGTGGACTTCACCGCCGCCTGGTGCCTGAGCTGCCAGGTCAACAAGCGCGTGGCGCTGAGCGACAGCCGCGTGGTGGAGCAGTTCGAGACGCTGGGCGTCGTCGCGGTCCAGGCGGACTGGACGTCGCGGGACCCGGAGATCACCCGGGCCCTCGCCGATTTCGGCAGAAACAGCGTCCCGCTGTACGTGCTGTATACGGGAGGCCCGGACGCAGAACCCGAAATCCTGCCGGAACTGCTCACGCCGGGACTGGTACTGGATGCCTTGAGCAGGGTGGGAACCGGGGATTCAGCAAGGAAGTAGAGCAGCAGGATGATTGGGCAGATAAGTCATATTGACAGTATTAAGTAGTTACGTAATCCAATCCGCAGTTCGAAAGAACCATAGGAGGTTTCTAATGAAGAAGATCCTGATCCCAACCGCCGCGATGGTACTCGCCGCCGCGTTCGTTCTTGGGAACTTCTCGACGCCGATGGCCGCCGGAGAAGCCCAGGTGGGCAGTGCAGCCCCGGATTTCACGCTGACGGACACCAAGGGCAACAGCGTGACGCTTTCGGATTACAGCGGCAAGTACGTGATCCTGGAGTGGATCAACTACGACTGTCCCTTCGTGGCCAAGCACTACGACAGCAAGAACATGCAGGGCCTCCAGGACAAGTACCGTGAGCAGGGCGTGGTCTGGCTGGCCATCAACTCATCGGCCCAAGGCAAGCAGGGTCAGTTCTCGAACGATGAGATCCACGCGCGCCTGAAGAAGCACGCCTCGACCGTGGACGCCTATCTGCTCGACGGCAGCGGCGATGTCGGCCGGACGTACGGCGCCACCCACACGCCGCATATGTATATCATCAACCCGGAAGGCACGCTGATCTACATGGGCGCCATCGACAGCATCCGCTCGGCGAACGTAGCGGACATTCCCAAGGCCGACAACTACGTCACCATGGCCATGGACGCCGTCGCTGAAGGCAAGGATATTTCGGTCAAGATGACCCGGGCCTACGGCTGTACGGTGAAGTACTAGGGGACTTTGAAACGGGCGACGGCAGGAGCTAGGTGAAGTTCCGATGAAGTAAAGTTCGAGCTCAGATGAATGTCCTGAAATCACGGGAATTCTGAACGGGATACTTTGGTCATGACGAATGCTGAACTGTTGTCTCGCATAACGGTTCGCGCCGATGTGTTTGGCGGGAAGCCCATAATTCGGGATATGCGGATAGCCGTGGAACACGTGTTGGCAATGCTGGCGGCGGGGGACACGGCCGAGACTATTCTTACAGAGTATCCCGATCTCACGTCAGAAGATATTCGGGCGTGTCTGTTGTTTGCTCATCGCGTGCTGGCGGGAGAGCACGTGTATGATCGCGTCCCGGTGCGATAGAATCTGTGAAGTTCCTGATTGATGTATGCGCTGCGTCGAGAAGTCTCGAAGCTTCGTTGATCGACCAGGGGCACGATGTGCTCTCGGTCCGCGACAGCGACCCGGAAGCGCCTGATGCGACCGTGCTTGAACGTGCGTATCGGGAAAACCGGGTGCTTATCACCGAAGACAAGGACTTTGGCGAACTTGTCTTCGTGCATCGCTTGCCGCATCCCTGTATTGTTCGCTTCGTCGAGATGCGGGTAGTGGAGAAAGTCGCGGCCGTGAACGAACTGATCAGGCGTCATTCCGACGAGTTGCGCAACGGCACGCTCGTTGTCGTCACACGAGGACGTTTGCGATTTCGATACGGAAGGGACGATGGGTAAGGGCTATCATGGTTTTAAACTTCACTTTGGACTACTGGATTGAAGCAGGCTGGTACGTTGGAAAACTCCGTGAAGTACCGGGTGTGTTCAGTCAAGGTAAGAATCTTGAAGAACTGAAAACGAACGTCAAGGATGCTTACGATCTGGTGATGCAGGAAACCGTGCTGACTCCCGTAGAGTAATTAGAGTCAACGGAACTGAGCTTGGAAGTACCTTGAAACGTGGTGTAACTTGTTCCGTCGGCTGGATGAAATCGCGCAAGATTGGATAGCCCGGAAGACCGAAGTCTACGCGCGAACAGTCGTATGACCGGGAATGGCCCATGGCCCGGTCCGATCTTCCCCGACCCCAATACACGACGGGGCCCCTTGCTTGGCAAGAAATCCCTGAGCGAAGCAGAGATATGCGATAGGTACATCACCCCGGCGTTGAAAAAAGCCGGTTGGAATCAAAATACGCAGATACGGCGCGAGTACAGCTTCACGGCCGGTCGCGTCATCGTATGCGGTGCGGTTGCCACAAGAGGAAAGAAAAAGCGGGCGGACTACCTTCTGAACTACCGTTCGCACCTCCCCCTCGCGGTAGTCGAAGCCAAGGATAATACCCACTCTGTTGGCAGCGGAATGCAGCAGGCACTTGGCTATGCGGAAGCCCTTGACGTGCCTTTCGCTTTTTCGTCCAACGGCGACGCTTTCCTGTTTCACGACCGTACCGGCCTTTATTCCCCCGTCGATAAACGACTGAATCTGGACGAATTTCCATGATTGTTTACGAGATTATCCCGGTTTCTCTGACTGTTCCTTTCAAATCGCATATTGCTTCGGGTATCGCCGCATTGCCGGCACGATTGGAGGAGGAACCGCGAACATGGAACTTGCCCAGTTGCTCGTTACGCCGGCCACGCTATTGACGGCCTTCATTTTCTTCTGGAACCAAGCGAAGATCGGAAGGGACGAACTCAGGCGGGAGCTCAAATCTGATATCGGGGAACTAAAAGAGGAAATCATGTCCGTCCGCCGGGAAGTCGCCGTCGTCCGTGACGAAATGAAGGCCGAGATAAGGGAGGAAATCGCCCCCATCCGAAAGGAAATGCACGACATGAACGGTCGCCTCGGCCGTGTCGAGGGTCTACTGAGGACATCGGGCACCGGCTGATTAAGCTGACGGCCTGGAACGTCCGCGGAAACCACTCCCGCGGTTCGTTTCGCGGCGCGCAAGTTTACCTTCCATCCTGCTCCGGGCTGTCTGAACGGACGCAAGCAATCCTTTCTTCAGACCGTGCATATGTAACCTTTGACTACGCCCTACCGTTTTCTATATTCCTAAACTAGCGATATTTTCGTCCGGCGACGCCAAAAGGGGGAAATTCCTGTTTCGAGGCGGCTGGACACGTGATTATGCTGCGCAAGACGCCAGGAGACCGCCATGGCCATGTTCGGCGATCCCGAAGACTTCGCCATGATGAGCGAGCGCGAGAAGTATCTCTACGATCTCCAGGGGTTTCTCGTGGTGCGGGGCCTTCTTACCGCCGATGAAGTACAGCAGCTCAACGCCGCGCTGGATGCCAATCCGGATCGAACCAGCGAACACGGACCGGGCGGCGCGCTGGACGGCACCCCGCTGGCGGGACCGAAGACGCAGTACGTCCACTACGAAGGGATGCTCACCTGGGAACAGCCCTGGTGCCAGCCCTTCCGCGACCTGCTCGCCCATCCGAAGCTGATTCCCTATCTCAATACCATGATGGGAAGGGGCTGGAAGCTGGATCACAATATCGACGTGCTTACCTCGAAACGAGGCGCGCAGGGCACGCCTTTTCACGGCAACAGTACCGGCATGTTCGCCGGGTCCACTTACTACATGTACGATGACGGCCGGATGCGGAGCGGGCTGATTGTCTGCCAGTTCTATCTGACCGACGTGAACCCGGAAGATGGGGGCCTGACCGTAATCCCGGGCAGCCACAAGGCCAATTTCCCCATGCCCGGCTACGTCCGGCATTACGAAGAACACCAGGAGATCTTTCAACACGTGACGGTCAGGGCCGGCGACCTGGTGATCTTCAACGAGGCAACGACCCACGGCGCGCTGCCGTGGCGGGGAAAGGGCGAGCGTCGTTGCGTGCTCCACCGGTACATCCCGAAATACATGCATTACGAAGGCGGCGTGTACGAAACGCGCATGCCCGAATGGACGAACGAGCTCACGGAAGCCCAGCGCGCGGTACTGGAACCGCCCTATATCTACAACCGGCCCCTGATCGAGGACGACGGCGAGTCAATCGTGCGTCCTCGCAGGGAAGGAATCTGACTTCGTACGACACCGCTGCGCTGTCCCGGCGTATTTTGCCACGCCGGCGTAGTTACACAGAAGCCAGACGGCCCCGTATCGGGTCGTTGATTCCATCAGTGGAAAGGCACACCACCCGAGCGGCATGGCTGAACCTACCCCTTCTTACGCGACCATGGGACCCCGCGAGCAGTATCTCTTCGATCTGCAGGGCTTCATCGTTGTCCGCAACGCCCTCACGCCCGATCAGGTCTTACAACTGAACGCGGCCCTGGACGCCAATCACGATAAGCGGAAGGACGATACGGCAAGCAGCACGAGCGAGGCCCTCGAAGGCAAGCAGTACCGCGGTCTCTACGAGGGTATGCTGAGGTGGGAGCAGCCCTGGTGCAACCCTTTCCGTGAACTGCTGGCCAATCCCCGAATCATCCCTTATCTGAATACCCTGCTTGGCCGGGGATGGAAGATGGACCACAGTCCGTTCATCTTTACATCAAGCGTGGGGACCGAGGGACTGCGGCTCCACGGTTACGGGCAGGCGGATTTCAATGGATCGCGGTTCTACATCTATCAGAACGGCGCGATGCGATGCGGGCTGATCAACTGCCAGTACCAGTTGAACGACGTGAACCCCGGCGACGGCGGACTGTGCGTCATCCCGGGCAGCCACAAGGCGTACTTCATCCTGCCCGACGACATCTCCCGTTACGAGGCCCACCGGGAAATCGTCTACCACGTGCCCATGAAGGCCGGCGACCTGGTGATCTTCAACGAGGCGACGACCCACGGCACGCTGCCCTGGAAGGGTAAGGGGGAGCGGCGGTCCCTCTTCTACCGGTACACGCCCAAGTACATGCATTACACCGGCGGCGCATATGGCACTGCCCTGCCGGAGTGGACGAAGGAACTGACGGACGCCCAGCGATCCATCCTGGAACCGCCCTATGTCTATCACCGGCCGCTGATCGACGACGACGGGCATACGCTGTCGACTCCGCGGCGAGAAGGAGAATGAAGGACCGGGCGCGGCAACGGGCCACCGTATCGTAATCACCGGCCCCGGACAGGGCGCCCGAGTGAAGGAGACTTCATGACCGGAAACGAAGCCATTGCGAAGATCCTGAAGGCCGAGGGGCTGGACTGGTTCAGCTGTTTTCCGCACCACCCGCTCATCGACGCCTGCGCAATCGAAGGACTGCGGCCTATACTCTGCCGCCAGGAACGGGCGGGCGTAAATATCGCCGATGGATTCAGCCGGATTCGGAACGGGAATACCATCGGGGTCTTCATGATGCAGATGGGCCCCGGCGCGGAAAACGCCTTCGGCGGCGTGGCGCAGGCCTACGCGGACTCCGTGCCCATTCTCCTGCTGCCGGGAGGGCCGCCGCGGTCCAGGACAGGGACCGATCTCGGCTTCGAATCGGTGGAGAACTACCGCGGCATCACCAAGTGGGTCTCGAACATCAATTCGGCGGCAAGGATACCGGAGATGATGGGACGGGCATACAGCCTGCTGAAGCAGGGCAAGCCCGGCCCGGTCATGCTGGAAATCCCCGGGGACGTCGGCGAAGAGGAGATACCGGACGACGAATTCAAATATACGCCGGTGAAGCCCTTCAAGAGCGGCGCTTCTCCCGAGGACGTACGGGATCTCGTGTCGGCCCTGCTCAAATCTGAATGTCCGGTCATCAGTGCCGGTCAGGGCGTGCTCTACGCCGAGGCTACGGATGCGCTGATCGAGTTCGCCGAATGGACGAAGACCCCGGTCATGACCACGCTGGCCGGCAAGAGCGCCTTCCCGGAGACCCATCCCCTGTCCCTGGGCACCGGCGCCGCCTCTCACTCCCTGATGGTGGCGGAATACCTCAAGAAAACCGATTTCTTCTTCGGCATCGGCACGAGCATGACCTCCGGGTTCAAGTCGGATGTGCCGGCAGGCGCGGCGCTGGCCCAGTGCGTCGTCAGCCACGGGGACCTGAACAAGGAGCACCGCATCGACTACGGGGCGGTGGGGGACGCCGGCGTCGTGCTGCGGCAAATGGTCGACGAAGCGAAACGGCAGCTCGGAGGCAGTCCCCGGCCGGACGAGCGCGGCGACATGGAGGAGATCGCCCGGCTGAAGGGCGCCTGGCTGGCCGAATGGGAACCCCGGTTTCGCTCGGATGAAGTGCCTCTGAGTCCCTACCGCGTTTTCCGGGAGATCGCCGGGGTGGTGGACGGCGCGCGCACAATCATCACCCATGACTCCGGTTATCCCAGGGAGCAACTCGCCCCCTTCTGGGAGACGGATACGCCGAGGGGATACATCGGATGGGGGGCCTCCACCCAATTGGGTTACGGACTGGGGCTGGCCATCGGCGCCAAGATCGCCGACCCGGAGAAGCAGGTCGTCAACGTCATGGGCGACGCGGCCTTCGGCATGGCGGGGCTGGACGTGGAGACCGCCGTCCGCTCGGAGATCCCCATCATCACGGTGGTATTGAACAACGGGGTCATGACCCACTATGACCACCACATGGCCTACGCTTCGGAACGCTGGGGCAGCAACCGGTTGGGCGGGGACTACGCGGCCGTCGGCGCCGGTCTGGGCGCCTACGCGGAAAAGGTGACCGAACCGGAACAGATCGCCCCGGCCATCCGGCGGGCCGTCGCGGCCAATCGCGAGGGCCGGCCGGCCGTGATCGAAACGATCACCAAAGTGGAGGAACATATTTCGAGATACTGAGCGGTACATTGGCCGGCGTGGTCCGCTGAAGATACGGGCCGGCCGGAATACCCCCTCGGACCACAACGGAAAAGACTGAACGGAGATATGCGAAACGCCATGGCCAGGATCCTGATCGGCACCTTTTTCCAGGAAACCAACGATTTTCACCCCAACGATACGGTGTACGAAGACTTCGGCATCTTGCACGGCGAAGCGATGCTGGAAGATCGAACGGGCGTAGTCGCAGGCGCAGTGGACATCCTGACCAGTCGTGAAGGCGTGGAAATCGTGCCTACCTACAGCGCCGCCATGGGAGCAGGAGGCACAATTACACAGGCCTGCTTCGAGCGGACCACGTCGGAATTACTTCACGCCATCGACCGGCAAAAAACCGGGGCCGACGGCGTGTATCTGAATCTCCACGGCGCCATGGCATCGGAGCGCGATAAAGACCCGGAAGGGTACGTCCTGCAGGAGGTGCGGCGGATCGTCGGGCCCGACGTGCCCGTGGTCGCCTCCTTCGACATGCACGGCACGATCACCCGGCGCATGCTGACCCACATGGACGGGTGCAGTATTCTGCATACCTATCCGCACATCGACTGGTACGAAACGGGTGCCCGGGCCGCCGGGGTGCTGCTGCGCATCCTGGACGGCGCCCGTCCGGTGATCGGCACGGTGTACACGCCTACCATGGTCCGGGGCGACGAGCTTAAGACCGCCACGGGTGTGCACGGCACATTTATCCGCTACCTGGAACGCCTGGAAGAGCGGGACGACGTGCTCGCCGGGGGCATCATGCTGGGCCACCCGCCGACGGACTGCCCGGAACAGGGTTCCCGCGTAGTCGTGATCACGGACGGCGACCGGGACCTTGCGGCGCGGGAAGCGCTGCATATCGGCCAGAGCTTCTGGAACATGCGGTCCCACATGCAGTGCGTGCTGCACACGGTGGAAGAAGGTATCCGCATCGCTGAGAACGCCGGAGGAACGGTCGTGTTCGCCGACGCCGCGGACGCCACCAGTTCGGGCGCACCCGGTACCGGAAATACCATCCTGAAGGGCTTCCTCGAGAGTGATTACCGGGGCAGCGTGCTGTTCCCCATTCGCGACGATCTCGCCGTCGAGCGCGCCATGGAGGCCGGGGTAGGCCAGACCATCAGCGTCCCCCTGGGCGGCACGCGGGACCCCCGCTTCACCCCCGTGGAGATCACTGCGACGGTCGAGGTGCTGGGCCGGCGGGACGATACACCCATCGCGGTACTGAAATGCCGCAACATTACTATCTTCGCTGCGGCATCCGGCCCCCTGCTGTGCGACCGCTGGATGTACCCCGCCTTCGGCCAGGATCCGAAGGACTTCGATGTGGTCGTCAAGAAACTGCCTCACACGCCCGACGAATGGTACGACGACTGGGCGGAACGAACGATCACTATCGACTCTCCGGGGGCCGCGAGTCCCAACATCCCCACGCTCGGCCACCGGTTCGTGGCCCGCCCCATCTACCCGCTCGACCCCGATATGACCTTCACGCCCGAGGTGGAGGTGTACGAATAACGCCGCGCGACGGTCAAATGGCGCCACGGAGCTGCCCGTCCGCGGCGACCCCACCCGCGAGGAAGGCATGAACCGGCACGTCACGAGCGGCCGCTGGGGCCTCGGACTGGTTCTGAGCCTGTTCACGATCTTCGTCTGGGGCGGCCTGCCTATCGTCCTGAAAATCATGCTGATCAGCCTGGACGCCTTTTCGATGACGTGGTACCGGTTCGTCGTCGCGGCCGTGATCATGGCGGCGATCGTATACCACCAGGGCCACTTTCACCTGGTCCAGCAGTTGCGGGGCGGATACGGGCTTGTGTTTCTCGCGTCCGTGCTGGGGTTCAGCTGTGCGTATGTATTTTATCCCCAGAGCCTGCGGTACATTTCGCCCAGCGCCGCCCAGGTGGTCAACCAGATCTCTCTGCTGTTCCTGTTGTTGGGCGCCATGTTGGTCTTCCGGGAAAGAATGACCCTGATCCAGGTGCTGGGCCTCGGACTGCTGACAGGGGGCATCGCGCTCTTCTTCAACGAAGATCTCTCCGAACTCCTGTCCGGGGACAGCGCCATGATTCCGGGCATCCTCTGGGTAACCGCCGCGGCGCTGGCGCTCTCCACGTACACGCTCACCCAGAAGCAGTTGCTTCAGATCATGCCCACTTCCGTCATCCTGTTCCTGATCTATCTGGCCGGATCGATCCTGATCCTGCCCTTCGTACAATTCGATACACTACTCGCGCAGGACACCAGCCAGATGATCCTGCTGAATCTGTCGGCGGTGATCTCTCTGGTCGCCTTCGTCACGCTGGTGGAGTCGCTTAAACATCTCGAAGTGTTCCGGGTCAGCATGGTCCTCGCGGCCGTGCCCCTGGTTACTGTCGTCGACATGATGATCGCCGCGCCGCTCCTGCCCGGACTGCTGCAACCGGAGCACCTCAACTTTATCAGCATATCGGGCGCTGTGCTCGTCGTCATCGGGTCCATACTCGGAAACCTGCGGCGGAGCGCGAAACAGGGATAGCCACCTGGTCGCGGTCCGGAAGCATGGGATCAGGATAAGTCATCTTCCAGCGGAAGGGAGCTATAGGGATGAAGTCGCTCGTGGTCATGGGTTTGAGGACCCTCGCCCATCTGGACGCGAAGGAATCCATGTACGAACAGATCGATCGAGGTGACATCCAGGCGGCCGGTCGATTTCCGGGGGAAGACCTGGAAACCATTTCAGCGGGGGGATTCGGCCTCGGCATCCTGTCCAGCCACAGCGTGGCACGGATCGAGCGCGTGATCGATCACCTGGGATGGTCACACCTGTTCCCCGCGGCGCATCTCATCTCTTCCGAGCCTCTGGACCGGAAAGATGCAGCGAACTGGGAGAGATGGCGTCGGGAGTATCAGGCACGCGGGTTTGCGCTGCACACGGTGATCGACATAGGCGAAGCGCTGGTGCGGAACCTCGTCGAATCGGGCAACTTCGATGAAGTGGACAAGTACTACGTGACAGAAGACAGCAGCGTTTTTATCAAGGGAGCGACCCGTATCACGGCCCTGGACCGGACCCGGGCCTATCGCCAGGCGTCCGGAGGAACGCGGGACCGCTGACAGGCGTCTCAGAGGCGGCGTGCCCGTGAATCGGTATCTTGGTATTCGGAGGAACGCGGGGCCGCTCACAGGCCGTCATTGGGCAGGCTGGACCGACGGTTGCGCCCGGGCGCCAAGAAACTCCAGTACCAGGTGGGTCATTGCGCGCATGCCCACTGTCACGGATTCACTGTCCGCCGTCATGGTGGGGGTATGCAGGCCGCCCGACGGCTGGCCGGGTTTCGTAACGCCCAGCCGGTAGAAGAACCCTGGAATCTCGTTGGAAAAATAGGCGAAGTCTTCGCCGCCCATGGTCGGCGGCAGTTCGAGCACCGAGTCGATGCCGGGGGCTTCGGCCAGGTACCCGGCCATTTCGCGGGACAGCGCGGGGTCGTTGATCACGGAAGGGGTGCCGCGGTCATAGTCCAATGCGAAGGCTCCGCCATAGGCTGCGGTTATGCCCTCCAGTATGACATTCATCCTCCGCTCCACCGTGTCCCTGACCTCGGGATTGTAGGTGCGCACCGTCCCCTCGAGATGGACTTCCCGTGGGATGATGTTGAAGCGTTCCCCGCCGCGGACGATACCCACCGTGACCACGCTGGGTTCAAGGGGTGACAGCGTCCGGGACCGGATCGTCTGCAGGGCGAGGACGATCTCGGAAGCCATGACGACCGGATCGATGCCCTCTTCCGGCCGTGCGCCGTGGGCTTGCTTGCCACGGACTTTGATGATGAAATGGTCCACCGCGGCCATGGCCGGCCCGATGGTATAGCCGACGGTACCTACCTCAAGGGAGGGCAGCGCGTGGAGACCGAAAATCGCCTCGGGCGCGGGGTTTTCGAGGACGTTTTCGCGCACCATCAGGTCCGCTCCGCCCTCTTCTCCCGGCGGCGGTCCTTCTTCCGCCGGCTGGAAGATGAACTTGACGGTGCCTGGCAACTCGGCCCGCATGTCGGCCAGAATAGAAGCAACACCCAGTTGTACGGCGGTGTGGACGTCATGGCCGCAGGCGTGCATGACACCCACTTCCTTGCCGAGATAGGTCGTCCGGACAGTCGACCTGAAGGGTAATACCGTCTCCTCAGTCACAGGCAGCGCGTCCATGTCCGCCCGTATCGCCACGACAGGACCGGGACGGCCGCCCTTCAGCACGCCGACCACGCCCGTATGGGCGACGCCCGTCCGGATATCGATACCCAGCGCGGTGAGATGCTCCGCCACCAGCTCCGCCGTCTTGAACTCCCGGTTACCCAGTTCCGGGTTCTGGTGGATGTGCTCGCGCATGCGGATGGCTTCCGCCCCGTGCTTCTCCACGAGCGCTGCCACGTCATCCTGCTGGGCGGCCACGGTCCCTGTCACGTCGAGGATTCCCAGACTGAACACCGTGACCGAAATGGACTTCAGCGCCCACGTTATGCTGTTTTGCATACGATGCTCCTGCCTTTCTACCTTTCCCAGGGAAAAGCGAAGGACGGTCGATTGGCGTAGCGGTCCATGGCCACGCGCAGCCGGCTGCCGCAACCGGGTTCGAGCGTCACCGTGAAGCTGGCGCCGTTGACCGGGGTCGATCCGGTTTCGTCCTCCACTGCCAGGATCTGGTGTTCCCCGTAAGCGCCGCCCTGTACGGTCACGGTCCGGGGGGATACCTGGTTGGTATTGACCAGCGTGACCACGGCGCCGTCGTCATGGAGTTCCTCCACGAGGGCGGCCACGTCCTCGGGCATGCCGGGACGCACGTTCGCGGGATCGAAGTAACGGAACCGGCAGTGCAGGGGATGTCCGAAGTGCTGCGTGGGCATGCCCCCGAGCATGAGCCGGATCAGGGCGTCCACCTCGGCGGGATTCGTACCGTTCATGTCGTCCGACAGGCGCGTGTCCGGCGTGGACCGGTCGTTTCGCAAGCGCTCCATCTTCGATCGAACGGAAGAGATGTCCTCCTGCAGCGCTGCGGCGGGATAGTCCGGGTTCTGCCCTTCCAGGTAAGCGATCCACCCTTCCATGGGCAGCCGTTCCAGGTCGCTGCGGTCCATGGACCAGTAGTAGACATGCTCCGCACCTACGGAGAAGGGTTCGGGCTGGTAGTCGTACCAGCCTTCGTCGCCGTGCATGCGGGGATAGAGCGTCTGGCCGTTCTCGACCTTGCTGTTCGCGTTGACGTTGTCGATGACGCCGCGCCAGGTATCTACGTATTTCTGATCGCCCGTCAACAGCAGTCCGTTGCCGAAACTCCAGTGGACCCGGATCAGGAAGTAGGGCCGGTGCGCGATTTCGCCGGTCTGGGGCACGATGGTCGAGAATCCCCAACCGTACGCGCCGCCGTACCATCGCCCGCCGCATTCCCCGCCGATGCTTCCGTCCAGCCCGATATTGGAGGGTATGATGCCGTTGTTCCTTTCGGTCCGCTCCACCCAGGCGTCCAGGTAGTCCTTCGTCCACTCGCCGTAGGTCTCGTCTCCGTCGATCATGTAGGCGTTCAGCGTCATCGTGGTCACGCCCATGTTCAGCGGATGATCGCCGGCCACGTCGTTGTAATCCTTGAAATGGGCGACCATTTCCTCGTAGTTGCGTTCCCCGTGTCCCAGTCTGAAACGGCCCTCGACCTCGATGGAATCACCGGCCCAGTCGAGCCCCGTGGCCTTGCGCAGCATCGGTCCCCGGCTGCCGTTGAACATGCTCTTGATCACGCGGTGCTCGGGGATGTAGTTGTCCGCGATGGGATCTTCGCCCATGTAGAAACCGCAGAAACGGCGCGTCCGGTCCACGAACTTCTTGTCCTTGGGATCGCACAGGCCCTCGAGAAAAAAGGCGGTGAAACCCTCCCCGTTGTGCATCCAGTCGAACATGGTCGGGAATTCCTTGAAATACATGCCGTCCCGGGCGAATTCGACCTCGGTGGTCTTCGCCTCCGTGTACTGCAGCAGGTGGCCGTCCCAGGCTTTCTTGTACAGGTCGTAAACGCGCTGCGAAGCGCCGATCGCGTAGAGCTCAGGCCAGTTCGCGAAGTTCTCCGCCGCGTCGTCCGGTCCGTCGTCGCCCCCCCAGCGGGGCACGCACAGCAGGTACCCGCGTTCGTCGAAGTATTGATCGTAAAACGCTTCCACGGCCTCTTCCTGCTGTTTGATCAGGGATAACTCCAGCAGGGCCCACGATGGAGGTGACATGGGTGTGTCGATTCGCACGGTACGCCCCCCGGTTGAGACGGCCGACATGGGACAAATCCTTTCTTTTTTACGTTGGGAATGGAGTAAGATAGAATATCAGCGGTAAGGTTCCTGCTGCTGTTTTATTAAGAAGTCAGCCCGCGGCCGTGCCGTTTGCTGCGCTCGGCGCTTTCCCGAATGAAGGAGAGCAGGTATTTGATTTCATCGGTCTGTTCCACCTGCTCTTCCAGTGCTTCCACGGCCTGGGAAACATTGAGCGAAGACCGGTGGAGCAGGCGATAGGCCTGTTTGAGCGTACGGATGGCTTCGTCGGAGAACCCGCAGCGTTTGAGTCCGATGGTGTTGAGCGAAACGGGTTTCAACGGGTCGTGGCCATACTTGACGAACGGACAGATGTCCTTGGTCACCATGCCGCCCCCGCTGATGAAGGCGTTACGGCCGATCCGAACGAACTGATGGACCGCGACGAGCCCGCCGGTTATAGCGAAATCCTCGATTTCCACGTGGCCGCCCAGTTGCGTGCCATTGGCGAGTATCACCCGGTTGCCGATCACGCAGTCGTGGGCGACGTGCACGTAGGCCATGACCAGGGTATCGCTTCCGATCACCGTCTTTCCCAGGGCGCTGGTTCCGCGGTTCAGCGTGGTGAACTCCCGGATGGAAGTCCGGTCTCCGATCTCCAGGATGGACTGCTCGCCGATGAACTTTTTGTCCTGGGGGATCGATCCCACCACGGCGCCGTGATAGATCTGGCACTCTGCGCCGATTCGGGTATGGGCGCCGATCAGCGCGCCGGATGCAATCTGGGTACCCGCCCCGATGGTCACGTTGGGTTCCACGATCGTATAGGGACCGATACTGCAGCCGGCCCCCAACTCCGCGTCGGGATGCACGATGGCCGTGGGATGTACCTGGACTTCGGTTGTAATGTCCGTCACTGTGGAGTCTCCTGGTCCGCCTGGTCCGCCTGGTCTGGCTAGTCTGTCTGGTCCGCCTGGTCCGTAACCATAGCCATGAGCGCGGCTTCGGCTACCAGTTCATTGTTCACGTAGGCCTTGCCCTCCATCTTGCAGGCATGCATACGCATTCGGATCATCTCAAGCTCAAAGCGTACCTGGTCCCCGGGTTTGACCAGTTTGCGAAACCGCGCCCGGTCGATTCCCATGAAATACGCCATTTTGCTCTTCGGGTTTTCGATCGTGTTGAGCAGCAGCAGGCCGCCCGCCTGCGCCATGGCTTCGACGATCAGGACACCCGGCATAACCGGATGACCGGGGAAGTGCCCCGCAAAAAAGGGTTCATTAATCGTCACATTCTTCAACGCGACCACGCGTTTCCCCGGCTCCATGTGGATCACCCTGTCGATGAGCAGAAAAGGATAGCGATGGGGGAGCAGACGAAGGATGTCTTCGATATCCAGGACCGTTTCCGGCACGGCCGCGGGCGGGGTTTCCATCTCGGTCGCAGGCTTCTTCTTCACACAGGCGCCGCGTATTCTGCGTACCAGCTCGACATTGGCGGAATGGGAAGACCGCGCCCCGAATACCTGTGCCCTGAGCGGCGCGCCGAGCAGAGCCAGGTCGCCGATCAGGTCTAGGGCCTTGTGCCGGCACGGCTCGTTGTCGAATCGCAGGGGCTGGGTACCAACGATTCCGTTCTCGCCGATCACCACTCTGTTCTCCACGCCGAACAGGTCCTTCAACTCGTCCAGCTCCTCCTCTGACAGGTCCATGTCGGCGATGACGACCGCGCTCTCCAGGCTGCCGCCCTTGATGAGCCCCCTTTCACGCAGGGCCTTGACGTCACTCAGGAAGGTCCATGTCCGCGCGGGCGCGAACTCGGTGACGAATTCGTCTTCCAGCGAGTAGAGCACCGTGTGCTGGCTGGCGAGACTGGATTTCTGATAATCTACCATGTAAGTGAGATGGAAATCGTCGGAGGGCATGACGACGAGTTCCTTCAGCAGGCCGTTCTCCCGTTCCGAGTAAAGCACCGGGCCATCCAGTTCCAGGTATTCCCGGGGTGCGTCCTGTTCGACGATGCCGGCATCCAGCAATGCGTTTACGAAGGGAATGGCGCTGCCGTCGCATATCGGCGGCTCCGCGCCGTCGAGTTCGATACGGAGGTTGTCCACGCCAACCCCTGCCACGGCGGCCAGGACGTGTTCGACGGTGTGTATCCGCACACCGTCGCGCGCCAGGTTCGTCCCCCTGGTAGTGTCTGCCACGTAATCGATATCGGCCGGGATTTCCATTCGGTCGGGATGGTCGACACGAATAAACCGGATCCCGTCGTTGACGGTACCCGGCTTGAACGTCAGCGTCGTATGCCCTCCTGTATGCAGGCCGATCCCCTTCACGGACGCGGAGGATTTTATAGTACGCTGATTTTTAAGCATGTGTACGCCGCTTTCTACTCGCTGGTGGTTTCGAGGGTTTTTTTCCGGCTTTGAGCGTCTTCTCCCGCTACTCCCGGCTTTCGAGCGCCTTGATGCGCGCCTCCAGGGTTTGAATCTGCTGCAAGAGATCGGGCAGCCGCTTGATAGCGGCTTCTATCCGCCGTGCCTGGTTATGGGGTCGGGCCGGATAGCCCGATACCGTCGATCCGGCGGGAATGGACTTGGTCACGCCCGCCTGGCCGCCGATCCTGGATCCGGGGCCGACCGTGATATGATCCGATAGGCCCGCCTGGCCGCCGATCAGGGATCCCGCTTCGACCACCGTGCTGCCCGCGATGCCCACCTGGGCGCAAATCGTGACATGATCGCCGATGACGACGTTATGGCCGATCTGGACCAGGTTGTCGATCTTCGTCCCGCGGCCGATGCGGGTCATCCCCATAGTCGCGCGGTCGATCGTCGTATTCGCGCCGATCTCCACCCCGTCGGCGATTTCAACGCCGCCAACCTGTGGGATCTTGCTGGCGCCGCCGCCTCCCTGAAAGTAGCCGAATCCATCGCTGCCGACTACGGTTCCGCTGTGGATGATCACGCCTTCGCCCAGGGACACCTGGTCATAAAGCGTCGTGTTGGCGTAAATCCAGGTACCCGCACCGATCCTGCAATGGGCGCCGATCGCCACGCCTGGACCGATGGAGGCATTTCGACCCACTGACGTGTGGGGACCGATCGAAACATGGGGTCCGACGTCCGCTTCCTTATCCACATCCGCGGTTGGGTGTATCCGGGCCGACGCATGGATGCCGTCCTCCGCGGGACGGTGCCCGGCGAAATAAGTCGACAGCAGGGTCACCAGGGCCACTTCGGGCGACGCGACGCGAATGATGGGAACCGGCGCTTTATCGATTTCCCGGGAGACGATGACCGCCGTGGCCCCGGTCGATTCCAGCCGCCGGCTCTGCCGGGCATTGATCAGGACGGAGATCGAACCCTGGCCGGCCTCATCAAGCGGCGCGACGCGCTCGATGATACAGGATCCGTCCCCGACGAGTTCGCCCTCCACCTGCGTCGCTATATCGGCTAGTTTCTGACGCATCAATCGGCTATTCGACTTCCTTTTGCAGTTCCTCAAGGACCTGTCCCGTGAGGTCCTGCGCTCTCAGGGGATCCACGTAAATGAGCGACCCGGCGTCGAAGATATACGTAAAGTTCTCCGCCTTGGCCAGGGCCTGCACCACGTTGAAAATGGACTCCTGCAACGGCCTGGTCAGCTCCACTTCCTGTTGCGCGAGTTGCATTTGCGAGGTCTGGGCGAACTGTATCAACTCCTGCTCTTTCTGCAGGATGTTCTGTTCGTCCTGCTGCCGCCTGGCCGCGGTCAACATGGTTTTCCTGGCCTCGTACTGCTGTTTCAGCATTTCGACTTCCTGCTGCTTGTTCTGAACCTGCTCCCGCACGTCGCTGGCTATCTTCTCAAAGGCCTGCTCCGCGTCCCTGAACCCCTGGTAGGACTGGCGCAGGCGTTCCATGTCCAGATAGCCGATCTTAAGTTCCTGTCCCTCCGCCATGGCCGGCAACAGCAGGACGACGGCGAGAACGGCCGCGGTACGAGTTAATCTCCTTGGTGAAACCATTTATATCCTCCCGGAATACCAGATTGCGATTGCGCCGTAAACCTCCTTGGACGTAAGAGTCAAAACACCTGCCCGAGTTGAAAATGCGTATGCCACCCGCTCCGCTTCTTCGTAAGGGCCTGGACCGGGTCAGATGGCTTGTCGAACCCGTAGCCGACGTCGAATCCCAACAACCCCACAAGGGGCATGATCACCCGGATGCCGAATCCGACCGATTTTTTCATGTTTCCCGGCAGGGGCGACGACTCCGACAGTTTCGCCCATGCGTTTCCGGCCTCGGCGAATGCCACGGCGTAGACAGGTTGCTGAGACTTGAGCTGATCGATGATCGGGACCTGATACTCCAGGGTGTATATACTCATTACCCGGCCGCCGCCCCGGCTGCTGGTTCCGTCTCCCAACTCGGTATAGGGTCCCACGGAGTTGTTGCCATATCCACGTATCATGCCATCGAAACTGACGCCGCCCGGAAAGAATCGTTCGAAAAACGGTACTTCCCGGTCGTTGAAAGGATTCAATGCCATGGCGTATCTCCCCCTCAGGGAAACAGACGTACCCTTGAACAGCGGAACGTAGAAATCGGATTCCAGGGTCTGCTTGAGGTACTTCACGTCGCCGCCGACCCCGGCAACGTCGCTGCGGGACGTATGTCGCATGCCCCGCGTGGCGAACTGGGGGAAATCGCGGCTGTCGCGTGTCACGGAGAAGGAGACCTGACTGGTCAGGCCGCTGTTGGACTCCAGGGATTCCCGCTGTCGAATGTTCCCGTTGATGGCGTTGACCTGCGCATCGGTGAGGGAGGAGTCTTCAAGCGCCGCCGCGTAGTAGCGCTCACCGAAACTGGAGTACTTGAGGTCGAAGAACCTGTAGGCCCCCCTTATCCGCCAGTAGGTGCCGCGGAAACGGCGCCCCAGGGACATCCCGAACCCTTTCTGAATGATATTGAATTCCCGGAACCACTGACGGTTGGTCCGGAAGACGTCGATGCCGGCGCTTGTCGGCGTATCGAATAGCCAGGGTTCGACGAAGCTGGTGGAAATGGAATTGCGGCGGTTGCCGAACTCCCAGTTGAAATTCAGGCTCTGCCCGTTGCCCAGGAAGTTGGGGATGATCATGGAAATGGTGCCCACGAGTCCGTCGAGCCCGCTGTAACCCGCGCCGGCGTTCGCCGTGCCCGTCGGTTTCTCCAGTACCGTAAAGGAAATATCCACGTCGCCATTCTGCCGCGGCAGCAGTCCGGGCTGGACGTCCTGGAAGAAGTTCAACTGGAACACGTCCCGCTGGCTTCTGAGCAGCAGAGAGCGGCGAAAGGTCTGACCCGGCTTGATCAGCAACTCGCGGCGGATGACCTTGTCCTTGGTCTTGGTATTGCCCAAGATGTCGATCCGGTGGACTCTGGCGGGTTCCCCTTCATTGACAGCGAAGTGGAGATCGATGGTGGAATCGTTGGCCGCGGACTCCCGGGCGATCGGCGTAGCGTACAGGTAGCCCAGTTCGCCGTACGCCTCGTAGATCGTCGACACGCTCTCCTGGTATTCTTCTTCGTTGAACGGCTTGCCCGCGTCGATCTTGATGAGGCTGGATAACTGCTCGCTGGTGAATTTCGTGTTTCCCTCGAAAGCCACGTCGCCGAGGTAGTACCTTCTTCCCTCCTTGACTTTTACCTTGAGGTACATCCGCTTCCGGTCTTCGCTGAACCACAGCGTATCTTCCACGACCTCCGCGTCGCGGAATCCGTGTTTGCGATACTCCTCCGCGATCTTCTGGAACTGGTCCAGCAGGCGTTCCCGTCTCAGGTCCCCTTCTTTCCAGAAATGGTCTTCTTCCGTATCGGATTTCTTTCGAAAGGCTTCCTGTAACCGTTTTTCCGCGACGGAGACATTGTTTTCGATGAAGACTTCACCGAGCTTGACCTTCTCCCCTTCATCGATTTCAATCCGCATGATCGCGTTGTTTCGTTCCACGAGCACGCGCGGTGTCAACGTGGCGAGCAGATACCCTTTCTCATAATAGGCCTGGGTGATGTTGTCCAGGACGCCTTTTCTTCGGAAGGGACTCAGAGCCTGGCCCTGGAAGATGCCGGATATGCGCTCGAGTTCGTCGTCCTTTATCTTCTGGTTCCCTTCGAACTCGAGGCGGTCCAGCAGGGGGTATTCCTTTACATTCACCGTGACGACCAGGCCGGCCGCGCCCATGCCGGCATATATGCGAATGTCTTCGAACAGACCCAGCCGATAGAGCTGCTTGATCGTGGTCGCACCGTCCCGGGGATTATAGAGATTCCCCGCCTTCAGGACGATCATAGACCGGATCAGCGGCTCATCGACGTTGGCGTGTCCCTCGATCACCACGTCGGCGATCAGGGGCTGCTGCTGTTGTCCATGTACTTTGGTGGGACCCAGGGGACCGGTGGCGAGTACTCCCCACGCAAGGGTCATGACCAGGAAGGATTTCAGGTACTTGAAAGGCATGTCAGACACAGAGACCGCTTTCCCGTCCATGCGGGTATTCAGGTGGCTTGGACGACACGAACGGCGCGAAGAAAACCGATGGTCGATTTTACGCGCGTTTTTCCGTCGGGTTCCCTGAAGCCGGTCCTGCTTACTCCGGCGCCGGTTCCCGCGAACCCGGGTTCAGGCTTCTGATTCGGAAAGTACGGGCGTCTTATCGGAATCCGAGGTCTCGGCCTTGTAGAACGTCAAGCTTTCGCCTTTTTTGCCGACCCTGATTTCGTCCCCGTCGTGAAACTTGCCCTTCAGCAGCTCTTCCGCAAGCGGATCCTCGAGCATGCGCTGAATAGTCTGGTTCATGAACCGGGCGTTGTAAACCGGATCATAACCCTTTTCAGAAAGCAGTTCCCGGGCGCTCTGCGTCAGGGAGATCCTGATTCCGCGCTCGGTCATCCTGTCGTTGATTTCCTTGAGCTGAAGATCGATGATTCGGGAGATATCCGACTGATTCAGCTGTCGGAACACCAGCGCCTCGTCGAGGCGGTTCAGGAATTCCGGATTGAAGAGCTTTTTCACCTCTTCCTTGACCGTCGCCTCCATCTTGGCGTAATCGACCTTGGTGCCTTCCTGCTGGAAGCCGAGTCCGCCGGCCTTGTTGATATCCCGGGTACCCAGATTCGAAGTCATGATGATAATGGTGTTCCGGAAGTCCACCCGGCGGCCGTTGCTATCGGTCAGCGTCCCCTCGTCCAGGATCTGCAAAAGGATGTTGAATACGTCCGGATGGGCCTTCTCCACCTCGTCGAGCAGAATGACGGAATAGGGCTTGCGCCGCACTTTCTCCGAAAGGTGCCCCCCTTCGTTGAAACCCACGTAACCCGGGGGAGCGCCGATCAGGCGCGATACATTGAACTTCTCCATGTACTCGGACATGTCGATGAAGATCAGGGCGTCGTTGTCCTGGAAGAGGAAGGACGCCAGGATCTTGGCCAGTTCCGTCTTGCCCACGCCGGTGGGCCCGAGGAAGAGGAAAGAGCCAATGGGCCGGTTGGGATTCTTCAGGCCGGAGCGCGAGCGCCGGATGGCCTTGCTCAGCACCTGGATGGCCATGTCCTGTCCGACGATCCGCTTCTTGAGTTCGTCCTCCATCCGCAGCAGGCTCCTGGATTCCTGCTCTTCGAGCCGGAAGATGGGAATGCCCGTCATGCTGGAGATGATCTGCGCCATGTCGTTTTCCGTGACCACCACCACCTCGTCGGTAACCCGTTCGCGCCAGGCCATGAACGCCTCGTCGTACTCGCGCTGCAGCTCTTCCTGGCGGTCTCGCAGCGCCGCCGCCCGCTCGAACTCCTGCTGCTGGGCGGCTTCCACCTTCTTGTCCTGGATGGCCTGCAGCTGTTCCTCGACGTCCCTGATTTCGTCGGGGACCGTCATCTTGGACAACTGCGCCCTGGAGCCGGCCTCGTCGATGATGTCGATGGCCTTGTCCGGGAGGAAACGGTCCTTGATGTACCGGTCGGACTGCTTGACCGCGAACTCGAGGGCATCGTTGGTGTACTCTACGTGGTGGTATTCTTCGAAACGGCTGCGCAGCCCCTTGAGCATGTCGATGGTTTCCTCGATGCTCGGCTGATCGACGATCACCTTCTGGAACCTGCGCTCCAGCGCTCCGTCCTTTTCGATGTGTTTGCGGTACTCGTCGAGCGTCGTGGCGCCGATGCACTGCAGTTCGCCCCGGGCGAGAGCGGGCTTGAAGATGTTGGAGGCGTCGAGGCTGCCCTCGGCGCCGCCCGCTCCGACGATGGAATGGAGTTCGTCGATGAAGATGATCACTTCATCCGACTTGGTGATCTCGGCCATGAGAGACTTCAGCCGGTCCTCGAACTGTCCCCGGTACTTGGTCCCGGCCACGATGGACGCCATGTCGAGCGTAACCACCCGCTTGTTTTCAAGGATCTGGGGCACGTTGCGCTGCACGATCCGTTGCGCGAGGCCCTCGGCGATGGCGGTCTTGCCTACGCCGGGTTCTCCGATCAGCGCCGGGTTGTTCTTCTTGCGGCGGCTCAGGATCTGGGTGACCCGTTCGATTTCCTTGTCGCGGCCGATAACCGGATCCAGCTTTCCGCCGCGCGCCATCTCGGTGAGGTCGCGGCCGAAATGATCGAGAAAGGGCGTCCGGCTGCGCTGGGCGTCCTTCTTCGTGACGGAACGGTCGCTCTGGATGTTCTGGATCTCTTCCTTGATCTTTTCGAAGGTTACGTCGTAGGTCGACAGGATCTGGGACGCGATGCCCTGCTTGTCCCGCACCAGCGCGAGCAGGAGATGTTCGGTGCCCACGTACTTAGACTTCATGTTGTTCGCTTCGTGGGCGGCGATTTCCAGGGCCTGCTTCGCCCTGGGCGTGAAGGGCACCTGGCCGATGGTCAGCGCGCTCGACTGGGATACTGTGGCCTCTTCGATGGACTGCCGGAGGTCTTCGAGATCGATGCCCATATTGCGCAGCATGGCCGCAGCGGTCCCCTCGCCGTCCCGGATGAAGGCCAGGAGCAGGTGCTCGGTGGCGATGTAATCATGCTGAAGTCTGGCGGCTTCCTCGCGGGCAATGTGCATCACCCGTTTGAACCGTTCCGTGAACTTGTTGTTGTTTCCCTGGGGCATCTTGAGCATCCCTCCCTTCATGGGCCGGGCTTCGCAGTCCCGGCTTCGCAGTCGATCTCAGTTTTCCAGATATTTCCGGACCAGTTCCGCACGCCGCTCGTTCAGTTCCTCGTCGGTCAGGGAACGACCGGAGTTCATCCGCACATGGGCGGGCTGTATCGATATCAGCAGCCGGTTGAACTTCGTGGATTCCATGCCGTTTAAAAGCCCCATGCAGGCGCCCATTCTCAACATGGACAGGGCATCCAGCGCTTCTTTCTCACTCAGCAGGCGGGCATGCTTCAGCAGGCCGTACGACCGGGCCACCCGGTCCTCTGTCTGCCTTTTCGCGCGGCCGATCAGCGCGTCGCACGCCCGTTCTTCGTACCGTGCCAGCCTCCGGGCCACCCGATCGAGCCGTTGGACGATTTCCTCCTCGGTATGTCCCAGGGTCCACTGGTTCGATACCTGGTACATGTTTCCCGATCCTCCGGTACCCTCGCCGTACAATCCGCGCACGGTGAATCCGATCTCCTCCATCGCGCGCACCACGTGATCCATCTGGTCCGCAAGCGTCAGGCCGGGCAGGTGGATCAGCACGGACAGGCGCATGCCGGTGCCCGTGTTGCTCGGACAGGCTGTTAGATAACCAAACTCGTCCGAGAAGGCAAAATCAAGTGTTTTACTCAGTTCGGTATCGATTTTGTCCGCTTCCTGCCACGCGGCGCGCACCTGCAGACCGCCTTTGATGGTCTGAAGCCGCAGGTGGTCTTCCTCGTTCACCATGAGACTGTAGGATTCTCCGGGGCCGACGAACACGCCGGCGGGACGTGTTCCACCCGCCAGGGCCGGACTGATCAGGCGCCGTTCGACCAGCGCCTCGCGGTCCAGTTCCGACGTGTCCAGCAACGACAGGTACACGGACTGAGCCACGTTGCCGCTGGACCGCACGGCCCTGTCTACCTGTTCGATCACGCGGAATCGCTCGTTCTTTATCGTTCGGTGAACAAAGGGCAGCGTGGTCAGATTGCGGGCCAGGCGCGTGCGGCTGCTGATGACCAGCTCCGCGGCTTCCCCCTCGGGATCGCACCACTGCGGCGCCTTGCTTACCAGGTCGGAATACAGGCTATCCATGTTTTCACCCGTGCATCGCGTGTTGCCATTCCGAGCCGCGTTCCAGTTCGTTTATGCGGTCCCGCAGTTTCGCCGCCTGTTCGTAGGCTTCCTGGCCGACCGCTTTTTTCAATGCGCGCCTGAGATCGATCAGCGCACGGCGCGTCTGCTGTCGCGAAGGGTCCGACCCCGGGATCTTCCCCCGGTGGAATTCGTAGCCGTGAATCTGCTTGAAGAGCGGCACCAGCGTGTCCTTGAAGACGCGGTAGCACACGGCGCATCCCAACTGGCCCGATTTGCCGAATTCAGCGGCCGACATGCCGCACTGCGGACAGGTGGTCGACTTCATCTGCGCTCCCCGGCCGCCACCGCGTTCAGCAGGCCGTCTTCCAGCATATAGGCGCGGTCCGCGCGGCGCCCGACGGCTTCGTCGTGCGTGACGACGACGAAGGCCTGCCCGTGCCTGCGAGACATTGCCCACATCAAATCCAGCAGCGCCTCCCCGTTTCCGCGGTCCAGGTTGCCGGATGGTTCGTCCGCCAACACGATATGAGGCCGGCCCACCAGGGCCCTGGCCACGGCGACGCGTTGCTGCTCTCCGCCGGACAACTCCATCGGCTTGTGGCCGAGGCGTTTCCCGAGTCCTACCTCCCCCAGCAGGCCTTCGGCCCGTTCACGCGCCGGATCCCACGGACACCTTCCCACCAGCAGGGGCATCATCACGTTCTCAAGGGCCGTGAACTCCGGGAGAAGGTGGTGGGCCTGAAACACGAAGCCCACCGTCCGGTTCCTGAATTCCGCCAGCCCGTCGTCCGGAAGGTCAAAGGCGTTCGTCTCGCCGATGAAAACCTGGCCGGAGGTGGGCCGGTCCAGCGTCCCGAGGATATGCAGCAGCGTACTCTTGCCCGCGCCGGAAGCACCGTGAATCGCCACGATGTCCCCGCGCCTGACGTCGATGTCGATTCCCCTCAGGATATCGAGACGGCCGGCGCCGGAAGAGAAACTCCGGGTCAGTCCCCTTGCGCTCAGCACTTCGTCGGTCGAGGATGCCCCGTCCCGGTCTGGCGGACGGGCGGATGCGTCCGTTGCGGCTAAGGCCTCCGACGCCTCCAGTTCATCCCGTACCGCTTCGCTACTCATGTCGTATCGCTTCGACCGGAACCAGTCCCGCGGCTTTCCTGGCCGGATAGACGGCCGCGAGCATGCAAATCAGCATGGAACCTGCGGCAACGCTGGCGAAATCAAGTATGTCGACCCTTACGGGCAGCGCGTCGATCAGATAGATCTCCGGCGGCAGGGAAATGAATTCGAACGTAATCTGCAACCAGCAGAGCACAAAGCCGATCACACAGCCGAGCAGGGTGCCGACGACGCCGACCACGGAACCCTGGATGATGAACACCCTCGTTACGCTGCGGGCGGTCGCCCCCATGGACTTCAGAATGCCGATGTCCCTGGTCTTCTCCAGCACGACCATGATCAGGGTGCTGGCGATGTTGAACGCGGCCACCAGGATGATCAGGTTGAGTATGGCGAAAGAACCCCATTTCTCGAGGGTCATCCACCGGAACAGCCCCTTGTGCCGCTGCATCCAGTCTACCGTAAAATACGCTACGGAAGGGGTTGACGCAACAGATGAATCGGTCGTCTCCTCCACGTACCGGTTGAGATCCGCTTCGATTACGTCGGCGATGCGCCGAGCCTCGTCCCGGTCGGAAACTTTAACGGCGATTCCGTTGATGTCGTCGCCAAGCCTGAACAGTTTCTGCGCCTCTTCCAGGGAGACGTACACGGAGGCGGCGTCATACTCGTAGAAGCCGGTTTCCGAAATGCCGGTGACGCGGTAGGGCCGGATGTAGGGGGTGAGCGCCGACGTCAGGGAAAAGCTCTGGATATTGCCCAGGGCCACCTTCTCGCCGACGATGGTTCCCAACTGATCGGCCAGGCCCCGGCCCAGGACGATACCGGGCAGCGGCCTTCCAGTCGGGCTGTCCGGATCGGGCGCGGTCGTCAGGTCCATGGATCCGAAGGCGATGTTCGCCTCGAGGTTCGTGGCCAGTCGACCCGATTCGATGTCCAGTCCGAGCACAATGACGCCCGCCGCCGCATTGCGTGTGGCGGGTACCGGCGTGCAGACGGCCTTCTCCTGCACGTAAGGAGCGGCGGAGACCACCTCGTCCACCGACAGGATGATGTCTATCAGCGGATCGTATCCGGAAATGGAACCGTCGCCAAGCAGCGAGTACACGTTGATATGCGCCCGTTCTCCGATGATGCGCTCCCGCACTTCGCTCTCGAAGCCGTTGAACAGGGAGAGGACGATGACCAGGGCGGCCACGCCCACCAGCACGCCGCCGACGGATATGTAGGTGATAATGGAGACGAAGCGGGTCTGCCGCTTGGAGCGCAGATACCTCAGGGCGATGAACCACTCGTATGACCACCGTTTACGTAGCGCCATCAGGTGATTCCCTGCGCAGATGGGGGAAGAGGAGGACGTCCTTGATATTCGTGGAGTCCGTAATCAGCATGGCCAACCGGTCGATTCCGACGCCGCAGCCCCCGGTGGGCGGCATGCCGTACTCCATCGCCCGCAGGAAGTCTTCGTCCATGGCGTGGGCTTCCCCGTCGCCCCTGCGCTGCATCTCCACCTGCTCCTCGAACCGGCGGCGCTGGTCCAGCGGATCGTTCAACTCGGAAAACGCATTGGCGAATTCACTTCCGCAGATGAACAGTTCGAATCGTTCGGTGAGTTCAGGATTTTCGCGGTGCCGCTTGGCCAGGGGGGATATTTCCACGGGATAGTCCGTGATGAAGGTCGGATTCACCAGGCGGTCCTGCACGAAACGCTCGAAGAGTTCGTCGATCATCTTGCCCCGGCCGAGTTCGACGTTAACCTCCAGTCCCCGGTCGCCGCAAACCTGCGCGAGTTCACCGGCCGTCATGCCGGAGACGTCGATCTCCGCGTACTCGCGGATGGCATCGAGCATGGAAAGCCGAGGCCAGGGCGGGGTCAGGTCGATGGGCTGGCCCTGGTACGCGTGGTCCAGCGTGCCGTTGACTTCCTGGAAGACCCTGACGAAGAGCCGCTCCACCAGGTCCATGATGTACCGGTAATCCACGTAGGCGATGTAGAACTCCAGCATGGTGAATTCGGGATTGTGGGTACGGTCGATTCCTTCGTTGCGGAAGTCGTGCCCTATTTCATACACGCGTTCCATGCCGCCGACGATAAGCCGCTTGAGATAGAGTTCGTCGGCGATCCGCATGAAGAGCGGCATGTCCAGGGCCTGGTGGTGGGTCTTGAAGGGCCTTGCCAGCGCGCCGCCGTAAAGAGGCTGAAGGATCGGCGTTTCGACTTCGACGAATCCCTCGCCGTCCATGAACTGCTGAATGGACCGGATGAGCCGCGACCGCTTGAGGAAGACTTCTTTGACGCCGGGGTTGATGATGAGGTCCACGTAGCGCTGCCGGTACCGTGTTTCGATGTCCCGAAGGCCGTGCCATTTCTCGGGCAGCGCGCGGAGGGACTTCGACAGCAGCTTCAATTCATCCGCCATGACCGTGATCTCGCCGGTACGAGTCCGGAAGACGGCGCCCCTGACCCCCAGGAAGTCACCCACCTCGATCAACTCGTCGTAGATTTCGTATTCACCGGAATCTACCCGGTCTAGTCGGACGTAGATCTGGATCCGGCCGGTCCGGTCGAGCAGGTGGGCAAAGCCGGACTTGCCGTGTCCTCGCTTGGAAACGATCCGTCCCGCCACCGTGACCGGTTCGGCGGATTCGATCAGGTCCTCCGCCTGCTCGAGTATGGACTGGGCGGGATGGGAGACATCGTAGCGGACCGGATACGGATCGATGCCGCGCGCGCGGATCTCGTCGAGCTTGTCGTGTCTTTGCCGGTTGAAATCGTTCGGGCTGTTCACCCGTTTGCTCCGAAAGTCTCTGTGGCTGGTGCCGGATGGTTGACGGGGCGGTGAGCAGACTGTGCGAAGTGCCGTCGGCATAGTCGACCTGGTCGACGTAACTGGTCAGACGGGTGCCGGAATATAGGCGCGCCGGGTCTTCGTGTCAACTAAAAAGGACTTCTCGAAGGGTGGCGGGAAAGGGCGCGCACGGAGCGGGACTACGTGCTTTTAACGGGATCGTCGCGTCGGAGATAGTCCTCGATGAACGCGTCTATCCCTCCGTTCATCACGGACTGGATATTCCCGATCTCCGTACCGGTGCGATGGTCCTTGACCATGGTGTAGGGGTGAAATACGTAGGACCGGATCTGGCTGCCCCAGGCAATCTCCTTCTTATCGCCCTCGAGGCGTTCCCGTTTCTCTCTGATCGCCTCCTGGCGTTGCTGGTAGAGGCGGGACATCAGCACCTTCATGGCGCTTTCCCGGTTGCGGTGCTGGGACCGCTCCGACTGGCACTGGACGACAATGCCGGAGGGCTTGTGCGTGATGCGCACGGCCGAGGAAGTCTTGTTCACGTGCTGGCCGCCGGCGCCGCTCGCCCGGTAGACGTCGATCTCCAGGTCCGTCTCGTTGAGATCGATATCGCCCGGATCATCGATTTCAGGCAACACGGAAACCGAGGCGAAGGAGGTGTGCCGGCGATGATTCGAGTCGAAAGGCGAGATGCGGACGAGCCGGTGGACCCCGGCTTCCGCCTTGAGGTAGCCGTACGCGTATTCACCGGTTACTTCGATGGATACGCTCTTGATGCCGGCTTCCTCCCCCGGCTGCAGGTCCAGGGTATCGAAAACGTAATCCCGGGACTCCATCCAGCGGAGGTACATGCGCATGAGCATCTCGGCCCAGTCCTGGGACTCCGTGCCGCCCGCTCCCGGATGAATGGAAACGATGGCGTTCTTCGTATCGTCCGGGGCCGACAGCATGCTCTGCAGCATCGCTGCTTCCAGGTGGCTCTGCAGTGACCGGACCCCGTCTTCTATCTCGTCGAATGCGTCCCGGTCGTCCTCCTCGGCGGCCAACTCAAAGAGCGTTTCCAGGTCTTCGGCCTGGCTTTCCATCTCGTTCCACAAATCGACGATCTTCTTGTGGTCGCTGATCTCCCTGCTGATGGCCTGGGCCTTCGCCTGGTTGTTCCAGAAGTCAGGCTCCCCCATGACGCTTTCGAGACGAACCGTCTCCTCCTGCCTCTTTTCTATGTCAAAGGCCCCTCCAGAGATAGGCCAGCTGATTTCGGCATGCTTCCAGCGTATTCTTGATTTCGGATGGTTCCATCATTTTCGGCTGTACTCCTTGTGCTATATGCTCAAGTCTTCGTAAATCTGATCAGGTGCCCGCGGCCAGGGCAATCCCGTGCCGGTCGCGGGCGGTACCCGGACGATGCGCCGAACCTTTCACAATATAGACAATCAACCCGCCGGATGCACTCAGAACCGTCTGAAAGCCTCCTCCAGCAGTTCCTGGTCGCGGATGGAATCCGCCCCGGAGGAACGGACCGTCGCACCGGATTGTATACACGATACGAAGTGGGCGTTCGCCCGGCGAAACGCCCAGTCTCTGGGCGCCTGCGGCTGGGCGTGCTGCTGTATGGCGCCCGCCCTGTAGACCGAGACCCTGGCCGGCACGTTCTTCAACAGCGGGGGCGGCGTAAGGACCTCCACCCATCCGTCTTCGAAATACACCTTGACGCCCTCGTCCCAGAAATTCGCCGACAGCCGTCCTAGTTCGAGCACCGCGTCATAACCGGCCATGGTGAAGACCATCAGCTTGGTTGGACCGTCGAGGGTCGCGAATCTCAGTTCATGGACCTCGCCCAGCAGGTAGCGCATCAGGTTGATGTTGTGGCAGTAAAGGTTGTTTATGCTGTAAATCTCCCCGATTCGCTCCTGCTCCAGCCACTCCGGTGGCCGAGGTACGACTTCCGGATAGGTCTCGTCCGTCGTAATCGGCGTGCCGGCGTTGCAGACCCAGTCTCCCGCGAAACAATGGCCCCTTGCATGGGTAATCGCCCCTAGCTCGCTGGATGACCGCAGTTCGTCTATGATCGAACGGGCCATTTCAACGCCGGTATCGAAGCGTTTCATGTACCCGATCATAAGCTGACGTCCGCTCCGTTCGGCGGCTTCCACCATGCGGCGGGCGTCGGTCAGGTTGGTCGCCATGGGCTTCTCGAGATAGACGTGCTTGCCCGCGTTCAACGCGTCGATGGAAACAGGCGCGTGGGCGTCGTCGAAGGTGATTTGCACGATGGCGTCTATCGAGGGGTCGGCGCAGAGTTCCTCGTGCGAATCGCAGACCCGGGAAACGCCGAAACGGTCCGCCACCAGGCGCGCGAGCCGGGGCCTGCGCTCGGCCAGGGCGACCACCTCGCATCCGTCCATTTCCGTGAAATTCGGCAGGTGGACCAGTTGTCCCATGAATCCCGCGCCGACGAAGCCGATCCTGATTCTTTCATCGCTTGAAGATCCCACGGTCCGCTCCCATGTTCACCGTGCCGCCGCACCTGCCTGCCGACCTCTCGCTACGCGCTGCCCCGCCGTTTTGCCGCTATATTAAACCCTTGCCGGCCAGGCTGGTAAAGGACTTTCGGCCGATGATGATATGATCCAGCACCTTGATGTCGATCATCTGGCCCGCGTCGACGAGTTGGGCCGTGATCTTGAGGTCGTCCTGGCTCGGGGTGGGATCGCCGCTGGGGTGGTTGTGTACGAAGATCACGGAGGCGGCCGAGTCGAGAATGGCGGGTTTGAACACCTCGCGGGGATGGACGATGCTCGCGGTCAGACTGCCCACCGATACGGTCACGCCCCGGATGAGACAGTTGCGCGCGTCGAGCATCAGGACCATGAAGATCTCCTTGCGCAGGTCCCGGAGTCTCGGCATGAAGTAGCGCGCCACGTCGGTGCTCGAAACGAAGGACTTCTGCTCCATGTCCTGCGCTTCGAGCCGGCGGCCGATTTCGATGGCAGAGGCGATCTGGGCGGCCTTGACGGGGCCCACGCCCGACACCCGGCACAACTCGCTCAGCTCCCGGGTGGCGAGGTGGCGCAGTCCTCCGAAATGCTGCAGCAGGTCACGGGAGATTTCAATGACGTCCCTCCCCCCGGAACCATTTCCCGTGCGCAGCAGCAGCGCGATAAGTTCCGTATCCGAAAGCGTATGGATGCCGTACTTGAGCAGCCGCTCCCTGGGTTTTTCGTCCTCGGGCCAGTCCTTGATCGGCGTTATTCCCTGTAAATCGGTCATTGCGTATGCCCTCTTTCCTGGTCGGTGAACCATTGCATGTTGACCGATTTAGTCGAAAACCAATTCGGGAATCTCGTATGTTATCGTTTTCTATCGAGCCTCCTCGCCGGGACTATCCGTCGAACCGGTACCCGACTCCGGCGCGTCTTTCGTTACGGCTGGCTTTAACGCCTCCACGAAGGGCTTGAACAGGTCGATGGGGACGGGGAACAGCGTGGTGGAATTGTTTTCCGCCGCCACGACCGAAAGGGTCTGGAGGTAACGCAACTGCACGGCGACGGGATGGGTGCCCATGACGTGGGCGGCTTCGGAGAGTTTTTCCGCGGCCTGCTGCTCACCCAGAGCGTTGATGACCTTGGCCCGGCGTTCCCGTTCCGCTTCCGCCTGCTTGGCCATGGCCCGCTGCATCTCCAGGGGCAGATCGACGTTCTTGATGACGACCATGGACACCTTGATGCCCCAGGGTTCGGTCTGCTGGTCCAAGAGGATTTGCAGGTCCTCGTTGATCTTGTCCCGGTTGGACAGCAAATCGTCCAGTTCCACCTGCCCGAGTACGCTCCGCAGCGAGGTCTGGGCCAGCTGATGAGTCGCCAGCAGAAAATCCTCCACCTCGGTGATCGCCTTCTCCGGATCCAGGACCCGGAAGTAGATCACCGCGTTGACCTTGATGGACACGTTGTCCCGGGTGATCACGTCCTGGGCCGGCACATCCTTGGTCACGGTGCGCAGGCTGACCTTTTCCATCTTGTCGATTCCGGGAATCAGGATCACGATGCCCGGCCCGTTCTTGCCGATCAGGGCCTTGGAAAGGCGGCCCAGCCGGAAGACAACGCCCCGCTCGTACTCGCGCAGTATCTTGACCGCGTTGGTGAAGAGTATGATGAGGATCAGGATGATTACGATCGTCGATAGCTGAAATCCGTCAAAGAACATGGGCGTCCTCCCCTTATTATGTTGCGTCCGTATCTGATTCCAGGCTTTCCACCTTGAGTCGCAGGCCATTGACCTCCACTACCCTAATCGGCGTATCGGGCTCGATGGGCGTTTCGCTCGTGGCGAACCAGTATTCGCCGTGGACGAACACCTTGCCGTTCCGGCCGTCCACGGCCGTGCGCGCGTGGCCCGTCTCGCCGATCAGTCCCTGGCTGCCCGTGGTCGTGCGCCGCTTCTGGGCCTTCAGCGCGTAACCCACGGCGAAAAGCGTGAAGGCCGCGGTCGCGATCACGGCCGGAATGATGGCATACAGGGAAATGCGCAGATAGGGATCGGGCGAATCGATGAGCATCATCGAACCGATCGTGAAGGAAACGGCGCCGCCGAGGGTCAGAAGGCCCCCGCTGGCCACGAACAGTTCCGTGACGAACAACCCCAATCCGAGCAGGAGCAGCAGAAGCCCCGCGTAGTTGATGGGCAGCGTCTGCAGGGCGAAAAGCCCGATGACAATGCACATGCCGCCCACGACGCCGGGGAAGATGGCCCCGGGGTTGATGAACTCGTAGATGAGCCCATAGAACCCGAGCATCATCAGGAGATAGGCGATGTTGGGATTGGAGAGCACGTTCAGTACCCGGTGATGCCAGCTCATTTCCCTGATCTGTACCTCGGCGTCCTTCGTGCGCAACACCCGGTTGCCTTCCCGGACTTCAACGACGGTTCCGTCGATCCGTATGAGCAGGGAGTCCAGCGTGGCCACGTTCAGGTCCACGACGTTCTGCTCCACGGCTTCCCGGTCGGTCAGGGCCTCGGCCTTCCGCACCGCCAGCTCCGCCCAGTCCGCGTTCCGGCCGTGCTTGTCGGCGATGGACCGGATATAGCTCGCGGAGAAGTTCTCGACCTTCTCCTGCATGGTGGAGTCCGCCACCGCGCCCCCGATGCCGACCGGACTTGCCGCGCCTATGCTCGTGCCCGGCGCCATGGCGGCGACGTGGGCACTCATGGTGATGAACACGCCCGCCGAACCGGCGCCCGCGCCGCTGGGCGCCACGTAGACCACGACGGGCACATTGGACGCGAGCATATCCTTGATGATCAACTGGGTGGATTCGAGGAGGCCGCCAGGCGTGTCGAGCATGATTACCAGGCACTCCGCCCGGTCGTCTTCAGCCCGCTCGATGGCGGCGGACACGTGCTGGACGCTGACCGGACCGATCGGGCCCGTCAAATTGATGACGTCGACCCGGGATGCCGCCGCATCGCCCGCTTCCAGGTTGGCAAGCGTAAAGGCCAGCAGGAAGAAAAGAAGGGTTCTGGATGGATTCATCATGACCATGCCTGTTTGCCTGTCGTCATCCTCGGCCGTGGTTAAGTACGATGATTCGGATTCAGCAGGTGAACGATCTGCACCGCCTGGAACAACGCCGCGGGCTCGATCTGGGGCCTGAGGGACCGGCGCCGGGGGAACAGGGTGGTTTCTCCCATCATGGGCGGCGCCACCACGACTTCGACGAGTCCCGGGTTTATTCGCATGTTCCGCCTGGGACACTTGGGCCAGATGGAATGAATCCCCCTGAAGGCCATGGGGATGAGTACGACGTCCGGCGGTATCTTGCTGAACAGGCCGTGCTGCAGAGGGATGGACTGGATATCGAAGGCCGCGGTGGTTCCCGCGGCGTAGATTATGCCCGGCCGCTCTTCCAGCAGTCCGGCGAAACGCTGGGTCGCGTTGTTGGTGTCCCCGGCCCGGGGAAGGACCACGTATCCGTCGACCTCCTCGAGCAGCCGGTCGAATTCCGCGGCGTTCACCCCGAACAGCGTCGTGCTCCACGAACCCAGGCGGAGGGTCACGTACTCCGTCAGGCCCGACCGGGACAGGATGGTGCAGGGGCGGGATTCTTCCCAGCCCAGGGCGTCCAGCAGGACGCGGGACTGAAGCACCTTGTACATGACGGGATGGTCGAAGACGCTCTGGTGCGTGGGAAAGAACAGGACCTTGTAACGGCCCTCGTGCAGCTTGAGCACACGGGCCAGTTCGCCGACCATCGGGTCGACGTGCACCTTGACTGTGATGCCGAAGATCTTCAGCGTCCTGTCGGCCCAGGTCAGGCTGTTGTGCCAGGCCGCATCGAGCCGCTCCCGATCGTCCAGGCCCTCTTCCTCTATCGCGAGTTTGTTTCTCACGTACCGCCAGGACGTCCCGATCCACCGAGTGAGCCTGGTGGCGCGTTGTATGGGCGAATACCGGGCGTTTCGGCCTACGTGCGGATATTCCAGGAAATGGCCGGCGGCGCTCCGGTCCAGCAGGGGAGGCACCGCCATGGGTTGCAGCATGGAGGCGAGTTCGTCGGGGATTTTTGCCTCATCCTCGCCGTTCTTCATGTGCTGGTTGATCCTGTGGATGACCAGGTTGCATTTTTCCATCAAGCCATTGGCCAGGTCGACCATGTCCCGCGTCAGGCTCGTATAATGATGGCCGTACCAGTACCCGGTGGGCTTGAGCTGGGCGGGGTTTTCCTGGTGCGCCTGGAAGAACTCCACCATCATGGCCTGGCCGAGGAGGATATCTTCCTGTATGCCGTCTACCTTGCGCTGGATGTATTTACTCGGGACGTGCCGGCGGCAGAACTCGGCCAGCAGTTCGGCGTCACTGATGATCTTCCACACCGCGCAGCCGAACCACGCGAAGTTGGTATAGGTATTGTAGCGAACGGCGAGCAGTTCACCGGCGGCCAGGTACTCGAGCGTATGCTGCGCGGTATATTGGAAGATGTCCCGCAGCTTCGATTCCGTGTCCTTTCCGTCGAGCGTACACGCGTAGGTCGTCTGCCACAGAGGATCGTCCTCCGGCACGATGGCCTTGAGCTTCTCAGCCACGGGCTGGGCGTGCGACAGGGGCACGCGGGACAGCCTGGCCCCGGCCAGGGCGGCCTCGCCTTCGTCCGGCTTGAACACGTTGCTGGCCCGCAGGGCCTCCACGTAAACCGTCTGGTACAACTCAAGAAACTGTGCCCCCGTCCCCTGTTCATTACGGAGGAACTGTTCTCTGACCCGTGCGTACAGTTGCACCGCCTGGTAGTAATCGGGCGCGACCCGCCGCAACTGGTCGTAGGCTTCCCCCATCCGCTGGTCGCGGAGCCCGGGTACGCCTTCGTAGATCGCGCCGATCAGCCGGGCGCGGTAGCCCAGGCCCTCCAGTCCTATGGGACCATCGGGCGTCCGGGAGGGCGGCCATTTCAGCAGATCGGGATCGACGCCTTCGAAGTAACCCTCGCTGTTCGCCAGGTCCAGCACGCCCTGCGCCGCCTGGTCGTACACCGTGAGCAGGACGTCCACGTTCCTGATCAGCGTCTGGTGGTCGAACCAGATTGAGGACGTATCGATTTTATCGGAAGGTACGCTCATATTCAGGTCTTCAAGGCCGTGCCGGGAAGCACCGGCACCGGTTCGTCAGGATCGGATGTTCAATCCCCGCCTGAGTCCAGTGGATAGAGTTTCCTGCCCAGCCGATGGTAGGTCAATGTATCCATATCATGTACGCTCGGCTCCGAGACCACATGTATGGCGCCCGCCCAGGGTTCGAATCCGGCCCGGAAATGGGCGGACGACTTGACGCCGATATAGCGCATTTCCCGGGGGTCGAGGCCGAGAGATTCCGAAAAGGCGGTGTCGAAAGGCTGCTCGCGATCGTTCACGAGGATGACGTGCACGCCCTCCTGCCGGATATGGGCGGAGGGCCCCATTTTCCCTTCGAGACCGGCAAGCATGGGGCCGTGGTAACGGAACCTTCCGTCGGAGAGAGCCAGGACTTCGGCCGTCATGGTCACCGGCTCGCCCTGGATGGGCGTGGATTTTCCCCCGACGTCCAGCGTGATCGTGGCGCCTACCCCGGCGTCCATGCATTGTTCCACCGCCTCCGGATCGACGATGTACAGGACGCAGGCGTCTTCGAGACCGGCTTCGATGAACGTCCGCAGCATAGCGGTGCTGTCGCCCGGAGAACCGCCGCCCGTGTTGTCGTTGCGGTCCGCCAGCACGGCGGGGAACAGGCCTTCTTCATGGACCCGGTCCAGGGTTTCCTTCGTCGACGGCATGGGGAAGTGCCAGTCGGCGCGCCGGTCGTACAGGTATGCGCCCAGTTCGTCGGCATACTGCTGGGCCATCTCCTGGTCGTCGTCCGTCACGATGTATACCGACGCGCCCATGTGGGGTATGTCGGCGAGGGGAAAGCAGGTGGCGATCGATCCGCAGACGACGCCGGACCTCGATTCGATTTCATGGAGGTAGGCGATCGCCTCCTTCATGGGCGAATGAGCCGTCACCTGGTTCATGCCCCAGGCCATCGGGATCTGATGCAGCGCCATGGCGGGCCGGAGTCCTTCCCTCAGGATCCGGACGAGCACGTCGGCGCATTCCCGCCCACGGGGCGCCATGTCCACTTCGGGGTAGGACTCCCGGCCGATCAGCACGTCGGCTTTTTCGATCATCAGGGGGGTTACGTTGGAATGAATGTCCAACTGGGCGACGATGGGCAGGTCCCCCACGAGGTCCCGCACGGCGGTGAGGATATATCCCTCGCCGTCGTCGATGCCTTCGGCGACCATGGCCCCGTGCAGTTCGAGTAGCACCCCGTCTATGGTACCAGCCTTTCGGAAACCGTCCAGCATCTCGTCGAGTATTTCATCGAAGAGCGCGCGAGGCGTGGGACCGCTTGGATGGGGTTCGGCCACGATGGTGGGGATCAGTTCGAAACCGTGTACTTCCGCGCCATCGATGAAACCGCCCGTGGGCTTGTTCGCGCCCCGGAAAGCCTTGAGGATCTCGCCGCCGCGAAGGTCTCCGTACCGTTCCTGGTAATTCCTCCGGGTGGTTTCCACAGTCGTGAACGTGCTCGTCTCGTGGGCGATGATCCCGGTTACAATGCGCATTGTCGTCCGCTCCGTTTCAGGCCCGGTAAATCCCGTAGACCAGGAGAAGCCAGCCGATGATGAAGGCCACGCCGCCCAGCGGGGTCACTGCGCCGAGCCACCGGACGCCCGTGAGGCTAAGCACGTACAGGCTGCCGGAAAACAGCACGGTGCCCGCGATGAACGACCACCCCGCCGCGGGAGGGATGGATTCCGGCCAGCGCGTAACCGCCCAGGCCGCGAAAAGCAGACCGAAGGCGTGATACATCTGGTACCGGACGGCGGTTTCGAAGACCTCCAGCATCTCGGGAGGCAGCCGGTCCCTCAACCCGTGGGCGCCGAAGGCTCCGGCGATCACGCCCAGAAGCGCCGAGACGCCTCCTGCTATGGCAAAGAGTTTGTCCATGGATGCCTCGCAAAACACCTTGAAGAAGAGCGCTTCGAGCCGCCCCGCTCCTTACCAGATCGGCGCGAGCCAGCCGCCGTCCACGGGGAGCGTCGCTCCGGTTATCCACTCCGCGTCATCCGATGCGAAAAACACGCAGGCCCGGCCGATGTCCTTCGGCAGGCCCAGCCGGGGCAGAGGCGTCTTTTCCGCCGCTTCGGCGATCTGGGCCTCGGTCAGGTAATCCTGGATGGGCGTTTCGATGTAGCCCGGGCAGATCGTATTGGCCGTGATGCCGTGGGAAGCCAGTTCCACCGCGGTATCCCGGGTAAGATTGACGACACCGGCCTTGGCCGGCGCGTACGCCGGGCCCCCGCCGCCGTGGAATGCATGCACGGAAGCGATATTGATGATCCGGCCCGCGCGGGACTGCTTGAGGTGAGGCACGGCCGCGCGCGTGGTCAGAAACAGGGCCCGCAGGTTGATGCCCATGACGCGGTCCCACTCCTCCACCGACAGCGTCTGGCTGTCCCCCAGGGCAAAAACACCCGCGTTGTTGACCAGGATATCCAGGCCGCCGAAAGTCTCCAGCGTCCGGTCGACCAGCCGGTTGACGGCCGCTTCGTCCGACACGTCGGTCTTTACGAAAAGCCCATCCGCCCCCATCGCGTTCAATGCTTCCACGGTAGGCGCGGTCACGTCCCGGTCGTGGTACTTGCCCGGCCTGGGCCGCTCGACGAGGTCGCAGACCACGACGCGCGCCCCTTCCCCGGCCAGTTCGATGGATATACCCCGACCTATACCGGAACTGCCGCCCGTGACGATAGCGACCCGATCTTTGAGTTTCAAGATGTCCTCTGCGTTTTCTTGATAAGCGATCCGGAAGTAGTCCTGAATGGATTATAACCAGATCGAAAAAACGAGGCAAGGCAAGTGTTTATAAACGCGTGTTTATAAATGGATTGCATTTTTCAGAACCGGCCATAGTTATATAGTTTCCCACGCCGTCCAGTCCCATGTGTCCCATACTCATCGCAGGAGGATTCCATGAAGATCACGCACGCCGAACGAACAGCCCTCAACGTGCCCTTCTACGCCCCGCACGTCGATCACGCCATGGCCCGGGCGAACACCCACAACGAGCGTGTGTGGGCCTATCGGCTCGAGACCGACAACGGGCTGGTCAGCATCACCGACGGCCACGGCCCCTCGGATACCGCCGGGCTGATCGGCAAGGACCCCTGGACCATCATGTGGGACGACGATATCGGCTTCGGCCCTCAGATCGCCGTCTTCGACCTGTGCGGGAAGGACGCCGGCGTGCCCGTGCATGCCCTGCTGAGCAACAAGCTGCGGGACCGCTGCCCCCTTTCGTGGTGGGACATCGACATGGCGCCCGGGGACTGGGTCAAGGAGGCGGAGGAGTCCCTTCGCCGGGGCTACACGTCCTTCAAGATGAAGGCGCGGCCCTGGCGCGACATCATCGCCCAGATCGACGCGGTGAGCGAGGTCGTCCCGGCCGACTACCGGTTCGACGTGGACTTCAACGGGTTTCTGCTCACCCAGGCGAAAGCGGAACAGATACTGACGCAACTCGATCAGCGGGTGAACGTGGGCATGTACGAAAGCCCCTTCTACCTGCGTAAGGACCTCAAGGGTGCGCAGATGCTCCGGGAACGCGTTCAGAAACCCATCGTGGAACATTTTGGGGACGACGTGTGGCAGTCGGAGGTCAGCGACGGATTCGTGATCGGCGGCGGCGCATCGGGGACGATGCGGCAGGGCATCATGGCGGCCGCCTTGAACAAGCCCTTCTGGCTCCAGATGGTGGGCGCCGGCTTTACCACCACTTTCGCGGCGCACATCGGTTCCGTGCTCTCCCACGCCCAGCTTCCCTATATCACCTGCCACGAACTCTGGAAAACCGACCTGCTTACCGAACGCATCCAGGTTGTGGACGGGTACATGGAAGTCCCGGACAAACCGGGTCTCGGCGTGGAAGCAGACGAGAAGGCCATCGAAACATACGCCGTGGACGACGACGAACCCACGGCGGTGCAGCGGTACCGGAGCAAGAAGCGTATCCTCCGCGTGGTCTGGCCCGGTCTCGCCGGCAAAGAGCGCGTCTGGGAGTTCACCGACGAGAGCATCTACCAGCCCGAATTCTACAAGGGCAACCTCCCCGGATTCGAAGCGGGCGTGCATCTCGAAGTGATCGAAGACGACCACAGCGCCGCCTTCGACAAGCGGCATTCGGAACTGGCACGGCGGGAGGCCGCCGTGGCCCGGGCGCCCAAAGGAATCTAGTAGTTATCGGGGGGACGTCTGTACGTTTCAGGAATCACCCGCTGGACCCCTGCGATGACGCGTTCTTCGACTTCGCTCGAGAAGCGATTGGGCAGTCCGAAGTACACCGTCGCGTCACCGGCTTCGTATCCTCCCTCCTTCCAGATCCTCCGGGAGGGTATGTAGCCGGGGAAGTCGTTGGCGTAGGCGCCTATCCATAGTCTTGCGGGATCGTACATGCGCCGCAGCCTGCAGGCGTAGTCCGCGACGACCTCGCCGGCCAGGAAGACGATGGCGAGGTCGTTCCCGAACGACCAGCCCTGGACCGGGTAACTCAGTGCTTCCGGTACATCCTCGCCGCGGTCCATACGCGCGACCCACTGACTGGCATGATATCCGGCGGGATCTTGTTCCATTGCCGTCTCCCGCCATGCCTCGCGCGAGGGCAAGGCGTCGTAGGGCAGCGAGGGGTGGACCAGCCGGCAGCGGATGCGTTCCGACAGGGGACGGCCGGGTATCGTGAGCAGGCGTTCCACTTCCCGGGCGATATCCCCGCCGTGACGACGGGAAAAGGAAAGTCCCGTGCGTGGAAAGGGATTCGCGTTGGCGGCGCACCCGATGGTGACCAGGGCAACGGCGCCGGGGTGGTTTCGCCTGATCGATTCGGCCGCGAATCCCGCCCAGTCGCCGCACATGAAGTTGTCCGCCGGGCCGAAGGTCGTGCAGTGGCAGGCATAACTTACCCAGACCGCGCTCAGGTTCCCGTCGGCATCTTCGGCCCGAATCATGGGCATCACGTGATCCACGGGTCCGATCTGCGCGCGGCGGTTCACCGCGAACCCGGCGTGCCCCTCGCTATAGCTCAACCGGGCCGGTTCCCGGTTCGACAGTGCCTGCAACCCCACTTCCACCAGCCGTTCCGATACCTCTTCAGTATAGCGGTCGATATGCCGCTGATGCGCGGCCGGGATGTCCGTACTGAACAGCATGGGGGCCGCACCGGACAGCATGGGCGCGTTGTGGGTATGGGTATAGCACAGGACGATCCGTTCCCGGGATACGCCTGCTTTTCTGCCCAGTTCCCGCGCGACGAACTCCGTCATGGATTCCGTCACGCCGGTGTTCTCCAGGGCCAGCATCACAACCGGCTGTTCCGCGCCAATGGCCAGGGCCCGGGCATACAGGGGCGACTTGACTTTTGACGTTTCTTCCCTGCGTGCGCCATATCCGCTCAGGCGGACCGGGTAGTCCGGAGTCATGTCGACTTCAGCCACGCCGGCCAAAACCAGTTCGCTCATCCCTGCTCCCTGTTTCCGTATTCATGAACGCGCACGTTAATACCACTCCGTCCTGTGGGGCGTCCCGGGGAAGAAGACCGCGTCGACCGCCAGGGACAGGCCGACGCCCATGAGAAAGCCGAGGATGACTCCCGTGAAAAAAGGTTGCGCGGAGCGATACATCCGCACGCCGCCGATGCGAATCAAAACAATCTGCAGGAGCCATGCGAGGAAAATCGGCAGAAACGCGTTGCGGACAACGCCGCCCACGTCCCCGATAGCCATGCCGACCGGGTGAAAGGGCCACCAGGTGAAAAAGGCCCTGCCGGCGATGACCAGGCCGTTGATCAGCATGCCGGACAGCAGGAACAGGGCTTCCAGGGCGCCAATCTGAGACGCGTTCGTCGCCCAGACGATGGTGCGTCCGAAGAAGAACGTGCCTAACCCTCCGGGCTGGGTATACAGGTTGTTGGCGCCCACGGTATGGGCGGAATGGACCAGGGAGACGATAGAAAGGACGGCGCTGACGCCGATCGCCACGCAGATCCACCCGAACAACCCCCGGCCGCGGCCCCCCATCCGGCTCTTCAGCCAGGCGATGTGAGAGAATCCGACCATGGTGAACGTCCGCCAGTTCCGCGCGAATCCGTTGGCCATGCCCAGTACGTTGATGTCGCGCATGGACAGGGAAGCCGTTCCGATCAGGCCGACCGTGAAGTAATTGGGCTTTACCGTGAGTTCCGCCATGACCAGTCCCGATTCAGCGACCACCCGGGCCAGCACCAGGTAGAAAGTGAACATGACGACGAGAAAGAGCATGCCCACGAATATTGAAAGCCCGGCGCTGTACAGCCACAGTACCGCGAAGACCGATCCGCCCGCGAGGCCGAGAAGCGCCCAACGATAAGAGAACAGCTCCTGCGCCTCGGCCTCGTCCCGGACGGGCCGCCAGGCCGTGCGCCATACCGATGCCAGGTGGCGCCGCGCGGTCCAGACCAGCCAGGCCGCAAAGACGATCACACCGCCCATGTACTGCATGCCGGTGAGTCCGCCCTGTACCACGCTGCCACCCGTCGAGAACATGCCCAGCCGGCTGAGCAGACCCTGTTCCAGTACGCCGAACAACTGGAAGAACCAGAGACTGAAGAGGATCTCCGCGGGCGCAAAGTAGGCGAAGGAAAGCGCATAGAGATTCAGGTACAGCGGAATACCCGGAAAGTAGGGCGCGATTTCCAGGGTGACCCGCGCGTCCGGATGAATGGGCAGCAGGGGCAGTGCGCCCCAGTAGGCCGCGCAATTCCAGGCCATGGCGGAAAAGGAAAGGACGAGACCTGCCTGAAAGAGGCGATTGCGGAAGAGGCCCGGGCTCTCCCGGCCTCGATCCGCTTCGGATTCCCCGGTGAGCCGCAGGGCCGCCTCCGCCATGGGGAATCGCAGGCGTTCGTGTTCCATCCACTGCCTGCGGAAAATCACCACGATGCAGGCGCCGATCAGCAGGAGTGCGGCGAAGAGGCACAGCCACCAGAAAACAGGGGTCATCCAGACCGACCAGGGGATCTGCTGCCCGGGCTGGAGGCCTTCGTGAAATCTCCGGGCCGATTCGTAATCGCTCAGGTAGACCCAGTTGGGCAGATGGGGCAGGATCAGTTCATCCCACCGGTTTTCCGGCGAGGCGAAGTAGGCGGGCGCCGCGATGGCGGAGACCATGTACCGGGTGACGCCCAGGTCGGGCATCATGGACGCCGCCCAGCCCATGGCGAATACCGTGAGCAGTTCGGTTCGGGTCAATGCCCGTTCCGGACAGCAGGCCCGGCAGATCAGGTTGGGGAATAGAACGAGGGCGAGGAAGGGAACCAGGAAGCCGGAAGGCAGGTGGGCGAACAGCATGAAGTCGTAACCGCCCCGATCGGCCATGTACTGCGTGCCGAACCCGATGACGCCCGACAGGAGGAGGCCGATTGCGGCCGCCCTGAGCGTTACGGCTTGGCGGTCCGGGCGGTCCGGGCGGTCCGGGCGGGCCGCGGAATCGCTGTTGCTAGGGCTCAGGTGCCGTATCCAGCATCTCCTTGTAGATGTCCGCGTAGATCTTGTCCCGAGGCACGCATCCCACGGCGAACTGGCCGAGTTCGTTGTGCTTGCCGCGCATCAGGGCCGTGCAGTAGCTGACGGTGATACAGCTCTTCTTCCGGATCATTTCGCCGTGCTCGGCCACGTCCTTCGCGAAATCGGGATAGGCCAGCGCGCCCCGGCCCGATCCCATGATGGTCACCCGTTGATCCCGGATATTCGCCGCCCCCGCGTTGACCATGTACTTCTGCAGCCAGCTGTACCCGGTTCCCACTATATTGAGACCGGGATGAGCCCGGCAAAGCGCGGCGGCCGCACGGAAGTGCCGTGCGACGCCGAAGAGGGGATGTTCCGGTGCATCGTAGCCGTCCACCGGCGACCTTTCGGCGGGCCTGCCCACGTGGGGGTTGTAATAGGGGCTTCCCATGGTGGCGTTGATCATCTGTATCCCGGCTTCCCTGAGCAGGCCGATGGCGGCGATCGGTTCCGCCAGATCCTCCCTAAGCGGATCGTCCACGTCCACGCCGAAGCCGGAGAGAAAGGGGACGGGATAAGGCGAACGGGGCGTGCCCGCGCCGGTATCCGGGTCGGTGGTGTAGGGAATACCGTCGTAGACGTTCATGCGGCTGGCCAGCAGCAGTCCGTCTTTCGTCTCCTCCCGGATGCGTCCGATCACGTTCCGGACCAGCCGCGTCCTGTTTTCGAGACTTCCGCCGTAATTGCCTTCCCGCATGCGTGCCACAAGCAATTCGGAGAGCAGGTAGCGATGGCACTGCTTTATATCGACGAAATCGAAACCCAGCTTCCAGGCCGTGACCGCTGCTTTGACAAGCGCGTCCTCCACGCGGCCGAGTTCGGAATCGGTCAACACCGGGTAGTCCGGTGTAACGGGGATCTTGCGTTTCTTGTCCACGAGGGTGACGGGATCGGCGGCGGGATCGTGAAAGGCGATGAGTGGCTTCCGGTAACTGTAGCGGCCCGAGTGGGTCAGCTGCAGCCCGACCAGGAGATCGTCATCTCGTCCGTGGACTGCCCGGTGGGCCGACCGGGTCTGGGCGAGCAGCGCTTCGAAGGACGCGGCGTTGCCGTCGTGCAGCCAGAGTTGGCGGGTATTCGCCCGGGCTTCTTCCAGCACGGCCGTCGCTTCGCCCCATATGAGTTTCGCCCCGCCCTCGCCGAACAGACGCCAACGCCGGTACACCAGTTCATCCGGCGAACCATCCAGGTGACCGTCGCAACCTTCCATGGGGTGCACGGCCATGGAGTTCCCGATGGTGCGGTTGCCGAACCGAACAGGCCGCCAGAGGGGATCGAGGTCCTCGGTAAGGGGGATATCGTCGTTCAAACCGAGGCGGTCGATATCCTTTTGCAGATCATCGAGCGAACGGTAGCGAAAATGCTTCGGCATGTACTCTCCAGTTCTACATGAAACCCGCGGCATCACGAGGAATGCGCGGGTCAGATGCCATCCGAGATAGCGTCAGGGGGCCGAGTACCATCGCCTCAATACCCGTTCCGCTTCCTTGTTCTGGGGGCTGAATTCCACCCTGTCCACGGTAATCCGGCTCGCATTGGGGTACCATTTCCAGATGAACAACCCCCGGAACCAGGGCAACTGCCCAACGGACCTGAACAGGGCTTCGTAGGCGTTGACCTGCTCTTCCTGGTCGACCAGGTGGGTTTCCGGCTGCGGATCGCCGCTCCGGCGGCGCCTCCTCGGCGGCCATTCCCAGGGCCTTATGGTCGTCCCCGGCGTGTTCTTGTAACCGACTTCGGTAAAAAGAACGGGCTTGTCGTGTGTTGCCGACAACCGGCCGATCTGTTCGATATGAGGCTTCCACCCCGACATGATATCGGATACGCTCGGTCCGGTCCGGTCGGTCAGGGGAAAATACGCGTTGACGCCGATGTAATCAAGGTCGGGCCACAGTTCGACCACGTCGTAATCGCGGTACCAGTTCGCCGCGTAGGTGAGTTTCCCGGAATATACCGTCCTGATTTCCTTTATGAGCGATTTCCAGAATTCGGGACGGGATCGCACCGGATTGGACAGTTCGGTGGCGATGCAAAGGACGGCCATTTCTTCGGCCTGGGCCAGTTCGGCATAGTGCAGGATAAAAGTCCGGTAATCCGCTTCCCACTGCCGCCACTCCGCTTCCGTTTCGAAATCGATCATTCCAACCCAGCCGTCATCCACGGGCCTGGTCAGCCAGAGATGGGGCTTGAGCATCAACCGGAAGCCCAGTTCTCTGGCTTTCCTGGCCGTAGTCCGCAACCCCTGGTCGGTCTCCCCCCAGAACCGTCCGCGCCGGTTCATCCGTACGGACGGTGTGGTGTGGTTCTCCATCCATCCAAAGGGGGTAAGCGCCAGCCATTCGATGCCTAGTCCGCGCGCCTCGGGCAAAGCGTTTTCCGGCATCTCCCAGCGGCCGCCCACCCAGGAAACGCCCTTGTAGAAGTTTTCCAGCGCGAAGGGCGGGTCCTGTTCCGCCGGTCCGTTACCGGTTCGTTCCGCCGGGTCGTTTCCGGGCGTCCCGCCGTCCCCAACGGCTCGGCCGCACCAAAGGACGGTGCAGGCCAGCAGAACGACTGTGAGGCGTCTGGATAGCATGATGCAGGATAGCATGGTGAAGGAATGGCCGCCGCGGTCAGGCAAACTGGTCCGAACCCCTTGTGATGAGGGTGCCGAGGTCCTCGCCCCGGCAGATCCGTTCCATGGCGCCGGGGGAATTGAAGTCGAATACGTGTATCGGCAGTTTGTTGTCCCGGGCCAGGAGTACGGCCGTCTGGTCCATTACCTTGAGATCGTGCTGGATGACCGAATCGTAGCTGATGACCTGGTATCTCCGGGCATCCGCGTTTTGCCGGGGATCGCTCGTGTAGATCCCGTCGGTGCCGTATTTGGCCGAAAGCAGGACTTCTGTCCGAAGCTCCAGGGCGCGCAGCACCGAAGGATAGTCCGTCGTCACGTATGGATTCCCGGTGCCGGCGGCCAGGAGGACGATGCGGCCATGCTCCAGATGCCGGATGGCCCTGAGCCGGATGTAGGGCTCGGCCACGGTGTTGATGGGAATGGCCGTCATGACCCGTACGTCGCCCGCCCCGCGGGAGGTCAGGGCGCCCCGGAGCATCATGCTGTTGATCACGGTCGCGATCATGCCGATATTGTCGGCCTCCGCACGCTCGATGCCCCAGTCCTGACCCAGATCGCCCTTGAAGATGTTGCCGCCTCCGGCCACGATCCCCACTTCGACCCCCGCGGCGTGCAGCTTCATGACCTCGCTGGCGATGTACTCGATGGCGGAAGGATCGAATCCCCAGGGATTCTGCCCTGACAGCGCGCCTCCGCTGAGTTTGACCAATACTCGTTTGTAACGCACGGATCCTCCTTTATCGATTGGGCGACAGGCGTGAACTGAATCGGACGGGATAGGCTGCCGCGCCCTTCAGTCGTTTATATCGTTCAGGGAGGCTGTCCAGCTGCGACGATGCCCTGTGCCCGGCCGAATCGAGATCCTGCATCGGACCGGTAAGCCCGCCGTTCCGTATGACGCATTCGAGCAGGGGTTCCCACTCCGGGGATCCGGCTGGTTCGTCGTCCCGGGTTACCCGATCCTCAAGGAACTCCCCCTGCTTGCCACGAAGCCTCCATACCTGCTTGGCATATGGCCGGGTCTGTTTCCCCGCGCTCCGTTTGAATACCGGCCTCGTGCCGGCAGGGGATTCAAGCTCGCACAGCTTGTAGACCCCGCTCAGGGACGGCGCGTCCGGCGAATTGACGAGTTCGTTGCCCACGCCGAATAGATCCACGGGTACCCCGCTTTCGATCAGATCTGCGATTCTGTATTCGTTCAGGTCGCCGCTGAGCATGATCCTGGTTTCCGTCATACCAGCCTCGTTCAGGATGCTGCGTACCCGCCCGGCTTGTTCGGCCAGGTCGCCGCTGTCGAGACGCACGCCCTTCAGTGACGGTCCGATACGGGTCGCCAACCGGGCGGCTTCGATCGGGTCGTAGGTATCCAGCAGTAAAGTAGTGCTGCCGGGAAAGACGCGATGATAGGCGCGGAAGGCCTCCATTTCGCTTTCAAAAGTCATGATCCAGGAGTGAGCGGCGGTCCCGTACACGTTAATCCCGAACAGTCGTCCCGCCTCCACGTTGGACGTTCCGATGCACCCCCCGATGAATGCCGCGCGCGCCGCCAGAAGTCCCGCCTCGGGGCCGTGTCCCCGACGGCTTCCGAATTCAACGACGCCCCTGCCTGCCGCGGCCCCTACGATGCGCGCCGCTTTCGTAGCCACCAGGGTCTGGTGGTTAATCGTAGCCAGCAGAAAAGTCTCTACGATCTGGGCCTCGACAATCGGCGCCGTGATCCGAATCAGCGGTTCACCGGCGAAAACCAATGTTCCTTCGGGAACGGCCCAGAGCTCTCCCGTAAAACGAAACGAAGCCAGAAAATCGAAAAACCGGGCCGGAATGTGTTCGAAGGGCGGCAGCGTCTTCAGATGAGCGATGTCTTCGGCCGAAAACCTGAGCGCGAGCAGATAGTCGACGGCCTGCCGCAACCCGGCCGCAACGAGCCAGGAACGCTGAACCGGCAGGTCCCTGACGAACAACTCGAAAGTGGCGCTTTCCCGGCGGTCGTTCGCGAAATAACCGGCCGCCATCGTGAGTTCGTACAGGTCGGTTGCCAGCGAAGGCGACCAGTGGATCGGGCAGGAGCCCGTCTGGCGCATGTGGATCGGCCCTCAGAAACCCGGCGCCTGGTATATGGCGCCGTCCGCTATATCACCGCTTCCATTTCTACCGGTTCGTCATACGCCATGCCGTCCACTTCGAAGCCGAACAGCTGCCGGAAACCCCGTTTGTATGTATCGTAGTCGGTCAGGGCGCGAAAGTTGTCCGTAGTAATCGTCGGCCAGACTTCATCGATCTCCCGCTGAACCGACGCGCCGAGCTCCAGATCATCGAGGCGGATGCGGTCCTCTCCGTCGACGGACGGCGTCCCGCCCGGACCGATGTGATCGTCGAACAGCCTGACCATCTGGTGGATCGGGTCCTCGTGCAGGCCCCGTTCCCGCATAATGCGGTACAGCAGGCTGATGTACAGGGGGACGACCGGGATCGCGGCCGAAGCCTGGGTAATCACGGCCTTGTTTACCGACACCAGGGCCCTTCCGCCGACGGTTGACTGCAGCCGGCCGTTGATCGTCTTCGTGGTCTGTTCCAGATCCTCCTTCGCGCGGCCGATGGTCCCGCTCCGGTAGATAGGCCAGGTAAGAGAGGGGCCGATGTACGAGAACGGAACGACCCGGGCGCCGTCCGCCAGCAACCCGGCTTCCAGCAAGGCCTCGATCCATCGGTTCAGGTCGTCGCCTCCCATGACGCCCACCGTCCCTCGTATGCCTTCGTCCGAAGCCGGTTCCACGGAGACCTCGCTTATGACCTCGCGGTTCAGGTCGATGGTCTTACCCACGTAGGTTTCCCCGATGGGGCTGAGAACGGATTGGTATATTTCCCCGGTATCGGGATCCGTGCGCTTGGGGGAGGCCAGGCTGTAAATGACCACGTCCACCTCGCCCAGTCGGGATTCGACGAGTTCCACGGTCTTCCGCTTTATCTCATGGGAATAGGCATCGCCGTTGACGTTGGCCGAAATCAGCCCGTTTTCCGTCGCGTATCTTTGGAAAGCCGCGGTGTTGTAGAATCCCGGCGTGCCGCTTTTGGTACCGCTGGCCTCGCGTTCGAAGAAAACGCCCACCGTGCCGGCGCCGTACATCGCACCCGCCGCTATCCGCGCGGCCAGTCCGTATCCGGTGGAAGCGCCGATCACCAGTACGCGGAGCGGTCCGCCGCCGTTTTGCCGGCCGGCCTGGTCAGCCGGCGCAGCCTGGACAGCCGGGGCGGTGCGGGCGGCACGGGCAACCTGGATCTGGGTATTGACGTTCGCCTCGCATCCGGCGGGATGCGCCGTGGTACAGATAAACCCTCGGATGCGTGGCTTGACTACGGCCATGGCCATGTGAACTGTTCCTTCCTGGTGTAAGAGACTATTAGATGGGCACCGGAGTCGCGCACCTGCGGTCAAATGACATGGCCTCGCGGTAACCGCAGGACAGGGCCAGGCCCCTGACCTGGTCGAAATCTCTGCCGATGTCTTCCACGACGTGGGCGTCGGAAGCCGTCGTAATGGCAATCCCCCGATGGGCGCAAGCCTCCAGCAGAGGGCGTTCCGGGTAAATCCTGCCCACGGGTTTTCGTATGCCCGCCGAGCTGATTTCCACGCAGAGGCCCTCCTGGCCGCTCACCTGCTCGGCGAAGGCGTCGTACAGGTCCGTGACGTCGCCCTCGGGCATGTGCCCCATCACCTTGATCAGGTCGGGGTGGGACATGGAATCGAAACACCCGGTCTGCACGGCCTGTCCCAGCAGGCGGAAGTAGTCCCGGTAGGCCTGGTCCACCGATCGGCGGTCCCACTCGTCCGCCATGGACTCCAGGTCGAATCCCCAGTCCCCGATCCAGTGCACGGAGCCCAGGACGAAATCCCAGGGATACCCTTCGACGATCCTTTCGATGACCGGTTCCTTGCCCTCGATGTAATCCATCTCGATGCCGGTCTTGATGGGCAGCCCCTCCCGGCGCGCGGACTGGAGCAGGTCCACATATTCGTCCATGTCGTAGAAGCACTTCTCATCGGACCAGGGCCGGTCCACGATCTCCTTTGCCTGCACAAAATGGTACACATGCTCCGTTATGGTGATTTCCTGTACGCCGTGTTCGGCCGCCGAGGCCGCGAACAGATGCATGGTCTCCATGGGATCCGTCCCATCGGGCCGGGTATCGGGCGTCCTGCCGAAGGGGTAGTAATTCTCTACGTGCATGTGGTAATCGAGCATGATTCAACCTCGGAGGCGCGGGAGGAATCGAATCCGCAGACACAGGTTGCGATCGCTGGTAATGATAAGCAGTGTCCGCCGTAAAATCAAACCAATTCTGGGGGCGGCGTATGGCTTGACAGAGCCCTCCGGGTTTTCTAATTTGCCCGGTGAAACGTCCGAGTGGCCACGTTCATCTTCCAGTATCTTGCCATGGATCAAATGACCCTCCCATCCGAACTTCGTCAACCCACGGCTGCAGCCGGAGAGGTGGAATTCCGCATAAGGGAAAACGAGGACCAGGTCCGTTGGGACCGGTTTTTCGACAATGGCAGGCCGGTGGAGGTCGAGATCGGTTGCGGCAAGGGCCGCTTCATCATCAATTCCGCCGTGGCATATCCCGAAATCAACTACATCGGCATAGAGCGGGCCCTGCGCTACTTCCGCATCATGAAGGAACGGGTGGTCCGGCGGGACCTGACCAACATCCGCCTCTTGCGGGATGACGCCGTGTATTTCGTAGAGAGATTCATACCCGACGGGGCAGTATCGGCCTATCACGTCTACTTCCCCGACCCCTGGCCGAAGAAGCGTCATCGGAAACGCCGTTTGTTCAATGCCCGGTTCCTGGAGGAGATCAAACGCACGCTGGCAACGGGCGGCACCCTCGACTTCGCCACGGATTACGTCGAATACTACGAGGAAATCCTGGCCCTGCTCGAAGTGACGGACGGTTTGGCTGCGCTGGAGGACACGCCCGAACGGGTCAGGGAACTCGGCGGCGACCTGACCAATTTCGAAACGAAGTATACCGCGGAAGGCCGGGCGATTCACCGCGGCGCATACGTCAGGATCTGACCGGCCAGGCCGGCTTGCCGCCGCTTGGTCGACCAGGCCAGCTTGCCGTCGCCTGACCGGCAAGATCAACATACTTCGACACGGCCGGTCATCAGACCCGGTCCCATTGAAAGGAAAACCCCATGCTTAAGGCAGGCGATCCAGCACCCGATTTCACGATGGAGGCGGACAAGGGCGGAAGCGTTTCGCTCAAGGACCTTAGAGGAAAGCCGGTCGTGTTGTACTGGTATCCCAAAGACGACACGCCCGGATGCACCCGGGAGTCCTGCGCCTTCAGGGACCACTACCCCACGTTTCAGGACCGGGATGTCCAGGTCTTCGGCGTCAGTTGCGACGACATCCCTTCCCATGAGAAATTCAGTGCGAAGTTCGATCTGCCCTTCCCGCTGCTGAGCGATACGGACACCTCCGTATCCACGGCGTACGGAGTCTACAAGGAGAAGACGAACTACGGCCGGAAGTACATGGGCATTGAGCGAACGACCTTCGTCATCGACGGGGAAGGCCGGATTTCCAGGATCTTTCGCAACGTGAAGGTGGACGGGCACGTCGAGAAGGTGCTGGACGAAGTGTCCGGCTGAAGCCTGCTGAATCTGATGTCCCGAAGCGGACTGATGTGGTCAATGTTGCGCGGCATGTCGTGACGCTTCGGCATGTACCTCGGAGGCCATAGACGGACGCTACAGCATATACCGCTTCAGGTGCGCCCGCGCGCGGACGAAGCCCTCTTCTTCCAGTTCCCAGGAACCGTAGTACCGCCCGTCCTCGTGCTCGATGCTCAGAATGCCTTTGTAACCGAAGTCCTCGAGCCGTTTCACGATGCGCGCCCAGTCGGCCAGCCCTTCGCCGGGTATGCAATACCGCCAGTAGCCTTCGCCAAAGGCGACCCGGGAATCGAAGGAGGGTTTGATCCTGCCATACAAATAGAGCGCTTCTTCGTCGAAGACGGTGTCCTTGGCGTGCACGTGGTGGGCCCGGTGTCCGAACTCCGTCAGGAAACGCATCGGATCGACGCCCAGCCTGATCAGGTGCGAGGGGTCGTAGTTGATCCCGAAGGCGGGAGACGGACAGGCTTCGAACATGGCGCGAAGCATCTCCGGCGTAGCGCCGATTCGCTCATGGTGCGTAGATCCCCCGGGCCAGCCCTCGAGGGCGATGGTCGCTCCCCTGGATTCGGCAAAATCAACGATGGCGGGCATGGTGCGCTTCCATTGCTGGAAAGTCGCATCGCGGCCCTGGGCAGGATCGACGGGCGCCGGTGCCACGTAGAACATGTTGGTCACGCCATGATCCACCGCGCGCTGTATGGAGTCCCTGGACGCGCCAAGGGCCTGATCACGCTGACCGGAATTATCGCTCAGCAGTTCCGTGCCCGCGACCAGGTCCACCTGGCCGATGGCCACGCCGTGTGCCTCGGCGGTGCGGACCATGTCTCCGTCGATCCGGGACACGTCGATCGTATCGAACCCCTTTTCGGCCATCCACGCGCATACCGATTCGAAGGGCATCTCGTTCAAACGGCCCGTAGTGCGGATCCCCACTCTCATCGTGATACTCCTTCAGGTTTGAAAAACGTCGCAGGTATAAGAAAACGTAGTTGACACAACCGCCGGTCAATGTATATGAACCCGCATGGGGTGGCAAGGCAAAGCCGCCTCTCGAAAAAGCACAGGAAATCCGACTCGATCGGACCGACAGATCGGAACAATAGAAAGGCTTTAATTGACCAGGAACGTACGGCTGGCCACGGCCTCGCTGATGGCGGCGCTCACCGCGGTGAGCGCATATATAACGCTGCCCATAGGTCCCGTGCCGATCACGATGCAGACCTGCTTCGTGCTGATCTCCGGGGCCGTGCTCGGGAGCCGCTGGGGCGCCGGCAGCCAGATCGTCTACGTATGTCTCGGCCTGGCGGGCATGCCGGTCTTCGCGGGGGGCATGAGCGGTCCGGCCGTCGTGCTGTCGCCCACCTTCGGGTATCTCGTCGGCTTTGTGATCGGCGCGTTCCTGACAGGGTTGTACGTGGAACGATTCACAAGGAAAAGCGTTATTCATCTGTCCGCCGGCATGCTGATCGGCCAGGCCGCCATCTTCGGGTGCGGCCTGTCGTACCTGTATGCCTACTTCAACCTGTACGCGGGCGTGGAGACCACCTGGCCCGCCACACTGGCCGCCGGCCTGCTCCCCTTCATCCCTTTCGGCCTGGTCAAACTCGTCCTCGCTGTGTCCGTGACGCGCGTCCTGTCGAAGTACATCCGGCTGGAAAACCCTTGAGCCGCCCGTCCGGTTGTGCGCGCTCCCCGGCACATCGATCGCCCGGTTGTGCGCACTCCCCGGCACATCGTCTCGACGTACCCTGTTATTGACACGCCATCCCTCGTGTTGTATAGTCTTAAACCTGCCGGGATCGGACATTCAGCGCCGGTCCCATCACAAACACGAACCGCTACAGGTAATAACATGAATGAATGGACACGATGGGTCCGGGCTGCGTGTTCGCGCTTCCCGGCCTTATCCGCACGGGGCCGCATCTTCGCCGCCGCGGCATGCCTCCTCGGGTTCCTGATCTGTTTCCCGTCGGCCGCCACGCTGACCGGCGCCGTCCCCGTGGTCAATTCCATTGGTAAACCGATGCCGCCGGACGCGGCCCCCCTGGACCGGCAGGTGTTCCGCTACACGCTGGTCGAGCCGCTGACCTTCGATGTCAGCATCAACATCTACGAGGGCCAGGGAGCGCTTACGCTGTTCGAACGCCTGGTCATGCTCGACAAGAACCTGGAACTGGTCGGGGCGGCGGCTTCCTCCTGGGAACAGTCGGCGGACGGGCTGCGCTGGACGTTCAAACTCCGTCCCGACGGAAGATGGAGCGATGGCCGCACGGTCACGGCGCACGACTTCGAATATACCTACAAAAGGTTCCTGGATCCGGCCGTGGCAAGTCCCTATGCCTTCTTCTACTACGAAATCAAGGGCGCCCGTCCGTTTAACCAGGGCAGCGTTACCGACCCTTCGACCGTGGGTGTGCGGGCCCTGGACGATTTCACGCTGGAGATCGAAACGGAGAAACCCTGTCCCTATCTGCCCTTTATAGTCGCTTTCACCGGGTCTGGGCCGGTCCCCCGGTGGCAGGTGGAAAAACACGGGGTACGGTGGAGCGATGCCGGGAACCTGGTATCCAACGCGAGCTACACCCTCTCGGAATGGCAGAAGGGCAGGCAGGCCACGCTGACCCTCAATCCCTACTATACGGGTCCCCACAAGGGGTATCTCGAGAAAATCGTCCAGATCTTCACCACGGGACATCCGGGTACCCCGCCATACGAAAACGGCGAGATCGACTACTTGCGGGTCCTGCTGACCGACCTCCCTTTCATCGAGAACCATCCGACCCTGAAATCCGAGCTTGTCTACTACGCCTTCCCGGAGACCTGGTACCTGTTCTTCAAGACCCGCGAACCGCCCTTCGACGACGTACGGGTGCGCCGCGCGATAAGCCACGCCATCGACCGCGAGGCGTTGTGTAAAGTCGTGCTGCGTAATACGGGCGTGCCGGCATACTCCATGCTGCCGCCCAAGTTTCCCGGTAGCGCGGATGCGTCCATACAGACCGTCCAGGCCTACGATACGGACCGCGCCAGCGCCCTCCTGGCCGAGGCGGGCTATCCTGATGGCAAGGGGTTTCCGCTGATCGATTTCTGGATAGGCAAGGTCAATCCCCAGATCAGCTATACCGCGCAGGCCGTGCAGGCGATGCTGGGCAATACCCTGGGTCTGCGGCTCCGGATGAGGGGTTCGGAAGACAAGGTATACCGGGACAACATGTACAAGTGGAACATCCCCATGGGCCTGGGGGGATTCAACGCGGACTATCCCGATCCGAACAACCTGCTCGGCATGGTGTGGAGATCGCAGCCACGGGGATTCGGACGGCAAGACTGGCGCAACGACGACTTCGACCGGCTGATCGACGCGGCGGCGGACGAGATGGACCATGAAAATCGCATGGCCATGTACCGTGAAGCGGAGCGGCTGCTCGTGGAAGACGCGGGGGGCGCATTTCTGTATCATAATTTGACCGTGGATCTGCGAAAACCCTACCTGAAAGGGCTCGAAGTAAACAAGTTCGGATACGCGATGTTCTCGTGGATCGGCGTCATGCATACCAAGATGTATATCGCCCGGCATTGAGCCCTTCGTTTGTTGAGCCCTTCGTTTGTTGAGACCATTATTCGTTGAGACCGACGTGCATACAGGAGCGCGCAGGATTTGAACCCGGCTGCCACCGTAACCGATGAAGTCGTACGTCAATACAGGGAAGACGGCGCGGTTTGCATCAGGCAGGCCTTCGATCCGCACTGGGTGTCCGTCGTTGAAGCCGGCGTATCGCGCAACGTGGCCGAACCCAGCGACTACGCGGGCGTCCTGAAGGCAGGCGAGGAAGACCGGGGCGGATTCTTCGACGACTACTGCAACTGGCGGCGGATTCCCGAATACCGCGACTTCGTCTACCATTCTCCCGCGGGCGCCATGACGGCGCGGCTCATGGACTCGGGGAGTTCCGTATTCTACCACGAGCACCTGCTGATCAAGTGGCCCGGCACCTTGAAGAGAACGCCCTGGCACCATGACCAGCCCTATTACCCGGTGAACGGCCGCCAGAACGTCTCGCTGTGGATGCCGCTGGACCCGGTGACGGAAGCGTCCTGCGTACGGTTCGTCCGAGGCTCGCACAACTGGAATCGTTGGTTCGTCCCGCGCAAGTTCGCCACCGAAAGCAACTACGCGCTGGAGGACGCATCCGTGAAGCCCATGCTCGGCGACCGTCCCTTCGAGGACGTGCCGCCCATCGACGAACACCCGGAAGACTACGATATTCTGGCGTGGGACATGGAACCCGGAGACGTCATCGCCTTCCACATGTGCACGCTTCACGGAGCGGCGGGTAACCAGTCCCTCACCGACGCGCGCCGCGTCCTGGCCACGCGCTGGCTCGGTGACGACGCGCGTTTCACCACCAGGCCCTGGGAAATCTCTCCCACGGAGACCGGAGGCCTTGTCCCTGGAGACCCCATGGCCTGCGACGCGTTCCCACTTGTCTGGTCCGCATGAAAAGGGCAGATACATGAATAGTCAATTAACAAGTGCGCAGGTCGCTTTCTATCGCCAAAACGGTTTTCTCATCATCGAGGACTTCCTCAACGAATCCGAACTCGAGACCTGGCGGTCGGCCGTGGATGAAGCGGTCGCGCTTCGGGACGCGAACAGGCTGCCCGAGGGAGCCTACCACCTTGCCCGAAAGGTAACGGCGGGGGACGAAGCCGTATTCCGGCAGCGGATCAACCTGTGGATGGATCATGCCGGGGTCCGCGCGTTGATGCTGGACGGCCGGTTGGGTAAAATGGCGGCCGACCTGGAAGGGGTCGACGGCATCCGGATCTGGCACGACCAGGCTCTGATCAAGCTGCCCTGGGCGAACCCCACCACCTGGCACCAGGACAATACCAAGTGGTCTTTCGCGTCGGAACACGCTATCACCATCTGGGTCGCCCTGGACGACGTAACCATCCAGAACGGCTGCATGTTCTTCATGCCCGGCTCCCACAAAAAGCGGCGTGATGATTACCCGGCGGCGGGAAACCACGTGGGCGCCATGTTCGAAGCCTACCCCGATCTCGGCGAGATGGAACCTGTGCCCGTCGTCATGCCGGCGGGCGGCTGCTCCTTTCACAACGGTCTGATCGTGCACGCCGCCAACGCGAACATGACGCCCGGTCCGCGGAGGGCCTTTACCTGCGCCTACATGCCCGACCACAGCACGTTCAACGGCATACCCAACGTCCTTCCCAGGCGGATCCTGGATACCATACAAACCGGCGATCCACTGGAAGACGAGGACCAGAACCCGCTGATCCACACCTGCGACCCGACACGTGAAAACCTCTCCAGACGCGTGTGAGGAGGTACATTGATGAACAGGTTTACCGTCCTGCCGCTTTTTTGCCTGGTTCTTCTCGCCGGAATAATGCCCGGCGCATCCAAAGCGCAGGACTTCGAATACTGGTCCGGCACCGTATACGACGATTCGGTGCCTACCGCGAAGGAAATCCTGGGCTATGACATCGGAGACCGCATTACACCCCACGCGGGACTGATGAAATACCTGGAAGCGCTCGAAGCTGCGGTGCCCGACCAGGTGCACATACTCGAGTACGCCCGGTCCTGGGAGGGGCGGAAGCTCGTGTACGCCTTCGTGGGATCGCCGGAGCGGATCGGTGCGCTGGCAGCTGTCAGCGAAGGCATGAAGCGGCTGGCCGACCCGAGAAACACGTCCCGCGCGAGCGCCGACAGCCTGATCGCTTCCCTTCCGGTCATCGTCAACCTCAGTTACAGTGTGCACGGAAACGAGATTTCTCCCGGGGACGCGGCACTGTTCACGGCCTATCACCTGCTGGCCGCCCGCGGCGACCCGGTCGTGGACAGGATCCTCGAGGAGACCATCGTGATGATCGACCCGGTTCAGAATCCGGACGGGCGGGACCGGTTCGTCCATAACTTCGAGATCGCCGAAGGCCTGAAGCCGAACGCCAGTCCGCTGGCGGCCGAGCACAACGAACCCTGGCCCGGGGGTCGGACCAACCACTATTACTTCGACCTGAACCGCGACTGGATCTCATTGAACCATCCCGAGACGCTGGGCAGGGTGAAGGTGCTGCAGGACTACTACCCGCCCGTATTTGTCGACCTGCACGAAATGGGCTCTAATGCCACCTATTACTTCGCGCCCGAGGCGGTACCCTATAATCCGCACCTGGCACGGGATCAGCGGGAGAGTCTTCAGCTCTTCGGCAGAAACAACGCGAATTGGTTCGATCACTACGGGTTCTCGTACTTCACGCGGGAGATATTCGACGCCTTCTACCCCGGCTACGGCGCGAGCTGGCCGTCCTACTACGGGAGCGTGGCCATGACGTACGAACAGGCGTCGGCCCGGGGACTCGTCGTCCGGAGAAGCGATGCGTCGGTCATGCATTTCAGGGACACGGTCCGGCATCACTTCGTCGCATCCATCGCCACCAGCGAAACGGCCGCGATCAACCGGGAGAAGCTCCTGGCGGACTTCTACGCCTACCGGCAGTCCGCGATAGAGGAAGGCCGCAGCGAGGAGATCAGGGCTTATATCGTGCCGCGCAAAGCCGAAGGCAACACCTCGGGCGTGGACAAGCTGGCCTGGCTCATGGCCTATCACGGCGTGGAGGTCCAGCAGGCCGGATCGGATTTCCGTGCAGGCGGCGAAACCTATCCCGCCGGCAGTTACGTCATTTCCCTGGCGCAGCCCGCCAAGCGCCTGATCCGCACGCTCATGGACACGCACGTACCCATGAGCGAGGATTTTATCGAGGAACAGGAACGCCGCAGGAGCAAAGGCATGGGCGACCAGATCTACGACGTGACCGCGTGGTCCTTTCCGTTGATGTACAACGTGGAGACTGTCGCCGTTGGTCGGCAGGTCGAGGGCGATCTCGCCCGGGTCGATCCTGTCAAGATACCTCCTGGGTCGATCGAAGGTGGCCGGGCGGAAGTCGCCTACTTGGTGCCCTGGGGCACCCAGGCTGCGGGTCGGCTGCTGGCCGCTTCGCTAAGGGCGGGACTTCGGGTATACAGCACCGACCTGGCCTTCGTGCAGGGAGACCGGCGCTACCCGTCCGGCACGCTGATCTTCAAGGTCAAGGACAACCCGGACCACTTGCACGAGACGTTGGCGCGAATCGCCGTCTCTTCGGGAGCGGAAGTCATCGCGACCGATACCGGCTGGGTGGATGAAGGGCCCAACTTCGGCAGCAACAACGTCGTCTTTATGCGCACGCCCCGCATCGCGCTCGCCTGGGACCGACCCACCCGTGCATACAACGCCGGCGCCACCCGTTTTGTCGTCGAGCGTCAAATCGGGTACCCGGTGACGCCTATTCGGACGCGCCAGCTCGCCACGGCCGATCTCAGGGACTTCGACGTACTGCTGCTGCCGGATCCCGGATTCAGTTCCACTTACGACGACGTGCTCGGTGAACGGGGTACGCGCCGGATCAGGGACTGGGTACGCGCGGGCGGCACGGTGGTCGGACTGGGCAGCGGTGCCACCGCCTTTCTCGCGGGCGATATGACCGGACTGCTTTCGACGACTAGAGAGGACCAGGCTACAGACGACAGCCAAGAAGGCGGCGATGCGGGCACTGGGAGTGCTTCCGGCCGGATATTCAGTACAGAAGAGGAGTACCTGCAGGCGTTGCAGGCCGACGATGCCGCGCCGCCATCCACGCAGGGCGTCCTCCTTAAGGCCGGACTCGATCCCGATCACTGGCTGGCCGCCGGGCGGGACCGCACCGTGAACGCCCTGGTCAGCGGCAGTTCGATCTTTACTCCGCTCAAGCTGGACGAAGGCAGCAACGTGGCCGTCTTTCTGGGTCCCGACGAAGTCCTGGCCAGCGGCTTCGCCTGGGAAGGCAGCACGGAACAGTTGGCCTACAAGCCCCTCCTCATGGAAGAGCGACACGGCCGCGGCCTGGCCATCGGATTCACGGCCGATCCGAACTTCAGGGCCTACATGGACGGCCTGAACATCCTGTTCCTCAACGCGATATTCCGGGCTCCGGCCCATGCGGGAGCGGCGGTGACCGAATAGTTTGACCGCAGCGGCCGAGACGGTCCGGGCGACATAGACGACCGAGTCCCCGGAACGACCTCGGTGAAGCCCGAATAATCGGAACATCCAAGGAAACACGCAGGCAACCTGAAGGCGGCCTGCCAGCAGACCTCGCACAGAAAGGCGGTATGAGGAATGTCCACCATTCCCATGCGAAACACCCCGCCGGAACACGGCATCAGGGTGCCTTACGAAACCCATTTGGCGTTTATTACGGAACTTTTCGTCGCGGCCGGCATGAGACCCGCGGAAGCCGGACTGATGGGCAGGATCCTCGCCACGGCCGACAAGCGCTGTGTGTACAGCCACGGCACGCAGCAGGCGCTGGGTTACCTGCCGAAGCTACGCGACGGCGAGGTCAATCCGCGCCCCGACGTGACCGTGGTTCGCGAATCGGAAACCGTCGTGGTCCTGGACGGGGACGGCGGCATGGGTTACGGGCCCTCCCACCGGGGCATGGAGACCGCCATCGAGAAGGCGCTGGCCCATGGCCTGGGTGCGGCCACTACCCGAAATCACTATCACTTCGGAGCGGCCGGAAACTACTCCCGCATGGCCCTCGAACACGGGTGCGTGGGATGGGCGCTTTCCACCCACCGCATCGCCCTCGATCCGAATAATGTGATCATGTCCGCAAGCGGCGGTTCTCCCATGAGCCTGGCCTTCCCGACGCGGAGCCAGCCTCCGCTCGTGCTCGACATGGCCGCGGTTTTCATGGGATACAAGGACGAACTGTTCCAGGAATTCTATGCCCTGTTCGCCAAGAGCCTGGGACTCGCGGTCGCCTTGCAGGCGCTCGGGGGCATCCTGGCCGGTATCTGGAGACCGGAATTCCAGCCACCCCAGGCGAAATGGGAATCCAACCAGGGCGCCTTCCTGCTGGCTATGAAGATTGATCACTTCATGGATCTGGACGAGTTTGAGCGGTCGCTGGACAATTTCGTATCGAAGGCAAGGGCTATGAGGCCATTTCCGGGCATGCCCTACGCGGAACTGCCCGGCGGCATGGAATGGCGGTGGGAAAAGGAAAACGAGGAGAAAGGGGTACCGTTAAGCGACGAACACCGCGCGAAGCTGGAGGAAATCGCGCGCACGTTTAACATAAAGCCGCCCTACGAGGCGTTCGAATCCACGCGATTCTGAAACGAATTCGAAACGACTCTGCCGGATCTTCAACAGCGCTCACGAAGGCGGTCGATTGAAAGCGCTCTCAAAGCGCTCACGAAGGCGCCCGCTTGAACCAGGTCTCGTGCACGCGGAGCCATTCCAGGCCGTTGGGCTTCTCGCCGTTGCGGCGGAAAACCGCGGTGCTGTGTCTCGAGGTCGTCTCCCCGTCTTCCGTCTGCCATTCCTCGTATTCGGCGACTACGAGCGACCGGTCTTCTTCCAGGACCCGGACGCGCTCGATCCAGATTCGGATGCCCTGCCGACCGGCGTGGGCTTCATAGAGGCCTTTCAGCAGCGGCGCCCGCTCCACTTTGCCGCCATGGGGCATGACGATCACGAAGGTTTCGGCAAGCGCCGTATCGATTCGGCTGAAGGCCTCCGCTGTCCTGGGGACACGACCGTTGAACCATGCTTCGAAGCACTGGTGCAACGTGTCGATTTCGTTTTGGCACGCTTCATGAATCTGCATGGATGGTCCCGGATTCCGACCGCGCGGTACAGGTGCGTGGGTCTGTTTAAGTAACTGTATTTAATGAAGTAAGGCGCAATATGGGCATGTTGGGGATTCAGCGGCCCACCTTGAAGCCCACCATGGCGTAGACCGCGCTCGTGCTGACGCCCTTGTCCAGGCTGATGTATCTTCCTTCCAGGCCCACGAACACGATACCCAGTGACACGCCGACCATAACGCCCGGATGCGCGTAATAGGTATTTGTCGTCCTGGTAATGACCGTCCTGGTATCGCCTTCCATGAGCACCGTCTCCTCCGAATCCTGCGCCCGTCCTACGCCCATCGTTGCACGCACGAGAATGGGAGAAGATACCAGCGTCACGCCCGCGTCCACCCCGTACAGCAGCAGGGATTTCTCGCCGTCGCCTTCTGTTGTCGTCAGGTGATAGGTCGCCCTCGCCCCGACGTGTACGGTCCTGATTCCGGTCGGCAGGTTAACGACTACGCTGCCGCCCCCGCCTCTCTCGTATTCGTCCAGGGCCTGTCCGCCGTGAAACCCGAACTCCGCGCCCTGGGCATGGACCGGCTCCGCGGCCAGGAATGCGGGGAGCCACAACAGGCAGGACGTCCGGAAGATCAAATGAAATACGGTCATCGTTCGCTCTCCGAGCGATCAGGCACTTGTCGTCAAAGCCGAATCCGTCTTCCGGAGGATTCGGCCGGTATTCGTCGTCAGGCGAACCCACCTCGAGAGGTTGCCGAGGCTATGATACCCATCTGAAGCCGTCTTCGTCCAATACTTTCTGTTCTTTCCCCGCCGGCCTCAGTACAAAGTGCCGGATTTGAAATAAAGACGCGTTCAATTGACTTTGATACTGGTTCGAGATTGTTTTGATCCCTGGTATCAATTCGATTACTATGTGACTTAGAGACTACTCGAGAACCCGCGTGGCCGGCGGGATTTAATACCTGTTGTGGTCTACGGAACACACCGCACTTGAATCCTTTATCCAAATCAGCCATTCCCGCGCTTTCGGCCGGGTTTACGTCGGGCCTGGGTCTTCTCGTCGCCCAGGTTGCCTTCGGTAGCTTTATTTTCTCGGGCCCACTGGCGCCCTATGCTTCCCAGGGCGTGGGCCTGGTGCTCTTCGGGAACTTCGCGGCGTGTCTGGTCATCGCCCTTCTGGGCGGATTCCGCGGGGTAATCGCAGGGCTGTCGCCCGCGCTGGTCATCGGCATGGCCGTGATCGGTTCCTCAATGGACGCCGAAGGCCACGCACTGTTCGTGACCACGTCCGTCGCCCTGATGATCTGTGCGGCGATCACGGGCCTGTGCTGCCTCGCCGTCGGCCGGTTCGGGCTCGCCAACCTGATGCGCTTCATTCCCTATCCCGTGTCCGGCGGATTCGTGGCCGGGATCGGCGGCGCCGTGTGCCTGGCGGCGCTGTCCCTGATGGGCGCCGAGCTCGATTGGCGGGCACTGCCGGTTCTGTTCGAACCCGGTGTCATGTGGAAGTGGTTGCCGGGGGCGGTCTTCGGCGTCGCGCTCTACCTGTCCCTGAAACGATGGCGCAACCCGGTGATATTGCCCGCGGGCGTGCTGCTGGCTGTCGGCGCGTATCATCTCGCGCTCGACAACCTCGGCATTTCGGGGGAGGAGGCGCGGACCGCGGGACTACTGCTGAAGAGCACGGCGGAAGGCGATCTGTGGCCGGCTATACGGCCTGACGATCTGTCCCTTGTCAACTGGGCTTCGCTGACCCCGCAGATACCCAACATGCTGGCGCTGATGCTGGTGGCTTTCATCAGCATCATCATGAATATCGCCGGACTGGAAATGGCGACGAACCATGAATTGGACTGGGACCGGGAGTTCAGGGTGACGGGGCTGGCGAGCATGCTGGCGGGAGTGGGCGGAGGGACCGTGGCGACGATTGTCGTTCCCGCGTCGCTGCGCAGCAAGTTGTTCGGAGCCACCACCCGAATGACCGGTGTAGTCGCCGCGCTCGTCATCGCCGTGGCCCTTGTACTGGGCGACGGCATGCTGGAAGTCGTTCCCGCGGCGCTCGTGGGAGGGATCCTGGTCTTTGCCGGCCTCGGCATGCTGGACGAAGGGCTTGTCAGAAGCCGCAGGCGTCTTCCGCGGCTGGAGTACGGTATTGTAGTGATGATGTTCGTGGTGGTCACATCGCTTGGATTGATCGAAGGGGTAGCCGTGGGTTTGCTGTCCATGTTGGTTTTCTTCACCGTGCGGCTCAGCAGGGTGGATCCGATCGCGTCGAGATACACGGCGCGGGACCGTGAGAGTTTGAAAGCGAGGTCCGTACCCGACCGGTCCATCCTGCGCAGAGAAGGGGAACGGATAGAGATATTCATGCTGCGTGGCTACCTGTTCTTCGGCAGTGCCTACGCACTCGCCGATGAATTCAGGAGCAGACTGAGCGGCACGCCGCGGCCCGTGTGCATGATGCTGGATTTCGCGGCCGTTTCAGGCCTCGATTTTTCGGCCGTGAATGCCATGGGAAGGTTTCTGCAGGCGGCAAACGCGGACGGCGTCCCTGTAGTGCTCAGCGCGTTGTCCGAGGGACTGAGAGACAGGTTCGAGCGCAGCTTGCCGGCTCCGGTGTATCGCGAATTGCAGTGGGAAACCGACGCGGACCGCGGGCTCGAGCGTTGCGAGGATATCCTGATCGAAACGTGGAACACCGAATCCGGAGGAACCGGTGACAGGCGCGACGCGCTGCTGGAACATTCGGCGGAAGCCCTGGAACACTACCTGGAACGGCAGATCGATTTCGAAAGCCTGATGGAGTCGCTGCAGAAGTGGATGAACCCGAGCACGTACGGACAAGGCGGGATCCTTGCCGGACCGGGCGCTCTCACGGATCACCTGCAGCTGATCCTTTCGGGCCGCGCGTCCGGTTACGATGCCGGTGAGAACCGCCTGTTCCAATGCGGGCCGGGTGACGCGGTCTGGCCGAAAGGCGCGCCGAACCAGAAAGCGCATCGCGTGGTTGCCGACGAACCCTGTCGAACGATGCTGATTTCACCCGCGGCCCTCGACTGGCTGGAACAAAACGAACAACAGTTGGTGCTGGACATGTACCGTTACTTGCTTGCCGGCCGGCTTCGCAGCGAGCGGGAACCCGGCACATCGCTTACGGATCCTGAAGGAAACAATGACGATGAAGGCCAGCTGAATCCGGGTGATGACCGAGCGTCCACGCTTTCGTAGCTTGATGATTTCAATTAACGAGATAACAACGTTTTAACGTCCTGTCTGATCTCTCGTACATCAGACCTCAGCTCGGCAACATCCGCTATTTTACCTTCCCTTAAAGTTTCGATTTCTTTCATCGTACTCTCTCGTAATGTTCCGATCTCTCTTACCAGATCATCCTTGACTGTACCCAGATCACGTTTTTCAATCATTTCTCCACGCAGATCCGCTATTTTACCGCGCAGGAAAAACATCCAACTGAGTATCCAGCCCAACACCGATACCAGTAAAACCACAGCTGGCATTAAGTAATCGACAATCATTTCAGCTCCCCATATTCATTCCGATATCGCCATTCATCCTTCCGTAAGGTGGATTGGAGAGCAATGCGCGAGCGATATGCTCCACCGTATCGGGTATCGGTTCAGGATAGTGTTTTCTCTCAGACGACCTCGACCATATACCTGTTCAGTGGTATTTTCTCCTGCCTTCTCGATTTTTAGTTTCTTCTTAGCCTTACTATTCTGCAGCTACTCGGCAAATCTGGCCCTGCACGTGGTTGACAATCCTACGATAACCAAACGTGTGCAATTCGTCAATATATCTTCGAATTGCTATATGGATGTCATCCGCCTAAAACACGTACCCATCCACCAGTCCCCGCCCCTCTTCGATCAATTGCCTGGATCTGTCTTCCTTCTCCTGCAGTTCCGGGATGACGCGGATCACGTGGGCCAGCGCGTCACGTGGGAAGGCCATGACGCCGTTCACGTCCGCGGCGACCACGTCGCCCGGGGCGATTTCGATTCCTCCGCAGACCACCGGCACGTTGTTAGCCACCGGGCGGATCACCGAACCGGGACCGTAGAGGCAGATCCCCCCTGCGTAAACCGGCAGTCCGACTTCCTCCATGCCCTCGATGTCCCGGCAGCCGCCGTCGGTCACCAGGCCGGCCAGGCCCTTCTCGCGACAGGCCAGTACGATGACGTCTCCGAACATGCTGAGTATCTCGCTGGTACCGCTGGCGGTCACCCAGATCGAGCCGGGTTCCGCTTCGTCCACGGGACGAAAGACGAAGGAACGGATGTCGTCCCGCGTGGTCGGGGTGTCGCTCTCTACGTACTTTGTCGTCACGGCCGGCCCAGCGACCGTACCCCGGACCGGGATCATCGGTCGCACGCCGCGGGACATGGCCAGGCTTGCGCGGTCATGGCCCAGACGGATCAGCGCGTCCATGATCAGGGGTGTAGGCACATTTCCTAGCGCGTTGAACAATGCCCTTTCGTCTGATGCTGATGCATCGCGATCCATATTCTGTGCGGCATGGGCCGTGTTGAGACGGGCCAGACTCCCCGCGGCGGTTACGGCCATTCCGGTCTTCAGAAACCCTCTGCGAGACAGGGTCCGGTCATCTGAGATCATGATCCACTCCCTTGTTTTAAGGTGCAAAGTCCTCGCCGGTAACGGTCCCGGCTGCCGACCGGCACCATCCGCGGCGAACGATTAATGTGTTGATACGGTGGAACTACCCGTCTATAATTACGATAACAGTCTGAAGTCCCGATGAAAGACGGAATGACAGAAACCTGCCCGCCCAGTCCTTTACGTTGCACGGGACCTCCCCGTAACCGAGGTGTGTGATGAAATACCTTACCTATTCCGGAAACAATGTCGTCCACGCCGAACTGCCCGATGAAGCGTCGGTGCTCTTCCCGCCGCCGCCGCTGCCGGGCATCCCGAACAAAGACATTCCGAACCGGGTCAGGGCGGCTTTCGAATCCCCCCTGGACATGCCGCCCCTGGAAGAACTGGTCGACGCGAACAGCCGGATCCTCATCGCCTTCGATGACAATTGCCAGCCCTTTCCGGCAACCGCACCGCCCGATATCCGCCAGCTCGCCATCGAGGCCCTGCTTGAAATGCTGTTCAGTTACGGGGTGAAGCAGGAGAACATCGAACTCGTGTGCGCGGTCGCCCTGCACCGCAAGATGAAGACCCACGAAATGGCCGCCATGCTGGGCAAGCGGATCATGAAGGCCTTTCATCCTCACCAACTGGTCAATTTCGACGCCGAAGACCCCGACGACATCGTCGTGCTGGGCACGACCGAAGAAGGAGAGCCGGTGGAGACCAGCCGCAAGGTCATCGAGAGCGACCTGGTGATCTACGTGGATTCCATCCAGATCCCGCTGAACGGCGGGCACAAGTCCGTGGCCGTGGGGCTGGGCACCTACAACAGCATCGCGCCGCACCACGCGCCCCAGATGACCGCGGAAAAGCCCCACGTCATGCAGCCTGAAGGCTCGGACATGCACGGATCGATCGAGCGCATCAGCCGCGTCATCCTGAAGCACACCCGCATCATGGTACTCGAGGCCGCCATGAACAACGCGTCCTATCCGCCCTTGATGCGCTATCTCAGCAAACCTTCCGAGCGGTGCAACCTCTTCGAGAAAATCCTGAAGGCCACGACCCCGGCGTCCATGAGCCTGCTGCCCGAATCGGTGCGTTTCCGGGTTTTCAAGGGCATTCAGAGCGCTTACCTGCCCGTCGATATCAACGCCGGTTCCATCGACGCCGTCCACGAACCGACTCTGCAGACCCTGAAGGACCAGTTGCTGGTCACGACCGACCACCAGCACGATACGCTGGTCTTCGGCCTGCCCGATCTCAGCCCCTACTCCGTCGGCACCCGGATCAACCCGGTCCTGGTCCTGAGCGACGTCCTCGGTTACGTCTTCAACTGGTTCTACAACAAGCCCTTCGTCAAGCCGGGGGGCGTGGTGATCATCCTCAACCCGGTCTTCGAGTTCTTCCACCCGGAGTACCACGTCGCCTACGAGAAGTTCTGGAACGAGGTGCTGCCCGAAACCCAGGACCCCTTCGAGATGCAATCGGAGTTCCAGGAGCAGTTCGCCCGGGACCCGCACCTGGTCGACTGCTACCGGAACCGGTTCGCCCACCACGGCTTCCATCCCTTCACCGTCTGGTACTGGGCGACCTATCCGTTGAAGTACCTGTCCCGGGTGATCCTCGCCGGACCGAAAACCGACTTCGCCGCCAAACGGCTGGGCGTCTCCTGGGCGCCGGATCTGGAACACGCCCTGGGCCAGGCCCGAGAAGTCACGGGCGGCGACGACGTGGTGGCCCTGACCATCCCGCCCTTCATGTACATGCAGGTGAACGACGGCGCGGCCGGCCGGAGCAGGCACGGCCAGGCCAGCGCGGCCGGCTAGTCCAGCGCGCGGGGCCTGGCTATTCCAGCGCGCGGCGAAGTCTTCCCACCAGATCCGGGGACGGCGTAAAGGGCAGGGTGACGACCGCCCGGCTCAACGCGCTTTCGTAAATCCCCAGGATCACACTGAAATCCGTTAGCGCCGAGTCGATATTCAGCGGATGAACGGCGGTGTCTTCCGCCAGCCAGTCGATCATCGCTTCGGTCATTGCGGCCTGGCCGAGGATGTCTTCCTCGGCGTAGACATGTTCCCCGCGCTCGTATTTGTCGTCGATTCTGGATTCCCAGCCGTGCATGGTCCAGTGCACGAATCCCCGCTCCCCGTACACCGCGATCCGCTTGTGGACGTTTGTTGTTCCGCCGATGATGACACGCGGGGCGACGGCGCCGCAACGCAGCAGGGCGCTCACCCCATTGTCGTAGTTGATGACCCCGGTGCACTCGTCTGGCGCGTAGTGATGCCTGGGTGTTTCAGTCAGCCCCTCCGCGCCCGAGACCTGCCCGAAGACGTCGACCGGCGCCGCACCGGGATTGAAAGCGCCTACGGCCTGCAGTGCGTGTGTACCCTGGTAGGCCGGGTTCATGCCCGCGCTGGCCTCGATGAAGCGCAGACGCCCTATGGCGCCGTCCCGCACCTTCCGCTGAAGCCAGTTCCGTCGAGGGTGGAAGTGCAACTGGTGGTTGACGGCGATTTTGACGCGGGCCGAGCGCGTGAAGGCCTGAATGGCCAGGAAATCCTCGCCCTGGATGGCCAGGGGCTTTTCGACCAGCACGGCCGGGACGCCCGCCGCCTCCGCCGCCTCGAAGATCTCGAGGCGTACCGAAGGCGGCGTGTTCACATGGACCAGGTCGGGTTTTTCCCGCTCGAGCATCTCGCGGTAGTCTGTGTGTCTTGCAGGTACGTCGAAAGCCGATCCAAAGGCCTCGAGCTTGTCCCGCCGCCGGCTCGACACGGCAACCAGCCGTCCGCGGCTTACGTGCCGATAGGCCTCGGCCAGCCCCCGCGCCCGACCGCCGCTGACTCCGATGATTGCGCTTTTGATCATGTTGATGTCTGCCTCGCCCGGTCATCAGGTCCAGGGCCGGATGACGACCTTCGCGCATTCGCCGCTGACCTGCGTCTCCCACGCCCGCTGTATCTCGTCTATGGGAAACAGGTGGGTGATGAAACGATCCAGTTTCTTCCGGTTTCGCGCAATGATGCCCATGATGTCGTGGGCGCCCTTCATGTTGTAATGCCAGGACCCCATCAGGCCGATGCCCTTGCGGAGCATGTCGGGGCTTACAAACAGCCGCGTATCCCCGCCGCTCTCGCCGACGAAGGCGAGACTCCCCCTCCTGCGCAGCGCGTCGATACAGAGTCTGTGGGCGGCCGGCGATCCGGAGCAGTCCATGGCCTTGTCCACCCCAATGCCGCCGGTCAGGTCGCGTATGTGTTCCACCGCGTGTTCGTCCCCGGGGTCGATGACGTGCGCAGCGCCCAGTTCCCTTGCTTTCGCGGTCCGGTAGGGATGGGATTCCACGGCGATGACCTCGGCACCCATGTGACCGGCGCAGATCACGCCACCCAGGCCTACCGGGCCCATGCCGGTGATCAATACAGTCTCGCCGCCCCGAACCCGAAGGCGGTCCAGCGCGCCGAAAGTCGGCCCCAGTCCGCAACAGGCCATGGCTCCATGCTCATAGGACATGCCGTCGGGAATCGGCGTCAGCAGCCAGTCTGGCTTGAGCATGTACTGGGCCAGGGTCGCTATGCCTTCTTCAGAACCGGTGAAACCGGCGAAATCCACGGCATTTTCGCAGTGAATGTAGTCGCCGGAGCGGCACAACGTACAGTCACCGCAGGGATACCCGGGCATGACCGCCACCCGGTCTCCTACCTTAACGCGGCCCGGTTGTGCGATCTCGACGACTTCGCCGGACGCCTCGTGGCCGAGGTAGTCCGCCCTGTTGCCCGCGGCAAACCCCTTGTACTCGGTGCAAAGCGGCGCCGCGTGTATCTTGATCAGTACCCAGTTTTCCGTCGGTTTCGGGACGTCGGCTTCCACCACGCCGCCCTGCTTTTTGCCGAGAATTACCGCTCTTTTCACAGGAGCATCCCTTACGCGCCATGCCATGTTTCGTCTTTGGATTCACTTCAAGCCGGTCATGCTTTTTGTAAGCCGCAATATAACCCCCGTCCGAACTTGACGCAACATACCGAAGGTTGTTACTTGGTAAGTCAATGAGCAGACTCTACCACAACGAATCCGGCCGTGTCATCCCTGCGCTATGCGAGGAACTTACGCGGTTCCGGCGGGCCCGCGTCATCCTGAATCTGCCGGAAACCGGATCCGACGCGGTCCTGTTCGTTCTGGCCCGGCCCCATCGAGCAGGCGGCAATCCATTGAACCTGTCTGTCAACGGGATCCGACAGGAGGCTGTCCACGGAGGTCCGGATCTCCATTACAGATGGCATGAAGGGGTCGTAAAGGCCGGTGACCTGCGCGAAGGGGACAACGTGGTGGAGTTGTGGACCGAAGACAGCGCGATGACGGGATGGTCGCTCGCGCTGGAGGCGGGCGGCGCCCTATCGTGCTGCACGTTGAGCGACGATAGCGGAACGACCTGGCGCTCGGATCGCATGGGATATCTGAACGCGGTCCGGGGGAATTACTGCGTCCGTATCCGCCTGCGGGAAGGCCGGGACGAACCGCCTCCTGACATGGCGTGGGAGTCGGCCGATCATCCCAGGGTACAGTCGCTTCGCGATCTTATCCCGCGCCGCGCAAGGGACGGCACGGATCGGTTCACCCAGGTGCGGGAACTGTCTTCCTGGCTGGCTTCGAGCTGGGAGCATTCAGGGTCCGGCCGCGCGACGGTCTACGCGCCGTGGGACGCGGAAACCATACTCGCATGGGGCGGGAGCCGGCGCGGTCACAACGATGAGCGCCCCATCGCCATGTGCGTGCATTACGCCGTGGCCTTCGTCAGTGCCTGCCAGGCGCTGCGAATACCGGCGCGCTGCGCCGTGCTGATGGGCACGCCGAACGGTTACGACGGCCATTTCGTGGCGGAGGTCTGGTTCGAGGAATACCGGAAATGGGTGATGGTCGACCCCAACAGCGACGCGATCCTGTTTCGCGACGGACAACCCCTCTCCATCCCGGAGATCCAGAAATTGGGCGACGGACTGGAACCCTATGTCGAATGGGGCAGGGGTTCGAGGTATCAGCGGACCTTCTCCCACATGCGGGATTTTATCCGAAACAACCTGGTACAGGGTGTGTGTTTTCGGCACAGGAGCATCTGGCCGCGGACCGACTTTCTGTCCCATCCCGAACATTCGCCTCCGGGCCACGGATCGGTGTCCTACTGCGAGACCGACCTGATATGGACGGAAAAGGACGTGGATAACGGTTTTGGCATGTTCCGGTATTTTGCGCCGCCCGCTTACTTCACGGCGCCACCCGACAGGGCCGCGTATGCCTGACCTGATCACGAACGAAGAAATGCTCATCGACCGGATGACGGCCCCGTCACCGCGGGTCGTCGAGGCCGTATCGGAACTGGACGGCGACGTGGTGATCCTGGGCGTCGGCGGTAAGATGGGGCCGACCCTGGCGGAGCTCCTCGTGCGGGCCGGCGCCCGGCGCGTCATCGGCGTCTCCCGGTTCAGCGACGAGAAAGTCAGGACCTACCTCGAAACTGTCGGCGTGGAAACGGTTCAGGCGGACCTGCTTGACGAGGCGGACCTGGCCCGTCTGCCGGACGCGGCAAACGTCCTATTTCTCGCGGGATTCAAATTTGGTGCCACGGGCAACACGCCGATGACGTGGGCGATGAACGCATGGCTGCCCGGCCGGATCATGCGCCGGTACGCAGGCTCCCGTATCGTCTATGTCAGTTCGGGCAATGTGTACGCCTATTCACCGATCAAGGACGGTGGCTCGAATGAAGACGCTGAAATCGGACCGGTAGGTGAATACGCCCAGTCGAGACTGGGCGGAGAACGCATCGCGGAGCATCTTTGCGTGGAACAGGGCACTCCCCTGCTCATCGCCCGGCTTTTTTACGCCACGGAGTTGCGCTACGGCATCGTACACGACCTCGCCAGAAAGATACACGACGGCGTGCCGATCGACCTGGCCATGGGGCATGTAAACCAGATCTGGCAGGGAGACGCCAACAGCTATCTCTCGCGCATGTTTCCATTTTGCAGCAGCCCGGCCACGATCCTGAATATGACGGGACCGGACACGCTATCTGTCAGGGAAATGGCCAGGGCACTTGGCCGTCGCCTGGAAAGTGAGCCACTATTCATGGGCAATGAAAGCGAAACGGCGCTGCTTGGCGATCCCCGCAGGCTTTTTGACCGGCTGGGCGAACCGGAGATTCCGATTGAAAGGATTGCGGATTGGGTCGCCCATTGGATCCGCATCGGGGGCCGAAGCCTGGATAAGCCCACGGGGTACGAATCCCGCGCGGGAAGTTTCTGAATACGGGAACGGTCATCCGGGCCAGCGAGCCGCGGAATAGTTGTCCGTGACTTCATGCGTGTTTGGCTGCGGGGTCATGGTTCGCAGCCTGACGCAGTAGCAAGCAGAGGAGTCTGTTATGAAGGACGCGATGCCCCCGGCTGTCCGGGCGGCTATGCAGCGGGGCGTGGTGATCCCCGCCCATCCGCTTGCCGTTACGTCGGACCGCCAGCTTGACGAACGGCGGCAACGGGCACTGACGCGGTATTACATCGCGGCCGGTGCGGGCGGTCTCGCCGTGGGCGTCCACACGACCCAGTTCGAGATCCGGGACCCGGCATACGGGCTCTACGAACCGGTGCTCGGTCTGGCCGCGGAGGTGATGGACCGGGAAGCGCCGGCGGATTTCATCCGGATCGCCGGGATCTGCGGACGAACGGCGCAGGCTACCGGCGAGGCGGAAACGGCAAGATCTCTCGGCTACCATGCCGGCCTGCTCAGCCTGACCGCCATGGGCGGCGCCACGGAGGACGAACTCATCGCGCACTGCCGGGCCGTGGCCGACGCCATTCCAGTCATGGGGTTTTACCTGCAACCGGCCGTCGGCGGCCTGGTTCTGCCCTACCGGTTCTGGCGCCGTTTCGTCGAACTGGAGGGGGTCGTGGCCATCAAGGTCGCGGCGTTCAACCGGTACCACACGCTCGACGTGCTGAGGGCCCTGACGGAATCGGGCAGGCACGAGGAGATCACGCTTTATACGGGCAACGACGACAACATCTTGATGGATCTTCTGACGGAGCACGCGTTCCAGTGCGAAGACGCGCGCCGGTCCGTACGTTTCAAGGGCGGACTGCTGGGACACTGGGCCGTGTGGACCCGGGGAGCGGTGGAATTGCTGCGGGCGTGTCAGGACGTCTCCCGGTCCGGCGCGGCGATCCCCCAGGACTTGGTGACCCGGTCGATCGAGGTCACGGACTGTAACGCCGCCTTCTTCGACCCGGCCCACGGTTTTGCCGGGTGCATCTCCGGGATTCACGAGGTGCTGCGCAGGCAGGGCCTGCTCGAGGGCACCTGGTGCCTGAATCCCGATGAGACCCTGTCGCCCGGCCAGTACGAGGAGATAGACCGGGTTTACCGCGCCTATCCCCATCTGAACGACGACGACTTCGTCGCCGAACACCTGGATGACTGGCTCGAATGAACATGCTGGCCGGGATGAACTCGCTGATAAGGATGAACCACCGGCCAGAATGAAAACCTGGTAAACCGGAAACGGAGCAGCAAATGAAGATAACCCGAATTGAAGCCATCCCCATCGAAGTGCCGCTCAAGCAGGGCATGACCACGAAAACCGCCCATGGCGAACATATCGTCTCTCCTTACGTCATCCTCCGGATTCACACGGACGAGGGACTTGCCGGACTGGGCGAGGCTACGGTCGCGCCGCGCTGGAGCGGGGAGACGTCCGCCTCCTGTACGGCCGCGATCCGTGAACTGGTGGACCCCGCGCTAAAGGGAGAAAACCCGGCGGACGTAAACCGGCTCTGCAGCGTCATGGACGAGGTCATCAAGCTGAACCCCTTCACCAAGGCGGCCGTGGAGATGGCGTTGTGGGACCTGGCCGGGAAGAGCGCGGGCAAGCCCCTCTACCAGTTGCTGGGAGGAAAGGTCCGGCAGGAGATTCCGATGAAGATGGTGGTCGGCGCCTTCGACGTACCGACTTCCGTTGCCCTGGCGGAGAAGTTCCTGCAGTGGGGCGTGCAGTGCCTCAAGGTCAAAGTGGGACTGGACCCCGATGAGGACCTCGAGCGCGTCCGCGCGGTCCGCGCGCTGGCCGGCCCCGGCATCCGAATGAGCATCGACGCGAATTGCGGGTGGCCGCCTGCGGTGGCGCGCCGCATGCTGCGCCTCCTCGAGCCGCTGGACATCCTCTTCGCCGAGCAGCCCTCCGCTCCGCAGTTCGACGATGAAGCAGCCTTGATCCGTACGGGCACGACCATCCCCATCATGGCCGACGAAAGCGTCTTCACCTTGCACGACGCCATGCAGACCGCCCTGCGCCGGTCCGCGGACATCATCAGCGTCTACCCAGGTAAGAACGGGGGTATCGGCCAGACGGTGGGCATCTCGCACGTGGCCAGCGCGGCGGGACTGCGTTGCCACATGGGCAGCAACCTCGAGCTGGGGATCGCCACGGCGGCCATGCTTCACGTGGCGGCCAGCGTGGAAGCCATCGACAGTGAGACCTATCCCGGCGACCTCCTCGGCCCGCTGTACCACGAAGGCGACATGATCGAGAAGTCGCTGGAACTCGGACCGGTCACCGCCCGGGTCCCCGACGGTCCGGGGCTCGGCGTCACCCTGGATGAAGCGCAGGTCGCACGCTGGAAGGACGCGTCATGATCTTTACAGAAGACGGATCTACTACAGAAGGCCGGATCTACTTCAACGAGCGTAGCACCTATCCTGAAGCAGCACCAAACCACAGAAAGGACAACCATGGCTGACGATCGGACATACACGGCCTGCGTGGTGGGCCTGAGCGGCATCGGGGCGGGACGGCCCAATGTCGACGGCGACCACGGAATGGGCCACGTAATGCCCAACTGCCACGTACCGGCCTATGCCCAACTACCGTTTACGGAGGTAGTCGGCGTCTGTGACCTGAAGGAAGATCTCGTGCAGGACACCCTGAAGGACTGGTCGGGCACCTTTCCGGGTTTGCGAGGGTTCGCGGACTACCGGGAAATGCTCGAAACCTGCAAGCCCGATATTCTGAGCGTGGTGACCTCGGACCACCGCCACGCCGACATCGTCGTGGACGCGGTCGAGGCGGGCGTACGAGGCATTTACTGTGAAAAACCGATTGCGACCTCGCTGGCGGACGCCGACCGCATGATCGCAGCGGTGGAGAGCAGGAACGTGCCCATGACCATCAACCACACGCGCCGCTGGGGTGCGGTCTACCGGGAAGTCAAGAAGCTGCTCGACGATAGCGCGATCGGCGCATTGAAACGCATCGTGCTTAACTTCGGCGGCCCCCGGGCCATTCTCTTCCGCAACGGTACCCACATGATCGACATGACCTGTTTTCTGGCGGGATCGGAACCCGCGTGGGTATTCGCCGAACTCGACGAAGGCTACGAGGACTACTGGCCCTACCAGGGCGATGGCGGCAGGAACGCGGACCTGGAACCGGGCTGCTCCGGCTTCATCCATTTCAAGAACGGCGTGCGAGCCTTCTACAACGGATCCAAGGGACGGGAATGTAGAGGAGGATACCAACTGGATGGTACTGACGGTTGGATGTTCGTATACGAGGACTATTACGAACTCGATACGGGAAACGGTATCCAGACCATCGCGCCGAAGGGGCCGACTCATTACTATTCCGCGGCCGCCGTCCGGGACCTCGTTCACGTCATGGAACACGGCGGAGAAACCATTTCTCCGCCCCGTGCGGCGCGCGACACCCTGGAGATCATCCTGGGGTTCCTCGCGTCGCAGAAGCACGGCAACGTACGCATCGACTTCCCGCTGGACGAGCATGCCGTTTAACCAGCCATGAGCGATTGACAGCCGTGAGCGGCAACCACCCAGTAATGAGTGATAACCGGCCATGAGCGTTCGCATCGCCATAGACACGGGCGGCACGTTTACCGATCTCGTACTGTCCGATCCCGACACGGGCCGCTTGGTGTTCCACAAGGTGCCGAGTACGCCGGCCGATCCGAGCCGGGCGCTGGTGGATGGCGTCAAGGAACTCGTCGCCCGGGCCGGCGTCGCAAACGGGGAAATCCTCTTCCTCATTCACGGAACCACGGTAGCGACCAACACGATCCTGCAGCGGCGGGGCGCCCACACAGCCTTCATCACAACCGAGGGCTTCCGCGACGTGCTTCATATACAGCGGCAGGACCGCCCTCACCTGTACAACATGCGCGTTCGCCGGACCCCCGCCCTCGTGCCCCGGTCCCTGCGGTTCGAGCTTCCGGAACGCACCCTGCACGACGGATCGGAAGCGCTTCCCGTCGACCGGGATCGGCTGAATGAACTGGTGGCGTCGCTCAGGGAGGAAGGCGTCGAGGCGGTCGGCGTCGGATTGCTGCACAGCCACATCGAACCCGGGCATGAGCGGTCCGTCGGCGAAGTGCTGCAACGGGCGTTGCCGGACGCCACGGTCTGCCTTTCCTCCGACCTGAGCCGGGAGGAAGGCGAATACGAGCGGTTCAGCACCTGTGCCATGAACGCCTATGTGCAGCCGGTGATGACGAACTACCTGAAGCGGGTCAACGAAGCCCTCGCAGACGCTGCCGTCGAAGCGCCGCTGTATGTCATGAAATCCAACGGCGGAGTCACTTCGGCCGGGAATGCCGCCGATCACTGCGTGCATACGTTTCTGTCGGGGCCGGCCGGCGGCGTGGTGGCCGGCGCGGAGATCGGCCGGCGGCTCGACCGGCCTGACATCATTACGGCCGACATGGGCGGCACCAGCTTCGACGTAGCCATGATCCACGAAAGAAACATTGCTTTCGCGAAGAACGCGGAGATCGACGGTCTGGCCCTGAAAGCGCCCATGATGGATATCCACACGATCGGCGCGGGCGGCGGAAGCATCGCATGGATCGATTCGGGCGGCGCCCTGCGGGTGGGACCGCAGTCCGCGGGGGCCGTGCCGGGTCCCGCCTGTTACCGGACCGGCGGCGCCGAACCCACGGTGACGGACGCGAATCTGGTGCTGGGCCGGCTCTCGACGGACAGCCTGCTAGGCGGCGCCATCTCCCTGGATCCGTCTGCCGCCCGGCGGGTGATCGAGGAAAAGATAGCCGACAGGCTGCAATGTCCGGTGGAGGAAGCCGCCGAAGGCATCATCCGGGTGATCAACGCATCCATGACGGCGGCCATCCGCAAGCTCACCGTGGAACGAGGATACGACCCGCGCCGGTTCACGCTGGTGCCCTTCGGCGGCGCGGGACCGCTCCACGGCGTCGAACTCGCCCGGGAACTGGGCGTAAGCGACGTGGTCGTTCCCCTCGCGCCCGGTGTCGCTTCAGCCGAGGGCCTGGTTTTTTCGAACCTGCGGACGGACCGGATACAGACCCATGTAGCACTGCTGGACCGGCTCGAGGAAGAGGCGTTCGAGCAGATACTGGAAGACCTGACGGGGCAGACTATAGGAGACCTGTGCACTTCGATAGCCGGGCAGGAACCAGTCATCATGCGGCGCGTGGGCCTCAGGTACGCGGGACAGGGCTACGACATTCCCATTGACCTGCCTGGAGGTCCCGTTGACCTTCCTGCCCTCGAATCGGCCTTTCATGTCGAACACGAGCGGCAGTACGGTTACGCCCGGCGAGATCAGCAGGTGCAACTGGTGAACATATGGGTTTCCGCGGAGTTGCCGATCTCGGACGACCCGCGTAGACCCTCGGAAGGGAACGGATCGGATAAGCCCGGACCACGTTCCACCCGCCCCGTCTATCTCTCCGGCGAGTGGCATGACACGGCTGTTTACGAAAGATCCCGGTTGCGTCCAGGCCAGCGGATCGACGGTCCGGCCATCATTGAACAACTCGATTCGACGACGTTGATCTGGCCCGGCGAGCATGCTCGCATCGATGCCTGGGAACAGATCGCTATCGCGGGTGTGGAGACGCCATGAAAACCGACCCCATCACGCTGGAGCTGATGCGCAACCGGTGGACGGGCATCGCGGAAGAAATGTGCGCCGCCCTGATCCGCACCAGTTACTCCACCAACATCAAGGATCGCCGGGACTGCTCCGCGGCCATCGTGCAGTCCACGGGGGAGATCCTGGCCCAGGCCGAATCGGGCGTGCCGCTCCATCTCGGCGTGATGCCCGGGGTAGTCAAGTCCATCCTGGAAGCCTACCCCGTGTCGGTCATGCGGCCCGGCGACGTCTATATCACGAACCTGCCGTATCCGGAAGGACCGGGGCATCTGCCGGACGTCTCCCTGGTATCCGCCATATTTCACGAGGGACGGCCCATCGCCCTTGCGGCATCCACTGCACATCACGTGGACATGGGCGGGTTCGCACCCGGCAGCATGCCCTTCGGGGTGACTGAAATCTACCAGGAGGGGCTGCAGATCCCCCCGCTTCCCATCTTCAAAGAGGGACAGCTTGACGAAGAGATCTACAAACTGATTAACCAGAACGTGCGGACGCAGTACGAAGTCCGGGGCGACCTCATGGCCCAGTTCGCCTGCGCCCAGATCGGCCAGCAGCGGGTGAGCGAACTCATGTCCCGGGAGTCTCCGGCGGAAGTCATTCGATACATGGGCGAGATCCAGGACTATGCGGAACGCCGGATGCGGGCGGGGATAGGGACCCTGCCGGACGGCGAGTATACCTTCGAGGACTACCTGGACGACGACGGCGTCACCGATGAGCCGGTCAAGATCAAGGTCACCCTGACCATCTCGGGCGATGAGTTACGTGCAGATTTCTCGGGGTGCAGCGACCAGGTCTTGGGACCGCTGAACGCGCGGCTGCCGGCGGCCCATTCATGCATCAGCTACGTCTGCAAGGCGGTGATCGATCCCGACCTGCCCGCCTGCGCCGGGGCGTATCGGCCCCTGGACATCTTCGCTCCCGAGGGATCCATTCTCCAGGCCACCTACCCGGCGGCCATCGGCAACGCCAACATCCTGACGGACCAGCGGGTCGTGGACGTGCTGATGGGCGCGTTGTACCAGGCCGCCCCCGACCGGGTGTGCGCGGCCTGCAGCGGCGAGATGAACCTGGTCAATATCGGCGGGATCGATCCCGCTTCCGGGGACTACTACAACTACGTGGAAACCTACGCGGGCGGCCAGGGCGCCATGTACGACCTCGACGGTGAAGACGGCGTGCATACCCACCTCACCAACACGCGGAACGCGCCGGTCGAAATCATGGAACGCACCTACCCGTTGCGGGTCGAGCGCTACGGCCTGATCCCGGACACGGAGGGACCCGGACGCCAGCGTGGCGGCTGCGGGATGATGCGGGAACTGAAGTGCCTGGGCGAACGCACCATCATCACCCTGGGCTCCGACCGCCGGAAGTTCACGCCCTGGGGCCTGGAAGGCGGCGGGAACGCGACAGGCGCCCACTGTTACGTCATCGACACCGAAGGACACGAAAAGGAAATACCTACCAAGACCCATACTGAACTGTACAGGAACGAAGTCCTGCGGATCGAGACGCCCGGCGGAGGCGGCTGGGGAGACCCGGCAGAGCGGTATTCGGATAAAGTGAAAGAGGATGTCCGGAATCAGCTCGTGAGCCCGGAAAGGGCGAAAGATCAATACGGTTACGCGCAATGACCTCCATCTCGTTCCGGCAAGCGCGCGATCGCCCAGGCGTCAGTAGATGCCCGGTATCAGGGCCCGGCGGTCTGCCGGATAATCGCTGAACGTTTCCCGGTACCATCGGTGGTTGCTCCGCGCCCGCGGGGCGAGATTGGCGATGGCGAACAGCATGAATGCAAGGCCGCACGACGACCAGGTGGCGATCGCCCAGCCCGCCCATTCGAGGATTTCCCCCAGGTAGTTCGGACACGAGACGAAGCGGAACCCGCCGCCCCGCGGAATCGCATAGCCCGTCTCGCCGGGCCGACGCAGGCGCATGAGGATGTGGTCGGCGTGGAGATTGAGCGCGAGCCCGGCGAGGAATATCCCGACGCCGATCAGGAAGCGGGGGTCGGCAAGCCATTCAGTGGCATAGTCGCCGAACTCTGAAATGAAGCGGGCGTTGATGTACGCGTTGACCGCATTGAAGAGAAAGCCGGATCCGACCACCATAAGGGGGGTCTTCCGGCCGCTTGACCGGACTCGGAACGGATAGACGAATGTCCGGTTCAGATAGTGGCCCTGCCACATAACCAGGAACAGCAGCGGCACGAGCTGGAAAGCGGCCTTGCCGTTGAGAAAGACGGCCAGGAAGACCGCGGGCGCCGGCAGTTCCATGACGATCCATGCGAACCTGGCGGAAACGTGTGGCCCCCAGCCCGCACCCGTGTAGTGGCGTCCGTAAGGCGCGGCCCTGCGGAGGAGGTACAGGAACGTTACGGGAGCCATTGCGAGGACAGCCCATATCAGTATCCCGTGCAGACGTTCTTCGACCATTTCACGCCCCTTCCCCCAGCATGCCGCGTTCGTCGAACCAGCGGTAGGTGTCTCTGACCGATGCTGCGAGCGAGCGCGGGTGGAACCCGAGTTCCGCCTGCGCCTTGGCGCTGGATATCCGCCGATTGGCATGGGCCATGACGCGGACGGATGCCGGCGTGTAGAGCGGAGGACGTCCGCGGCACCTATCCAGGACGACCTGGCAGGGCGCCCATAGCCGGGCGGCGAACATCGGGAACTGGAGGCGAGGCGCGGGTACTCCGGTTGCCTGCCGGGAAAGCTCCGC
>JAJEHX010000002.1 GCA_022823465.1 Candidatus Latescibacterota bacterium
TTTCCATGCCTTACGCGGCGGCGGCGCGAACATGGACGTCCTGGTAGTCCTTGGCACCACGTCGGCCTACGCGTACAGCGTATATCTCGCGATCAGCCTCGGAACCGAAGCCGCGGGGCAACTCTACTTCGAAGCTTCGGCAGTCATACTGACCCTCGTACTTATCGGTAAAAACATCGAAACCCGGGCGCGTCGGAGCGCGAGCCGGGCGATACGCGAACTGCTTGCCGTCCGCCCCGCCACAGCGCGGATAAGAACAGCCGGCGGCACGGAGCAAGAAACACCGGTACACGACCTGAAGGCTGGTGACGTCGTAATCTGCCGTCCGGGCGACAAGGTGGCCGCGGACGGTGTTGTGATTAAAGGCGAAGCCGAAGTAGACGAGGCGCTCATTACCGGCGAAAGCACACCCGCGCAGAAAACCCCGGGGGACGCTGTGACAGCCGGATCGATAAACCTAAACGGCTTCCTGGAAATAGAGGCCCGGGCCATCGGAAGCGATTCGACCCTGGGCCGGGTGATTCGCCTGGTCGAAAACGCCCAGGCCGCGAAACCCGCCATCCAGCGCCTGGTAGACCGCGTCAGCGGCGTTTTCGTGCCGGCGGTCATCGCCCTCGCCGTGATCACCTTTACCGCGTGGATCCTGCTGGGGGCCGATCTGGAAACGGCGTTGATCAATGCCGTTTCCGTCCTCGTCATCGCCTGTCCCTGCGCTTTAGGCCTGGCTACGCCTACGGCCATCGTAACGGGCGCCGGCGTGGCGGCGCGGGTGGGTATCCTGGTCAGGGATATCGAGTCCCTGGAGCGGTCGAATGACCTGACCCACGTGGTTTTCGACAAGACGGGCACCCTGACCGAAGGAAGGCCCGTCATCGAATCGATCCATCCCCTTGTTGACGGCGGCGAACAAGGTCCGCTTCGCATTGCGGCATCGCTGCAACAGGGCAGCGAGCACCCCTTTGCCACGGCATTTCAATCGGCTGCGAAAGAACAGGGACTGACCCTGACCGGGGTAGAACGCTTCAGGAACGTGGTGGCGAAGGGCGTAATGGGTGAAATCGAAGGTACGCGCTACCTCCTTGGAAACGCGAAACTCTTCGAGGCGAACTGCCCCGGACCCGCGCCGCCCGTCGAGCCGCCTTCCACCGGCGCAACGGCAGTCTGGCTGGCCGTCCTAAAGGGTTCCGGATGCGAGTTGCTCGCGCGCTTCGACCTCCTGGACGCGTTGCGGCCCGAGGCGGCCGCGGCGGTGGAAGGGCTCAGGAAACTGGGTGTCAAGACGCTGATCGTTTCCGGTGACGCGGAATCCGTCGTGGAGCGCGTCGGCCGGCAGGCGGGCGTTGACGAAACGTACGGCCGCGTCACGCCGGAAGACAAGGAAGATATCGTCGGGCGATTGACGGAAAGCGGCGCGAAGGTCTGCATGGCCGGTGACGGGATCAACGACGCACCCGCCCTGGCCCGCGCCACTGTGGGCATCGCCATGGGTTCCGGGACGGACGTGGCGATGGAGACTGCGGCGATTACGCTGATGAAGCCCGATCCGACCCTGGTGGCCGGCGCCATCGATGTGAGCCGGAAAACGATCCGCAAAATCAAGCAGAATCTCTTCTGGGCCTTTTTCTATAATGTGATCGGACTGCCGCTTGCGGCGATGGGGTACCTCTTTCCCGCGCTCGCCGCGGCCATGATGGCCTTCTCCAGCATCAGCGTCGTACTGAACTCGATGACACTCCGGTCATGGCGTCCCGGGACCCACGACAGATCGCAGTAAATATATACCGGAAAATCAGGCTTGTTGAAGGAGGAGAAAACGCTATGCGGTTTCTTGCTCTTGCGGGGCCGCCGGTTCCTCTTGCGGGGCCGCGGCCGGTTCGAGTGGAATCCGGATCGCCATTTCAGTGTATTCGCCCGGCTCGGAATCCACCTCGATAGCTCCCCCGTGCTCGCGCACGATGTCGTTGGAGAGCGCCAGACCGAGACCGGTACCCTGATCGGTGGGCTTGGTCGTGAAGAAGGGATTGAAGATCTTGTCCCGCACGTGGGGCGGTATCCCCTTGCCATTGTCCTTGATGCGAACGATGATCTGATCTTCCTCGCGCCGGGTGGACAGCCAGATAGCGGGCACGTAGCCGGCATCCGTATCCGGGTCTTCCCTTTTTTCGTGGGTCGCATGGCAGGCGTTGTTCACCATATTCAGAAACACCCGGGCCATTTCCTGCGAAACGATCTCTATCTTACCGAGGTTGGGATCGAAGTCCTCGTTGATTTCGAGTTGAAAGTTCTCATTGGACGCCCGGGCGGCGTGGTAAGCCAGGCGGGAATGCTCTTCCAGCAGAGCGTTCACATCCGTGGACTGTTTCTCGCCTGATCCGCGGCCCATCTGCAGCATGTCCCGCACAATCCGGTTGGCCCTTTCGCCGTGTTCCCTGATCCGGCGCAGGTTTTCCGTAAGATCCCCGCCGATTTCGCGTATGAGATCGTTCTGCCCTTCGTCGATCGATCCCCCGCCCTCGGGCAGTTCTTCCTGCAATTCCTCCAGCAGTTCTTCCGACGACTCCGCAAAGTTCTTTACGAAGTTCAACGGATTCTGGATTTCGTGGGCGACGCCTGCCGTGAGTTCGCCCAGGGCCGCCAGTTTTTCCCGCATGACGATCTGGTCCTGCGCCTTTTGCAGTTCGCCCAGCGTTTCTTCCAGCGTCTCGTTCTTGCCGCGCAGCTCCTCTGCGAGTTTCTCCACGAGGTTCAGCCGCTGCGCCTCGATCGAATGCAATCTGAATACCTCAAGGGCGGACGCCATGTCCGCCACCTCGTCGCGGCCGTCCAGTTCCACCTTCTGTTTCAAGTCGCCCCCGGCCATGCGCCTCATGTGTTCCGACAGGAACGCCAGGCGCCGCAGCAGTACTTTTCCGACAAACAGCCAGGCGATCAGCAACGCGCCGACCAGACTGACCGCGTTCAGTGCCAGGAGTAGCTGCCGCCCTACCTGGATGGTCTCTGTCGATGCGACCGTCGCGGCCCGTGCGCTGACCTGCGCGGAATTCACCAGACTTTCGACTTCAGCGACAAGCTCGACGGCGATGTTGCGGTTGTTTTCGATCAGCGCGCGCTGTTGGGCGAGAAGCTCCAGATCCTCCGCGCGAATCTGAAAGATCATACCATCTCCGCTACCCAGTTCAAACAACTGGGCGAACACGGGCTCGAGTCTTTGACGTAAGGGTGCCGTACCCAGGCCGACAAGGCTCCTTTCGACTCCCCCGCTGGCCGACTCGAACCGCTCAAGCAAAGGCTCCAGTCTGTCGGCGTCTACGAGGTTGAAGACGTTCGACAGGATCCGGGTGCTGACGGTCGCCTCGGTCTGCAGCTCGGCGAGATGACGGTAACGCTGCAGTTCCAGCTCGGACAGATACTCGGACCGAGGCGCCGCCGGTTCATCGATGTTCCGGTAACCCGTGGCCGTGTAGAACAGCTGGTCGTCGAGTGCCGGTACCAGAATGCCTGCCAGTTCGAACTGCAGTTGTTCCAGTTCCCGGCGCAGCGACTGGCTTTGTTCTTCAAGCACGAAGCGCCGCGCCACGGACTCCTCGATCATGCCGATGTTGGACATCAGCGTATTCCCGCTCGCACTGATACGCTGAAATCGTTCGTTTTCCATGTCGTAGCCGGCGATCGTTTCCAATTGCTCCGCGAAGTTCTCCCGTTCGTCGGCAATACTCGCGGTAACGGCTTCAAGGGCTTCGGGCGTCTCCGCCGCCGCCAGACGGGGGGCGGCCGCCGCCAGTGTTCCGCTCCGCTGTGCCACGCCGAAGGCCGCGGCAATTTCTGGAACGGCCACCTCGTTTACTTCGCGCTGGGCTTCGCCGACTTCGTTGAAAGCGAACCACGCGACCATACTGGCCATCATGGTGAGCGCTACCGCCGTACCAATGCCGAGATACAACTGCCCCGAAATACGGGAAGGGCCCTTGTCGTACAGCCAGAGCAGCCACTTTTTAATCATGGCATCACGTCCCGGAGGGTATTGATGGGATGGTAAAGGCCATCCGTTCCGATCACCGTGAGGAAGACCGCGTCGGAACCCTGGTTGTCGCCCTCGCCGAACTCGAGACGCAGACCGCCTAAATCAATGGTTCCGGCCCGGTTCAGACTTTCCATGAGACAAGTCCGCTTTACGTCTGGTCCGCAGCCCTCCAGCGCGATAATCGCCAGCCGGCCGGCCAGATACCCTTCGAATGAGACGAATCCGGGGGTAGCGCCTCGCGCGTGCGCGGAAAGCGCGCGGCGGTACTGAACGGCGATTGCGATATTGCCGGCCGCGGGGAAGGGTACGACCTGTGAGACGAGGACGCCGCGGCCGTTGGGACCCAACTCACCGGCCAGGGCGTTGCTTCCAACGAAGGAAATCGTAGCGAAGACCGGATTGAAACCCACACGCCGCGCCCATGATATGAGCGTCGCGACCGGCTGGTAAGCGCCGATGACGACGACGGCGTCCGGTTTTCCACGTTGCAGGTCGAGCAGGCCGGCCTTGATCGCCGTGGTATTTCTCGGATACACGCCGATCGCCACGGGATCCAGGTTCCTGCGCTCCAGGGCGCGCGTTACGCCCCGATAGCCTACCCGGCCAAAGGAGTCGTTCTGATACATTACGGCAATGCGCGTGATGCCGAGATCGCGCGAAAGCCGGTCAACGATTTCCTCGGTTTCCTGGAAATAGGAGGCGCGCAGGTTGATGACGCCGGTTTCCGTGCTGTCCCGTAAAAAAATCGCACCGGTAAAGGGCGCGATATAGGGTACACCCGCCTGCGATGTAATGGGAACGGCCGATCGGGAAGTGGGCGTGCCCACCGCGCCGATCAGTGCGAATACCCCTTCATCCTCGATCAACTTCCGGGTATTCGCGATGGCGGCTTCCGGTTCATAGGCGTCGTCGAGGGTAATCAACTCGAGCCGCCGCCCGTGCACGCCGCCCCGGCGGTTGGCTTCCTGGAAGGCCGCCTCGATGCCGAGGTTCATGTTCCGGCCGAGTTCCCGGGCCGGACCGCTGAACGCGGCGGACTGTCCGAACAGGATGCGTTCGTCTGTTACGCCGGGCTCTTCGACCTGGGAGGCGTTCGCGCCGCTGTATTCGAGAGGTAGAGCGGGAGAGAACGCCGTCGCACTAAGGGCGAGTAGCATGGCGACCGCCCAGTAGTCGCGCGTTCTTCTCATCCATTGTCCTTCCGCTTGACGATCGTCAGGATGTTCTTGTTGTCTTCCCGGCGATAACTCAGTTCATCCATCATGGTCCGAACCAGGTAGATGCCCAGGCCGCCGACTGGCCTGTCGTCAAGTCCGGATTCGATATCCGGTTCCGGGGAATCCGTGAGGGGATTGAAGGCCTGTCCCTCGTCCCGCAACTCGATCGTAAGCGCGTCGGAGTCCGAGTCCAGCACGATCTCGAACTCCTGGTCCGGATCGTTGGCGTGGCCGTGGGTGACGATATTGACGCCCAGTTCCTCGAGGACGAGCTTGACCTGGTATACCATGCCCGGCGGCCATTCTTCGGACTCGCCGAGTTCATCCACGGCGTCGTAAATGCGTTCCAGCTGGTCGAGCTTGGTAGATAGGCAAAGGGACAGTCTTCTGCTCATGGAGATATCCCTAGCGCTGCAGGACAGTGACGCAGGTAATGTCGTCCGACTGCGGTGTCTCGCCGGCGAAGTCGTGGACCGCTTTGAAAACGGCCTTGTTCGCGGTCTCGGGGGTTTCGGGGCGGGATTCCGAGAATACGCTCTGCAGGCGTTCCATGCCGAATTCCTCCCCGTCCGCATTCATGGCCTCGGTGACGCCGTCGGTATACAGAACGAGGAGGTCGCCCGCGGAAAGCCCGGTAGCCGACTGGTCGAAATCGATGCCGGGAAAAACTCCGAGCGCAACCCCGTCGGTTCCCGGGAGCAGCGTCGAACTGCCATCGGGATGAACCACCAGCGGGGGATTATGCCCCCCGTTGGCGTAGGCCACCTGACCGGTCTCGGGGGTGTAGACCGCGTAGAAGGTCGTGACGAACATGGCCGCTTCGTTCTCCTCGGTAAGGAGATTGTTGACTTCCTTCAAAACCGGACCGGGCGCCATGGCCCCGATAGCCGATCCCTTCAGGAGGGTCCGGCTCGACATCATGAACAACGCGGCCGGCACGCCCTTGTCGGATACGTCGGCGATCGCGAGACCGATCTGTCCGCCGGGCAGGGGAAAGACATCAAAGAAATCTCCGCCGACCTCTCTGGCGGGTTCCATGTTCGCGAAGATATCGCAGTGGTCGGAAGCGGGAAACTCGGTGGGAAGGATGGATTGCTGCATCTTGCTGGCCACGTTCAATTCATTCTGAAGCCTGACCAGCTTGTCCCGGGATTCCAGGGCTTCGCGCCACTCCTCCATGTTCTTCAACGTGCGTTCAATGGTAACCCGGAGATCCTGGAAATCGATGGGCTTGGTAATGAAGTCGAAGGCGCCGCGGTTCATGGCCGTCCGGATGTTCTTCATGTCCCCATAGGCTGAAACCACCACTGCGCGGATGTCGGGGGCGATGTTCGGTATCTGCGCCAGCAGGGTGAGGCCGTCCATCCGGGGCATGTTGATGTCGGAAAGGACCATGTCTATGTCGGGAACCTCGTTGAGACGCTCCAGTGCCTCCACGCCGTTCTGGGCGAAATAAAGCGTATAGAGACCGGCGCGAACGTCGCGGCGCATCCTCTGCCGCATGAGGTGTTCGAGGTCCGGCTCATCGTCCACGATAAGAATCTTATACGGTGTCTGCGTCATTTCACCCCTTAAATCCGGCCGGTCCGTTCGACGATGGACGCGCCGGTCTTTCGAATGGACATACGCCGCGAAACGTCGCGAAACAGTTGGCGCGAACGGAGCTTACTGGCCGATCTTATCCACGGCTTCCGCCTGGGTATCGTGGATGGAAATAATCTTGTCGAATCCGCTGATTTCGAAGACTTCCCGAATCGGGTCCGACAGCGAACACAGCGCGAACGCGGCGTTTCGCTTCTGAAGCAATCTTGCGATCAGCAGGATAACCCTCAGGCCGGCGCTGCTTATGTAGGACAACGCACCGAAGTCAAGCAGCACCTTGCTGTCGTCTTCCGCGATGGCGCCGTTGAGCGCGTCTTCGAATTCCCGTGCGTTGGCGCCGTCGATTCGACCTTCAACCTTCGCAATCAGTACTTCATTTGCTCGGTCGACACTGATCTCCATGAAACCAACCCCCTTTACAGGTTTATAAAACTGCCGTTTCCGGCAAAATCAGCTTTGGTTACTCCATTGGTCCAGTCTGTTAAACGTGCCCGTCCGTTCCAGCATGCACCCCGGTCTCAACCCGAAGCGAGAATAGGATGCAAGGGTCCTCCAAAGGGTTCGCCCGCTTTCAAAGTCCGGTCGCCGCCCGCGTCCCAGCGCCCGTTGTAGTTGACATACTCCGGTATGTAGATGATCGCCAAAGCTCTCCGCGGCGAGGAAGTATGATTCGGCGTAGCGTAATGAAACGTACAACCGTGATGAAAGGTAACGCCGCCCGCTTCCATTTCCATTACGACGGGCTCTATTTCGACTTCGATATCCGTACCTTCTATTTCCTTCAGTACGCTCGCGCCCTCGGTACTCAACGGTACCGGGGCCAACCGGCCGAATTTATGCGATCCCGGAATGAACTGCATGCAACCGTTGTCCACTGTCACGTCGTCCACGGCGATCCAGGCCGATAAAGCGCCGACCTGTTCCATGGGCCAGTAGGGGGCGTCCTGGTGCCAGTTGGTTGCCTTGCTCTGCTCACCGCCGGGTTTAATCAATCCATGGTCGTGATATATGACCAGCCGTCTGCAATCCGATACCTTCCGGGCGATTTCCGCCAGCCGCGCGTCGAAAGAGTACTTGCGGATTACTTCGTAGTCCACCCACAGATTGACCATCTGGTTGAAGACGCGGTTGTACTCGTCGTCCGTCTCGCGTCCACCGCCCAGTACACGTTCTCTTTTCTCGGCTACCGTCTTGTCCAGCGCTTCTCCCAGTTCCGACATTTCCTCCCTGGAGAAAAACCCCGGAATCTGGAGATAGCCATTTTCCTTAAAGAACTCGACCTCTTCGGCGCCAATGCGATTTGGATTCATAGATTCGCAGAACCCGGAGACTGGATCGAATTACACATATATAGTCCAAGTCCATACAAATAACAACAATAAACGTTTCAAATCGTGTCAGTGCGGTATTTCGCACGGATAACGTAATTAAACATCCAGTCAAGAATTTTCAACCTCTTTTCAAGACAAAGTGTATAATTTAGATTGACTGACCCGTAGAAATCCACTGTCCTGTCCGATATTCAGCGATTCAAGGAGGCGATCATGTCAACAGACCGATACCAGATCGGCGTCCGGGACTACATCGACTATCACAGGGACGGCTATCTGGTCGTCAGGGGGCTCGTGCCCGAAGCTGAAGTGGAGGAGATACGCCGACACACCGAGAAGCTGATGAGCGGCAGGATCACCATCGAAGGCGTCGAACCGCCTCCGTCCGGACTGACTGCCGAGGAGATGGGCCAGCACTGGCTGCGCATACACATGCTCCACCGGAAGCATGCACTGCACGAGAAGTACCTGCTGCAGCCCCGGATCCTGGATGTGCTGGAAGCCCTGGCCGGTCCGGACGTGCTGGCGCTTCAGACCATGCTGTTCCTTAAGCCGCCCGGCCGCGAGGGACAGGGTTTCCACCAGGACTCGTACTACATTCCGACGTATCCCGATACGCTGATCGGCTCGTGGCTGGCCGTGGATCCCGCGGATGAGGACAACGGCTGCGTGATGGTCGTACCGGGATCGCACCACGAACCGATTTATCCGGATGAACACAAGCTGGGCCAGAACCACGCCGACGGATCCATCGGGGACCTTGGCGTAATCGAGGGCGCCAGTGCGACGGACGAGTCCCTGAACGGCCTGGCGCCGGTCGCCGGGAAGTACGCCGGCCGCGAGGTGGCCGCCCGCATGGCGCCGGGCGATGTCCTGTTCATTCACGGCCATCTCCTGCACCGGTCGCACGCGAACAATACGGATACGCGATTCCGCAGGGCCTTCGTAGGCCATTACTGCAATGCGCGGTCGTGGGTGCCGTGGAACCACGGCGCCGATTTCGAAGGGCCGGCCGCGAACCAGCTCCACATCCTCGCAAGGGGGAATACCCACCTGCCCTATGCAATGCCGAAGTTCGGCACGCCCTGCGACGCGCTCAATCCCCGGGAGACCGCCCGGGGCCTGCGTCCGGCGCGCATGATGGGCGACATGCCCACGGCGACCGTAAAGGGCGTCATGGTATCTCGATGATTATGGCCCGAAGAGATTCCGCGCCTTGTGGATGGCGTCGACCATGATGTCGATCTCATCGGAAGTATTGTAGAAATAGACGCTGGCCCGCGCCGTGGCGCCGTAGGACGTACCGAGACGCCGCATCAGCGGTTGCGCGCAGTGGTGGCCGGCGCGAATGGCGACACCCTGGCGGTCCAGCACGGTGGACAGGTCGCTGGGGTGCATGTTGTCCAGGTTGAAGGATATGGCGCCGCCCCGGCCCGGTGCGTGGCCGTAGACGGTCAGGCCTTCGATTTCCTCGAGCCGCTCGACCGTGTAGTCCGTCAGGGCCCGTTCGTGGGCGTGTATCCGTTCCATGCCGATGGCGGCGAGATAGTCCACCACGACCCCGAAGACGATGGCGTGGGCGATATTTGGGGTGCCCGCCTCGAATTTCTCCGGGATGTCCGCGCAGGTGAACCCATCGAGGCGGACTTCGTCGATCATCGAACCGCCGCCCATGTACGGATCCATGGCTTCCAGCAGTTCCTCCCGACCATAAAGACCGCCGATGCCGGTCGGACCGCACATCTTGTGGCCCGAGAAGGCGAAGAAATCGCAACCGAGCCGCTGCACGTCCACCGGCATGTGCGGAACGCTTTGCGCGGCGTCCACGAAGACCAGCGCGCCGGCTTCGTGGGCCCGCTCCACGATGGCTTCGATGGGATTGACCGTGCCCAGCACGTTCGACATGTGCGCGAGGGACACCATGCGCGTCTTCTCCGTAATCAGTTCGGCGGCCTTGTCCATGTCGAGGGAACCGTCTTCACGGATGTCAAAATACCGGATCACCGCCCCGGTTTCCCGCGCAAGCATCTGCCACGGCACGATGTTGCTGTGGTGCTCCATGACAGACAGCGCGATTTCGTCTCCAGCCCGGACGTTCTTCCGGCCCCAGGCACTGGCTACCAGGTTGATGCCCTCGGTGGTATTGCGGACGAAAACGAGGTTCTGCGGCGGCGCGTTGATGAAACGGGCGACGCGTTCGCGGGAGGCTTCATAGGCGTTGGTCGCCTCCTCGCTGAGCGTGTGGAGCCCGCGATGGACGTTGGCGTTAAGCCGCGTGTAGTAGTCGTTCAGCGCGTCCAGCACGACCCGGGGCTTCTGCGACGTGGCGCTGTTGTCCAGGTAGACCAGCGGTCTGCCGTGCACCTTCCGGTCGAGAATGGGGAAATCCCCGCGGTAACGCATGGCGTGCTCGTCGGCGCGGCGGACCGCGTCATCGAGCTTTCGCGGCGTTTCTACGAGCGTTTCTGCCATGATCTCCTGCCTGCTTTCAATAGTCTATACCGAGTTCCAGCTTGGCGTCTTCCGTCATCATGTCGATATGCCAGGGCGGCTCCCAGACGATCTCGATCAATGCGTCCGACACCCCGTCCAGTTCCTTCACCTTGGTTTCCACCTCGGCGGGAAGCGACTGGGCCGCCGGGCAGTTCGGCGACGTGAGCGTCATCTTGATGTTCGTCATGCCGTCCTGCTGCACATCGATTTCGTAAATGAGGCCCATTTCGTAGATGTTGACCGGGATTTCGGGGTCGTAGCACGTCTTCAATACGTCCACGATCTGCTCTTTTACGGCATCCGTATCCATCCGTTAACCCCTGTGTGCGTGATAGCTGTTATCTTACCGACTGGTCCCGGGCCATTGAAAGATCCCGGATCGTGGTTTCGAAAAGCGTATCCAGCGAGGACCTTACCGCGTCGATACCGAGACGCCGGATCAGGTCGGCGGCGAACCCGTAGGTGAGGAGATTGCACGCGCTGTCGTGGGACAGTCCGCGGGTTCGCAGGTAGAAAATCTGGTCTTCGTCGAGCTGGCCCACGGTGGCGCCGTGGGTGCACTTCACCTGGTCCGCGTAGATTTCGAGCTGCGGCTTGGTGTGTATCATCGCGTCGGGCGAGAGCATCAGGTTCTTGTTCAACTGCTTGGCATCCGTTTCCTGGGCATCCTGGTGGACGAATACCTTCCCGTTAAACACCCCGCGGGACCGGCCTTCCAGTATGCCCTTGTATACTTCGTAGCTGTCGCAGTTCGGCACGGCGTGGTCGATGGCCGTGTGATTATCGACATGCTGGTCACCGGCGGCCAGGTACAGTCCGTTCATGCGGACCACCGCGTGCTCGCCGGCGAGCCGGGCGTTCGTGTCGTTCCGGGTCAACGCTCCGCCCATGCTCATGTTGAAGGTGGAGATGCGTCCGTTCTCCTCCAGGCGCAGCTGGGTGGTGGACAGATGGGCGGCCCCGGCGCCTTCCCTGTTGATTCGGTAGTGTTCCGCGTGGCCGTCCCGGCCCACGGCGATCTCCGTCACGGCGTTGGTCAGGTAAGACTGCTCCGTGAGTCCGGAATAGCTCTCGACCACCTTGAGGTTCGCGCCGTCGCCGCCCACGATCAGCGTGCGCGGCTGCGTGGCCATTAGCGTTTTGTGTCCGGTCGTGACGTAGTGGACGTGTACCGGTGTTTCCAGTATCCCGCCATGGGGCGCGTAGACGAACAGCCCGTCCTCGAGCAGCGCCGAGTTCAAGGCCGTCAAACCGGTTCGTTCAAAATCGGCGTAGCGCGCGAGGTGCGGATGAACCAGGTCGGGATGTTCCACGAGGGCATCGGCAAGGCTGCTCACCACGACGCCGCGGGGCAGGTCCGTAACACGAGACAAGGCGGACGAATATATGCCGTTGACGAAAACCAGCCGGTGCCAGCCGTTCTGACCGAATTCGTACGGCGCGAGCGCGGTCTCGTCCAGTTCCGCTTCCACCGGTTCGGCATAGTACGACGTGTCCGCGATCTTCCGGAGGTCGGTGTAGACCCAGTCTTCCTTGAGTGGAAAGGAAAGCTCGCGGGCGACCGGCATCCCGAGTTCCCCGAAGCGTTTCATGGCATCCGAACGTATCCGGTGCAGCCAGAGCGGCGCTTCCCTGCCACGGATCCGGTCGTAGGCTTCGTGAAAGGAGGCATATCGATCGGTCGATACTTGTTTCAGTGCTTCCGTCATCTGGATATTCCGTTCTCCGTTGCGTTAATCAACCCGCGGCTTCGACTTCCTCGCGGATCCACTCGTAGCCTTTTTCTTCCAGTTCAAGGGCCAGGTCCTTCATACCGGACTTCACGATCCGCCCCTGGTACATGACATGGACGTAGTCCGGCACCACGTAGTCCAGCAACCGCTGGTAGTGGGTGATGACGATCATCGCGTTGTCCGCGGTGCGCTGCTGGTTGATCCCGTGGGCCACGATCCGCATGGCGTCGATGTCCAGCCCGGAATCCGTCTCGTCCAGGATGGACAGGGTCGGTTCGAGTACGGCCATGTGGAAGATCTCGTTGCGTTTCTTTTCGCCGCCGGAGAAGTCCTCGTTCACGGGCCGGCGGGCCAGCTCGGGGTCCATGTCGACCTGTTCCATCTTCTTGTTCAGCAACCGCCTGAAAGCGCCGGCGCTGATTTCCGGTTCGCCGCGGTACTTCAGGCGTTCGTTCAGCGCCGCCCTGAGGAAGTAGGCGTTGCTGACGCCGGGGATTTCGACGGGATATTGAAAGGCCAGGAACATGCCCTCGTTGGCCCGCTCCTCCGGGGTGAGCTCGAAGAGGTCTTTCCCATTGAACCGCACCGTGCCGCCCGTCTCCGCGTATTCCTCGTGTCCGGCGAGGATCTTGCCCAGTGTACTCTTTCCCGAGCCGTTGGGCCCCATGATGGCGTGCACTTCGCCCCGGTTGATGGTCAGGTCGATCCCGTTGATGATGTCCTGGTCCCTGATACCGCCCCGCAAACCTTTGATTTCGAGTAATGCCATGTCTCGCGCTATCTCCTGTGCTTGTTCCGGGCCGGCCAAGGCGCGCGCCTTGCCGACCGTCCTCGTCAACCCACGCTGCCTTCCAGGCTGATCCCGAGCAGCTTCTTGGCTTCCACGGCGAATTCCATCGGCAATTCCTGGAACACTTCCTTGCAGAAACCGTTGATGATCATGGAAATGGCGTCTTCCGTGGATATGCCCCGGGTCTTGCAGTAGAAGAGCTGGTCTTCGCTGATCCGGGCCGTCGAAGCTTCGTGTTCCACGCTCGCCGAATTGTTGCCCACGTCGATATAGGGATTGGTATGGGCGCCGCAGCGGTCGGCGATGAGCATCGTGTCGCTCTGGGTGTAGTTCTTGGCCCCGTCCGCTCTCTTCATCACCTGGATCCGGCCCCGGTAGACATTCTGGCCGTTTCCGGCCGATATGCCCTTGGAAACCACCGTGCTGCGCGTGTCCTTGCCCACGTGGATCATCTTGGTTCCCGTGTCGGCCACCTGCTTGTTGCGGGTAAGCGCCACGGAATAGAACTCGCCGATGGAATGATCGCCCTGCAGGATCACGCTGGGGTACTTCCAGGTGATGGCGGAACCCGTTTCGACCTGCGTCCAGGAGATCTTGGCGTTGTCCCCCTTGCAGACCCCGCGCTTGGTCACGAAGTTGTATACGCCGCCCTTGCCCTCTTCGTTGCCGGGATACCAGTTCTGCACCGTGGAATACTTGATCTGGGCGTCCTTGAGGGCGACCAGTTCCACGACCGCGGCGTGCAGCTGATTCTCGTCGCGCATGGGCGCGGTACAGCCTTCGAGGTAGCTGACATAGGAGCCCTCGTCGGCGATGATCAGCGTACGTTCGAACTGCCCGGTTCCGGCGGTGTTGATCCGGAAATAGGTGGACAGTTCCATGGGACACCGGACGCCGGGCGGTATGTAGCAGAAGGAACCGTCGCTGAAGACGGCCGAGTTCAGCGACGCGAAGTAGTTGTCCCGGTAGGGTACCACGGTGCCCAGGTATTTCTCCACCAGGTCGGGATGGTCCTGGGCCGCTTCCGAGAAGGAACAGAAGATGATGCCCAGTTCGGCCAGCTTGTCCTTGAAGGTGGTGTGGACCGACACGCTGTCGAAGACCGCGTCCACGGCCACGCCGGCCAGCACCTTCTGCTCTTCCAGCGGAATGCCGAGCTTGTCGTAGGTCTCCAGCAGTTCGGGATCCACCTCGTCGAGGCTGTTGTACTGCGGCGTGTTCTTCGGCGCGGCGTAATAGACGATATCCTGGTAATCGACCGGCGGATAGGCCATGTACTGCCAGTTCGGCTCCTTCATCTTGAGCCAGTGGCGGTACGCCTTCAGACGCCACTCCAGCAGAAACCCGGGCTCGTTCTTCTTGGCGGATATGAACCGGATGATATCCTCGTTGAGCCCCGGCGGCGCCGTTTCCATCTCGATGTCGGTCACCCAGCCTTCTTTGTATTCCTGCTGGGCCAGTGTTTCAATGGCTTCCATTTCCTCTCCTTGAAACGATATTACCTGAAACGGATGTTTCCTGGCCGCACTAGCGGCCTATCCTGATCGTGCTGCCCATCGTCTGGTCCCGCATGGTATCCTGGGAAACCTGCTCCACCACCTCGAGCACCTGGTGTTCCGTCTGCAGCAGTTCCACGAGAGATATGTGGTCGAGCACGCCGGACAGGTATCGGGCCAGGACTGTCCAGACGGGCCGGATGGCGCATGCGTTCAGGTGAGTGCACGCCTCCAGATGGCCGGAGAAATGATCGCACATGTGGCTGTCCGGGCTGGTGAGCACGACTCCGTCTTCCGAACTCAGGGCGCGCATGACCTCGCCCAGCGTTATGTTTTCCGGCTCCTTTGCCAGCGCATAGCCGCCCCTGATTCCCCGTACGCTTCGGACCAGTTCCGCCCGCCGCAGGATCATCAGCAGCTTCGAGACATAGTCCAGGGAAATGCCCTCCGATTCGGCGATCTGGCGGCCTGTAACCGGGTCTCGGGAATGGTGTCGCGCCAGTTGCAGAATACACCGGAGTCCATATTCTTCCTGGGCAGTCACTTTCATGCCATCATCTCCTTTTTCGACCAATTTGCCTTCCTGAATATAGCAAACCTGACTTTTATGTCAAGTATTAAATCCTCCACGGCCAGTGGGGTTGTTCCGTGCCGGATTTGCGCAAACCTGAAGACGTCCCGATTCTGTAACAGCATGCGTAACTCGGGGTTCTATCTCCTTGACATGTGGCGCATCAGGAATTACCGTCGATCCAATCCACTTTAATCCCGCAGACCCCACAAAGGACACAGTCATCCCATGCTCGAAAAACTGGATGTACGTCTGATCCCCGGCACCCGTTCGGTCGATGCGTTGGCGGGAGCGGGTTATTTCCCGGTCATCACCTGCCTGGGCGGCAGTGAACTGCTCATTATGTACCGGTGCGGCGCCGCGCACATGGGGCTGGGCGGCCGTCTTTCCGCGGGACGCTCGCTGGACGGAGGCCTGACCTGGTCCGCGCCGGCGACCGTGGCCGACAGCGAGAGGGACGACCGCAACCCCGCGCTGGGCCTGGCGCCGGACGGCACGCTCGTGCTGGCCTACCATTGGCAGGGCTCCTACGATGACGAAGGCGCGTGGAAACCCGAATTGGGCCGGGCCGACACCCGGGTCGTATACTCCGCGGACGGCGGCCATTCCTGGACCGGCGACGAGCTCATCGATTACACACCGATCAACGGGGCGTCGCCCTTTGGAAAGATGTTCACCTCCGGCGGCGTCATGCACATGCTGATCTACGGCGGCTCGCCGTGCTGCGAGCCGGGGGAGGGCACTGTCCGGGTCGGCCCCGCGTCGACGCCGACTTATATTCTCCGTTCGGCCGACAACGGCCGGTCCTGGGGCGATCCGACCCTGGTGGCGCTGGGATTGAATGAATCGGACGTCGCCATTCTCCCAGACGGCCGCTGGCTGTTCGTCGCCCGTTCCGAGGACCGCGCCGAACAGGCGCTCTACGCCTGCGTATCGGAGGACGGCGGGTACACCTGGCGCGGGATCGGACGGGTCACCGACGCGAAGGAGCATCCACCCGACCTCACCCTATTGTCGAACGGCTGGCTGCTGCTGCTCTTCGGGCGCCGGCACCCGCCCTTTGGCGTAGAGGGACTGATCAGCCGGGACGGCGGGATGACCTGGGATGACCGCAGGCTGGTGCTGGACGACTCCCTGCCCGGTGCCGACATCGGCTATCCCTCCACCGCCCGCCTCGAAGACGGCCGGTTGGTCACCGCATATTACACGGCGGGCACAGCCGAGAGGCAGTGGGAGATGTTCCGTGCCGCGGATGTCGCTTGCAAGGTCGTTTCGTACGATGAATCCGCACTGATCGATCACTGGAATTAAAACTTGTAACACACTGCCCAAGTTGGTGTTACGTTTTTGGAGCTTCGTTTGCGAATCGTTGATTCCGGCGTGATCGGAGACGGCCATGCCATCCCGGATCACCGCAGGAACTGCGCCTTCACCACCATCAACCGGCTCCATGACGGAACGATCCTCGTTTCGGGCCGGTGGGGATCCGCGCGCGATTCGGTGGACGGTCACGCCTGCATCTGGGCTACCGTTGATACGGGACGCACCTGGAGCCTTCGCTACGATGGTTACGGGAAGGGATCATGGGACGGAACCCCGGGCGAAGTCAAGGGACTGACCAGTACGGAAACTGCACCCGGGAAACTCACGGCCACAGCCCTATGGGTCGACCGCTCGGACCCGGAACTGCCCTTCATCCACCCGAAAACGCAGGGCCTGCTGCCCATGCGCATCATGCACGTCGATTCGGAGGACAGCGGCCGCACGTGGGGTACCCCTCGCCGCATGGACACGACGCCCCACCTCGCCGCTTCGCCCTGTTCGCACGCCGTCATCCGGTTGGACGACGGTATCCTGGCACAGCCCTACGAACAGTGGAAGGAATACGCGGATCCGTCGCCGGGGCGGCCTGCGGCTCATATGCGCTTCTCCCGGGACGAGGGCCTGACGTGGCCGGAGTTCATCACCGTGGCCCGACATCCGGAGAACGCGCTGGCCTACTGGGACCAGCGGCTGGCCATCCATCCCGGTGACGGCCGCCTGGCCACCACGTTCTGGACCCACGATTTCAACGCGGGCGTCGACATCGACATCCATATTGCCTACGGGACGCCTGATGGAAGGTCATGGACGATCCCGCGCAGTACCGGACTGCCCGGTCAGCACTGCCAGCCCCTTGCTCTCGGCGGAGACCGGTTGCTGGCCGCTTATCCACGCCGCCGGGACCCTCCGGGCATCGTGTTTTCCATCAGCGAAGATTTCGGCAATAGCTGGGACCGTAGACAGGATCTCCTGGTCTACGACAGCACCGCCGGCACGGAGCCGGGGGCACGCGGCAGCCGTACGCAGTCCGAACTGTGGGGCGACATGGAGCGATGGCGCTTTGGCCATCCCCGCATGGTGCGATTACCGGACCGCCCGGACGACGAGGTGTTCGTCGTCTATTATGCGGGAGATGATGCCATGCTAACCGCGCGGTGGGCGAGGGTGCGCGTATAGAACCAGTGGTGGCACGGTCCGACGATCGGCGATGCGATATTGAAGCGCCGATCCGGGTTCAGCCCCGCACTTCCCGCCACGGCCGGGCCATGATCTGCTCAAAACCTTCCAGATCGATGTCGATACCGAGTCCCGGCCCCTGGGGCACCGCCACGCATCCGTCTTCGTCCAGTACGAAAGGCTCGGCGAAATAGCCCTTGCCGATGAACGTCCGCCCATCCTCGCGCCGGCAATTCACTTCGTTGTGTTCCTGGACCAGGAAGTTCGACGCGCAGGCATCGATCTGTATGGACGCGGCCAGGGCCAGCGGACTCAACGGGCAGTGCAGGGCGAGTTTCGCGTAGGCGCTCTCGCCCATCACCGCGATCTTGTGGCACTCGGTGATGCCTCCGGCGTGGCACAGGTCCGGTTGCATCACGGAGAGGGCGTTCTTGCGTAGCGCGTCGTAGAAGATCCACTTGCCCATCCACCGTTCCCCCGCCGCGATGGGGATCTCGCTGTTGCGCGCGATGTCCGCGAGCACGTCGACCCGCTCCACGGGCATGGGTTCCTCGATGAACAGGGGACGGTGCGGCGTCAGTGCCGAAATCATCTGTTTCGCCATCACGGGGTGGGGATTGTGGATGTCCACGGCCACTTCGACTTCGGGACCGGCACCCTTCCGCACGGCGGCAAAAGCTTCCGCGATGCGATCCACTTCATAAGTAGGCTCCAATCCGGTACCCATGCCCACGTGCAGTTTCATGCACCGGAAGCCCCATTCATGAATGATGACCCGGGCCGCCTCCTCGTGGGCCCTGGGGAAATCCAGTTCCGCCAGGTCGTATTCCGGAGACCAGCCCTCGTTATAAGGCTGTCCCGGCTCCACGCACCAGGGAAGCTGGCCGCCTACCGCGCGGTACATGCGTATCCGGTCACGGCAGGCCCCGCCGAGCATGCGGTGGATCGGCAGCCCCGCGGCTTTGCCGGCAAGGTCCCAGAGCGCCATGTCGATCCCGCTTATCGCGCTCATCTTCACCGGTCCGCCGACGTATCCCGAGCCGCCTTCGTACATGGTATGCCAGAGTGACTCGACCCTGCAGGGATCTTTTCCGACGAGCAACGGCTCCAGGCGCCTCACCTCGGCGATGACGCTCTCCGGATGGTTTTCCAGGTAGGGTTCGCCCCAGCCGAAGAGCTCGGTGTCCGTATGGATTTTCAGCCATACCCAGCTTGGCGGAACGCGCAGGATTTCAAAATGGGTGATTCGCATGCTCGGCTTAGCTCCCTGTTGTCGATGATAAACGTGAAGCGGATGATTCCAGGACGCCTCCCTATCTCCCGTAGACCGTCTGGATCATCGCCCGGATGTAGCCGTTCGCGTAGGCGCGGCCGGCCGGTCCGGCCGTGGCTTGAGGAAAGCCCGGCGTGTGATCCATGCCGAAGGGCCCGCTGTATCCGTTATCCCTGTAGGTTTCCATGGCACGGCGCATGTCCACCTCGCCTTCGTCGATAAATACCTCGGCAAATCTCGGCAACTGACCCCGGACATTTCGGAAATGGACGAGGGCGATCCTGTTCCGGGAGGCCATCTCTGCGATGATGTCGTAGACGCCCTGCGGTCCCGCCAGTTCGGTCATGCAGCCCTGGCAGAATAGCATCCGGTGACGATCGCTGGGCACCGCGTCGAAGATGCGCCGGAACTGCTCCACCGTGGAACAGATCTGTGCGACGCCGCCCAGCGGCTCCGGTATGGGGGGATCGTCGGGGTGGAGCGCCAGGTTGACCCCGGCTTTTTCGGCCGCCGGGACCGCGGTGCTCATGAAGGCGACCATGTTGTTCCACATCACCGATCCGGAGACGGGCGGCTCGTGGGGCTGGGGACGGTTCCGGTCGAATTCGGCATAATCGAACGTGCTGTACACCGCGCCGCCACGGCCGATGTCGGAAGTAGTGCGAAAGTTGCCCATGGGCTTGAAATTCCAGGCCAGCGTTGGTATGCCCGCCTTGCCTATGCACTCGATGAGCCGGACAAAGGCCGCCATCTCCCCGTCCCGGTCCTCCGTGGCCAGCGTGATCCCTTCCAGGACCGGCATGAAGACGGTCTGCAGCTTCAGCCCGTGGGACTCGGTCTTTTCCCTGGCCTGTTCGAAAAGCTCCGTACTGTCCTTACCCGCCCTCACGTGCCGTTCCGCTTCGATCCTGCCCCCGGTCCGGAGATCCAGCTGGATCATATCCACGCTGATGGCCCGATAGAAACTGAGCGTTTCGTCGTTGAAATCGGTCCAATTGACGACATCATGCAGGTACATGCGTTTCCCTCCGACTGCTGATACTCCGGAATAGTCTGCAGGCCCTGTCCGGTCTGAACGCGGGTAGTTGTGTAGTTTTAAGATAAACTCAGCAGGTGTCACTGCAATTTGAAAATAGCGGCATTTCCGTCAATACGGCCAGATTGGTCTAACGGAAACGATCATCACGCATTATAATCGAGATCACCGGACACGGGGCGACCTGCGTCCGGTTCGACAGGCATGGTCCTGTTACCTTATCTGACATCCATAACGATATTCACGATATTCAACCCGGAAGAGGAGCACTGGCATGGCAGCGCGCAACCTGAAACAGCGTATTGGCGCAGGGGAACAGGTCATCGGCGCCAATGTGGGCATGACCCATACCGAGGATCAGTTGAAAAAGGTAGTTGAATCCGGGAAGTTCGATTTTCTGTGGGTCGATGGGCAGCACAGCGCCTTCAGCGAGGACCAGCTAGTCGCGTTCTGCGACAGGGCCGATACGTTGGACGCCGACGTCATGTTTCGTATCAAGCATACGTACCACAGTTACCTGGTCGGCAACCTGCTCGATCTTGGACCCGCCGGGATCGAAGTGCCCCAGGTCGAGACGGAGTCAACTGTCGATGAGGCGGTCAACTTCTTCTACTACCCGCAGAAGGGCATGCGGAGCTGGGGAGGCGGAGCGCGGCGCAAAGTGGGCGAAGTCGGAGGGGACCGGCTGCAGTACGCCGCCTGGTGGAACGACTACGGCGTGCTGATGATACAGCTCGAATCGATTCCCTCGGTGACCGGCGCCCGGAGGCTGGCCAAAGCGGGCGTGGACTGCCTGTCCTTCGGTCCGAACGATCTGATGTATAGTATCGAAGCGCACCCGCACCATCCCTTTCGAAATGTGGATGACTGTGTGCGTCACGTGGTCGAACAGCTCGCCGGTTCGGATACGCGGGTGTGTTTCCGGAACCACCCGGCGAGCATGCGGCAGAAGTACGTTGATATGGGCGTGACGGTGTTTCTGGAAAGTCCGGATCTGTAGCCTGTTTATCCAAACCAGGTATCCGGACGGGAATCCTGGACGGTCAGTTACAGGTAAGCGCTACTCGAAGTCCAGCGACTGGGCCTCGTACATGCTGGCGAAGATGCCGCCACGTTTAACGAGTTCTCGCGGCGTGCCCGATTCGACCAGCTTTCCTCCTTCGACGACCAGGATACGGTCGGCATGGCGAATCGTGGACAGGCGATGGGCAATGACGATGGTGGTACGTCCGGTTCGTGCCTCTTCAACGGCCGTCCTGATCTTCTCTTCGGCCAGGGCGTCCAGGGCGGAAGTGGCCTCGTCGAGAATCAGAATCCTCGAACGGTCACGCATGAAGGCCCGAGCCAGCGCGATGCGCTGTTTCTCACCGCCCGATAGCGCGGTTCCGTCCTCTCCGGCAACAGTATCATAGCCCTCCGGCTGTTTCTGTATGAATTCGTGCAAAGCGGAGAGACGCGCGATCCGCTCCACCTCCTCCATTTCGTAGTCCGTCTCCGGGTAAGCGATGTTGTCCGCGAAGGACGCGTTCCAGATGAACACATCCTGGGGCACGACCGCGACGCGCGACCTGAGCGACTCCAACTGCATTTGAAGAATGTCCGTTCCACCTATGCTGATCCGGCCGCTTTCAGGTTCCTGCAAACGGGTCAGCAGATCGATAATCGTGGTCTTTCCCCCGCCGCTGGGTCCTACGATGCCGACGAACTCACCACCGTTAATCTTCAACGACAGATCTTTCACCTCGTATCCCCGATCGTATTTGAAATGCACGCCTGAGAATTCGATATCCGGCGGTTCGACGCTGACCCGTTGAGGCGCCAGGCCCCTGCCGAATCCGCCTTCCACCGGTAGATCGAACAGGTCGTTCAGGCTCTGCACAGAAACGTCGATGAGCCGCGTGCCGGTATAGGTTGTGAGTATGGACCGCAGTGCGGCATAGGCTCTCGGCGCATAGGCCATGATGGCCACGAGACCTCCAATGGTGATTTCGTTGTCCATGGCCTGGAAAGCGCCGAATCCCAGCAGCACGCCGAGTACCAGGCCGTTGATCACCTCATTCGGAAAAGTGAGCATGATATCGTGTAGGGCCGCGCCTCGTATCTTCAGACGGGTGTACCTGCCCGTTTGGCGAGCCCATCCCATCTTGGCATGTTCCTCCCCGGTGAACAGGCGAATCGTCCGAAACGCGCTGACCACCTCATAAAGAAAGCTCTCCGCGATCTTGATCTGCTCATGCGAACGGCGGTCTAACTCCTTGGAGTAGCGGGTCAGATAGCGCGTAATGAGATAGGTCGCCGGCAACGCGACGCAGAATAGGGCCGCCAGTTCGACATTTAACAAAAACATCATGACCAGTGCGCCGGCCAGTACGATAGAGCTCGAAAACACGGGGAGCAGTTCCTGCGCGATGTACATCTCACCGATCTTGCCGCCATCCCGCGTTATGCGGTAGACAATATCTCCTTTGGGAATCTTATCCAGTGCATCCAGCCTGACGTGCAGCAAGTGATTCACGACCGCCTTGCGCAGGGCAAGGGCCACAGAGGCTCCGATTCGTACGCGTAGATGGCCCTGAAAGTAGGAAATCCCGATTGCCGCCAGAGGCGTCACCACCATCCCCGCCAGCAGCCACCATAGCAGTCCGGTGTCCTGCTCGGGGATCGCCGTGTCAAACAGCATTTTGAAGAACAGGGGCTGGACCAGCATGACGCCTGAACCCGTGAGCATCATGATAACCACGGCGACGATGGTATACTTATTTTGATACAGCGTCTGCCGAACGATTTCGGCAGTGCGTGTCACCGATTCACTGTTTCTGTGGACTCGCCTGGTTTTCCCTTCGTCTGATGTCATGCCCTCGTTCTCCTGTGGTCGTCAACACTGACGAATTGAACACGAAATCGCACACGCCCTGGATTCATTCCCGGTCGATCCCATAAATAGGCAAAGCCCCCGGCAGTACGGACCACCGGGGGCTTGGTCTTGCTTGTTACGAAAACGTCGGTTGACTAACCCTGATTCGGGCCTCCGAGGATATCTTCCAACTCGTTCACGAAGACCTCGAGTTCATCGGGCTTGCCGACGGTCACCCTCAGGTGGTTTCCAAGCAGGTTGATCTCCCTGGTCCGATAGCCGGACCCGGAGCGAACCATCACGCCGCGCTTGCGGAGTTCCATGGCCATCCGGCCGCTGTTCCGCTTCACGTCGACGATCATGAAATTGCCGTCGCTCGGCGTATACGCCAGCCCAAGCCGGTCGAACTCGCCGGACAGATAGTCCTTGCCGTCGTTGACGACCTGCTTCGTGCGGGCGACGAATTCGTGGTCGTCCATGGCGGCAAGGGCCGCGTGCATCCCCAGCGTGCTCAGCCCGCCGCCGAAGAATCCCTGGGTAAGCATCAGCATATCCATCATGCGCTGGCTTGCGACCGCATACCCGATACGCATGCCGGCCAGTCCGAAAATCTTGGAAAAGGTGCGGGCGACGACCACGTTCTCCCGCTCGAGAGCAAGGCTTACGGCGTCCTGGTAACTGGGATCGCGGACGAAGTGGATGTAGGCCTCGTCGATGAGCAGGGTTGCGTGGGGAGGCACGGCGTCCACGAAAGCCGCGAGTTCCTCGTAGGGGACGACCGTACCGGTGGGATTGTTGGGGTTCGTGATGGTGATGAGCGTCGTTTTTGGCGTAATGGCGGCCTTCATGGCTTCCAGGTCGTGAACGAAATCACCTGTCGTCGGCACGCGGACGACCTTGACGTCCTTTCCCGCCATCTGGAAACTCTGAAAAGCGCGGGAAACCTGGCCGTACCCGGGAATGGCCTCGATACACTCTCCGCCGTTGCCTGCCGCCATGACGGCCAGCGCCTGCAGGATGGGGCCCGACCCGGGCGTGACCATGACCCGGTTCATTTCCCTGAAACGCATGAAGGACCGCATGTCGCCGAAATCCAGCTTGAAATCCTCGACGCCCGGGACGCCGTGCATCTGGTTAAGGCGGACGGGCAGGTCCACCCCGAAGTCGTACCGGTTGATCTTGTGCAGGTTCTCGGCAATGGCCGCGAGGGCACGGGGGGAAGCGCCAAGGGGATTCTCGTTGGCGCCGATATTGACAAAGCCCGGGTCGACACCGTAACCGCGGACGTCGCTGGCCTTCTTGCCGGTCGCCATGGCCTGCGCGATTTCCCAGGCCGATCCGGTGGCCACGGCGCCGGTGCCCAGCAGAGCGCCTTTCATGAACCGCCGCCGCGTAAATCCATTCTTCAGTACACTCCCGAAACCCATGATTTGAACCTCCGATTTATGGTTGCGTGCGATTTCTATTTCTATGATGGAGAAGAGCCGTTACCTGATATTCAGCCTCGCCATCTGGGTGATGATGTAATCGGCGCAACGAAACGCCAGCGCCTGAATCGTCAGCGTCGGATTGCTCTTGCCGCTGGTGACGAAGGACGAACCGTCGACGATGAACAGGTTGTCCACGTCGTGGGCCTGGTTGAACTTGTTTACCACCGAAGTCGCCGGATCGTTGCCCATGCGGCAGGTGCCCATGAGATGGGCGTCGCCGTGGGGAACGAAATTCGGCGAGGCGACAATCCCGTGGGCCCCGGCGGCGTCCAGCAATTCGCGGGCGCGGTCCCGGAAGAAGTCTCCGAGTCTATGCTCGTTCGGATGCACGTTATAGGTCACACGCGGTACGGGCAGGCCCCACTTGTCCTTGACGTCGGGGTCCAGGTCGATCGTGTTGGATTCCTGGGACATGGACTGCATGCTGGTAAGGGCGACCATGTACCGGGTGTAGTTGTCCATGATCCACTTCTTGCGGCGGGCGCCCCACCTGCGAAGGCGCGGCATGTTCAGGTTGGCGAAGGAGATGGTCTCGCCGTCTCCCCGCGGTTCGAGCACGCCTCCGCCGAAGAAGCCGTACTTGTCCGGATCCGGGTCGTAGAAATCCTGTATGATCCGGGAATCCATGACCCCCTTATACTCGTTGAGGTCCTTTTCGAAGAAGCCGCGGGCTGACTGGTAGTAATTGAACATCAGGTGCTTGCCCACCTTGCCGCTACTGTTGGCCAGGCCGTCCGGGAAGAGATTCGATTTGGACATGAGCAGCAGGCGGGGGGTATGGACGCCGTTGCAGCACACGATAACCGCGCGGGCTTCCAGCCGGTGTTCGCGCAGGTCCTTGTCGAGGTAGATGACGCCCTCGGCCCTGCCGTCCTCGTCGACCACGATTTCCCGCACGCAGGCATCGGCCCGTATCTGGCAGTTGCCCGTCCTCAGCGCCCGGGGGATCATGGTGACCAGCATGCTGGACCGCGCGCCGATGGTGCAGACGTAGCTTTCACAGAAACCGCAGTTCATCACCGGCGGCCGTCCGCCGTATTCCCGCGAGTTGATGGCCAGGGGCGCCGGGTAGGAATGCCAGCCGAGCTTCTGGGCGGCCATGTCGGCCAGGGCGCCAGAACTGGTCCGCGGCACGGGCGGCATGGGATAGGGCCGGCGGCGCGGCGGATCGAAGGGATTGGCGCCGGCCAGCCCGGAAATGCCGATCTCGTATTCGGCCTTTTCGTAGTAGTGCTCGAGGTCCCAGTAGTCGATGGGCCAGTCCTGTACGTCCGCGCCGTCCAGGTCGCCGAAGAGGCTTCGCTCTCTGAAATCGTTCTCGTGGAGCCGCCAGGATATGCCCGTGTAGTGGAGCGTGCTTCCCCCCACCGTGCTCTGCATGTGGATCCCGTGGTCTTCCACGGCCTGGTCGCCGTCCGTCTGCCGGTACGTATTGGGCTGGTCGTGTCGATAGATGTTGGGGTGGTCATGGTTGTTGCTGGCCGGATGCATAGCCATGAGCTCGTCCTGGTCGAAGTGGCGCGTCTTCTGGAAGGAGCCCATTTCCATGGCGACCACCTTCAGGCCCTGCGTACTCAGTTCCTTCGCCAGGACCGCGCCGGCCGCACCGGTACCGATGACGATGACGTCCGGGCGTCGTATGCTGGGATTGGGTAGAGACATGGTTGCTCCGGTACTACGCTTCGCCGATGATCCGGCTCTTCATGGGGCCGTCGTAAGGCTTCCATTCGGGATACTCGATTTCCGGGATGGTCATATCGAATTCGCTGAAGGGGGGATCGTAGCCGAAAGGCGCCCGACCTGGGAAACGGATCAGCTTCCATCCGGCCTGCCGGTAGTTTCCGCCGTAAGCCGGATCGCAGAACATGCCCTCCATGGTATGCGTGACCACCATGCGGAGGAAGTCGCGGCCGCCCATGGGGGCGTCCTGCGGCCAGGTCCGCGGGGATCTGGGCCGGTCGATTCCCATGAGCGCCCTGCGCCTGCCCCGGGTATCCAGATTCAGAAAACCGGATTCCAGCGCATTCAGGCAATATTGGTCGAAAGCGGCCAGACCCGAAACGTATGACTCCCTGTACTCGGCTCTGTGCGTGCCGAGGGCCTGGTCGATATAGACGGCTACGCGGGCTTCCGCCGCGCCGGGCCCGTTTTCATCGGTGGGCATGATCATCCGGGCCAGGGCATCCACGATGCGCCCCTGGCGGGCGTCCAGGTTCTGCCAGGCATGTTCGAATGGCGTCGTTTCCTGGGCGGCGAGCGCGCCGGTTCGGGACAGCACGCCAAGCGTGATCACGCCACCGGTTGCCCGCGCGGTATTGGCCAGAAAAAAACGACGGGAAAACGGTTTCTGTTTCATGGTTTCCAGACTCCCGAATCAGCGCTTCCCAGGGTTCGAATGCGCATTGGGAAAGTATACACATTCCGGAACATTTTATTCAAACTTTCCGCTCCCAAAATACGGGTGAAACCGGTGTTGACAATAGAATTCGCACACGCCGAAACACGCGGGCAAAGAGGTTGACGGCGATACCAGCCAATCTATATTCATAAAGCATGGACGTATTGAAACCGCCGGCTCTGAAAAAGGGCGATACAATCGGGATCGCTGCACCGGCCAGTCATTCCGCCTTCCCCGGTGCCCTGCAGAACGGCCGCGATTCACTCGAAGCCCTCGGATTCCGTACGGTAACCGCACCGCACCTGACGGATCGTCACGGGTTTCTGGCCGGCCGGGACGCCGACCGCCTGGCCGATCTCGAATGCATGTTCGCCGATCCCGAAATCCACGGGATCGTGTGTCTCCGCGGCGGGTACGGGTCCGTCCGCATGTTGCCGCGGATGGATTTCGATTCCGTCCGCGCCCATCCCAAGGTGTTTGTGGGGTACAGCGACATCACGGCACTCCACGGCGCCATACACCGGAAAACCGGGCTGGTCACCTTCTGGGGCCCCATGGTCTCGTCCGATATGAGCCCCGATTTCCATCCGTACAACCGGGATGCCTTCATGAAGGCGGTCAGCGGCACGGCTGCCATAGGAACAATAGCACATCCGGATGACCTGCCCCCGGTGCAGGTCATCCGCGGTGGAAAAGCCGGCGGACCGCTGATCGGGGGCACGCTTTCATTGCTTGCCGCCGCGGTGGGCACGCCGTACGAATTCGAGTACGACGGCGCGATCCTGTTTTTTGAGGACGTGGGCGAGGAACCCCACCGGATCGACCGGATGCTGACCCAGTTGCTGCAGGCCGGCAGGCTGGAGCGCGTTGCCGGAATCGTAATCGGCGAATGCGCCGGATGCGGCAGCGCGCCGAACAACCCCTCGTTCCCCTATGGCAATTTCAGTATCGAAGAGGTGTTCATAGACCGGCTCCAACCGCTCGGAATACCAGTAATTTACGGTTTGGGCATAGGACACGGGACCTATAAGGCGACCCTGCCCCTGGGGGTGCGGGCCACGCTTGACGGGGATGCCGGCAGCCTCGCCATAGACGAATCGGGCGTCAGTTAGTCACATCGATCGGAACAGTCTCCCGGTCAGCCCGCAGTTTACATGATAGAGGAACCTCCATGGGCAGTTGCATCTTGCTGGATGTACCCCTGCCGCCGGCCGTGCTGGATCTTTTCGAGCCGGGGGACGAATTTCACCTGCTCGACGATCTGGAGAAAAAGGATGAACGGTGGCGGTTGATCGACGCTTACTTGACCTATGGCCATCCCCCGACGGACGGGGAGATCATGGACCGCATGCCGAACCTGAGGGTCATCAGCAACTTCGGGGTCGGCGTCGATCACATCGACACGGAGGCGGCCCGGGCGCGGGGAATACCCGTCGGCAATACGCCGAACCTGCTGGACGGCGCCACGGCGGACATGACCTTTACCCTCCTGATGGCGGCGGCGCGGCGCGTAGTCGTCGGCGACCGGTTCGCCCGAAGCCCCGAATTTACTCATTACGACCCGAGTATACTGCACGGATACGAAGTGCATGGAAGCACCATCGGCATCATTGGCATGGGCAGCATCGGGAAGCAGGTGGCCAAAAGAGCCAATGGATTCGACATGGAGATCGTCTATCACAATCGCAAGCCGGCCCCCGATGATCACCTTTACCAGGCGCGGTACGTCTCGCTGGCGGCACTATTCGAGGTATCGGACTTCGTCACTTTGAACTGCCCGCTCACCGACGAAACCAGGGGACTGATCGACGAAGCCGCGCTGAAGCGCATGAAGAAGACGGCCATCCTGATCAACCTGGCCCGGGGCGGGGTGGTGGATCACGATGCCCTCTGCGACGCCCTGCGCAACGGCCGGATCGCCGCGGCGGCGCTGGACGTCACCGAACCCGAACCCCTGCCGAGGGACCACCCCCTGCTCACGCTGGACAACCTGGTCATCGCACCGCACCTGGGCAGCGCGACCACGCGCACGCGCCACGCGATGGCCCGCCTGACGGTGGACAATCTCAGGGCGGGGCTCGCCGGCCGGTCCCTGCCCAGCAGGGTCGTCTGAGGTAGGTTTGTATTCCTTTGCACCACTCGAGCACCGCGTCGCCGTAATCGACCTGGGTTCCAATACCGCCCGGCTCATGATCGCCCAGTACACCCGTGACCGGGTCTTCAAGGTAACCGACGAGGTCAGCAGACGGGTCCGTTTGGGAGAAGGGATTGCCAGGGGGAACAAGCTTCGCTCCGGGGCGCGGACCCGTGCGCTGGAGGCGGTCCGCATGTTCAAGTCTTTCTGCGACGCGCAAGGCGTTGAACGGATACTGCCCGTCGCGACCGCGGCCGTGCGGGACGCCGCGGACGGCCCACGCTTCCTCGAGGAAATCGGCCGCGTTACCGGGCTTCAGTTCCGGCTGCTCAGCGGCGAGGAGGAAGCGTTCTACAGCACCGTGGGCGTGATCAACAGCCTGGGCGTTTTCAATGGCCTCATCCTGGACATTGGGGGCGGTAGCGCGGAAATCGGCCTTATCCGGGACGGCGCGTTCACGAAAGGCGCGTCCACGCCCTTTGGTACGGTTCGGACGACCGAGGCCTACCTTCCGGATTCAGAGGTTACTGCCGGTCAGATGAAGCGGCTCGATGCGGATATTGATCAGGTACTGGACGGTATCGGTTGGATTAAAACCAGGGGAGCAGAAACCATCGCCGGTGTCGGGGGCGTCGTCCGCGCCCTGGCCCGCATCGACCGGATGGACCGGAAGTATCCGCTCGGACTCGTGCATGGTTATGAACTGAAACGGCGCCGGCTTGAAAAACTTCTCGAACGCATCGCGGCTACGCCCGTTTCCGAGCGCGTGCGGCGTATCCCGGGTTTGCAGAGCGAGCGGGAGGATATCATCCTCGCCGGCGCCATGATCGTGGCGGGGGTGATGCGGAAGACCGGGGCCCGGCGGCTGATCGTAAGCGGCCAGGGATTACGCGAAGGGTTGTTCTTCGAAGAAGCGTTCAAGCCGGCCTCGAGGCCGGACAGTATCGGCCAACTGCGCCGGTTCACCATCCTGAACCTGGTCCGGCTTTATGGTTACGAAGGACCCCATACCGCGCACGTCGCCCATCTTGCGCTCTCCATGTTCGATCAGCTCGAGGAGGCGCACGGATACGGAGCACTGGAGCGGGAGTATCTGTGGGCCGCGGCCATGTTGCACGACATTGGGACAGTGATCGATTATTACGATCATCACAAACACTCGGCCTACGTCATCCTGAATGCCGGCCTGCCCGGATTCGATCATCGCGAGATCGTGATCATCGCCTGGCTGTGCCTTAATCATCGACGAGGGAAGCCGGACTTCTCCCGGTACCACGCCGTGTTGAAGAAGGAAGACCTTGCCATGGTGTACCGTCTGTCCTCGTTGCTGCGGTTGTCCGAATACCTGGACCGAAGCCGGGCGCAGATCGTCGCGGACGTACGTCTGGAGACGGGAGATAAGAAAGTACGTATGAAGGTCCTTGCCCGCGACGACAGGGACATTACCGTGGAACTGTCCGAAGCGCGCAACCGTGTCCAGCTATTTGAAGAATACTTTGGGAAACGGCTCGAGATCGAGGCGTGACGGCCAGGTACGGCCAAGAGACGCATAAAGGCGAAGAGACACAAAATATGGTGTTAAGCTCCGGGCAGAAGAGGTTCTTCGACGACTTCGGCTACCTCGCCCTTCCTGGTCTCATGCGGGAGGAGGTCCAGTGGATCGTCGATGAATTCGAAGGGGTGTTCGACAGGGCCGGAGTCTTACACGACGGCAGCAGGCGTTCGAGCCTGGGACCATTCATCGAACGCAGCGAACGGCTGTGCGCGCTGCTGGACAGCCCGAAGGTCGACGGACTGCTAACCGGCCTTCTGGGGGAGGACTACAATTACCTGGGCAGCGGCGGCGAGATGTACGTCGGGGACGGCCTGTGGCATCCCGACTGCCACGGAGACCCGGTAGTCCAGGTCAAATGGGCGATGTATCTCGATCCGCTGACCCGGGATACCGGAGCACTGAGATTCGTACCGGGTTCCCACCGGCAGGGATGGCAGGGTAATCTCGATACCCATGCGCTCTGGGGCATCGGCATGGAAGAGGTCCCCTGCGTCGTGCCGGACAACCGCCCCGGCGACGTCATCGTGTTCAACCAGATGACCTTGCACAATGCCCTCGGCGGCGGAAACCGCCGGCGCATGTTGAACATATTGGCCTGTTCCGCCTGCCGCTCGGAAACCGAACTGGCCTTTCTAAAACGCAGGCTCCCGGCATCCCGCGAGGAACTGCATTGGGAAATCATGCGCGGAACCGCTACGACAGGGCGTATGCGCCATCTGGAGCAACCATGGACCATGCTGAGCTGACCGGGCAGTCCGGTCCGCCTGGAATCGACAGGAACCTGACCCGGTACGGCGACACGGAGTTCAGCCGGTACATGAGGCGGGCGTTTCTGTCTTCCGCGGGCTATGACGGCGAAGACCTCGACCGGCCGATCATCGGCATTGCGGACACTTCTTCGGACTACAACACGTGCCACCGGGATATGCCGGCGCTGGTAGAAGGCGTCAAACGCGGGGTCGCCCAGGCCGGTGGTCTCGCCCTGGTCTTCCCCACGATCTCACTGGCCGAAACGCTGCTTTCGCCCACTTCCATGCTCTTTCGCAACCTGTTGGCCATGGATACGGAGGAAATGATCCGGGCCCAGCCGATGGACGGCGTCGTGCTGTTGGGGGGCTGCGACAAGACCGTGCCGGCCCAGTTGATGGGCGCCGTTTCGGCCGGCGTGCCGGCGATCTCGCTGGTGACCGGCGCCATGCGTACGGGTAGCTGGCAGGGCGAACGCCTCGGCGCCTGTACAGATTGCCGCCGGTACTGGCTCCGGCACCGGGCGGGCGAGTTCGACCGGGATGAGATCGGAGAAATAGAACAGGCCCTGTGCCCCACGGGCGGAACGTGCATGGTCATGGGAACGGCCTCTACCATGGCCTGTCTCACGGCGACGCTGGGACTGATGCTCCCCGGTGGAGCAACCCCCCTGTCGGGATCGGGGGACCGGTTGCGGCAGGCGGTAATGACAGGCAGGCGCATCGTCGAACTGGCCACAGGCGGAGAGGGACCGCTCAAGTTGCTCACCAGGGCGTCTTTCGACAACGCGGCCACCGTGCTTGCGGCGCTAGGCGGGTCCACCAACGCCGTGATCCACCTCATCGCCATTGCCCGCCGCGCCGGGATCGCCCTCACGCTGGAAGACATCCATGAGGCGGCACGAAAAACGCCCGTGCTGGTGAACTGCAAACCCGTGGGCACGGGATACATGGAGGACTTTCACAAGGCGGGCGGTCTCCCCGTGCTGTGGAAGGCTCTGGAGCCCCGGCTGGATCTGAACGCCTTGAATGTGGATGGCAGGTCACTGGGAGCGATCCTGAAGGACACGCCTCCGCCGGCCACATGGCAGGATACCATAGGCACCCTGGAAAACCCCATCGGTCCACCCGGCGCGCTGGTCGTCCTGCGCGGCACCCTGGCGCCGGACGGCGCACTGATCAAACGGGCCGCGGCGGCGCTGGACCGCCAACGCCACCGGGGGCCGGCCGCCGTATTCGAGTCGCCCGACGACGTGGCGGCGCGGATCGACGACCCGAAACTGGGACTCACTCCCGATCACGTGCTCGTCATGCGAAACGCCGGTCCCGTGGCCATGGGCATGCCCGAAGCCGGTTCGCTGCCCATCCCGGCCTACCTGGCAAAAAAGGGCGTCGTGGACATGGTGCGCGTCTCCGACGCGCGGATGAGCGGCACGGCGTACGGTACGGTCGTACTGCACTGTTGCCCCGAGGCGGCTGCGGGCGGCCCGCTGGCCCTCGTCAGGGATGGCGACGTAATTGAACTCGACGTGGAGAACCGGCGGCTCGACCTGTGCGTGCCGGCGGAGGAACTGGCCCGGCGAAAGGCCGGACACGTGCCTCCGCGCGCGTCGGGAAGAGGGTGGCGCAGATTGTACGCCGAACACGTCCTTCCCGCCCACCTTGGCGCCGACCTGGATTTTCTTTGAGACGGAACCGCAACCTCCGATTCGTTATTCGCACAGCAGTTCGATCGAGAAAGGAATCATGTCATGGCAGATAACCGGCTTGACCTGAAACTGCGCCGCCAGGAACTGGTGCGTGACAACGGCTTTGCCCTGTGGAACACGGTCACGACGGAGACAGCCTGGGAACCGAAGCGTACCGCGCTTTTACTATGCGACATCTGGGATTCCCACTGGTGCCGCGGCGCGGTCGAGCGGCTTAACGCGCTGACCCCGCAGATGAACGAAGTCGCGGCCGCCTGCCGGTCCCGCGGCGTCCTGATTGTACACGCCCCGTCCGATACGCTGGATTTCTATCGGGATACGCCAGCGCTGAAAAGAGCCGAGTCCGTGCCGTCCTCGGATACGCCGCCGGATCTCGAGCTCCCGGACCCTCCTCTCCCTGTGGATGCATCCGACGAGGGAGCGGATACGGGCGAAACGGAGACCTTCAGCGCCTGGTCCCGGCAGCATCCGGACATCGTGATCGACCAGGAAAGAGACCTGATGTCCGACAACGGCGCGCGGATCTATGCCTGCTTCCAGCACTACGGAATCCGCAACATGCTGATGATGGGCGTGCATACCAACATGTGCGTGCTGCACCGGAGCTTCGGCATAAAACAGATGGTCCGGTGGGGCATTCCCGTGGCGCTGGTCCGCGATCTCACCGACACCATGTACAATCCCGCGATGCCGCCCTACGTCAGTCATGAAGAAGGCACGCGCCTGGTGGTTTCCTTTATCGAGAAGCACTGGTGCCCCACGGTACACAGTGTGGAACTACTCCCGTGACCACATGGATCGGACCACGCCATGACAGTGCGGATTCGCACCTTGCCTTGCGGCCCGGTTTCCAGGTGAAGCGATGAGTGATCGGTTTCCAGGCGAAGCGATGAAGCGTGAACTGGACGTGCTGTCCGTAGGGGACGCCAACCTGGACGTCTGGATGCGGGTACCGCGCCATCCGGACCGAAGCGCGGGAGGTGCGGAGGAGACCGGAGTCGTCGGTGACGCCTGTCATGTCGGACCGGGCGGCGCGGCGGCCAACGTCGCCCTGGGCATTGTCCGGCTCGGCGCCCGCGCGGCCTTTGCCGGCTCGATCGGCGACGACGCGCCTGGTGTTCAGTTCGCGGACCGCATGCGGACCGCAGGTGTGGATCTGTCCCATCTCCACGTCATGGCGGGACAGGCGACCTCGCTGGCCTGCATGTTCGAGACGCCGGACGGCGAGTACGAATTCTACGTATGTCCGGGTCCCAGGGCCATACCCGCCCGCTGCCTCGCGGACGATTTTGTCCGGTCCGCGCGCATCCTCTACCTTACCGGCCATGTACTGACCGAGGACGAATCGACCTGCCGGAACATGCTCGACGCGATGGCCGTCGCACGGGAGGCAGGCGTGACCGTAGCCTTTGATCCGGGCAAGTACTGGCTGAATCCCGCGCTGGCATCCCGTGTGCATGAAGCCTTAAAGCACACGGATATCATTATCCCGAACCATGTGGAAGCGGAACAGCTTACCGGCCGGGCATCACCCCAGGACGCCGCCAGGAATCTGCTTGAGGCCGGTATCGGAGTCGTAGCCGTGACGATGGGCGGCCGCGGCTGCCTGCTGGCTACTGGAGATCGCATGGTCGAGCAACCTGCCTTTCACGCCAGGGCCGGGTCCGCGGTGGGCGCGGGGGACGCATTCGCAAGCGGCCTGCTTTACAGTTACCTTGCCAGGGGGACCCTGGAAGAAATGGCGGCCTTCGCCAGTGCCGCGGCGGCCATCAAAATCGGTACGCCGGGTGCGGCCGAAGGACTCCCTGCCGCGGATGAAGTATGGGCGTTTCTGAAGAAAAACGGATGGCGGACGGCCTGAAGCCGCTACTTTCTGCTGCCGGCATAGAAGGGCAGTTTCACTACTTCAGCGGGGATATGCCTGCCTCTGATTCCGATCGCCAGACCCGTACCGGGTTCCGCCAGGTCGATGGACACGAATCCCGTCCCGATCCCGTGGCCCAGCGTGGGTGAAATCGCTCCGCTGACGACCCGGCCGACAGGCTCCCTCTCGTGGAAGATCTCATATCCCTGCCGGGGTATTCCCCGTTCCAGCAATCTAAGTCCGATCAGCTTCCGCTTCACGCCGTCGCGCCGGATACCCAGGAGGGCGTCCCGGCCGATAAACTCCGGTTTCTTCAGCTTGACCGTCCATCCCAGGCCGGCTTCGATCGGATTGATCGATTCATCGATCTCGTGACCATACAGCGCGAGTCCTGCCTCCAGCCGAAGGGTGTCCCGCGCCCCCAGTCCGCAGGGCGCCAGACCGCGTGAAGCGCCGGATTCCAGCAGGAGATCCCACAACGCGGCCGCCTGCTCCGCCGGGTACCAGATTTCGAAGCCGTCCTCTCCCGTGTATCCCGTCCGGAACACCCTGGCTTCAATACCGCCGATACGCGTTACAACGAAACCCTGGAATCTGAGCGTCTCCAGTCCGGCTTCCGCCAGGGGGTTCAGGATCGCCTCGCTGGCGGGGCCCTGCAGGGCGACGAGCATGGTCTCTTCGCTCAGGTCCCGAATCTCGACGTCGAAGGCGGCTGCAGACCTGTGAAACCAGTCCAGGTCCTTTTCTCTGTTGCCCGCGTTGGGAATGATCAGCAACCGGTCCGGCATGCGGTAAACCAGGAAATCATCGATGACCCCGCCGTTTTCTCTGCACGCCAGGGTATACTGGGACCGATAGGGCTTCAGCCGTTCGACATCATTTACCGTTATATGATTCACGAAGGCCACGGCGTCCCGCCCGTGGATCTCCACCCGCCCCATATGGGAAACATCGAACAGGCCGGCGTCCGCTCGTACCGCGTGATGTTCGGCCAGTATCCCCTTGTACTGAACCGGCATCTCCCAGCCGCCGAAAGGCACCAGCCGTGCGCCCAGATCCAGGTGGCGTTCGTAGAGCGCGGTTCTTCGCAGGTCTGACATGAGAATCTCCCGACGGCCAGGTATCGCGGATCGCCCATCGCATGTAACGCAATGGCGTCCAATGATGTCAATACAAAACGAGATGCACGACGACTTTTCGACTGATTGGGTCAGACAGATATTGAAGGCTGACGAACACACACATCACCATTCAACAAAGGACCGCATCATCATGATACGAAAACGTCACCTTGCCATCACGGGTCTATGCCTTTACATCGCCGGCAGGGCCGCGGGTTCGGAAATCGTCATAACCGAGGTCCTGTCCGATCCGGTATCTGAATCCAGGGGAGAATTCGTAGAACTTCACAACGCGGGAGATGTTCCGGTAGATCTCGACGGCTGGTCACTCGGCGACCCCAGGGACGTAAACGATACGATCACGGATTTTACCGGTCCGCATGATGTCGGTCGCGCGGGCACTGTCCTGGAACCCGGCGCATACGCGCTCGTCGTGGATCCGGATTATGAGGGCGCATACGGAGAACGGATCATTGCGGGCGGTGATCCCGTGCGTCTCCTGATGCTGACGATAAAAGGAGACCGCACGCTGGGCAATGGCCTCGGAAACAGCAAGGATATAGTCTACATCGAGAAAGACGGCATTCCGATCGACCAGTTTGAATGGAGCGAATCAGCAGGTGGAAACGGCGTGTCATGGGAGCGAATGAGATTCGACATTCCCGCGGATGAACCCAACCTTTCACCGTCTATGCATCCGGATGGATCGACTCCGGGGTTCAGGAACAGCGTGGCGAGTGATCCTCCCGCGTTACCGGAGCCGGAAGAACCCGAGGAGCCATCAGAACCTTCCGAGCCCACGGAACCGGGGACGCCCGAAGAACCCACAGAGCCCGAGGTACCCGAGGAACCTGTGGAGCCTGAAGAACCGGTAGAGCCGACGCAACCCGAGGAGCCGGTTGAACCTGAAGGACCGGTAGAGCCCGAGGAACCCGCTGAACCGCAGGAACCAACGCAGCCTGAAGAACCGGTAGAGCCGGAGGAACCGGAGGAGCCTGCGCAGCCGGAGGAACCCGAGGAACCCGTCGATCCTGAAGAACCCACGGAGCCTGAAGAACCGGTGGGACCGACCGATCCCGCCGAGCCTGCCGGTCCTAATGAGCCCGCGGTGCCGCCCACCACACAGGAGCCGATGGGCAACGTGTTGATTAACGAAATCATGTACAATCCCGGCGCCAACCAGTCCGAATGGATCGAGCTATACAACGGCGGGAGTCATGAGGTCGATCTTACGGGATGGTCCCTGCGGCTGGATCATCTGGACAAGGCGCGCGTCATATCCGATGGCAATCTCGCGCTCGAAAGCCATGGATATCTCGTGATAGCGCATGATATAGTCCAGTTCCGGGCATCCTATCCCGCATTTGACGGACGGGTGATCGAACCCCACGGCGGATGGGAGAGGTTGCGCAACAGCGGCGCCCGCGTTCTGCTGCTGGACGGCGATGGAAACGTAGTCCACGCGGGAGCCTACGACGAGGAGACGAGTCCGGACGCGGGCTATTCGGCGGAACTGGTGAACCCGGATTTCGATCCGCAGGTCTGGGGGCCTTCCGCCGACCTCGAAGGCAGCACCCCGGGCCGGAGGAACTCGCTGTACGTCACCCGTATCCCGGACGGCGTTTCCCTGCACGTGAGCAACAATCCATTCTCCCCGGATGGCGACAACCACGAAGACATCTGTCTCGTGACGGTCGATCTGCCAGCGTCCCACGGGATTCTCCACGCAATGGTTTTCGATATCAGCGGACGTTTCCTCAAGACCCTCATCGATCAGACTACCGTGGCCAGCCGTCACGTGTTTACCTGGGACGGAACGGACCAGCATGGACGAAGGCTGCCCATCGGTCCGTACATTCTATACGTAGAACAGATGTTGCCTACACTCAACAGGCTGACGGCGTCCAGACACCTGGTGGTGATCGCTTCTTCGCCGTGAAAGGGCGTATATTCTACTTGACATGGATTGCCCGGAAGGCTTGATTTACAGTGGCTCCCGCAATATGGCTCCAGGTCGCCTCGAGCTGAATCGGGTCGTGCGTACAGAGATGGATACATGAACAATATCGTGGTATTCAGCGGCTCTTCCCATCCTGCCCTGTCGGAAGAGGTCTGCCACTATCTGAACGTACCGTTGAAAGCCAGCACCCTGACACGATTCAGCAATGATTGCCTCCAGGTCCAGTTGAATGCGAACTGCCGGGAAGGTGATGTCTATATCATCCAGCCCCTGGGACCTCCTGTGCAGGAAAACCTGGTGGAACTGCTGTTGATGCTGGACGCCGCACGGGGGGCGTCAGCGGCACGCACTACCGCCGTGCTGCCCTATTACTCCTACTCGAGATCCGACAAGAAGGACGCGCCCCGAATATCCATTGCGGGACGCCTGGTAGCCGACCTGCTGGGAACAGCCGGCGCCAACCGCATTCTCGCCCTGCAAATGCATCAACCGCAGGTCCATGGCTTTTTCAGTATCCCGGTGGACCATCTGAACGCGATCAAAGTCCTGGCGCAACACTTTCAGCAGCGGGACCTGAGCAATACCGTCGTGGTGTCTCCGGACCTGGGCAATGCCAAAAACGCCGCTCATTTCGCACGGCAACTGATGTTGCCGGTGGCAGCGGGCAACAAGCGCCGCATTTCGGACGAGAAGGTCGTAATCGACATGATCGTGGGCGACGTTTCCGGCAAAAACGCCATCATCATGGACGATGAGGTCGCGACGGGCGGCAGCATCATCGAACTGATCGAGCGATTGAAAGAGCGGGACGTGCAGCGCGTGTCTGTCGCCTGTACGCACGGTATCTTCAGCGGAAGGGCTGTCGAACGGTTCGAAGCCTGTACCCATATCGACGAGATCGTCACCACCAACACGGTACCCATTGGCGAAGACAAGCGTCTTCCCAACATGGTGATTCTTTCCGTAGCGTCGCTTTTGGCCGAGACGATTCGCAGGATACACCACGGAGAATCGGTGAGCAGTCTGTTTGCCGATACGATGTAGTTACCGCACGGAGCGATTAATCCAGTAATCCGGACCTGCTATACGGTGCAGGACGCCGGATTGATGACCGAATGCGATATTAACCTGTTCCATGGAGGAAAAGGTATGGATAAGATCAAAAGGCGCGAATTCCTGAAGACGGCATCGACGGCCGGATTGGCCGGCGGAGCCGCGTTGATGGCAGGATGCGGATCGGCACAGGAAGGCGGCGCTCCCGCCATCCGCACCGATAAGACCTATGAATGGAAGATGGTCACCACCTGGACGCCGAACCTGCCCATTCTACAGGAAAGCGCACGGCTGCTTGCCCAATGGGTGGAGGAAATGTCCGAGGGGAGGATGAAGATTACGGTGTACGCAGGCGGTGAGTTGATTCCAGCCCTGGAGGGATTCGAAGCAGTGAGCCAGGGCGTGGCGGAAATGGGACACGGCGCCGCGTATTATTGGGCGGGCAAGGCCCCTGCCACGCAGTTCTTTTCGTCGGTGCCCTTCGGGATGAACGCGCAGCAGGTCACGGCCTGGCTCTACAGCGGCGGCGGCCTGAAGTTGTGGGAGGATATCTACGCCCCCTTCAACCTGATTCCCATGCCCGCAGGCAATACCGGGTTCCAGATGGGGGGCTGGTTCAGGAAGGAAATCAACACCGCCGACGACCTGCAGGGACTGAAAATGCGCATCCCCGGGCTGGGGGGTGACGTGATCAAGCGGGCGGGCGGTTCGGCCATTCTGTCGCCCGTTGGAGAGATCTACACCAACCTGGAACGCGGCGTCATCGACGCCACCGAATGGATCGGCCCGTACCACGACTACCTTATGGGATTCTACCGGGCGGCCCAGTATTACTACTACCCGGGCTGGCACGA
>JAJEHX010000046.1 GCA_022823465.1 Candidatus Latescibacterota bacterium
TTGGCGAGCCGGTTGACGGGATCGCGGCGGTAGTTCTCGGCCACCGAAAGGATGCGTCCGGCTCCGTCCGTGGCTTCGCGCATGAGGCGGCAGGCGCGCACCGTGAGCCCCATGGGCTTCTCGGTCATCACGTCCCATCCCCGCGACGCCGCTTCGGCGCATACCGTGTGGTGGAAACGCGGATCGGTGCAGATGTCGACGGCCTGCAGGTCGCCGGCGTCCACCTCGTCGAGGCTCGCGACCACCGCGGGACGGATGCCGAAGTGGTCTTCAACGTGTCCGGCGAGGGATTCGGCGTTCTCCTGGCGGGGATCGCAGGCCACCACGGGTTCGAACCGGCAGAGCCCGGCGCGGTGCAGTTCGGCCAGGCCGTAGAGGTGCCGGTGCCCCATGCCGCCGCAACCCACCAGTCCCAGTCTGATCTTTGACATGATCACTCCAGTGTGTCGTTGGATTCCTTAACGAGAATACCCGATAGTCCTTATCCCGATGCGGGCGTATCGGAACGACTTATAATAGGGGGTGGGTATCCGCGTGTCAAGACTCCGGAGAAGGCGGGACCGGCCCCTCCGGGTGCATTCCCTGCTTGTCTCCCGGAGTCTTTTTCATTATATTGGCATCTTTACTGGCAACGTGGTGTTTCGTGGCGTCGATGCCATGTTCCCCGTACGCCATGCGTTGATATCGTCGTTCATTGAATCCAGTGATACCGAGGAAAAGGAATACCATGCTGAGACTTATCTTTGCCTTGGCCGCTACGGCGGCGGTCACCGCCTTCACCTGGCGGAAACGCAGACTGATCCGGGCGATGGTCGAAGAACTGCTCGACAAGGGCATTGAACTGACCGTCAACAACAGATTCTGGCCCTCGAAGTCCGAGCAGGATATGGACGTGCCTATCGTCTACATCACCGACGGAGGCTCGAAGTACCACCGGTCCGACTGCCGTTTCCTGAACGGCAATACCAAGGCCATTGCCATCGACAAGGCGGCGGCGGAATACGCCCCGTGCGGAAGCTGCCAGCCTGACGAATAAACGCCGCGATCTCCGGCGACCGGGCGCCGCCTCATCCCAGCGCCTGCACCAGGTCATCGATGAGGTCCTCGGCCGCTTCCAGTCCGGTGGAAAGGCGAAGCAGGTTCGGGGCCGTGACCGAACCGGGTCCCTCGATGGACTGCCGGTGTTCGATCAGGCTTTCCACCCCGCCCAGGCTCGTGGCGTTCCGCATCAGCCCGACCCGGCTTACGACCCTCAGCGCGTCCTCCCGCGTGCCCTTGATCCGCAGAGACAACATGCCGCCATACCCATCCATCTGCCGCGTCGCGACGGCGTGTCCGGGGTGATCGGGCAGGCCGGGGTAGTCGACACCTTCGATCCCCGGATGGCCGGCCAGCGCTACGGCAATCGCCTCGGCGTTGGCGACGTGGCGCGCCATGCGGCATCCCAGGGACCGCAGCCCCCGCAGGACCAGCCAGGCGTTGAACGGGGACAGCACCCCGCCCGTGATCGTCCGCACGCGCCGGGCCCGTTCGACCCGGTCTCCGTCATCCCGAAACACGAGCGCGCCGCCCTGCACGTCGCTGTGCCCGCCCAGGTACTTGGTCATGGAATGCATGGCGATATCGGCGCCGTGCTGCAGGGGCCGCTGCACCACCGGCGTTGCGAAGGTGTTGTCAACGGCCAGCAGGGCGCCGGCATCGTGCGCGATATCAGCCACCGCGGCGATGTCGATGACGTCCATGGCGGGATTCGAAGGGGTCTCCGCCCAGAGCAGTTCCGTATCGGGCCGCACGGCATGCCGGACCGCGTCGAGGTCGGTCATGTCCACGTCGCTCACCTCGATGTTCCAGTTCGGCAGGAGTTCCTTGCCGATCGCGCGGGTAACGCTGTAGACGTCTGTGTGCATCAGCACGTGGGCGCCCGGAGCGAGCGTCTGCACGCAGCCCGTTACGGCCGCCATGCCCGATGCGTAGACAAGCGAAGACTGCCCATCCTCGATGGCTGCGAGGGCCTCTTCCAGCCGGTCCTGGGTCGGGTTGCCCATCCGGACGTAGACGTGGTCGTGCGTCGCCTCCCCTTCCGGCGTGTGCTCGAAGGTGGTCGAGATATGAATGGAGGGCGCGATGGCGCCCGAATCGGGTTCCACTCCTCCTCCCGCGTGGACCAGCAGCGTATCTGGTTTCATGGTTCGCTCCTGTTCAGCAAACATATTTGACCGGCGGGAATACGCCGGCCGCAGCAGCCGGGAATTCCGACGAACGTGCCCTGCCCCGTGCTAGCCGCAGCAGGCCGGCATATCGGACGAACGTGCCTGCCCGGACACCTCGCCGGTTTCCTGCACCGCGCAGCAGGCCTCTTCACCTCGCGCCCCGGGTTCGTCGATATCCCGGTTCAATACGTAGATCTCCCATTCCCGGCCGTCCGGGTCCTTCACCCAGAACTTGTCCTGGTTGGCGTGGCAGCAGTCGACGTCCATTTCCTCCCTGGTGTCCAGCCCGGACACCTTGATCCTCCTGAGATGCTGCATGACGGACGCGTGGTCCCGGACCTCTATTCCGAAGTGGTTCGTGGCGTCGCCCGCGGCTTTCGGGCCCGTATACAGGGCCAGGTTCAGCGGCGCCATGGACGGAAGAAACTTGACGTAACCGGGCCTGGTCTTCACCGGACCCTCGCCAAAGAACCGCTTGTAGAACGCAACGCTTTGATCCAGGTCTCCGACGGGAAAGGACAGGTGGATCTTGGGATATGCTGACATGGCTTCCTCCTTAATACGGTATAGGGACTGCACAGGGTCCTTCCGGATGAACCGGTTCCATATGAAATGACGGATGATTCAACAGCAGGCCGTGAGCAGGCGGACCAGGTCGCCCACCTGTTCGGGCCGTACCCGGTAATAGATGTACCGCTCTTCGCGGCGGGACGCCAGCAGGTCCGCCCGGCGCAGAATGTCCAGGTGGTGGGACAGGGTCGCCCACGGCACGCCGATCTCCTCCTGCAGGTTCCCGACGGTATCCCCCGCTTCACCTTTCCTCACGAGATGATAGAAGATGGCCAGGCGTGTCTTGTGGCTCAGCGCTTTGAAGGCTTCGGCGTGTTTCTCTTCGGCTTCAAGGTCCGCGGCGGCGAATATCGTGTTAATTATTTCCATATTTCTAAAAATATAGAAATCATGTGAAGATGTCAAATCTTTTCTTTCCATTGTGCCATATTGGGTCATCGTGCCTTGACGGGCATATGGATCTCCCGTTCCGGCGCTTCCTTTGTACCTTGACAGGCCCCCGAGGCCAGGTGCATTTTGGGATGGTATTCCTCGCCGGATTCCCTTCACAGAAGTGCCGATGGCAGAAAGGCTGTTGAATGAGACTCACGCTCAGCCATGTCTTTGATGCGCCCGGTCCCCATCCCAACGGGCTGCAGGCCGCCACAGAGGGACTCTGGATACTGGACCAGGGAGACAACCGGATCAGCTGCCACGACTACCGCGACGGCGCGACGCTTCGGATCTTCGACAGCGACTCCGACCGGGGCAGCGGGATCACCCACAGCGGCACCCATCTCTGGGTGTCGTCCACGTACAGTTGCGAGACCCTGAAGATCGATCCCGGATCGGGCAGGACGCTGGAGCGCTACGCCACGCCGGGTGCGGAGGAAACCGGCGCCCACGGCCTGGAATGGCGGGACGGGGAACTGTGGATGTCATCGCCCCCCGACGCCACAATATACCGCATGGATCCCGACAACTGGACCGTGCTGCAATCCTTCCCGGCACCCGGAGACCGGCCCCACGGCATCGCCTGGGAGAACGGAAGGCTCTGGTGCGTGGAGACCAATCACCGGGCGATATTCCTGTACGACCCCGATACGGGCGAACAGTTGGACCGGCTGGACGTGGAGGGTCCGGAACCCCACGGGTTTACCCTCTGGCAGAATGAAGTCTGGATCGTGGACGCCACGACGGGCGGCGTATTCCGGGGCACGCGTTCGGCTTGATGCGAAGGCGTATACCTAGGCACGCGTTCGGCTTAATGCAACGAGGATTTTACTATGAATAAAGCGCGCATAGGATTCATAGGCACCGGGTGGTGGGCGACGGCAAACCACCTGCCTGTGCTCAGGAAACGGGCCGACGAGACGGGGGATGTGGAACTGGCGGCGGTCTGCCGGCTCGGGGCGGCCGAATTGCGACAGGTGCAGGAGACTTTCGGCGTGCCGTACGGGACGGAAGACTATCGCCGCATGCTGGACGAAGTCGAACTGGACGGCGTGGTCGTGGCCAGTCCTCACACCCTCCATTTCGAGCACGCCGGCGCGGCCCTGGAACGGGGTCTGCACGTCATGGTCGAAAAGCCCATGTGCACGAAGAGCGCCGACGCCAGGGAACTGGTCCGGCTGGCCGACGAGAAGGGTCTCCACCTGCTCGTCCCTTACGGGTGGCACCATAAACCCTACATCCAGGCGGCCAAGCGGCAGCTCGACGACGGAGCCGTGGGAAAGATAGAGTCCGTGCTCTGCCACATGGCCTCGCCCATACGGGGCCTGCTCCAGGGACTGGACTTCGACCACGAGGCCAACGGCGGCGGTCTCTTCGCGCCCGATCCGGCCACCTGGGCCGACCCCGTAGTCGCCGACGGCGGTTACGGCCATGCGCAGATGTCCCACAGCCTGGGCCTGCTGTCCTGGCTCACGGGACTGATGCCCCGCGAGGTCTTCGCCATGATGACGAACGCCGAGTCCCGCGTGGAGATGTACGACGCCCTGACGGTCCGCTTCGAGGACGGCGTGATCGGCGCGCTATCGGGCTCGGGAGACATCCCGGAGGGACAGATGTTCCAGCTCGACATCCGGATCTTCGGGTCGGAGGGCATGCTGCTTCTCGACGTCGAGCGAGCCCGCCTCGCGATCCATCGGCACGACGGCCGGGACCAGGTCCACGACGTGGCGCCCGACGCCGGCGCCTACAGTTGCGAAGGACCGCCGGAGAACTTCGCCGACCTGATCCTCGGCCGTACCGAGGAGAACTTCACGCCGGGGACCGCGGCCATGCGTTCCGTCATGATACTGGACGCCGCTTACCGTTCCGCGAAATCGGGCAGGGTCGAAACGGTGTGACATCGCCCGAGACCGCCTGAGGCCGCCGGCCGATCCGTGAACGAACGTTTTCCCGGAATGGCGCGTCGTCGCGACATCGCGCCCTGATATTTCGTCAATCTGTTCACCCATTCCCTTTCCCGGGATGAGCCATGGCCCAGAAGGATCTTCCGCGGGTAACCTTTGAGAAATACATCCTGCCGAACGGTTTGCAGGTCATCCTGCACGTCGACCGCAAGCTTCCCGTGGTGCACGTAAACCACTGGTTTCACGTGGGATCCAAGGTGGAGCGGCCGGGTCGGACCGGGTTCGCCCACCTCTTCGAGCACCTGATGTTCGAAGGGTCGCAACACGCGCCTGAGGGGTATTTCAAGTACATCGAACAGGCGGGCGGCAACCTGCGGGAAGGCGGCGTAAACGGCACCACGAGCAACGACCGGACCAACTACTTCGCCACCGTGCCCTCGGGCAACCTCGAATACGTGCTCTGGCTGGAATCGGACCGCATCGCCACGCTGGCGGACGCGCTCACGCGGGAGAACTTCGAAAATCAGCGCGAGGTCGTCCGCAACGAGCGCCGCCAGACCACGGAGAATCAGCCCTACGGCCGCTGGTACGAACTGGTAAACGAGCACCTCTACCCCGCTGGCCACCCCTATTCCTGGCCCGTCATCGGCCGGCACGAAGACCTGGAAGCGGCCACGGTCGACGAGGTGGCCGAGTTCTTCCGCACCTACTACACGCCGAACAACCTCTCGCTGGTCATCGCCGGCGACTTCGACGAAGCCTTCGTCCGGGACCGCGTGAACCATTACTACGGCGGGCTGGAACCGGGTCCGCTCCTGGAGCGCCGGCGCCGCTGGGTGCCAACCCTGCCCGAGGAAAAGATCGTGGAGGTGACGGACCGCGTGCCCCAGGCCCGGGTCCACATGATCTGGCCGGCGCCGGAACGATTCGACGGAGACGAGACGGCGCTCGACGCGGCCGCGGCCGTGCTGGGCGACGGCCTTTCTTCCCGCCTGGAGAAACTGCTGGTCTATGACCGGAGGCTGTGCACGGAGGTCAGCGTCTTCAATTACGCCAGGGAGATCTCCGGCCTGTTCGGCGTCATCGCGACCATCCGGCCGGACTGCGACGTCCTGGAGGTGGAAGGCCTGGTTGCCGGGCAGATCGAGAAACTGGCGGCCGGCGGCCCGACCCGGGACGAGGTGGAACGCGCCCGCACCGTTTGGGAATACCAGTACGTCTCCAGCCTGGAACGCATCGGCGGCTTCGGTGGCAAGGCGGACCGGCTGAACGAATCGAATACCTACAAAAGCGACCCCGGGTACTTTCACGTCGAACACGACCGGTTCCGGAACCTGACGGGATCGAAGATCGCCGAAGCGGTCGATCGGTGGCTGGTCTCCCGTCACGGCCTGACCCTCAGGTATCACCCCGATACGCTTCCGAAAGCGGCCGGCGCGGACCCGGGGCAGGCGGCCGGCGAAAGTCCCCTTGATCGGTCGATAGTTCCGGCGCTCGGGTCGGACACGCCCTTTCAGACTCCGGAGGTACACGAGGACCGTCTGGACAACGGCCTGGAAGTGCTGGTCGTCGAACACCACGACCTGCCCAAGGTAGCCGTTTCGCTGAACGTGAAGTCCGGCGGCGTGCACGATCCCTCCGATCGGAGCGGGATGGCCCAGCTCATGCTGCAGATCATGGACAAAGGGACGCGCAGCCACGGCGCGCTGGACCTCGACGAGGCCCTGAGCCGGCTGGGGACGGTCATCGGGAAATCCATGTATCTCGAATCGGCCCGGATCGGATTGGACGTGCTGACCGACAAACTGCCGTCGGCCATGGCCCTATTCGCCGACGTGGCGCGCAATCCCCTGTTTCCCGAAGAGGAGCTGGAACGGGAACGGCACCGCCACCTGGACCACCTCGCGCAGCAGGTCTCCCATCCCCAGTACCTCGCCCAGCGGCTTTGCCCCGGGCTGGTATTCGGCGACGATCATCCCTATGGCCGGTCCGTGCAGGGCAATGCGGCATCCGTCTCCGAGATGTCCAGGTACGAAATCGCCCGGTCCTACGAGGAGAACTGGCGGCCGGACCAGTCCGCCTTGGTGTTCGTGGGCGACATCACCCGCGACCAGGCGATCAAACTGGCGGATCAGCGTTTCGGTTCGTGGAGGGGCGACGTCCGGCCCGCGAAGGAGGTGCCGGATCCGTCCCCCGGCCGGAAGACGAACCGGATCTGGCTGGTGGACCGTCCCGGCGCGCCGCAAACGGTGGTTTGCCAGTTCATCGAAGCGCCGAGCCGCGATACGCCCGACTACCACGCCCTTCGGCTCGTGGACGCGATCTGGGGCGGGGGATTCCAGTCCCGCCTCAACCTGAACCTGAGAGAAGAAAAAGGGTATACGTACGGCGTGTCTACCTCGCTGGGCCTGCTGGGCGTCTCCGGGTACTGGAAGGTGCAGACGTCCATCCAGGCGGACAAGACCGGCGACGTCGTGCAGGAGTTGAAGACTGAAATGGAGGGATTGGGCGGCGGGCGGCCGGTAAGCGGGGACGAACTCGAGGAGGCGCGCACCGGACGTATCCGCGGTTACGCTCAGCGGTTCGAATCCCTGAGGCGCATCGCGGGCAGCATCGGTGGGCTGTGGAGTTCGGGGCGGCCCATGACGGACATGCGGGACGCGGTGGAGAACCTGAAGTCCGTCACCCTGGAGGAAGTGAGGAGCGCCGCCGGCAAATACCTCGATGCGCGGCGCGCGGGCTACTTGCTCGTGGGCGACCGTTCCAGCATCGAGACGCAACTTGCCGACCGGGGCCTGGCGGTGCCGGTGATCCTGGATCCGGACGAACTGTAGCCAGAAATCGCTGGCCCGGCGGCCTGTGATTTCGGATAATAAAAAGACCTGGTGAAGCGTCGGCTTCGCGTAGCATTCACTACCCTGCAAGGGGACCGGCGGCATGAAAGATCACCCTTTCGACCAGAACATCGAAACCGCCTGGACGATTCCCTCTTCCTGGTACACCGACCCGGAATTCCTGCGGAGGGAGTACCGGGAAGTTTTCAGCAAGACCTGGCAGCTCGTGGGACGGGCCGACCAGGTGGCCCGCATCGGGGATTACTTCACGGTGGACGTGGCCGGTGAGCCGGTGGTCATCGCCCGCGGGGCCGACGACGTGGTGCGGGGGTTCTTCAACGTGTGCAGGCACCGCGCCGGGCCCGTTGCCCTCGAACAGGGCAACCGGAGGACCTTCGTCTGCTACTACCACGGGTGGACCTACAACCTGGACGGCTCGCTCCGCCACGCGCCGGAATTCGAGGACGTGCAGGCCCTGGACCGCTGCGCCATGGCGCTGAAACCGGTGCGCGTGAGCCAGTGGGGGCCCCTGCTGTTCGTCAACCTTGACGAGAAGGCGCCGCCCCTGGAGGCCTTCCTGGGCGATATCGGGAAACGGGCCGCGGCCCACGACATCGGCAGGATGAAATGGGCCAGGCGCCGCGACTACGAGATGGACTGCAACTGGAAGGTGTACGTGGACAACTACCTGGAAGGGTATCACCTGCCCGTCGTGCATCCCGGCCTGTACCGCGAGATCGATTACGACGCCTACCGGGTGGAACCCTTCCGGTACTATTCCATCCAGCACGCGCCGATTCTCGGGAAGGACAAGAAGGGCTACAAGGGCCCGCGCCGCTACGTGCCGACGGAGCAGGATCAGAACGATACGCAGTACTACTGGGTATTTCCCACGCTCATGCTCAACATCTACCTGGGCCAGATGCAGACCAACCTGATCGTCCCCCTGGGCCATGAGCGCTGCCTGACCATCTTCGAATGGTACCTGTCGCCCGACATGGAGCAGGACGTGGAAAACCTGGTCGACTTCGGCGACGAGATCCAGGAAGAGGACATCTTCATCTGCGAGCACGTGCAGCGGGGACTGCAGTCCGCGTCCTACAACCAGGGCCGGTTCTCAGTGAAACGGGAGAACGGCGTCCACCACTTCCACTCGCTGATGAACGAGTACATGAACGGCGCGGAATAGGGCGGAACAGGGATGATCGCGCGCACGCGTCTGGCTCCCTCCTGATGTGCGCGACCAGGCCGGCAGAGGGTCACCGAATTGGACGCCGCCCGCCTACCGCGCGTTACGCCTTCTCAGCCACTCCACGGTCAACAGGAACAATACGGCGAAGACGATGAGGAAAACGGCCACGGCCAGTATGGCGGGGCTGATTTCCTCGCGGATGCCCGACCACATCTGGCGCGGTATCGTGCGTTGCTCGATCCCGCCCATGAAGAGCACCACGACGACTTCGTCGAAGGACGCGGCGAAGGCGAAGATCGCCCCGGAGACCACGCCCGGCGCAATCAGCGGAAGTTGAACGCGCCGGAAGATCCTGAGCGGTCCCGCGCCCAGGCTCGCGGCGGCCCGCGACAGGTTCGTGTCGTAGCCGGCCAGCGTGGCGGTGACCGTGATCACGACGAAGGGCGTGCCCAGGGCCGCGTGGGCGAGGATCAACCCGAGGTGGGTCTGCGCGAGGCCCAGGCTCGAGTAGAAGAAGAACATCCCCGCGGCCGATATGATCACGGGCGTGACCATGGGCGAGATCAGCAGCCCCGTGGCGAAACGGCGGGCCGGCATGGCCGCGTTCGACAGGCCCAGCGCGGCGAGCGTGCCCAGCACGGTCGCGAGGATCGTCGCGGAGACCCCGATAAGCAGGCTGTTCACAAGGGCCCGAGACCATTCCTCGTCCTCGACGATCTGCCGGTACCACCTGAGCGACCAGGCCTCCGCGTCGAGGCGCAGCATGCCCTCCGTGAAGGTGAAATAGGGTTCGGCATTGAAGCTCAGCGGCACGATCACCAGGATCGGCGCGATCAGAAAGGCGAAGACGAGCGCGCAGAATCCCAGGTACGCGACGCGCCAGAATCCATGGTCTGTGGTCACCATCAGCCCAGCCTCATGCGTTCGATGCCCACGAGCCGGTCGTACAGGACGTACAGCCCCGCCACGCAAATCAGCAGGATGCCGCCCAGGGCCGCCGCGAGACTCCAGTTCAGGGACGTCTGCATGTGAAACGCGATCATGTTGGAGATGAGTTGTCCGCTGCTGCCGCCCACAAGCGCCGGTGTGATATAATATCCGATGGCCAGGATGAAAACGAGCAGGCAGCCGGCGCCCACGCCGGGCAGCGTCTGGGGCCAGTACACGCGCCAGAAGGACTGCCACGGGGTGGCGCCCAGCGATTCCGCGGCGCTTTCCTGGACCCGCGGAATGGCGCTCATGACCGAGTAGAGCGGCAGGACCATGAAGGGAAGCAGCACGTGGGTCATGGCCACGAAGGTACCGGTCATATTGTAGATCATGGCGATCCGGCCGTCGTCGGCGATGAGCCCCAGGAAGACGAATATGTCGTTCAGGACGCCTTGATTCTGCAGGAGCACGATCCACGATGTGGTCCGGACCAGCAGCGAGGTCCAGAAGGGCACGAGGACCAGGAGCAGGAGCAGGTATGCGCGCCTGGGCGGGGCGTGGGCGATCAGACGGGCGACGGGATAGCCGATGAGCAGGCAGAGGGCGGTCACCCCCAGGCTCACGAGCAGGGTCCGCCAGAAAAGGGTGATATAGATCCGCCGGTCTTCCGGCTGGCGGACGATGGATCCCCCTGAATCGCGCTGCAGATCAAGGGCGTTCAGGTAGTGGCGCGCCGTGTACCGGTCTCCGGCTTCGCGCAGTGCTAGCCAGGTCTCCTTGTCTCCCCAGGCCGCGTGGATGCCGGTCATGGCTTCCCGCCACGGGCCTGCTTCGATGTTGCGCAGCCTGCGGGCGCTGCGCGTGAGGACGCTGCGCAGTCCGCTCTGCACCCGGTTGATCCGCGTGGCGACCTGGCCGAGCGTACGGTCCTCGCGGGCCGCAAGCAGTTCCACCGCCAGGGCTTCATAGACGGCTTCGTCAGGCAGTCCCCGGCCGTCCCAGGCGCGCAGCCTTTCAAGGGTATCCGGGAGCGCGTCCGCAACCACGGGATCGTGGACGCTGCGGACGAGCATGTTCGCGAGCGGCGCGAGGAAAGTGACGCCGATGAAGACCAGCAGGGGCAACACGAGAAGCGCGGCGCGCATCCGGGGGCCGGGCAAGGTACGGCCGGTCTTTTGCTCAGGGACCACGTTCATTTGCTTTCCCGCCCTCACCGGGCCAGCCACGTACTGAAGCGCTCGTTCATCTCCTCGCCGTTATCGCTCCACCATTCCCAGTCGTTGTGCAGGGCGCGGGCGACGTTTTCAGGACTGGTCGGCATGTGGGGATTCATGTCGATACCCGTTTCGGCGTGGGTCGAGATCAGGGAGAGGGCGGAACGGCGTGAAGGGCTGTAGGCGATGTACCGGCCGACGTCCGCCATGGCCCGCGGCGTATTGGCGAAGCGGACGAACTTCATCGCGGCTTCGAGATTGCGCGTGCCTTCCACGATCGCGATCCCACCCGTATCCAGGACCTGTCCATCCCAAACGATGACGAAGGGCTGGCCTTCCAGGACCTGCGCGTTGAATATGCGACCGTTGTAGGCCGTGGTCATCACGACTTCGCCATCGGCCAGCATCTGGGGCGGCTGGGCGCCGGCTTCCCACCAGACGATCTGGTCCTTGATGGTATCCAGTTTGCGAAAGGCCCGTCCGACGCCCGCTTCTGTGTTTAGCGTGGCGTACACTTCGCCCGGGGAGACGCCGTCGGCCAGCAGGGCGAACTCGAGATTGACCTGTGGCGAGCGGCGCATGCCCCTTCTACCCGGAAACTTCTCCAGGTCGAAAAAATCGACGATGGAGTTGGGTTTCGATGCCCCGATCCGTGCGTCGTTGTATACGAAGACGGTCGAATAGTAAAGATTGGTCGGGCCGCATTCCGTGATGCCGTCTTCGGGCAGATCTTCCGCCGCCGGGGAGCCGTCGGCGCCGGGGGCCATCTCGTCGATATCGACCGGGGCAAGAAGGCCTTCGTCGCAACCCCTGACCATGTCGGGAAGCTCCATGTCGACGACATCCCAGTACACGTTGCCGACGTCGACCTGGGCCCGGATCTGCGCCAGGCCGCCGTTATAGTCTTCGATCCGGACTTCTATGCCCGTTTCCCGCTCGAAACGTTCGATGTATCCCTTCACGCAGGCGCGGGTATACGCCCCGCCCCAGCTGACCAGGGTCAGCGACTGCTCCTGGGCGGCGGCGCGCCCTCCGGACAAAGCGGCCAGCACGATTATGCAAGAAATAAGGATGCCTTTCATCGGAAACGCGTGGTTCATGGGGTTTCCTCCTCCCTGTCCGGGTCGAGCACGCGGCAGTCGGTCGGTGTCCAGCCGATGCGGATCCGGTCGCCCGCCAGCAGGGCGCCGTGACCGACGATATTGGGTATCTTGATGACGAAGTCGGATGTACCGCACACCGAGACGCGGATGCGGAGGTAGTCGCCCAGGAAGGTGATGTCTTCGATCAGGGCTTCCAGTTCGTTGGTGTAGAGGCCGGGTTCCGGCGCGACGGCCACGCGCTCGGGACGTATGGAAAGCGTCGTGGGGTCGCCGGCCCCGCATGGCGCGATGCGGATCGCCCGGATGGTTTCCCCGCCCGTCTCTACATCGCAGATATCCCCGTCTATGCCGACCACCTTTCCGTGCAGGCGGTTGTTCTCCCCGATGAATCTGGCCACAAAGGAACTCCGCGGCTCCTCGTAGAGCGTCTCCGGATCGGCGACCTGCTCGATCACGCCGCCGCGGAGCACGGCGATGCGGTCCGACATGACCATGGCTTCCTGCTGGTCGTGAGTGACGTATACGACGGTGACGCCCAGGGTCTTGTGGATGCGGCGGATCTCGTACTGCATTTCTTCCCGCAGCCGCCGGTCGAGGGCGCCGAGCGGTTCATCCATGAGCACCAGTTCCGGATCGAAGACCAGCGCCCGGGCAATCGCCACGCGCTGCTGCTGTCCCCCGGAAAGCTGGCTCGGTCGCCGGTCTTCGTATCCTTCGAGGCGAACCAGTTGCAGGGCGCGTTCCACCCGTTCCCGGCACGTGTCGCGATCCATGCCGCGGACTTCGAGGGGAAAAGCCAGGTTGGCGCCTACGGTCATATGGGGGAAAAGGGCGTAGTTCTGGAACACCATGCCGATGCCGCGCCTGCGGGGCGGCAGGGTGTGGATGGACCGGCCGTCGACCCGAATCTCGCCCGACGTGGTCGACTCGAAACCGGCCAGCATCATCAGGCAGGTGGTTTTACCTGAACCGGAAGGTCCCAGGAGGGTCAGGAACTCGCCTTTGCGGATGTCCAGGTCCACTTCGTCGACCACCGTGGACTTTCCGTCGTAGCTCTTGCTGACCTTTCGGTATTCGACGTAGGGCCGGCCGGACCCGTCCAATTGAACACGCTCCTGTCGAAGGTGAACCGTATCAGGCATGAGAGGAAGACCTTAACCTTCGCCGCCAGGCCTGTCAATCGTTTTCCTTTTTACGAAAAGACCGGGAATATACCTTACGGAAGTCAAGCGAACGTCGGGTTCGGCGTGCCGGAAGACGTCCCATCGAAGTGCGCGCTGATGCCATTTCCAACCATTCACCGTGAACCGGCCGACCGCCAGGAGAAAGACCGGACAACCCATGGAACTTTACATTATCCGCCACGCGGAATCCGAGAACAACGCCCGGCCGCAGGATGAGCGCACCGACGATCCCACCCTGTCCGCCCTCGGGTACCGGCAGGCGGAATACCTCGTGAACCGCGTCCGCCATATGCGCCCGACCCGCATCTTCGTCAGTCCCTTCCTTCGCACTCTCGAAACCATCGCCCCCTACATGCGCGAGACGGGGCAGTCCGCGGAAGCGTGGATCGACCTCCACGAACAGGGCGGGGTCCAGGCCGGCGCCGGCAACGCGGACTACGAGGGACGGCCCGGCATGAAGCGCTCGGAGATCGAGGGGGGATTTCCAGGGGTCCGGCTCGGCGACGAGTTCGACGAGGAAGGCTGGTGGAAATGCCGGCCCTGGGAGGACTACGAATCCGCCCAGGTACGGGCCGAGGGCGTTGCGCGGAAGATTCACGACGACTTCGGCCACACCGGCGAACGCGTGGTGCTGATCACCCACGGCGCGTTCATGCGATTCCTTGTGGGCGTGATCCTGGGCACCCCCGGCATGGGGCATGACCGGATCGACTGGTTCGCCAATACCTCCGTGACGCGGTTCCTCATCACCCCCTCCTATACCCATCTGGCGCTGATGAACTGTACGCGCCACCTTCCCGAGACGTGGATCACCGGGACGGACAGCCGCCCCTTTCATACGGGCGAGTACGTGGAGGAGGACGGCGACCGGCCCCGCTGCGCCTGGACGCTGAAGGACCCGCTGCTGGCCGCCTACCACGACGACGAGTACGGATTTCCCCTGTCCAGGGACGACGATTTCCTCGAGCGGCTCGTGCTGGAGATAAATCAGGCGGGGCTGAGCTGGCTGACGGTATTGAAGAAACGCAAGGCGCTGCGCGTGGCCTTCGACGGATTCGACGTGGATCGCGTCGCGGCCTACAATGACCGGGACCGGGAACGCCTGCTCGGAGACGGCGGCATTATACGGAACCGGTTGAAGATCGACGCGGCCATACACAACGCGCGCGTATTCCAGGAGATCAGGCGGTCGCACGGTTCCATCAAGGCCTGGCTGGATGACCAGTCCTGCGTTTCACTGGACGAATGGGTCGCGGTGTTCAGGAAGACCTTCCGGTTCATGGGCCCCGAAATCGTCGGCGAATTCCTGATGAGCACCGGCTATCTTCCGATCCGCCACGACCCGGAGTGCTTTCTCGCCCGGGACGGGCACCGGGTGGGGTAGTGCGGGCGGGAGGCGAAGCAATCAGGCGGGAGGCCGGCGAGGCTGGCATTTCGGATCAGGCTTCGCCGTCGTCATCTTTGAGCAGATCGCGCTGCCTGAGTTCCGCCTCCAGCTTTTCCAGGCAGGACCTGAACTCGCTCCAGGCGTCCGGCGAGACGGTGATACCCTTCCTGCTGGGCAGGAAATCGCCTTCGTTTTCGTAATAAATTCGGATATCGGCGTATTCGTTGCCCCGGAAAGACGTGATGGTGAAACGGAACTCCTCCTGGCTGTTCTTCTGAAAACTGGCTACGACCTGGCTGTCCTCGGCCATGAAATTACCTCTCAGGCAGGGATGGACGTGAATAGAACACCATGGGTTCGCCATGATAACGCCGGACCCCTTGCGAGTGTCAAGGTATTTTGGTCTTGTTTTAAAGCCGGTCGAATCATACAATGATGCACGCGGAAGGCGATCCGGCGGATCGTTTCTCGCGTCACTTTTGACGGGCGGATGGCACCCGTCCGGAATCACCGGACGCCGGGCCGGCTCCGGTTCGAATTACATGCGCACAGGCGCTGGGAGTTATTGATGGAATGGCGGAATGTATTCGCGGACCGCATGGAACTCATCGGCGATACCGCGGTCATCGAGTTGCTCAAGCTGGCGGAACGGCCGGATGTCCTTTCCTTTGCCGGCGGATTGCCGGACGATGCCACGTTCCCCATGGAGGCGATGAAGGAAGTCGCCGTCCAGGTCTTTGAAACGCACGGCAGCATGTCGCTGCAATACGGTCCCACGGCGGGTTACACGGCCCTCAGGGAATGGATCGCCGACCGCATGGGGCCCGTCGAAGGCGTGACCGCCACCGTGGACGACATCATCGTCACCACGGGCGGAATCGAAGCGATGGACCTCATTGCCAAGACGTTGCTCGACCCCGGCGATATCGTCATCGTGGAAGCCCCCACCTACCTGACCGCGTTCTCGGTTTTCCGATGTTACGATGTGGATTTTGTCGCGGTGGACATCGATGACGAGGGCATGCGCGTGGATCTCCTGGAAGAACAGTTAAGGGAACTGGAACGCCAGGGCAAACGCGCCAAGCTGATCTATACCATGCCGACGTTTCAGAACCCGGGCGGCGTGACCATGCCCCTGGAACGGCGGCGCAGGCTGGTCGAACTGGCCGACCGGTACAACATCCCCATCCTGGAAGATCACGCCTACGCGGAACTGTACTTCGAACACGCGCCGCCGCCTTCGCTCAAGGCGCTGAATCCCGACGGTGTCCTCTTCGTCAGCACCTTCTCCAAGATCTTCGGTCCGGGTATCCGCCTGGGCTGGATCGCCGCGCCGCCGCTCGTCATCGCCCAGTTGTGCCAGGCGAAGCTGGGCAGCGACCAGTGTTCCAGCACGCTGGGACAGCGAATCGTCTACGAATACGGCCGCCAGGGATTGATGGATTCCCAGATCGTGCTGTCCAGGGCGCTTTACCAGACCAAGCGTAACATCACGCTGGACGCGCTGGCGGAGCTGTCCCCGCCCGGCATGGCCTGGACCCGCCCGGACGGGGGATTCTACGTGTGGCTGACCACACCCGAAGGGATCGACACTTCGGCGATGCTGACCTGGGCCGTGGAACACGAGAAAGTGGCTTTCGTGGCCGGCCCCTCGTTCTATACCGACGGCCGGGGATCGAACCAGTTCCGGTTGTGTTACAGCTTTCTCGACCAGTCGCTCATCCGAGAAGGCGTCTCCCGGGTGTGCCGCTCGGTCTCGCACCACATCGAACGGCGTCATCGCGACCGCATCGGAGCGTAGACGCGGCGTTGCAGGGGACGCCGCCCTTCTTGGGCGTTGCAGAGGCGCCGCCCTTCAGTTTTCAACTTGGAGAATAGCATGTTCCGGCTCACCGAAGAACATGAGCGTCAGTTCCGGGAAGACGGCTACCTGATGGTGGAAGGGCTGTATGACGAAGAGGAAATGCGGCTCCTGCTGAACGTGGGGCGAGCCGACGGGGAGAAAGCCTCGCTCGTGCGCGCCGCCGAAGATACAGAGGGCCGCGAAAGCAAGCTCTGGCTGACGTCGGACACGGACCGCGAGGACATCTACAACGCCATCTGCCACGGCCGGCGCATGGTCGACACGCTGGAACGGCTCATGGGCGACGAGGTCTACCTGTACCATTACAAGATGATGGTCAAGGAACCCCGCGTCGGCGGAGCGTGGGAGTGGCACCAGGACTACGGCTACTGGTACCACAACCAGGCGCTGTATCCCGACATGGCCAGTT
>JAJEHX010000026.1 GCA_022823465.1 Candidatus Latescibacterota bacterium
TCGTCAAGCATATCATGCACTACGGGTTCGTCGAAATCGCCGACGACATCCTTTTCGCCCTGCTCGTTGGCATCGCCCTGGGAGGGGTGCTCTATCTCGTCATTCCCGCGGACCTCATGGCCAACGAGTACGCCCGCTGGATTTCCTATCCCGTCATGATTATCGTCGGCGTGCCCCTCTACATCTGCGCCTCCGCGAGTACGCCGATCGCCGCCGCGCTAGTGGCCAAGGGGTTCAGTCCCGGAGCCGCGCTGATCTTCCTGATGACCGGGCCGGCGACCAACACGAGCACGATTGCCATCATCATGAGCCAGTTCGGCGCACGGTTCGCGGGGGTCTACGTCACGTCGGTCATCCTGGTGACGGCCGCCCTCGGGATCGGCATCGACATCATGCTCATTGCTACGGGCCTGACCATCTCCGTAAACCTGCTTCCGTCGGAGTCCGCAACCCTCCAGGTCCTGCAGTGGGGCGGCGCCATCGCCCTGCTCCTCCTGATCGTCTGGCGTTTCCGCGCCGGAGCGATGCGTAGCGGTTATGAAGATATGATGCTCAATATCCGGCCCCTGTCCAGGCGGTGGCAGCGAACCTGGAAACGGCTGACCAGGGACCGGTCCCTGCGCGGTACGGTTTCGCCGTCCACGCCCATGGGCCTGATGCTGTGGGGCCTGCTTGTGGTCCTGTTCCTCGGCAGCGGCTTCACCGTCGTGCACCCCGGTCATGTCGGATACGGCCGCCTTTTCGGCGAGGTCTACTGGAAAGACCTGCAACCCGGCCTGCATTACCTGGCGCCCCGTCCCTTCGTCAGGGTGGACAAGTGGCCGGTGAAAGAGGTCAAGGCCATCATGGCGGACACGCCGTACGAATTCGTTTCCGGCGACCTGAACATGCTTACGCTCAACGTGGACGTCCAGTACCGGGTAAAGGACCCCTATACGTACCATTACCGTACGTCGAACCCAGAGGAAATCATAGAGGACACGGTCCGGGAACATATCCGTACCTTTGTGAACGCCCGCGACCTGGACCGGCTGCTCACCGAATATAGGGCCGGCCTGGAACGGGAACTCACAGCGCTTTTCTCCCCGGACGTCCTCGAACAGGACGGTAATTCGGTGCTCAGCACCGTCGATCTCGTCAAGGTCAACCTGTTGAATATCAGCCCGGTGGCCGAGGCGATCGGCGCGTTCAGGGAGATTTCGAGCGCCCAGGAGGACCGGGAAAGGATCATCGTCAACGCGCAGCGATTCATGGTTTCCCTGGTGCCCCGCGCCCATGGCAACGCCGAATACGAAAAGGAACAGGCAGACGGCGAGGCCTTTCGCAGGGTGGCTTCCGCCGCGGCGGAAGCCGATGCCATTTCGGTTATTTCGACCGCCATGCAGACGGCGCCCGGCGTCCTCCGGAATATGCTGTGGAGGGAGAAACTGGAAACCGCGCTGGCTGGAAATCCAAAGATCATCGTACCCAACAGACAGAGCTTCAACAAGGTCGCGATCTGGAAGAAAAGGTCGGCGGAAGCGGCCGCCCCATCCGCCAAGACAGGAGGAAAAGGCAAATGAACGGTAAGGGACGACGCATCCGCACGGCTATTGTCGCGTTCGTTCTGGCGGCGATCGCCTATGACTGCTTCTACGTGATCAACGAAACCCAGCAGGGGGTCCTGACGAATTTCGGCAATATATCGCCCCCCGTAAAGCAGCCCGGCCTGCATTTCAAGTGGCCCCGGCCGGTCTCCAGGGTGTACAAAGTGGACAGGCGGCTTCAGACGCTCACCGATGTATCCCACGAACTGATCACGGAAGACCAGAAGAATATACTGATCAGCGGTTACCTGCTCTGGCGCATCGTAGACCCCATCCTGTACGTGGAAGCTATAAGAACGGGCGAGAACGCGACCGAACGCCTGCGGGATCTGTACCTGTCGGGCAGCGGCATCGTAATCAGCAACAAGGCCCGGGACGCGTTCATCAGCCTGGGACTGGAACACGAAGACCTGCATGAAGCCTCGCGGGACATCCTGGACAGCGTCGCGCCGGTCGCCAGGGCCAACTACGGCATCGAGGTACTGAAGGCGGGCATCATCGAATACACGCTGCCCGTGGAGAACCGGCCGGCCGTTATCCAGCGCATGATCTCGGAACGGGCGCGCATCGCCGCCCGGTACCGCAGCGAGGGCGAGGAAATGGCCATACGCATCGAGGCGCTGGCGATCAACGAACACGAGAAGCTCATGGCGGAGGCCCACGCGGAAGCCACGGCGATTCTCGGCACGGCGGAAGCGGAAGCGATGGCGCTGCTGGGACAGGCGTACCGGAGAGATCCGGCATTCTACCGGTTCGTGCGGGCGCTGGACAGCTACGACCTGATCATCGACAAGAATACGACGCTCATGCTGCCCGCCGACAACGAACTGTTCCGATACCTGGACAGCAGGACCGTTCCCCGATAGCGCGGGTGCAGACAGCAGAAAGAAACCCATGACAGACGACAACAGATCATTACCGCGCAGCACACGCGTAATCTACTCCCTCTTCGATTCCGCACGGAATTTCGGCTGGGGCCGCCTCTTCTGGAGCGTGATCGCCCTTTCCATCGTCGTCCTGCTGGCCACCGGGTTCTACGTCGTCAAGAAAGAGGAACAGGGCGTCCTGTTGCGTTTCGGCAAGGTGGTGGACGCCAACATCGGGCCGGGCCTGCACTACTGCGTCCCCGTCATCCATGAAATCCACATACGCAAGGTGAAGCGAATCGTCCGCGTCCCCATAGAAAGCGAAGGCGTATCGGGCGATACGCACGTGACGCTGCTTTCCGGCGATACGAACCTGGTCGAGGTGGACGTCGCCGTTCAATACACGATTGACAATCTGCGCAACTACCTCTTCACGGTAACGGACCCATCCATGGTGATGACCATGTGGGTCCGGGAGGAAATGGTCAACATCGTGGGACAGAATTTCATCGATCTGATCCTCACGTCCAACCGCAGCATCATCGAGCGCCACCTCCACGACTATCTCTTCGATCAACTGGAATCGGTCGATATCGGTATCGAGCTCGTCGACCTCAACATCGTTGACATCAGGCCGATAGAGGAGACGGTAACCGCCTTCCGGGACGTCAATGACGCCATATCCGAACGCATGCAGTCGATCAGCAGCGCCAACCTGCGGAGAGAGAAGCTGGTCGCCCGGACGAAGGGCCAGGCGGAAGCGACCATCATGGATGCGAGGGCCACGGCCCGGGAGCGCGTCCTGCAGGCCGAGAGCAGCGCCGGCGCATTCACGAAACTGCAGGAGGAATACCGAAAGCAGCCTGCCCACGTCGCGATTACCCGTTACTGGCAGCGCATGCGAACAGTTTTCGCCGAGGCGAATCTCGCGGCGGTCAATCCCGGCAACGACGCGAACATCGAAATAAACCTGGTTGACGGTGCTCCGGGGCTGACCCCGGCGGACATGGCCCTCGATTCCCCGGGCGCCCTGGCCGCGACCGGTCCGGATTCCCTGGACAGGCCGATCCTTTCGACCATTCCGCCGGATATCCACAGATATGAGAATATCGACCGGGACCGGTTGCTTATCGAAGGTCGATTCCATAGCAGGAATACCGAACGGGATCACCTGCCCATTGCCAGGCCCAGGTCGCTCATTTTCGACACGCCTTCGATTTTCTCCCACGGACACGTGACCACCAGCAGCACGGAAGTGGCGAGCCAGACCGGTGAAAAAGCCATGGTTGAAACCATGGACGAAGAAGAAAAGGAAGAAGAAAAGCCCGAAGCGGAGGGAGGCCAGCGTGTTCCCGAGAATTAAGTTGCGCGGAATGGTCCCGCTGGCAATCGCGGCCGTTCTCACGCTGCTGTATCACCCTTCGCCGGCCCACGGGGAGACCGGTGTAACTTCCGACGCCATCACGTTCGGCCAGAGCGCCTGTTTTACTGGGCCCAACCGGAACCTGGGACTGTATTACAGGGCGGGGATCCTCGCGGCGTTTGAAGAACGAAACCGGGATGGAGGGATCAACGGACGTTCCCTGAGGCTGCGCTCCCTGGATGACGGCTACGAACCCGAGCAGGCCGCGGCGAACGCCGAGCGGTTCGTGGACGAAAACGACGTGCTTGCCGTCATCGGCGGCGTGGGCACGCCGACGGCCAGGCGGATCGCTCCCGTCCTTCGCACCGCGAACATCCCCTTTGTGGGTCCCTTCACAGGTGCCGATTTTCTTCGCAACACCGTCCGGTTTCCCAATGTCATCAACCTGAGGGCCGCGTACCTGGACGAAGTCGTGTCGATGGTCGACTACATCGTAAACGAACTCGGAAAGAACAGGTTCGGCATCATCTACCAGGACGACGCCTTCGGCCGTTCGGTACTGCGGGACTACCAGGTGGCCCTCGAAGCCCATGATCTGCCCATTCTGGCCAAGACTGCCCATTCCCGCAACACGCACGCGGTCCACGCCGGCCTGTTCATGATATCCAAGGCAGACCTCGACGCCATACTGATCGTGGGATCCTACGCCGCGAACTCGGAGATCATCAACCTGTCCCATTCGCTCGGACAGGATTACATCGTGGCGAATCTCTCCTTTGTTCTGTCCCATGAACTGAAAAAACTGGTCGAGAACCCGTCGGAAAAGATCCTGGTGACCGAGGTGATACCGGATCCGACCAGCGATGCCAGCCAGGTCGCCCGCCGTTTTCGCAGGGCGTTGCGACCGGAATACGGACAGGCTGAAACGGTCGAGACGCTTGTGAACGAGGTTGCGCTTGAAGGCTATATACTGGGACGCTACGTCATCGACGTGCTCGAACGAATGGATGGGGTCCTGACCAGGGAACGTTTCATGTCTGCCGCCCTGTCGCAGGAACGGTTTACAATCGACGACTGGAACCTGGAATTCGCGCCGGGCACGAATTCGGGATCCAGGTACATCCGCCTGACGAACCTGGGTGAATGACAACCTTCAAGCGAGGTGCGACCATTGAAGAAGGTAGATGAGTTTACCGTCGAGGAAGTCGGCGAAGAGTGGTTGCGCGAACTTTACAAGGTCGTCGCGCTCAGGCGCGGCACCATGTTCAGGATGATCACTGAATCCGCCCGTCTCCTGCTCTTCGGAAACGCGGGCGGCGCCGCCTTGATCATCGGCTTCATGAGCTCGGCGACGGGAGACCAGGATTCCGCCTACCACTGGTTCAGTCTGCTCTCGCTGCTCGCTTTCGCCATCGGCACCCTGGCCTCCGCGGCGACGATGATCCTTGTGGCCGTGGTCTCGGTAAAAGAGGCCCACGGCGCCGAGAATGGCCTGAAGCGTTTCGTCGACGGGGAGATCAACCGGTCTCAGGTCATGTTCACCATCGAAGAACAGACCTTCCGCCTCGCGGATTCCGCCACCGTATCCGGAGTCATAAGCGCGCTGGGGTTCATGCTGGGCGGGTTGATCACGATCGCCCTGCTCATGATTTTCTTCTAAGTTCACCCCACTTCCCTTACCGCGAAACCGCGAACTCCTCAACTGCGTCCTGATCTGAACAGATGGTTCGGGTCAAGGGAGGAAATCATATCGTGGAAAACGACACCCTGTTCCTGCTTGCGGGATACTCCGTCGCGATCTTCGCCGTGTCCCTGCTGGGCGGCAAGCTCTCGGCCATCGTCACCATGACCCATACCCGCACGCAACTGGTCATGAGCCTCGTGGCGGGATTCCTGCTGGGCGTCGCCATGTTCCATCTCCTGTTGCACAGCTTGGAGGATATTCCCGGTCCCTATGCCGGCGAACTCGCCGTGGGATGCGCGGTACTCGGCGTCATCATGATCATCGTTCTGCTACGGATCTTCCGGTTTCACCAACATGACTTCAGCCACGAAGCCATGGCCATGCAGGATCATCATGACCATCACGACCCGCATGGGCACGAACACCATGGCAGGATAGACGTCAACCCCAGAGGGGTGTTCGGCGTTGCCACGGGGCTCGGCCTACACACCATAACGGAAGGCATCGCCCTCGGCGCCAGCGTGCGCATCGGCCTGATGCACGACGGAGAAGCGATCCTGGCGGGACTGGGCGTGTTCCTGGCGATCATGCTGCATAAACCCCTGGACGCCTACTCCATAATCGGACTGATGAGGGTCTCGGGCTACGGGAGCCGGGCCACGACGCTGACCAACGTCGGTTTCGCCCTGTTGTGTCCGATCGTAACTATGTTGACCTTTCTGGGCGTCGGCCTGCTGAGTCAACTCAACGAACTGCACATCGTAGGGTACATCATGGCCTTCGCCGCCGGCGTCTTCCTGTGCATCTCCCTGAGCGACCTGTTGCCCGAGATCCAGTTTCACAGCCACGACCGAGGAATCCTCGCCTTGGCCTTCCTCATCGGTATCGGGCTCGCCTATGCCCTGTTCTTCTTCGAATCCGACACCATGCATGGGCTGGAGTCCCTCGACTCACATTAGTCAGCGTCCGCCTGACATATATCTAAACGCGAGTACCGGACATGTCGTCCTCCCCCCCAGCCACGGATTACGCCGGAAAAATCGAGACCCGGGTTTTCCAGGTGGTGGGCATGACCTGCAGCGCATGCTCCGCGCGCGTGGAGAAGGTGCTCTCCAGCGTGCCCGGCGTCGTCGACGCCCACGTAAACCTGGCGCTAGAACGGGCTACCCTGAACGTCCTGCCATCGGTAAAACCGGACGAACTGACCGGTCCGGTCGCCACCGCGGGATACCGCCTCGCCTCCGTCCGCAGTGATCAGATCCCGTCCGGGACCGATCAGAACCAGAGCAACGCAGCCCGGAACGCGATGATGGTATCGGTGGCACTGACCCTGCCCTTTCTGCTGCAGATGCTGGCTGGGCCGCTGCGGGGCTGGACCGGTGCCGACTGGGCGGACCTGCATATGCCGGTATACGTCGAAGCGATTTTGGCCACCGCTTTGCAGATCGGTATCGGATGGCGGTTTTACCGGAGCGCTTTCCATGCC
>JAJEHX010000016.1 GCA_022823465.1 Candidatus Latescibacterota bacterium
CTGGACGCCAGCGGGGAGATCCATCTGTGCGGGAAAGTTCAGGACGAAGGGCACGCGGATCGAACCCTCGTACCCGTAGGACTTGGCCCAGTAATGGTGATCGCCCAGCATGTCGCCATGGTCGCCGACGAAGGCGAAGACGAGATTTCGCAGCTGGAGCATGCGCCACATGTGATAGGTGAACCGCGTGATCTGGGTGTCCACGTGGTCGATGCAGCCGTAGTATCCCGCCCGCGCCCGCCGCACGTTTTTTGGCGAAAGTGGGAGATACTCCGCTTCCGGGAAGGGTCCGTGGGCCTTGACGAAGGGCGTGCGTCCATCCACGTAACGGGACGGATCGCCCATGGCCGGATCGGGCAGGTCGGGATCGTTGGCGTACCGCTCGTAGAAGAACGCCGGCGGGTCCCAGGGCGGATGGGGTTTACTGAAGGAGACGAAGAGGAAGAAAGGAACGTCCCGGCCGTGTTCCCGCACGTGTTCGTCCATGACGCGTATGGCCTGCGTGGCCGTCCAGGTGGTCACGTGGAATTCCTCCGGAAAAACGCAGGGACGCGACGTGTACCCGTTGTTGGTCACTCCCGCGTTGAACAGGCCGAAGTCGCCCCATCCCTGTTCAGTCAACCAGTCAATGTAGTCGTCGCGGTATCCCGGTGAGAGGAACCGGCCTTCCTCGTGGGAGACGATGCGGTCGAAGCCGTAGGGGTTGTCCTGGGGGTAGACGTGTCTTTTACCGATACAGTAGGTCTTGTAGCCGTTGCGCTGCAATACCCGGCAGAGCGTGTCCGGCTCATCCCAGGCGGCCATGTCGTCGAATCCGACCATGCCATGGGTGGTCGGCCACTGGCCGCTGAAGAGCGTCCGGCGGGCGCCCACGCAAGAGGGGACCTCCGAGACCGCGCGGGGAAAGTAGTGTCCGGTATGGGCCAGGGCGTCGATACCGGGCGTGTGGACCACGGGATGGTCCGCGATGCCGAGGGTGTCGCCGCGAAGCTGGTCGGCGCAGATGAGCACGACGTTGGGGCGGTTGCGCTGGGTCATCGGTGGCGTCTGGTCCTGTCTACGGCGGGTTTACATCCCCGCATGAACAGCCGGTATTCGGAATCGCGGGGGCCGATCGCGATCACGACGGGAGTACTTTCTGTCCCAGGACGATGTGATGGAACAAGGGCCTGGTGCGTTCAGGCAGCGCCTCGTATTGCTCCGGGGTCAGCGGCACGACGTCATCGGGTCTGAACCCCCGGTTGGCGGCGTCGCGTTCGAAGTCCGAAAGACCTGGAATCAGCGGGTTGAGGTTGAACCACCACGCCGCGTACCTGGCGATGACGGCCATCCGGGTCTCGTCGCTGTTGTTATGTCCATTTATATGCCAGGTCCGGCTGTCGAAAACCAGTACGCTTCCCGGTTCTCCTTCGGCCTGGATTTCCGATGGGTGGCTCGTTCCCCGCACCAGACTGCTGTCGCCCGTCGGATTGTTGCTCGCCTTGTGGCTTCCGGGCACCAGCACCGTACCACCGTTTTCCCTGGTAAAAGGTGTAAGCATCCAGAGGCTGGTCATCAGCAGCGGTGCGTCTGGATAGGGTGCAGGGATGCGATAATCGTAGCCCTGTCCGAAGGGCCAGTCCGAGTGCAGGCCTCCGCCAGGTTCATCAGTCCGGGGATAGCCGGGGTGCAGGATGATGCCCGTGGTCATGGAAATGCGGACGTGCTGGCCGAAAAACGCATCGGTGATCCCCATGATCCGCTCGTCGGACAGATAGGGGGCGATCGCCGGGTCGTAGGCAATCAGTCCGCGAACGGCATGGCGGCCATTCGTCAGGTCCTCGGGCCGGCCATTTGCCGTTGCGATGAGGCTGTCACGGACCGTCGCCACTTCGTCAGGGGGTATAACACCGTCTAGAACGCACCAGCCCTCGATTTTGATCCGCTTGACGAGATCTTCGACGGTTGACATGCCCGTTCCTTCCTCTTAATGTGAGACAATAAACGATTAAGTGAGACAATGAACGCATAATGCGGGTCAATTGATATGGAACCTGAAGTTTGAATATGTCGTAAGATCGATATTCAAAGCGCACCATTTTGTAAAGACGATTCTTCCCGCACCCGATACCTGCAGGAGTTGTGATGGTCTCGTATCGTCCCCTGGGCCGTACTGGCTTGAACGTTTCGACCCTGAGCATGGGATCCGGCGGCTACAACCGATTGGGGCAGACCAGCGATCCTCCGCTGACCGAACCTGAGATGCACCGGCTCGTCCACGGGGTCCTGGACCTGGGGATAAACCTCTTCGATACGTCTCCGGGTTACCTTGAAGCCGAGGCGATACTCGGGCGGGCTTTCCAAGGTATTCCGCGCGACCGATACTACATTGCCACCAGGGTCGTTCTCTCGCAATTTGACGAGGAACATGGTCCGATCCTGATGACGCCCGAACACATCACGAATTCCATCGAGACCAGCCTGCGCCGCCTGGGGATCGACGCGATCGACGTGGCGTTGATCGCCGCGACCGAGAAGGCCGATTTCGGCTATATGATCAACGAGCAGTTTCCCGTGCTCGAACGCCTTTGCCAACAGGGTAAGATCCGATTCCTCGGATCAAGCGAAACCGCATTGTCTGACGGTGCCCATGAATGGCTGCGGGCGGCGGTGCCGACCGGGAAGCTGGACGTCATCATGATCGCCTACAGCATGCTCAACCAATCCGCGCGTCACACGGTCTTCCCCTACTGCATGGAGCACGACGTGGGGGTCATGAACATCTTCACGGTCCGGAACATCTTCAAGGACCTCTCGCGCCTCAGGGAGACGATCGAAGAACTGCAGCACCAGGAACTGCTGGATGAATCCATCGATCCCAACGCACCTTACGACTTCCTGCTCGAGGATCCCGATATAGAAACGCTGGTTGAAGCGGCCTACCGTTTTGTCGTGTATACGGAGGGCGTCACCACCGCCGTGTGCAGCGCGGTTACGTTGGACAAGATCGAACAGAACCTCCGCAGCATCGCCAAGGGGCCGCTCCCCGACATGCACGTGAAGCGCATTCGGCGGCTCTTCGGCCACCTGAGCGAGGCCGTCGGGAACTAGCGCCATTCCTTCCCGCTGCCTTCCAGCCAGCGCGCCCGCTTCCCGTGGGCGGCGACGTATTGAAAGTCGTATTCCGAGGCATCCTCGTCCACCGGCATGTCATGACCCTTGGGCGGATGGCGGGCGATCACTTCTTCGTCGATGTCCACGCCCAGGCCCGGCGAGTCAGGTACGACGATATGTCCCTCCTCAATCACGGGCTGGCCGCTCATGACTTCGTACCGCTGGGGGACGTCGCAGGCCAGGTGCTCCTGGATAAGGAAATTGGGAATGGTGGCGACCATGTGCACGGCCGCCATTTCCGCCACCGGTCCCAGGGAGCCGTCGTGGGGCGCCATCATGACGGAATGGGCCTCGGCGATGGCCGCGAGTTTCTTCATCTGCAGCAATCCGCCGAAGCGGCCCGTATCGGGCTGTGCCACGTCGATGATTCCCCGTTCGATCAAGGGAGCCAGGGAGTAAACGCCGGGGTGGCTTTCGCCCATGGCGATGGGGATGTTCACGGCATCCGACACCCTCGACACGGCCTCGATGTCAAGTGACGAAACCGGGTCTTCGTAGAACAGCAGGGAAAAAGGCTCAAGACGCTTCCCGAGCGCGATGGCGTCACTGGGGGTCTGCCACGGTCCGCCGCCCGCGTCCACCATCAGGTCGATGTCGGGGCCGAAGGCGTCTCGCAACGCTTCCACGCGTGGAACGCAGTCCTTCCACCCAAACAACTTGAGTCCGGTAAATCCGCGCGCGACCAGTTGGCGGGCCCGTTCCATGTCGAAGGCGTGGCCGTAGAGACGGACGCGGTCCCTCATCTTGCCTCCCAGCAGGTTCCACACGGGCGTGTCGAGGGCTTTTCCCTTGATGTCCCATAGCGCCATCTCGATGCCGGTCATGGCCCCGCTTCCGACCACGCCGGTCATGCCGTGACCCATGACCGCCGCAAACATCCTCTGCCACAGGCGTTCGACGTGGCAGGGATCTTCGCCGGTGACCAGCGGCTTGAGGTCGTGTATGGCCGTTTCGACGACGCGCGGCCAGCCCCAGCATTCCCCTACGCCGTATATACCTTTGTCGGTGTGCACCTTGACGAAGAGCCAGTGACGCCAGTTGGCCATGCCGGGCGGCGAGGCGTTCATTAGAAAGGTACGGACATCTGTGATTTTCATGATTTCCACACAGGTTTACGCTGCGTCGCGAGTAGGCCCTAGCTGCACCGAGGAGGGGCGCGCTCGAGGGATCGATCTGAATCAGCCGGAGGCGTCTTCTTTTAATTTCCGTTCGACGCTTTCGATCTTCTCTTCCATAGTCTGGGGCCGGTCGATTCGCGTTCCCAGCCGAATGGTCGTTGAAATCCTCGGAGCGCCCATTTCATGCACGGCTTCGTGGCACTGCTTCACCGCGGCAAAGACGTCTTCCCACTCTCCCTCGATATTTGTGCCGTATGCGTGCATCAATGTCTTCAGACCCGCCGACCTGAGCACTCTTTCACATGCCGTCACGTATTCAGAAACCGATACGCCGACCCCGATGGGCACCACACACAGATCCACGATTACTTTCATATTCATAGTCCTTTAAATGATCTGCCCCTGTAATCATGCTACCCTGAGTTCCAGGATCTCCCGGAGACGAGCCGCAACCTGGACGTCCTCGCCGGGCTCCATCATGTAGGGCATGACAGACAGTCCATCGCCACCACCCATTTCAATTCGGGGCTCGCCTTCGGACAACTGCTGAACGACCTCGTTCGAATTTATGCCGATCTCGGAAGTGTCCCAGTTTATCTGCAACACGGGCGCCACGTTGGATCGTCCTGGCTGACGGATCTCCGTTCGAATCGAGGGCAGTGACTCGACGGCATCGGTTATGGTCCGCAGATAGCCCTCCCATTCCCGCCACTCCGTTTCGTGATCTCTCGTCACCCACTGTTCCACGGCCGCGAGGAGTCCCATGATCTCTTCCTTGCCGGCTTTCATGGGCCGTGCGATGGAGTGATGCGGGGCGCCGTTCATGAAGGCCGCCCAGAGCAGGTTGCGACGGCCGAGGACCAGACCGGATGCCTGCGGTCCCCTGAGGCACTTTCCCCCGCTGTACGCCACGGCGTCCACGCCATCGGTCAGGTATGGATTCGGAATGTCGGGGCGTTCGGCGGCCGCGTCGACAAAAACCGGGACACCGTGATCATGGGCGATGTCGACGATCTCGGCCACGGTCAAAGCGCCATCGCCCGCCCGGTCGCCGAAAATCGCGACCATGGCGGAGCGTTCGTTGAAGACGGCACGCAGACTCTCCGCGTCGTCGTCCGCTTCGACGAGCGCGATGCCTACCATGCGAATGGCATGGTCATAGGCATGTCGGTGGGTTTTCAGGGTAATGACTTCGTTCTTCATGCCCGTGGTATCGGGCAATCTGGCTATACGGTCCGGATCGGTTCCGGCTACGCACGCGGCGGTCACCTGGCAAAGCGCCGCGGCGCAGCCATTGGTCACGAGGCCGAATTCCGCCTTCATGACCTCACCGATACGCCGGCCGACGCCTTCTATCAGTTCTTCGATATGGACGTACTGCCTGGACGCTTCGGTCATGGCCTGTCTGACTTCAGGCAGCATGACCGATCCGCCGTACATGGTCAGCGTGCCCTTGCAGTTGATCAGGGGTCGAACGCCTACCCCGACATAGGTTGGATATTCCTGAGCAGGCATAGTGAGTTCCTCTGAGAGGTCCCCGGCCATACCGCGTGGCTGCATTTCGACGCCGGGCGACAGTGTATTCCACGCCTTGAGAGAACATGAGTCCGGACAATCTACCTGCTGAGCCCGGCGTGTGTCTAACAGATTATCATCTCCAGCGTGGTTATTCCTTGTATTAGTCAGGTATTAGTGTAGTATCCAACAATCATTATGTTTGTGTGGATAACTGTTCGGTCTACAGAGTTATCCTCAATCGAAAGGATAAGGTCGGTGCGTATTCTGACAGTACTTGCGATTGCATTAGCCCTGGTTGCCTGCAAGGGGGACAAGGGGCCGCTGGGACCGCGGGGCGACCAGGGCGTCCAGGGACCTCAGGGCGTTCAGGGTGTCCAGGGGCTACAGGGCGTTCAGGGTGTCCAGGGAGAGCAGGGCGTTCAGGGGGAGCAGGGGGAGCAGGGAGAGACGCTGAACTGGGCGGATGTCATCGAGAAAGGCAACCTGCAGGATGCTGTCTACATCGTCGGCGTGTTGACAAATGAAGGGGCGTTTACAGGCGGAACCGCATTCAGCGCGTATTTCACCGACAAGCTGTGGACAAATGCCCATGTGGTCAGAGAAGTCGTGGAGTTCGTTAATGATCCGGAAAGCGCGGAACTGGAACCGGTGCCTTTCGTCACCCGTACGGGCACCCTTATCGGGGGAGATGAAACCTACCTTTGGAGACCATACATAACCCACCCGGAATACGATGGTACTCCCATGTCTGCGGACATCGCCCTGATTCAGATCAATGGCGAAATCACCCACGATTCACCCTCGTTTCTGCCCAGAGAATACGCTGATGACCTGCGTGTGGGTCAACCCGTGGGTTCCCTCGGCTTTCCTAGATTACCCCGGATCTTCGACGCCATTCTTCCGGTCGCCAGTTTCAAGGATGGCACGATCAGTGCGCTTCGGCCGTTTTACAACCCGTCCTTTCTTGATTTTCCAATAAATACCGGCCGGTTGATTCATTATAACCTGGCGACCCGGGGTGGGACGAGCGGAAGTCCGGTCTTCGATCACGAAGGCTTCGTCATCGCGATAAACCATGCGGGGATCGCTCAGCTCATTCCATTCCCGCCCGAAAACGAGGATGAGGAGGTAGAAGGCGGAAACGAAGGTGAAGGTGGAGACGAAGGCGGAGGCGATGGTGAAGGCGGAGAAGAAGGAGAGGGTGAGGAAGAAGAAGAGGAATTCCTGGCGAGCGTGGAAACGCTTGATAAATTCGGCGTTCATATCATTGCGGCGTGGGAATTGCTGGACTATCTCGCCAGCCTGGATTCAACTGTTGCCGTAGAAGGAATGCACAATACCGGTACGACAGATGTGGACGCGCGGTCATATCCTTACGTGGAATATCAGGCTTTCCCCAGGAACTGGGATGGGGAAACGTGGCTGCCGTAACCTGGCGTCCATGAACCGATTCGAGATCAAAGCGTCCAGTTTTGGCTCGCCTGGCCAGCCTGGAATGCCCGATCTCCCTTAAAGACCGGACTTTCGATATACCCAATGAACCGGATGCTTCCCGTTGTACTGCTGGCGTTCATCTGCGTCTTCGTCATTCTGTTGCTCGAATTGCCCGGTACGCTGACGGGTCTCATACTGAGAGCATTCGCCGGGTTGTGCATCCTTGTACTGCTCAAGGTCGCCTACAACAAGATGGTATTCCCCGGCACGCTGCTGGGCACGATCTTCTTTGGCCTGGCCTGGTGGTTCGCGCCGGAATGGCCCATGTACCTCTTCATTGCGCTGACGCTTGGCAACCTGATCGTCACCTGCAAAACGGCGGAAGCGTTCTTTAGCCGGCCCGGTTGATGAGGCACTGATGCGTCAGAATACCCATGACAGCCCTTTTAAAGGTTCGTATACTCGTTGAGTTGAGCGATCGGCAGTGTGGACGCGGCCGGGAGGATACGTACGCTCAGGAGGATTCGGACCGTTGATTCTGGAGGAACTACCATGAAGCGACTGTTTACCTATATGGCCGCCGCCGCTTTTCTTGCATCCGGCGCGGCCGACGCGCAACAGAACTGGGACGAGGTCGTCGTCGAAGCCCATCCTGTTGTCGGCAATATCTACATGCTGACGGGGAGCGGTGGCAACATCGGGGTGTCGGTCGGCGATGACGGCATTTTGATCGTAGACGACCAGTACGCGCCGCTGGCCGACAAGATCAAATCGGCCTTGCGCGGCCTGCATGCCGGTCCGCTCAAGTTCGTGCTCAATACCCATTTCCACGGCGACCACGTCGGCGGCAACCCCATCTTTGGCCTGGAGGCGACCATCATCGCCCATACCAATGTCCGCGAACGGGTTTCCATGCCGCAGCAGCGTGGCGATCGCACCATCCCCGCCATGGTGGAAGAAGGCTGGCCGGTGATCACCTTCGACGAGGAGATATCGGTCCATTTCAACGGAGAAGAGATCAGGCTGGTGCATATCCCGGAAGGCCATACCGATAACGACAGCTTCATCCATTTCACCGGATCGAACGTGATACACATGGGGGATACCTTCTTCAACGGCCGATTCCCCTTCGTGGACCTGGGCAGCGGCGGCACCGTCGCCGGGCTGATCCGGAACATAGGGCATGTACTGACGGTGATCGGACCGGAAACCCGCGTGATTCCCGGCCACGGCGACCTGGGAGACCACGCGGCCCTGCAGTCCTACCACGATATGCTCGTGGAGACCACGGATGCCGTCCGCGCGTTGATGGCGGAGGGAAAAACACTCGACGCAATCAAAACAGCCGGGCTGCCGGAGAAATGGGACGAATACGCGAGCGACTTCGTCCCGGAAGCGCGATGGATCGAGACGATCTACAACAGTTACAGCGCGCCGGAGTAAGGCGCCTTACAGCGCACCGGAATGAGGCGCGTGAAAACGGCTGGAACAGCGCGTGTCATTGCGGCGCGCGGCAGAACGACTCGCGGCAGAACGGCGCGCGGCAGAGTGGCGCGTATCGGTCACGGCCAACCTGCAGCTTCGCCTGACATGCGGTAGCATCCAGGCACGACAGGAGGTTTTCATTGCAGATCATCGATGGGCATCAGCATCTCTGGGATACGGCTGAGCTGAGCTATCCCTGGCTCGAGGGGTTCGATGCCCTCCATCAGCGTTATGGACCGGAAGACTACCGGGCGGCCATTGACGGCATCGAAATCGTACAGTCCGTCCATATCGAAGCGGATCCCGCGCCAGGCGCGGAGGTGGCCGAGGTGGACCGGCTCGTTCGCATCGCCGAAGAGGACGGCATGATCGGTGCGATCATCGCAACGGCGCCGCTGGAATCTGAGGACAGAGAGGAAACGCTGGACAGGTTGGCCGCAGACTATCCCATGGTAGTGGGCGTCCGGCGCATGGCCTGGCACCACGAAGACCCCGCGTTTTACAGCTGGCCGGCCCTGATCGAAGGCGTCAGATCCCTGCCCCGGTACGGATATACCTTCGAATTGTGCGCCAATGTTACCCAGCTCGACGCCGCGGTGACCCTGGTTCGCGCTACGCCCGATGTCACCCATGCCATCAACCACTGCGGCGGCCCCGATATCGCGGGCGATGGATTCGCGCCATGGGCGGATTACATGAAACAACTGGCCGGATTTCCCAATACGGTCTGCAAGATCTCGGGACTCGTCACCCGGGCGAAGGCAGGCTGGACCGGCGATGACCTGAAACCCTACATCGATCACCTGCTCGATATCTTCGGATTCGACCGGGTGATGTACGGCAGCGACTGGCCGGTCTGTACGCTCGCGGCATCGTACAGGAAATGGTTCGATACCCTCGCTGATGCGGTGAAGGACATATCTGACGAAGAGCGCCGCAAGCTGTTCCACGACAATGCCAGCGCTTTTTACGGATTAGGGTGAATTAGAATGAATTGAGCCTGTGGTTTACAGGAGTTTTTAGCATGTCTGTCGTAACGAGGCCGGGAGCCGGGACTGACCTGCTCGAACCTGAAGTGCGGGAACGGGAGTGGATCCGGATCCCCGGCTTCAGCGGCGGGAATGCCGGTTTGGATGACCGCGACAAGGGGAATGGCGGCGGGGACGGCCGGGGAGGTGGCGACGAGCCGCCCGAATCACCCGATGCCAAGCCATCCGGCGCCGGAGCCAACGTGCTGGGCATGCTGATGTTCATCGCCAGCGAAGCCGTCCTCTTCCTCACGCTGATCGTCACGTTCGCCGTGGTGCGGGCGGGATACCCGGAATGGCCGCCATCGGACCAGCCCAGGCTTCCCGTGATGATGTCCTTCTTCAACACCCTGGTCCTGTTGGGCAGCGGTGGTGCCATGTTCGGCGCGTGGCGGTCCATGCGGCGCGGACGGGTGCAGTCCACCAGGCGCCTCTTGACCGCGGCCACGCTGCTCGGGATCCTTTTCCTTGTGGTGCAGGGCGTGGAATGGGTCCGGCTGATCGATTTCGGGCTGACGGTCACCCGGAACATTTACGGCGCGGTTTTCTACGTGATGATCGGGATGCATGCGCTGCACGTCTTCATCGCCGTCCTGGGGCTGCTCTACGTGTTGCGCAGGTTCGGCAGAGGAGCGTACACGCCCGGAGATCACGACGGTCTGACCATGGGCGGGATGTTCTGGGGATTCGTCGTGCTCGTCTGGCCCGTGCTGTTTGTTTTCGTATACCTGTTGTAAGCGCCATCCTTCCTGGAAACGGATAAACATTTCTCAAAGAAAACGGAGCGGGCATGAAATCGTCTTTCGGCGCCGCCGTCCAGCGCGCGGCAGAGGCGTTGAGCGCGCAGGGCAAAGACGCCAACCAGATCGCGAAGATCGTATACGACCAGGATCCCGAGGGGTACAACTACGGGATCGGTATCGTCGTGGACGGACAGGGCCGGGCATGGCCGACCTCGGAGACGCTACTCAATCATGCCCGGACCGAGGTCGACAACAGCCTGCTCGGCGAATACATGAGCACCGCTTCCCTGGCCGGCTCTTTGAAGGAGGCCGTGTTGAGATGGCAGCGCATACCCGAAGACTATTGGGATCGCTTCACGCTGCTGATTCCCTCGGACGCCGGCACCGGCGCGGTGAAAACGGCCGTCGAGATGGCCCTGCAACTCTACCCGGACCTCCAGGCGATCGGCGTGGAAGAATTGTCCTGGCCCGCTTACAAGGCCATCGCCCGGATGAGCAGGATCTCGTGCCGTGAGTTTCCCATAGGCGACGTCATGGATGCGCCGAACCTCCTGCGGGTCTACCAGGCGGGTCCTATGAACACGACCGGCCGCGTGCAGTCCCGGGAGACCATGAACGGCCGGGCCGCGGCGGCGAAGGGCCGTCCCGTGCTGCTGGACCGGGCCTATTCGGGTTTCGAGTACGCCCGTGCGCTCGATTCACGCGGCTACGACGAGATCATGACCATGAGCTACGACGACCAGATCCGGCCCTTCATCGAAAACGACGTGCCCTTCTGGGTGTCCGTCAGCCCCACCAAGTCCTTCGGCACCTTCGCGCTTCGCCCCTGCGGGATGCTCCTGGTGCACATGCCCGACGCGTCCCGGTCGGAAGAACTGGCGGCGCTGGCCAATACGGTGACGCGGGCCCGGGGTTCGTCCTTCGAACACCCCGTGACGCGGGCCTTTGTATCGGCCCTGGTCCACGACCTTGCCCTTCTGGAACGCGAACACGCAGGCATTCTGCGGCGCGTCGCCACCGCGGAGAATACGTGGAAGGAGAGATCCGCCGGAACAACGCTCGCCGAACTGTTCACGGACAGCTACGCCGGCCTGTTCCGCAATCCCCGCGTCGGTGACGAGGCCCCGGCGGCGATCTACGACGCCCATCTTTATCCGGTGTTTACGCCGGGACGCTGCCGGCTCAACATCACTGGCCTCCCTGAAGAGGTGGACGTCGCCGGCGACCACGTGGCGGTTTTCGCAAGATTCTGTCAGGGACAGGGATAGTCGCCGTACCCATTTCCCGCTTGTTTTTACCGGCTCGACAGTTTACTTTCTACGGCTTGAATTGATAGAAGGTCCGCAGTCCCTTTCCTGCTGTGTCGGGATTTGCGGGAAACGAACCGGGGACTGCCGGCAAACGAACCGGGACTGCCGGTTCGCGGTCATTTGCAGTGTGCAGCCGAGACCATTCAATACCCGATCTGAAAGGACATCACCGCATGGCACAGGTCAGTATCGTCAGGCATAATCCCATCGCCATTTTTTCCAATCCCACGGAAGTCATCGTCAAGGACGACCACAACCAGGTATTTCGCCTCATCGAACCGAGCGGAAACGTCGGCACGCAATACCCGAACGACATTGGCTCCGAGTGGTTCGGCACCATCGAGAACCTGAACAAGAACCTGGTGATCTGCGGGGTCAACTGGTCGGACGTTTACAAGACGGACGTGCTTTGGACCACGCCATCCGGAGACCGGGACGAGTGCGACAGGATGAAGGATGACTACAACGCCATCTACGCCCCGATGATCGACGCGGTGACCGGCGGCCCGCTTCGTTCCAACCGCATGGCGCGATTTACCCATCCGGAAGGATTCCCGGACCCCGTGGCGCTCTTCGAAGTCCAGATCAAGGCCGTGGCCGGAGAGAACGTAACGATTGGCGATGGGGTGATCGATTATGGGTACTGGCAGGACCACCAGCCGAGCGGCGCCTCGGTCATGCATACCCGCGACGGCGAGGTGATCAATTCCCTGGGACCCGACCTGGCCGAGGAAACAGCCTTCGTCCTCGACGAGCATTACCTGAAGCCCTTTGCCGAAGCGGGTGTCGACTTCAAGAAGCAGACGGTGTGGATGGAAATCCTGGTCGCCGTCGACGATGCTCCCGGTAAAACGTGGGAAAGGATCGATACGGTACGACGGGTCTTCGAAAACTATTTCGGCGACGACCGGCCGGCCGGACTGATCTACCCGGTTTCCCGCATCCCGAACCTGGACGGCATCGTGGAACCCCAGCCCCGGGTTGTATCCGGCGACGTGGACATAAGGCGTTCCGGTGTACTGGAGGACGGCTTCAGCACGTGGACCTCGATCCAGTATGGCGGCGTCACCGAGGTCATGACCAGCGCCGTGGGCGGTGATGACGCCGGCCGGCAGCTTTCCACGCTGGACGCTCGCATTAAGGCAGCGGGCGGAAACGGACTCAAAGAGGACGGCATTTTCAACAACGCTTACGTGGTCGCCGGTGAGGACTCGGCCGCGAACAGGGCCTGGATACAGGAATTCAACGCGTCCTTCAGCGCGTGGTACGAAGGCACGGCGCCGTCGGGCCGAACCGCCCAGTTCATCGGCGGCATCCAGCAGGCGTCCTACCCGTCCGGCATTTCGAACCGCGCCATTTTCGCCGGGTAAGGCGGCAATGTACGGCCCCGGAAAAGCGGTTCAGACCCATATAACCAGGGGGAGGTATGCGTGAATCCCGGCCTCCTCCTGTGTTTTTTCCTGCTCTTCCTGCCGCTTTTTCAAGCCGCCCAGGAGGATTCCGCGCCTCCGAAGCCTGACAGGCAGCGTGTCAATTCGGCTGGCAAGGCTATGCCTCCGGATGCCGCGCCGCTCGCACGGCAGATCTATTCCATTCACCTTCCTGAGCCCACCACGCTGGATATCGGAATCGCCGTCTACGAAGCGACGGGCGCGGTGTTTTCCTTCGAAGGCCTCACCCGGCTTGATCACAATAATGAACTCATGCCGGCCGCGGCCGACCGGTGGGAGGCCTCTCCCGACGGCACGCAATGGACCTTCCATCTGCGCAGGGGCGCGAAGTGGAGCGACGGCAGGCCCGTCACCGCCCATGATTTCGAATATGCCTTCAAGCGCATGGTCGACCCGGCCAGCGCGAATCGAAACGCTTCCTTTTACTACGAGATAGAAGGGGCGAAAGCCTTCAACCAGGGATTGACCCGGGACGCGGGTTCCGTCGGCGTGAAGGCCATTGATGACCACACGCTGGTCATTCGGACCACCCTGCCCTGTCCCTATCTCCCTTACATCGCCTCCTTTCCCACCTCCGTCCCCGTGCCCCGCTGGCAAGTGGAGAAATACGGTCCGGGCTGGTCTGAGCCCGGCCGGTTCGTGACCAATTCGACCTTCAAGCTGGATTCCTGGGATCATGGTTCCCGCTTCGAGTTCGTCCTGGACCCGAACTACAACGGTCCCCACAAGGGATACGTGGAACGGATCATCGGCAAGTTCGTGGATACCCGTATGATGGCTGGCGGCACGCTGGCCTACGAGAACAACGAGATCGATCAGCAGGACGTTACCCCCATCGATCTGCCGCGCATCAGGAGGCATCCACGGCTCTCCCGGGAACTGCATGTCAGCAAGGATTTCATGACGCATTTCCTCTTTTTCAACGCGGACTATCCGCCCTTCGATAACCTGAAAGTACGCCAGGCGATCAGCCACGCGATCGACCGGGAAGTCATATGCCGCGTGTTGCTCCAGGGTATGGGCATGCCGGCCTGGTCCATGCTTCCCCCGGGATTTCCGGGTTACGCGGGCGGCAAGTACCAGGACATTCAACGATTCGACCCTCAACTGGCCAAACAGCGCCTGCGCGAAGCGGGATATCCCGAGGGACGCGGGTTCCCGAGCATTGAGATGTGGGTCAATACCATTGCCCGGCAGCAGGTCGGCCAGGCCATTCAGGAAATGCTCAAGTCCCATCTGGGGATCGATATGTCGATCCGCGTGGTCGAGAGCATCTCTTACAGGACCGCCCAGTACCAGCGCAAGATCCCCTTCAGCCTGATCCAGTATCACTACGATTACCCGGATCCGAACAACATGCTCGCCATGGTCTGGCGGTCCCAGCCGGCCGGATACAGCCGCCATCCATGGATAAACGCGGAATTCGACCGACTGGTCGACGAAGCGGCCTCGGAGATGGACGCCGGTCGCCGGTTCCGTCTGTACGACCAGGCCCAGCGGATCCTCTCCGAGGACGTGGGCGCGGTGTTCCTCTACTACGGCAAGAAGGCCGCCCTTCGTAAACCCTGGCTCAAAGGCATCAAGAGAGACCGGGACGGCGAATACCCGTTCTGGGGCAACAACACGGGATATTTCGATATCTACATCGGCGATGCCGGACCGTAGTGACAAGGCCTGCCACCACAACCATTTCGGTTTGACAATACCCTCGGTGTGGGTACATTCAGGAAGATACTTCCGGTCGATTGTTTTCGGGGTCCGGCGGACCTTGCCTGGCCTTGCTGTCGCCGACAGGCGGGAATCCTGAAGTCGGATTGAAGCACCAACACTTACACACCGGTTTCATACCAGGGTATATCGAAACAGCTGCCAGAAAGGAATACCAATGAAAGCGGGACAAGTCGTCGCCCAGGAAACCATTGAAATCGTGGATGTGGAACGGCCGGACATCGCGCTGGAACGGGCTAATCCGGAAGGGCTCAAGGGCATGGTGCTCGTCCGTACGGTGAACGCCGCCATCTGCGGCAGCGACCATCCGCTGTTTACGGGTCCGGCGAACTATCCCGCCACACCGGGCGTGTCGCTGCACGAGAGTATCGGCGTCATCGAGAAGTCCTGGGCGGACGGGCGCAGGGAAGGGGATCTCGCCCTGGTCCTGCCAGCCGGCTCGAGCGCCATGGCCGAGTATTTCCTTGGCCTGGGCGCGTCCGTCACGCCCCTGCCTGCCGGACTGCCCCAGGAACAGCTGTTGATGGCCCAGCCGCTCGGTACCGTGCTCTACTGCCTGCGGAAACTGGGCCACTTTATCAATGCCGAGGTCGCCGTGGTCGGCCAGGGTCCTATGGGGCTGCTGTTCACCACTATGATGCGGAACCTCGGCGCGGCGCAGATCATCGGCATCGACCAGTACGACAATCGTCTCGCCGCGTCCCGCGAGATGGGCGCGACCCATACGGTGAACACGCGGCACGCCGATCCGGCCGAGGCGGTGGCCGAGATCACGGAGGGGCGGATGGTCGACGTGGTAATCGAGGTCGTTGGCGTGGAAGAGACCTTTAACCTGTGCGTGAAGCTGGCCCGGCACAATGCCCGGTTCATCGACTTCGGCGTGCCGAAGACTCCGCGTTTCACGATCGACATGCTGGATCTGTTCCGGAAAAACCTGCAGCTGACGACTTCCGTGGGACCGGATATCCACATCGATTTCAAGAGCGCCATGCGATTGATCGGGGAAGGACGGGTGGATCTTGCGCCGATGATTTCGCACAAGTTGCCTTTCGCCCGGGTACAGGAAGGCTTCGAAATGGCCACGAAGCGCAAGGGCGAGTGCATCAAGATCGTCATCGATTTTGAGGAAAAGGGCCTGGGCAGGTAGTCGCCCTGAGGCTGCCCGGACAGGATATGGACTGTTCATCGCGCGCCGGAAGCGCCTGGAGGAATGACGTAATGCATAAGACCATAGGAACCGCGGCAAAGATCACAGCAGTCTGTTTGTTTGCCTTCCAGCTTGCCTGCGGGGGCGAAGAATCCACAGACGATCCATGGAACAAGGTTCAGACGATCCTGTCGGAGTCGAACGATACCGTCGTGCTGGACGGCACCGAGAAGGGGGCGCTCAAGTACGACGGGGTGGACGCGCCGATGTTCGGCGACTGGATGGTGCGCCATGCGCTGTCCGATCCGGAGAACTTCAATCCCTTCACGTCAAGCGACCAGGGCGCCACCCAGGTGCACACCTATGTCTTCGAGTCCCTGCTGGAACCGGAATACGATCCGCCCTATACACAGCGGGGTTTCATCGCCGCCGATTATCCCGTCATCTCGGACGATTACCTCACCTATACGTTTACTTTGCGCGAGAATGTCCGATTCGCGGACGGCACGCCCCTCACGGCGGACGACGTGCTCTTCAGCATGAAGGTCATC
>JAJEHX010000050.1 GCA_022823465.1 Candidatus Latescibacterota bacterium
TGCTTCAGGACTGCGGCCGGCGCGTACCAGGTCGACCATCTGCTGGCGGAAGGCCGCCGGATAGGGGGCATGGGATCTGGGCATGTGGCTCTCCTTTCAAACACAAGAAGTTACATGTCCACTAAACCGGGTCAACTCCAGGCCTGGATCAGCCCGTGGTGCTTGAGGTTCTTGTCTACGTAGAGCGTGTTGAGATACATGGCGTCGAAGCCAGTGAGGAGCATGTCGACGACTATGGTGATGTCGATCTTCTCGGCGCCCTTTTTGGGCAGATCGAGGTTGGGGAACTGCTGGTACTTGATGCGCTGCTGGACGTCCTGGTAGTAGAGGTCGAAGTTACTTAAGTCGTAGTTGGTGCCGTACTGCTCGTTGTAGTCGTCGATGATGGCCTTGAGCGCGGTCTTCTTGGCCTCGGGGTCTTGCTGGTTGTCCTTTTTCTCCTGGGGGAGGTCCTCTTGAATCTGTTGGACGTCCTTGTTGCCCTCCGCCGGCGGCGAGAAGACGGCGGCGACCTTGAGGGGTACGAACTCGGGGTCGTCGGCCTGGCGTTCGGCTTGTAGCTTCTTGAAGACTTTGTGGTACTCGATCGCGTCGTTTATTGAGGCGGTGGCCAGCAGCGCGTTGAAGCGTCGGCTTCCGGTCACGGCATCGTGCTTGTCGAGGATGGCCTGAGCGACCGCTTGCTTGGCGAGAGGCTTCTCGGGCTTGAGGGCAGCGTCCTCCTCTGGCCTGTAGTAGTCGACATTAAAACGGAGCACGTGCTGATCCTCGATCGCATGTGTGATGGTGTAGGCGTGAAGCTCATGCTGGAAGAGGTCACTGGTAGTTCGCAGGGTGGCGACGTCTCCCTCTATTTGCCTAGCGGTCGCGTTCTGCTCGAAGATCGGGGTGCCGGTGAAGCCGAAGAGCTGGGAGTTCGGGAAGAACTCCCTGATGGCCTGATGGTTCTCACCGAACTGAGAGCGGTGGCACTCGTCGAAGATGAATACCATCCGCTTGGATCGGAGCTGCTCGAGCTGTTGCTTGAACGGTGACCGCCCCTGTGCGATGTGCTGCTGGTTGTGCTTGCTGTTCTCGTCGAGCGCAAGCCCGAGCTTCTGAATGGTCGTGACGATGACCTTGTTCGCGTAGTCGTCGGACAGGAGGCGGTCGACGAGCGCGGCCGTGTTGGTGTTTTCCTCGACGCAGTTCTCCTGGAACTTATTGAACTCCTCGCGGGTCTGGCGGTCGAGATCCTTGCGGTCGACGACGAAGAGGCATTTGTGGATGTTCTCATTGGTCTTTAGCAGCGTCGAGGCCTTGAAAGAGGTGAGCGTCTTGCCCGATCCGGTTGTGTGCCAGATGTAGCCGTTGCCGCTGTTCTGGTCGATGCAGTCGACGATGGCCTTGACGGCGTAGATCTGATACGGGCGCATCATGAGAAGCTTCTGCTCGCTCGCTAAGAGGACCATGTACTTGCTGATCATGTAAGCAAGTGTGCACTTGGCTAGGAATCGGTCTGCGAAGTCGTCGAGGTGGGTAATTTTGGTGTTGTCCTCAGCCGCGAACTGGTAGATCGGAAGGTACCGTTCGTCCGCGTCGAAGGAGAAGTGCCGCTTGTTGTTGTTGGCAAAGTACCACGTGTCCGATTGGTTGCTGACGATAAAAAGCTGGACGAAGCACAGGAGCGTCTTGGTGTATCCGTTACCGGGGTCGTTCTTGTAGCCGACGATCTGCTCCATCGCCTTTCGCGGGCTGATTCCAAGCGTCTTTAGCTCGATTTGAACGACGGGAATGCCGTTGATCAGGAGCATGACGTCGTAGCGATGATGGCTGTTGTCCGTATTGATCTGGATCTGATTGACGACCTCGAAGGTGTTCTTGCACCAGTCCTTGATGTTGACGAGGGTGAAATTGAGCGGCGTCCCGTCGTCGCGCTCGAACGCTTCCCGATTACGGAGCGACTGGGCGGCTACGTAAACGTCTTGTGTGACAATCTTGTCGAGGAGCCGAGCAAACTCGCCATCAGTGAGTTTGACATGGTTCAGGGCCTCAAACTTTTCCCTGAAGTTTGCTTCGAGCTTGGCTCGATTGGTGATGTCGGGTCGATACTCGTACTTGAGTTCCTGTAGTTTCGTAACCAGCTTCTCTTCGAGTTGGCTTTCGGGGATGCTCATATAGTCTTTCCCAATTCATTAATCCGATCTTCATACCGCTTGAGAACAGCGTATTGGGTTGGCTCCAGGACACAATTTAGCCGACACAAGACGACCATAGGCAACATGATCTGGAACGATACTGAGGAGGTTGATACGGTCTCCTGAGCCGGTTAACGATGTCCCAGATTATGGCTTTCAGATCCTCGTGCGTGTGAGTATTCACGGTGATGTGGCCCTGCGTCGTTGGACCGTCCAACGACAAAGTGAAGATGGACTCCGACTTATTGTGAGAGCCTTCGGGAAATTCGTGCTGTATAAACGTATGTATATACTTTCAGGGGTGGATATTACACTATCTGGCTCATTTCCGCAAGATTAAGGATTGATGCTAAGATGGACGGCCTTGGCCGCTGTTGGTACGAAGTGTCCAGGACGTCTAGGTCCTTGAGTTGCTTATTGGACGCGTTGGCTTAGGAGGGGGTGCCTTGGCAGGGGCTGAGATTCCAGTTCATACCGCTACGTCCTATAGCGGTATGAACTACGAAAGGTGTTTCAAGAAAACCGCCTGATTCCCAAGCTGTCCACGAAAACGGAGTAATTTCAGGCCCGGACCCAAGAGATGATCTCCGTCGTATTGGTTCAGGTGGTTCGGGTTGTCAACGCGACACACCTCGGTCTCTTGCGCAACGTTCGTAATGTGCCGACGGAACTATGTCGAAATCGGAAACGCGCTCTGTGATGCGATTTCAGGGTGGGGTAGTTTTGTGGTGGGATATCCCAAACCGGGTTTTACCGTCACGGGGGAAAGCACGAGCTTTGGCAGCAAAATCCGGAGGCTGGCCACGGTGGCCAACTGGACAAGTCAGGTCACGCCAGTTCGGTCAGTTATGGAACCCATCGAGGGGGTTTTTTGATGATGTTCTTAACGACTACGATGTAGATCACTTACTTGGTAAATTCTAGAATGGCCAGCAGTTTCAATTACAACTCACTTGCTACTTCAACTGCCGGTTATGACTTTGGCCTCAAACTCTAATTCGTAACCCGCGTAATTGATAGACCAGTGGCCGTTTGAATCGGCACTTTTTTCAAATTCGCTACTATGAACCAAAAGGATCTTGTCTTCATTGGAAATCTTCTGCCCAATGGTGGCTGCTGTCTCGTCGACGATAGGTTTTAAGATGCCACTCATGGTTGGCACGTGTTTGACCACATTATTGATCACTTCCCCGAACGCGTCGCCTAGTTTATCCAGCCAACCTTCTCGATCGACGTCGAAAACAGTTACACGTAGCTCGTACATTTCCGCGGCTTTAAACCGGAACAGTTTTCCCCACGCTCCAGCCTTCGCGAAGTCAACTTCTGGTTCATATCCGCCCTGTCCGTTTTCTTTACGGACTAGATGCCTGTCGGGCTTGGATTTCTTTTCCCTATTTTCTTTCTCCGAGCACTCCCAGTATAGATTAAAGCCCGGCAGGACCACAGTGTGGATCCCATATTCGCCCTCATGGTCCTTATGGCGCAGAGCCACTTGTAGCCGGAAGTTGGCTTTGTCATCATCAAGATCATCTGGAAATTTGAATTTGGTAATCTCGACAGAATATGCGCGGTTACTCATTGCAATCTCCCTTTCTACTTCGCATAATGATTGATATGGAATCATTAGTACTACTTGATCGACTCTACCTCCAAATATCCCCCTGATAGTCATCTTCCGCCGTCAATGTTTCGCGTCGACTGAATTCCAATGCCTCCGTGAGCATTTCGATCAGGCTCTGGATTAATATCTCGTGCGTTCGTTCTTGGCAGTTGAGGCCAAGCCCTTCCTCAATCCATCCACCCCACACCGCTGTGTTACATCAATGCCGTGTATTCCATAGTCCAGCTTTTTTTGACGGTGATTAAGGTCTAAGAACAACCAGCATCCAGAAACCGCTGTTCTATGAAGTTGCCGTTGATCCAGAGAGTTCAAAGCGTTGAATTGAAACGAAGGCACAGGTACCGGAGAAAGGCTCTGTCTAGTATGATAAAGTGGTCTTTTCGAATCCAATGGGTTGGATCCAAATACCTGAAGACCCTGAGTACCTGTAACTACAGTTTGATGTAGACGGGGGGAATCGATAAACGAACTGAAGTGCCTTATTTACAGCAATTAACAATTACTTATACTGATTATATCCACACATTGGAAATCACTTGAAATAGTTTAATAGACCAACTACAACAGCCCCTGCTGCCCCAAGCATTGAAAGCCCGGCTGCCCCGGCACCAACCAATACCCATATCTTAATGTTGGCGACATCTTCTTTTGTTGCAGTATTTTGAAGTTTTTCTTCAATTCGGCCTAGTTTTACCCGAATGTTATCTGCACCGTAGTACAGATCATCTTGAACCTGTCTAATGAAACTCTGGATTTCAGCTTGGGAAATCTCGGGTTCTTCAGGTGCTCTTCTCGACTTTGGACTGTTCATTATCCATCCAATCCCATAGTTCACCAGGGCCGTATCCATATACCCGATCTGCTTCAACGATCATCCCTGACACAGGATGTTTGTTAACTTCCGGATCCATGTCAATCAGTTTACCAAGTTCGGACATTTTGCCGTCGAAGAAGACGAAATAGACCGGTGATTCTTCCTTAATTGGGAACGGTAACTCGGTTATCTTCTCATGGATCTCTTTGAATTCTTCCTCTGAGTTACTGTCAAACACAACAACAGCATACAACATTTTAAAGACTCCGGTTCATACAAACATCATCATCAATTAACTGGCTTTAACTGTCTATTTGAAGATATAGGGCAGACTTGCGTTAACTGTCAATACCTCTTTCTTCGTATTGGAAGGAGATTTCAAGTCGGTATTCGCTGACTTGAAAATTACAGGGCTATCGATTCGGACGAGTCGCTTCATGGACAAGCGTCTTTGTCCGCTCTATCGATTGCAAGAAGTAAGGATTCTTGACGGCGGAGCCGACAACCAGGTCCACGGGCCTTCCAAACAGTTGCTGCAGGTCTTCTAACAGTCCGAAGTAGGTGTCCGCGTAAGCCTTGTATGCTTTTGGCTGGAACTCTACGAGGAAGTCTAGATCACCAGCGTCATGTAGTTTGGATGAAGTTACGGCCGACCCAAACAGCTCAAGACGCTGCACGCCGTAATTCAGACAAAGGCTTCTAACTGAGTCAGCCTGGTTTTGTATGACTGGAATCATCTCAGATTCTTTGTATTGATACGGAGACCGTTCGGCCTCTTGTAAGAGTTGTTGGTGTTGAATTGATGGAGGTGGGGGGAATCGAACCCCCGTCCGAAAGTGCCTAAGCAGAAACGTCTACATGCGTAGCCTGTTGTTTAATCTCGTTCCGGAGAACTCCAGCAGGCAGGATTTAACCGGAACCAGCCTCAGTTGAGTCTCGCCTGGCGCCCTGAGGCGCGACACCCGGCCAGCCTGCTTTATCGACGCCTTTGAACATCCCGCAGGCGGGGTTGATCAAAGACGGGCTGCTCTAACTAATGTCAGGCAGCCATTGCATACGAAGGTTCGTCTGCAGATAAATTTGTTCCCAATGGTTTAACGAGGTTTTTGGGGACCTCGGCACGCAGTTCCTACCGCAACCACTCCCGTCGAATCCTTTCACCCCCATGTCAAAGAAGGTAGGCCTTTCGGACGCTCCTGTCAAATCCACCCATGCGCACTCATGCGCGGAGGCAGGGCTTCATCACAGGAACGTCCAGTGCACCGCCAGGGAATCGAACCCCGAACCCACTGATTAAGAGTCAGTTGCTCTGCCAATTGAGCTAGCGGTGCATTCCATGAGCGCGGAAGGAATCGAACCTTCGACCCACAGATTAAAAGTCTGTTGCTCTGCCAACTGAGCTACGCGCCCTCGCAGGCGAAGCAAGATAAGTGATTTCACCCCGAACGTCAACCTAATTCCAGTTTGGCCGAGGGTCGCATCAGGCCCTGGCCAACCCTGATTTCAGCGCCTGTTTCGCTCAGCGCCAAACCTCGTTAGATGCGACTGTCGCCTGCAACGGCAGCCGTGCCTCGGGCCTACCTACAGAAATATGGTCGCGTCGCGGTGCGAACCCACTGAAACGAGGTTCACCTTCGATTTCACCAGTTCGGCGATACGCTCGATGTACGATTTCGCTTCCTTCGGAAGACCGTCCCACGTCCGGATGTGCCCGGTAGGCTGGTTCCAGCCCTCCATTTCTTCGTAGACGGGCTCGCACTGTGCGAGGACATTCGCATCGTTGGGCAGGTGGCGGACCACGTCGCCGTTCAGTTTGTAACCCACGCACAGCCGTAGCGTCTGGAGACTGTCCAGCGTGTCGAGGCGGGCAAGCGCCAGGCTGTCGATGCCGTTCACCATGACGGCGTAGCGAACGACCATGGCGTCGAACCAGCCGCAGCGACGCGGACGGCCCGTCGTCGCGCCGTATTCGCCCGCCATGCGCCGGAACTCGTCGCCCCACCGGGAGGGAAACTCCGTGGGGAAGGGTCCGTTCCCTACCCGAGTGGTGTACGCCTTGGCTACGCCAATGACTTCGTCGATGCGCGTCGGGCCCACGCCGGCGCCCATGCAGGCGGCGCCCGTGGTCGTGTTGGAGGACGTGACGTAGGGATAGGTGCCGTGGTCCACGTCCAGCAGCGTGCCCTGGCTGCCTTCGAAGAGGATCTCTTTGCCGGCGTCGATCGCCTCGTTGAGGTATTCCGACGTATTCGTCACGAACGGACCGATCTGCTCGGCGAAGGCCAGGTATTCCTCGATGATCCGGTCCGCGTCGAGCGCTTCCGTCTGGTAGACGGCGTCGAGGAGCTGGTTGGCGTCCTCGATGTTTCGCTGCAGCTTCTCTCTCAACACGCCGTGGTCGTGCAGGTCGACGATGCGTATGCCCTTGCGGGCGGCTTTGTCCGCGTAGGCGGGACCGATCCCCCTGCCCGTCGTGCCGATGCGCTCTTCCTCCTGCCTCCGCTCCTCCCCGACCCGGTCGATCAGCTTGTGGTACGGCATGATGAGATGGGCGTTGTGGCTGATGAACAGGCGTCCTGCCACGTCGATGCCGTGCGATCCGAGCATCTCTATCTCTTCCATCAACGCTTCGGGGTCGATCACCGTGCCGTTGCCGATGACGCAGGTCTTCTCCGGCCGGATGATGCCGACGGGAATGAGATGCAGGATGTACTCCTGGTCTCCCACCTGGACGGTGTGCCCGGCATTGGCCCCGCCCTGGAACCGCACGACGACGTCGGCCCGCTCACTCAGGAAATCGACGATCTTGCCCTTGCCTTCGTCGCCCCAGGCTGCGCCTACGAGAATGCGAACGGCCATTGGTTTCTTCATGCTCCTTACGCGATGCCCGGACGGCCGATGCCGCGTGTACGGCAAAGATACCGCGCTTCACGGCCGATGCCGCGCGTTACGGCCGATGCTGCGTTTCACGGCAGAGATGCCGCGGCGTTACGGCAGACCGGCATCCGGGTCCATAAACAACAAAAGGGCGAGTCATAAGACCCGCCCTCGAGACCATAGATCTTACGGTGTAATGAAAATAGCACGAACCAGGGGTGTCAAGAGAAAAGGCGGCCGTTGACTTTACTTTCGTTGCGCTAATTATGTGTATAACATCTTTCCATACCGGGATAACGAAAACTGCACCAGGTAAACGAAAATGGCGATGTCCCATGGCGCGGCGCCGGTGCTGCGGTCCAGGGAGTGACGGGCGGCATGAATCCATCCACGGCAAACCAGCGAAGTGCGAAGTTGCATCCCGGCGGCGGGGCGCAGGGAATACCCGTCTTCCATCCCGTCTCGGCAGGCCTGACCGTCCGTGCGGTCGCCCTCGGCATGGTGCTGTCCGTGCTTGTTACGCTGTGGACGATCCACTCCGCCTACGTGATCCACGCTTCCTTCATTACCATCTCCCACCTGCCCATCGCCGCCCTTTGCCCCCTGGTCCTGGTCGTGCTGGTGCTCAACCCGGCCCTGAAGGTCGTCGTTCCCGGCCGATCGCTGTCGCGGCCGGAGATCCTCGTCATCTTCTTCATGGTGTTTACCGCTTCCGCAATCCCGGGCTGGGCTTTCAGCACCTACGCCCTCTCCGTGATCAGCGGTCCCCACTATTTCGCGTCGGCCGAGAACCGCTGGGCGGAACTGTTCTTCGACTACCTGCCGGCCTGGCTCGTAGTCTCCGACCGGGGCGGCGCCGTCACCTGGTTCTTCGAAAGCCTTCCCCGTGGCCAGGCCGTTCCGTGGCGGTACTGGGTGATTCCCCTCTTCTGGTGGGGCACCTTTTATACGGCCATATTCTTCGTAGGCGCGTCCCTCATGGTCATCCTCCGGAAACAGTGGATCGAACACGAGCGGTTGACCTTTCCCCTGGCCCAGGTTCCCCTGATGCTCATCGAAGGCAGCGAAGAACGGACGATCATGCCCCGGATCGCCCGTACGCGATCGTTCTGGGTCGGGTTCGGCTCCACCCTGGCTGTCATGGCCTGGAACGCGGGCGGCTACTTCACAGCGTGGCCCGCCATCCCGTTGGGGAACCCGGCGACCGTAAACCTCTCTCTGGGCGAAGCGTGGCCGCCGGTCATGATCCGCTTCAACTACCTGTTGATGGGCATCGCCTATTTCACGCGGACGGATATTCTCTTCAGCGTCTGGTTCTTCTACCTGGTGCAGCTGATCGAACAGGGCGTCATGGGCCGGCTGGGCGTGTCGAACGCCCGGGGCGTGGTGGATCTGCAGCATTTCGCGGGTTTCCTGGTCTTCGTGCTGTTCACGGTCTGGATGGCCCGGCGGCATCTGCGCAGGGTGTGGCAAAAGTGCCTGGGCGGTGCGAAGGACCTGGACGATTCACGGGAGTTCTTTTCATACCGAACCGCGGCGATCGGCCTGGTCGTCGGCGTCGTCTTCATGGTGGGGTGGCTGCAGGCTTCCGGCATGTCGTTGTGGCTCACCTGCCTGTTCCTCGGCTTCCTCATCGTGGTTTACCTGGGCGTGACGCGGATTGTCGCGGAAACCGGGCTCGCCGGGCTGGACCTTCCCCACAACGACGTAAATACGGCGACCGTCCGTCTACTGGGAACGGAGGGCCTTGCGTCCCGGGACCTGACGGTGCTTTCGCTGGCGAATGCGTACGGGCGCAACTGGCGAACCCTGGGCATGTGTTCCATGGCCCACGCGGCCAAGGTGGGCGACCGAATGGGCGGGGTGGGCAAGGGCGTGTACCTCGCGATCGCGTCGGCCCTGGCGCTTACGTTCCTGACATCTGTGGTGTATACACTCCACCTCGCTTACCGGGGCGGCGCGTTCGAGTTCACCGAACCCGCCTTCGTGGCCGGCGCCCGGGGGGTATGGGACGGGTTGGAGATGTGGATCCGCAACGCGCAGGTCCTCTCGCCCATTGAGCGGGCTTCCTTCGGTGCCGGTGCCGTGACGGCTTTCCTGCTGGCCGTAGCGCACCACCGGTGCCCCTGGTGGCCCCTGCACCCGGTGGGATTCGCCGTCGCCATGATCGGCGGCGTACGCAAGAGCGTCGTCGCAATTCTGCTGGTCTGGTTCGTGAAGGTAATCATATTGAGGGTGGGCGGCGAGTCCCTCTACCGGCGTGGCCAACCCTTCGTCATCGGCGTGATTGCGGCCTACGCGGTGGGTGTTCTACTGTCCTATTTCGTGGATGTAATCTGGTTTCCGGGGAACGGCCATGCGATACACGGCTGGTGAAGTAAGAGCAGATTACCGGTTTCCGGAACCAATGGAAAGGTGTAGCTGAATGTTCGATGAAAACGCCGCGCCAAGGCCCTTTCTGGACTGGTACGGAATCTGGCCCGGGCACACAGGCGCGGGAGCGGACGGACTGGGTCTGTCCCAGGATCCTCCGACGGGCGAGTTGCGTCTGCGGGTGCAGCCGCCCGATATTTCAAGCCCGTTTATCCAACCCGAAAGGCCCTGGGAGTCCAGCCTGCTAATGCCGTTCTGCGTCATCCGGGAAGGGGAGGTCCTGAGGATGTGGTACAGGACGGCGGGCGACGACGGCAATCCGTACATCGCCTGCGCGGAAAGCGCCGACGGGTTCGACTGGCGCCGTCCCGGACTCGGGCTGCAGGAATATGGAGGGACCCGTTCCAACAATCTGCTGCACCCGGCAACCTATTTCGATTTCCACTCCATCTTCGTCGATCCTTCGGCGCCGCCATCTGAACGGTACAAGGGAATCAGCACCCAATCTGAAATCACCGTGGACGGCATCCTCCGCGACGACGTGAGGGAAGGGGAGTTCTTCGACGATCTGGTCACGGGCATGGTCGACCGGGGCCGAGGGAACGAGGAGATCGCGGAACGGCTCGAACTGTGGCATCCTTACGTCACGGGCGCCGTTTCTAACGACGGTCTCGCGTGGAAGGTGCGCGACGCTCCGCTGATGCGTCTCGGCAAGACGCATCTCGACACCCAGAACATCGCGGCGTTCGATGTGGCGCGGGGGGAGTATGCAGTCTATCTGCGCGGCCGCCAGGACGACCGGAGGGCTGTCGTGAAGACGGGCGGGCCGGACTTCGGTGGATGGCCGCCGCCGCGGTTCGTTTTCATGGCCGACACCCTCGATCCGATCGATGACGACGTCTACGACAGTTGTTACTGCCGTTATCCGGGTACCGACCTGCACCTGATGTTCCCGTCCTTCTACCATCGCAAGAGCGCGACGCTGGATATTCATCTGGCCACAAGCCGGGACGGCGACCTCTGGAGCCGTCCGGAGCGCAGGCCGATTATCGGGCGGGAACAGGGAGGACAGCCATACATGGCCGTTTACGCGAAACCCAACCTGGTTCCCCTGAACGACAGGAAGTGGGGCCTCATGTACTGCGGAACGCCTGTCAGCCACGACATCCGGCGCTTTCCCGGTTGCGACCGCGGCGCGATCATGCGTTCCTTTGAATACCGGTGGGCCACCTGGGACCGGGATCGCCTCGTGGCGCTCGAGGCGCCGGGCGAGGCGCGGTTCACCCTGAACGACACCGCCCGGATCGGGACGCCGTGCAGCGGACGGGAACTCAGGCTGAATTACCATACGGAGCCCGGCGGATGGATTCGGGTGGGTCTGGTCCAGCCCCAGACGCCCTATGCCCTGGTGCGCCCGCAGTTGCCCTACGACGGCTTCAGCCTCGACGAGGCCGACCCCCTGTCCGGAGACGACCTGTCGGGCGTGGTTTCGTGGAACGGAAAGCGCGACTTGTCCGCCTTTCGCGGAAGACCTGTTTCGGTGGCCATCCATATGAACCGGGCGAAATTGTACTGCGTGTCGCTTTGATTCATGGCGGCGCCAGATAAGGAGCGTTTTTCATGTATTCATGCATCAACGGCGCGACGACCATGCCCTATACGCTCGAACAGGATCTGGAAGCCGCGGCGAAGGCGGGGTTCGACGCCGTGGAGATCTGGTCCAGGAAGCTCGATGCCTACCTTAAAATCCACGATGCCGGAGCATTGAAGGCGCTGCTGGATGCCCACGGGTTGCGCGCGGCCTCGCTCTGTCCGTACGGGCTGGTGGGGTTCTCCGACAACCGGGAACAGCTGCAGGCCATCGAACGCGCGGCAGCGGTGGCCGCGGGGATCGACTGCCCCGCCCTCCTCGTATGCGCCGACGCGCCGCCGGACGGCATGGGCCGGGACGAAGCCTTTGATACCATGGCCACCGCGGCTTGGCACTACGCGGAACGGGCCGCCGCCCACGGCGTGAAGATCGCCATCGAGCCCCTCGGACGGCATCCCTTCATCCCGGGTCCTCGGGAAGCCCTGGAGGTGATCGAACGGGCCGGACACGGCAGTCTGGGGCTGATGATGGATTTCTTCCACTACTACAAGTCGGGTGTCCCGCTCGCGGATGTGCTGTCCATCCCCACCGAGTTGCTGTTGATCGTCCACGTCGACGACTGCGAGGACCTGCCGCAGGCCGATTTAACCGACCAGCATCGCGTCTACATGGGCGAAGGCGTGATCCCACTAAGGTCACTGCTGGATGCACTCGGATCGAAGGGCTATGAAGGCGCCCTGTCCGTCGAGATCTTCCGGGAGGAATACTGGGAGAAGGACCCGGTGGAAATATCCGTCGCCGCGAAAGCGGCCTACGACCGGATGATGGAAGCCTGACTGCGCAAGCTACGTTCAAGGAAGTGATTGCCGCCGAGGCCGGCCCCGGGTCGACTTCGGCAGTCCCCGGCCCATGTTCTTTCCCCTAATCCCGAAACAAGCTATTCCGTTTCCGGTTTCCTGTACCGCAGGTTCAGGGTCTTCGGATGGGCGGCCCGGGCCTCGTCGAGGCGGCTGACCGGCGTGGTGTGGGGGGCGTTGCGGACGAGCTCCGGATCGTTTTCTACTTCTTCGGCAATGGCGGTCATGGCGTCGATGAACTGGTCGATGGATTCCTTGCTCTCGGTTTCCGTGGGTTCGACCATGGCGGCCTCGGGGACGATAAGCGGGAAGTAGATCGTCGGTGCGTAGAAACCGTAGTCGAGCAGCCGTTTGGCGATGTCGAGCATCCTGACGCCGTGCTCGCGGAACCGGGTGCCGGAGGCCACGAACTCGTGCTGGCAGGGCACTTCGGCCGGAATGGGCGTCTCCTTCTGCGCGCCGTGGACGAGGACGGTGCGGGGGTAGTGTTTCTCCAGGCGCCGCATGATGTAGTTGGCGTTCAGGATGGCGTTCTCGCTCACCTGGCGCAGGCCGTCGGGACCGTTGGCCCGGATATAGGCGTAGGCCCGGACCATCATGCCGAAGCTGCCGCCGAAGCTGCGGACGCGGCCGATGGAATCCGGCCGGTTGTAGTCGAATCGGTATGTGTCGCCGTCCTTCACCGGCACGGGTGTCGGCAGGAACCGGACCAGGTCGCTCCGCACCCCGACGGGTCCCGCCCCCGGGCCGCCGCCGCCGTGGGGCGTGGAAAAGGTCTTGTGCAGGTTGAAGTGGACGACGTCAAACCCCATGTCGCCGGGCCGGGTTATGCCGAGGACCGCGTTGAGGTTCGCCCCGTCCATGTATAGCAGGGCCCCCGCGTCGTGGACGATGTCCGCGATGGTGCGGATCTCCGATTCGAATAGGCCGAGCGTATTGGGATTGGTGAGCATGAAGGCGGCCGTTTCCTCGTCGATCAGCTCCGCCAGCCGGCCGGTGTCCACGAGCCCGTGGGCATTGGTCGGGATCTGCACCGTTTCGTAGCCCACCAGGGTGACGCTGGCCGGGTTGGTGCCATGGGCCGAATCGGGGATGATGACCTTGCGCCGGGCATGTCCGCGGTTCTCGTGGTAGGCCCGCATGATCATCAGGCCGGTCAGTTCGCCGTGGGCTCCGGCGGCGGGCTGCAGCGAGACTCCGTCCAATCCGGCGATTTCCGCCAGGTAATGGGATAGTTCGTACAGGAGCTGGAGGCTGCCCTGGCAGGTTTCGTCCTGCTGCATGGGGTGCAGGCGCGCGAATCCCGGCAGGGCGGCCATGTCCTCGTTGACCTTCGGGTTGTGCTTGATGGTGCACGAACCCAAGGGGTACATGGCTCGGTCCGGATGATAGTTCAGCGTGGACAGCCGGGTATAGTGGCGGACGACGTCGACTTCGCTGACCTCCGGCAACTCAGGTGGTACGTCGCGCATGTCCCCGGCGGGCAGATAGGCCGCAAGGGGTCTCGCGGGTACGTCCGGCTCCGGCAGCGATACGCCCCGTCTTCCAGGCGAACTCAGTTCAAATACGAGCGGTTCCGACAATGTGTGTCCTCTCCGGATACGTTCGTTCATACTCGGCGGCTCCACGCCCGACAAACCGTCTTCGTCTGCCCCTGTTGGCGGCTCCGCGCCCGCAGATCCGCTTTCCCCGCCACAACTCAGCTGAATCGGCCCAAAGTTTCGACCAGCCGGTCGATCTGGGCGCGCGTCCGCCGCTCCGTCACCGCGATCAGCAGGCCGTTTTCCAGTTCCAGCGACGGGAACCGCCCCAGGTCGATGCCGGTCAGCAACCCCTCCTCCGCGAGGCGGGTCACGATCTCGCCGGGGGGTGCCGGCGTCCGTACCACGAACTCCTTGAAGAACGGCCGGTCGAAGGCGAGTTCATAGCCAGGCAGTTCCGCGATGCGCTCGGCCGCGTAGTGGCTCTTGTGGAGACACAGCTCCGCGACCTGCCTCAACCCCTCTTTTCCGATCAACGACAGGTAGATCGTCGCCATCAGGGCGTTGAGCTGCTGGCTGGTGCAGATGTTCGACGTCGCCTTGTCCCGCCGGATGTGCTGTTCGCGGGCCTGCAGCGTCAGGACGAACCCGCGGCGGTTTTCCTGGTCGACGGTCTGTCCCGCGATGCGTCCGGGCATGCGCCGGACGAAGCGGTCCCGCGCCGCGAAGAAACCCAGGGCCGGTCCGCCGTAACTCACGTGATTCCCCATGGACTGCCCCTCCCCCACGGCGATGTCCGCGCCGTAGGCGCCGGGCGATTCGATGACCCCGAGGGAGATCGGGTCCACGGCCATGACCAGGAGGGCGCCCGCGGCATGCACGACCCGTTCCAGGTCCCGTATGGATTCCAGGCAGCCGAAGAAATTGGGATGCTGGACGATGACGCAGGCCGTGTCGTCGGACAGGGCGGACGCGAGCCGGTCAGGGTCCAGCGTGCCGCCGGTACAGGGCAGCGTCTCCACCTCGATGCCCGGTCCGTGGGCGTAGGTATATACCGTTTCGACGTAGTGGGGGTGCAGGCCGCCCGCCAGAAGCACGCGGTCGCGCCGCGTCGCCGAGCGGGCCAGCAGCGCCGCCTCCGCCGTCGCCGAGGCGCCGTCGTACATGGAAGCGTTGGCCACGTCCAGGCCCGTCAGCTCGCAGATCATCGTCTGGAATTCGTAGATGCCCTGCAGCGTCCCCTGGCTCACTTCCGGCTGGTAGGGGGTGTAGGAGGTCAGGAATTCCGAGCGGCCCGCGAGGTGCCCGACCGCGCTGGGAACGAAGTGGTCGTACATGCCGCCGCCAACAAAGGACGCCATCCGGTCGGCCGAGCCGTTCCGGGCGGCCATCTCGCCCATCGTATCGTGGAGTTCGAGTTCCGACAGGGCGGGCGGGAGGTCGAGCGGACCGTCGAGCCGGACGCCGGTCGGGATGACGGTCAGCAGTTCTTCGACCGACCCGATGCCGATGGCTTCCATCATGGCCTGGCGGTCGGCGTCGGTATTGGGAATGTACGTCATGGATGCTCCGCAGGAGCCGGCCTCTGAAGGCGCCGTTGCGCTCAGGTGCCGGTGAAGGGGTGGTAGTCCGCGGCCCCTCAGGCGCCGGTGAAGGAATGGTAGTCCGCGGCCCCTCAGGCGCCGGTGAAGGTGCGGTAGTCCGCGGCGGTCATCAGACTGGTGAAGACGCCCGCGTCGTCCACCTTGAGCCTGATCATCCATCCGTCGCCGTAGGGATCCTGGTTGACCGCTTCGGGGTTGTCTTCCAGGTCGTCGTTCACTTCCGTCACGGTGCCGCCCATCGGACTGTAGAGATCCGACACGGTCTTCACGGCCTCCACCGCGCCGAAGACGCCCATCTCGGCCACGGTATCGCCTTCCGAGGGCAGTTCCACGAAGACGATATCTCCGAGTTCGGACTGGGCGAAGTCCGTGATGCCGATAGTGGCGACATCGCCTTCCAGACGCACCCACTCGTGTTCGGTCGAATAGCGGAGATCCTCGGGCGTGTTCATGCGGTCCTTTCTCCGGCGCTCCAGTCCATTGCGGACCTCGTAACCGGTCATAATCTATCTTCAACCTGTCGGGCTCATATCTTCAACCTGACGGGGTCATCGATTCCTCACAGCAGGCCATATCTTCAACCTGACGGGGCCATCGATTCGACAAAGTCCGTATCCGCTTCTCCGGAACGGAAGGTCGGGTGTTTCAACATGAACTGATGGAACGGTATGGTCGTATTTATGCCTTCGACGATAAACTCGTCCAGGGCCCGTTCGGTCCGCGTCAGCGCCTCCTCCCTGTCCCTGCCCCAGACGATCAGTTTCGCCAGCATGGAATCGTAGAACGGGGTGACCACGTACTCGGCGTGCACGTGGCTGTCCACCCGCACCCCGTATCCGCCCGGCGTGTGAAAACTGGTGATCTCGCCCGTGGAAGGCATGAAGTTCCGGTCCGGATCCTCGGCATTGATCCGGCATTCGATGGCGTGTCCGCGCAGTTGGACGTCTTCCTGAGAGAACCCCAGGGGATAGCCCGAGGCCACCCGGATCTGTTCCTTTACGAGGTCCTGCGAAACGACCATTTCCGTCACGGGATGTTCTACCTGGATGCGCGTGTTCATTTCCATGAAGTAGAACTGGCGGTCCTCTGTCACGAGGAACTCGACGGTTCCCGCGTTCTCGTAGTCGGTCGCTCGCGCGGCGCGCAGGGCGGCCTCTCCCAGCCCGGAACGGAGGTCGTCGTCCACAAAGGGGGACGGCGACTCTTCGATGAGCTTCTGCCGGCGCCGTTGTATCGAACAGTCCCGCTCGCCGAGGTGGACGACCTGCCCGTGCCGGTCGCCCAGGACCTGGACCTCGATATGCCGGGCCTTTTCAATATATCTTTCCAGGTAGAGCGCGGGGTTGTTGAAGGCGTTCTGGGCCTCCCGGGAAGCCAGGCGGAAGGCTTCGCGCAACTCGTCTGCGTCGCGGACGATGCGGATACCACGTCCGCCCCCGCCGGCGGAAGCCTTGATCATCAGGGGAAACCCGATCTCTTGGGAAGCCTCCACCGCGGTGTCCTCGTCGGCGACGGTGTCCTCCGTGCCGGGAATGGTGGGTACGTCAGACGCCGACATCGTCTTTCGCGCTTCGGCCTTGTCGCCCATGAGGCGGATGGCCCTGGACGGCGGTCCGATGAAGGTGATGTCGCAGGATTCGCAGACTTCGGCGAAGTGGGGGTTTTCGGACAGGAACCCGTATCCGGGATGCACGGCGTCGGCGTTCATGATTTCCGCCGCGCTGATGATGTGGGGTATGTTCAGGTAGCTGTCGTTCGGCGCGTTGCTTCCGATACAGACCGCCTCGTCGGCGAAGCGGACGTGGAGGGCGTCCTGGTCCGATTCGGAGTGAACGGCCACCGTCGCGATGTTCAACTCTTTGCACGAGCGGATGACACGCAGGGCGATCTCGCCGCGGTTGGCGATGAGGATCTTCTGAAACATCGATGCCTATGCCGGTTCGATCAGAAACAACGGTTGGCCGTACTCGACGGGCTGGGCGTCTTCCACCAGGATGGCCATCACGCGCCCGTTCAATTCGGACTGGATGGGGTTCATCAGTTTCATGGCTTCGATGATGCACAGCTGCTGGCCGGCGCTGATCCGGTCCTGCTCCTGAACGAAGGGGTCGGCGTCGGGCTCGGGTGACCGGTAGAAGGTACCCACCATGGGCGAGGTCACCTCGACATATGTACTGTCGGCAGAGGTTGCCGGACCGTTGTCCGACGACACGTTCTCCGCCGGCGGTACGGCGGCCGCGGCGGGAGGATCCGCCACGGGGGGGGGTACGGCGGCCGCGGTCGCGCCGGGCGTCATGCGGACGATCCGGATCTTCCGGTCGCCCTCGGCCACCTCGACTTCCTGGATGTCCGTATCCCGCAGCGTTTCGATCAGCTTGAGCACCTCATCGATTCCCATGACAGGCTCCTCGGGAGGGCGGTTACACCCGCTCCACGTATTCGCGGGACCGCGTGTCAATTCGCAGCACGTCGCCCGGGTTGATGAACAGCGGGACCTGCACCACGGCGCCGCTCTCGAGCGTGGCCGGCTTGGTGCCGCCGGTCGCGGTGTCTCCGCGCATGCCCGGATCGGTCTGCGTCACTTCCAGCTCGATGAAATTCGGCATCTCGATGCCCACGACACCCTGGTCCGCGGTGAGCAGTTCGAGTGTCATGCTATCCTTTATGTAATCCTTGTTGTCGCCGATGAGGGCCGCACCGACGGGTACCTGTTCGTAGGTCTCCAGATCCATCATGTAGTACATGTCGCCGTCGGTGTACTGGAACTGGGCCTTGCGGCGTTCCACCCGGACGTCTTCCAGTTTGTCCGAGGCCTTGTACGTCTTGTCGATCACGGACCCGGTATGTATATGCTTCAGACGGGTACGCGAGAAGGCCGTTCCCTTGCCGGGCTTAATATGCTCGCAACCCGTTATAAGGTATATGGACCCATCGATCCTTATGGTCATTCCGGTGCGCAGGTCTGTCGCGTTTACCATAGGATTCGGCTGGCCTCCTTTACCCGCTCCGGGGGAAGGCATCCCCGCCTGCAGGGTGGGCAACGGGATTCGAACCCGCGACCTCCAGAGCCACAGTCTAGCGCTCTAACCAACTGAGCTATGCCCACCATCGACTACGAATCGAGCAGGCAATATAGACGCCGCGCCGTCCTGCTGTCAAGGGATTTGTCGGAGATCCGGCGCTCGTCCGGCGAGGTTCCGGGAAGGGTCCCCGCTCCGTGAACCGCCGCCGTAAATCACCCGCCCTTCAGGGAGGAAACGCCCGGCGGCGCACCGGACGCCGAAGCTTCGTCCATGGTCTCGAAGACCGGCGCCGCTTCCTCCAGGGGACGGCGGATGAACGTCTTCGGCAGCCGCACGTCGATGTCCGCGGGCCGCAGCCCCCGGTTGACCGACTGTGTTCTGTAGGTCAGTTCCATGGCGCCGGACCTCCCGCCGTTCCGTGTCATGCGTATCGATCCCGGCCGCCAGATCCCGTTGATTTTCCGAAAGCGTTCGAACGTCCGCACCACGGATTCCCTTCTCTCGGGGGATTCCCGGACCTCCCGGATGACTGCCATTTTTTCCGTGTCGATCCACAGTGACAGGTCGTCGCCGCCGTCCTGCAGCGTAACGGCTGCCTTTCCTCCCTCATAGCGGTACTCAACGATCCGCATTTCGGCGTACCTGCCGGGTTCGACGGCCCCGGTTACGGCGTAGCGGACGTCCTCCAGCGTCAGGTCCAGCCCGGGTATGGGGGTATCCCCCGTCCCGGGTGTTCCTTCGAAGACGGTGTTTTCACGGGGCAGGTAGAGCCGTACCCTACGGTCATGGATGAGGAGGACTGCGGGAACCTGGAACAGTGGGCCCTGTACGTCGATGCGGAACCGTGCGGGACTGAGGTACCGGATCCGAAGCGACGCCCGGCCCCGCCGTCCTTCGAAGGAAGTTTCGATACGCGCGCTGCTTCTTAAATCCAGCAGGCGCGCCGAGGCCTCATCCATCTCTTGCAACAATAAACCAACGGGCAGATGGCCCGGTTCGGAATGTGGCGGTCGGCAGGATAACAAGGAGCACAGCAGGAGACCGGCGCAGGCGAGTATCCACCCCCGCCACCCCCGCTGGCCACGGCCTGACCGAGGCAGGCCGATCCTTTTACCTGGCATCTTGCAGTTTCTGCAGAATCTCTTCGGATTCCTCGGGGGTCACGTCTTCCATCTCGAGGGCGCGCTCCCAGTAGCGGATGGCGCTCCTGGTCATGCCGAGCCGGCTGTAAATGTCCCCGAGGTGGTCGTGTACCGTGGCGCTCGTATCTTCGAACTGGAGAGCTTTTTCCACGTAGAACCGCGCTTTCCGGTAGTCGCCCAGCCTGAAATACACCCATCCCAGGCTATCCAGGAATGCCCCGTTCTCCGGGCTCTGCTCGAGCGCTTTCTCGATCATCACCTTGGCTTCATCCAGTCGCAGGCCCCGGTCGGCCAGTATGTATCCCAGGTAGTTCAGTGTGTAGATGTCGTCGGGATCGATGGCCAGGGCGGTCTCGAATGTGGCTACGGCTTTGTCGAACTGGCCCGACTGGTCGTAGTTCTGCGCGAGCAGGAAATGGAGGCGATGGTTGGCCTGGAAGCGCGCTACCGCCTGTTCCGCGATCTCGATGGCTTCCTCGTATTTTTCCTGCTCCGTGTGGGCGTAGCCGAGGTAGAACCACAGCTCCGGATTCTCCGGATCGATTTCGAGACCGTCCCGAAGGATCCGGATACCGCCTTCGAAGTCTTCCTGGCGCAGGTGGACCAGGCCGAGGTTTACCCATCCCCTCCCATCCGCCGGATTGAGGTCCGTCACCTTTCGAAAATGCGTCCCCGCCTGTTCGAATGCCTCGCGGGACAGGTAGCTGACGCCCAGGTAAAGGTGAAGCTCGGGAATCTCCGGCAGGATCGACAGGGCCTGGCTGAGCACGCGCTCCGCCTGTTCGTGCTTGTCCTGGCGCAGATAGGCCAGGCTCAGGCTGATCCATCCCCGGGGATCGTGGCGGTTTATCCCGATGCTTTTCTGTGCCTGGTCGATGGACTGGTTGTACATTTCGTTTTCCAGGTAGATATTCGCCAGGTTCAGGCGAAGGGTGACGTCGTCGGGCAGCGACTCCACACCTTCTTTCAAGGCGGCGATCCCGTCCTGCAACATGCCCTGTTCCATGAGGGCGTATCCCAGCGCTATCCGGCTTCGCGCATGCCCGGAATCCACACGGATGGCCGACTTGTACGCGTCGACGGCAAGCGGATAAGCGCCGGACTCCTGGTAAATGAAACCGAGGTGCATGAAGAGATCGGGGTTTTCCCCCATGACCCCCAGGCCTTCTTTCAGCGTGTTCGCGGCCTGTTCAAGGTTCCCGGCACCCTGGTACGCCCGGCCGAGGTTGATCCAGTGTTTCGCTTCTTCCCCGTTCAATGAGACGGCCTTCGTCAATGGAGCGACGGCCTCCTCCGGCTTGTCCTGGCTGAGCAGCGCATCTCCGAGGGCTCCGTGGAGTTGCGGCGCGTCCGGATGAACATCCAGGCCTTCCCGGAGGGTCTCCAGCGCCTGATCGGCATGGCCGCCGGCCTGGTAGGCCTCGCCCAGTTCCGCCCATATTGCCGGAGAAGTCCGGTTGGACTCGAGCAGCAGCCGGTACTCGGCAATCGCTTCGTCGGGCCTGCCCAGAAACCTCAGGATCCGCGCCAGCCGGCGTCTCACGGCCGCTTCGCGGTCGGGTCCCAGGGCGATGATCTCCCGGTACATGCCCACGGCCCTGTCCCATTGCCCCCTTAACTCGTAGATCTCCGTCAGGGCCACCCGCGCCGGTATGGAATCCGGGTAGTCGTCGAGGACCTTCTGCAACGCGATGACCGCCTCGTCGTACATCTCCCTCTTCCGGTAGGCGTCGGCCAGTTTGAAATGGAATTCGGGGTTGCGGGGGGCCAGGCGGCTCAGCGTTTCCAGGGCGCGCAGGGCGGCCTCCCCGTCGTTCAGGCGTTCCGCCAGTTGCGACAGGGCGATGTGGGCTTCGATGTTTCCCGGTTCCAGCGCGACGACACGCTCGAAGGCGGCCCGGGCCGGCAGGTACCTGCCCAGGTCGCCGTTGTATCTTCCCAGCACGAGCCACGCGTCCGTCGCCGTCGAATCCAGTTCCACCGCCTTGCCGGCGTGCTCCCGCGCGTTGTCGCGTTGGTTCACGCGGTAGTAGTCCACGGCCAGGGCGGTGTGGATCTCGGCAGAGGTCGGATCGTACTCCAGGGCCTGCAGATAGGATTTGATCGCGTTGGCCGGGTCGTTCTGCGCGTCGTAGAGGCCGCCCTGGGCATAGTATTCCAAGGCCTTGGCGCGGTTCACCTGGCCGAGGGCCTGACGAGAGGGATGGATGCCGGCCGTCACCACGCAGGCCAGCAGGATGCCCCAGGCCGCGGTTCTCGCGGCCGACCGACTTTTCGCCGTCATGTTCGCACCTGTCATCACGTGTTTACCGGAATATCCGCGTAACGTCGTTGAATACGACGAACACCATGAGCAGCAGCAACAGGGCCATGCCCGTCTGCTGCCAGATCAGCCGGTACCTGAGGGAAAGCGGACGCCGGATCAGCTTCTCGACGCCCAGGATGAGCAACTGGCCGCCGTCCAGCGCGGGTATGGGCAGCAGATTGAGTATGGCGAGGTTAATGCTCAGAAAGGCCATGAAACTGAAGAGACTGCTTGCTCCCTGGCGTGCGCTGTCTCCAGCCATCTGGGCGATGGCGATGGGACCGCCCACGGAGTCGGTGGACACCTGGCCCATGACCAGTTTCTTGACAAAACCGAGTATGGTGTAGGTGACGGCCGCCAGTTGCGTTCCGGCCAGGCCGACGGAAGAGATCATCCCTATCGGACTGCGCTTCACGTGGTCCTGCTGTGTAATGCCGATCTGGCCGATGTCGATGACGTCCCCGGTCTCCGGATCCAGATCCTGGGCCGTATTGGGGATGACGCTCACCTGGTGAGGTTGACCGTTCCGGCTCCAGGACAACGTGGTGGCCATGCCCGGCCGTCCGCGAATCTGTTCGACCATCTCGTACCACTGCGTAACCGGGACGCCGTCAACCGAAGTAATGACGTCCCCGGACCTCAAACCCGCCTTCTCCGCGGGAGAATCCGGTATGACCGTGCTCACGGCCGACGCCCGGAAGTAGTCCAGGCCGGCCATCCGTTCCGCCGGCCCCAATCCGTCATACCTCACTTCAACCGTGCGGTCCTGTCCGTCGCGTCGCACCTTCATCGCCAGGGACGCCGCCGTACCGGACGTGAGCCGGTCAAAGACGTCGTCCCACGTATCGACGGGCGCCTGGTCGATCTCGAGTATTTCATCGCCGACCTGCAATCCCGCCGCGGCGTAAGGGCTTCCGCTGTCCACCCGGCCGACGGTAGTCGTGTCGACGAGCATCACACCCATGGTCACGTAGAACAGCCAGAATATGATGAAGGCGAGGACGAAATTCGCCCCGGGACCCGCCGCGATGACGAAGGCGCGCGCGCCCACGGACTTAGACTGGAATTCCCAGGGTTCGCCGCCGCTTTCTTCCGACTGGGCGTCGGGTTGCTCTCCGGCCATTTTCACGTAGCCGCCCAGGGGGATCCACGAGATACAGTACTCGGTGTCTCCTACGGTCTTGCCGATCATCTTGGGCGGGAACCCCAGGGAGAACCGCTCCACCCGGATTCCCATGCGCTTGGCCGCCAGGAAGTGGCCCAGTTCATGGAAGAAGACCAGCAGTCCGAGGACGAATATCGCCGATAGCACGGTGGTCAGCATGCTTGGTATTCCGTTCCTTTCTTATCGTTTCTCACTCGTTTTTCATACCGTCGAAACGCACTCCGCGCGACGAATTGCATGACGGAAATATACAGGCGGACGCCTTCACCCGGCAATCAACTTTTTTGCGCAGTACGCCCGGGTCCACCGGTCTGCCGCCACAATGGATTCCAGCGTGACGGGCTCCGGACGTTCCAGGCGGTCCGGCGCAGCCGCGTGCCGGTCCATGGCATCGGCGATGATGCCCGGTATGTCGGTAAACCCGATCCGGTGCTGGAGGAAGGCCTCCACGGCCATTTCGTCGGCCGTACTCAACACGGCGGGCGCGGTGGCTCCCCGGCGGCTGGCCTCGTAGGCAAGTCCCAGGCAGGGAAACGTGTCTACATCGGGCGGGTCCAGGGTCAGGGACCAGTTCCGCGTGATGTCGAACCGGGGCCAGGGGGTTTCCAGGCGTTCCGGGTACGAGAGGGCGTACTGGATCGGTATGCGCATGTCGGTGGGGCCCAACTGCGCCAGCAACGACCCGTCGGCCATCTCGACCATGGAATGGATAATGGACTGGGGATGGATCACCACGTCGATTTTCGACACGGGGAGGTCGAAGAGCCAGTGGGCTTCGATGACCTCGAATCCCTTGTTCATGAGCGTCGCGGAATCGATTGTAACCTTGCGTCCCATGTTCCACGTCGGATGGTTCAGCGCGTCTTTCGAAGACATCCGCGTCAGATCTTCCGGGTCGCTGTTGCGGAAGGGGCCGCCCGACGCCGTCAGGATCACGCGCTCGATCCGGTCCGGGTCCTGCCCGGCGAGGCACTGGTGCACCGCGCAATGTTCGCTGTCCACGGGGAGGATATCCACGCCGTTCCGCCGCGCCGATTCCATGACGATCTCCCCGGCCATGACCAGGATCTCCTTGTTGGCCAGTCCGATGGTTTTGCCCGCTTCGATCGCCTTGAGCGTCGGGACGAGGCCCGCGCTCCCCGGAAGGGCGCTGATCACCATGTCCACGTCGGGGTGGGTGACTGCTTCGATCAATCCTCCCACGCCGGTGTGGATCGACGGCGGGCCGGAACCGCGGGCGAGCCTGTCCGCACTGTCCCCGTCGTTGACGGCGACCATGCGCGGTCGGAACCGCGCGATCTGCGGCTCCAGCAGATCGACCCGGGTATTGGCCGTCAGGCTGTGGGCCGAATACCGGTCCGGAAAGGCCGCGATGACGTCCAGCGTTTGCGTGCCGACGGATCCTGTAGCACCCAGGATCGCGATGCGCTTCATGGTATCAAGACGCTCCGTTTCGGTTCTCAACCTGCCGCGTAGATCAGTTCAACCGTCCGATTAGACCAGCTCAACCGGCCACGTAAGCCAGCTCAACCGGCCACGTAGACCAGATAGTAATATACGAAAGGCGCCGCGAAGAACACGCTGTCGAACCGGTCCAGGATGCCGCCGTGACCCGGGATGACGCGGGAGGAGTCTTTCAGACCCGCGTCCCGCTTTACCAGGGATTCCACGAGATCGCCTATCTGGGCGGCCATGCTGCCCGCGGCGCCCAGGACGACGCAGTGAAGCGGGCTCAGAAAGGGAAACAGCGCGTAGCGGAGTCCGAACATGAACGCGACGGCGCCGATAAGACCGCCTATGGTGCCTTCGACGGTCTTGGCCGCGCTGACCCTTGGCAGCAGCTTGTGGCGCCCCAGCAGCCTGCCCGCGAAATAGGCGAAGGCGTCGTAGGACCAGGGAATGGCGAATGCAAGCAGGACCGGCGCCATGATCCGCTCTCCCTCTGAAAAAACGGCCGGATCGCCGGCCGGCCACTTGCCCAGCAGAATCAGGTGGCTGCCGAGGAGTCCGATATAGATCACGCCGAATACGGTGGCGGCCACGTTCTGAAAGGGCGAACCTGCGCCTGTTCTGAATACCTCCGCCGAGGCGGACAGGAGCAACAGGGCCGTGAGGATCAGCGGCGCGTGGCTGCCCGCTTCAAGCCAGGCGTCGAGACACAGCAGTAGTGCCGCGGGGACGCCGATGTACCAGTTTGGATCGATGTCTTTGGCCGCTGCGATCCCGTGGTATTCACGCAGGCCGAAGAGCACGACGAGGGTGACGAACACGAAGAGGCCCGTACCTGCGGTCCAGCAGAGGTACGCGATGCACGGGAGGAACACCGCACCCACTATGACACGGACCCAAGTCTCCGGAAAGGCCGCCATGGAGATTCACTCCGTTACGCGCTGTGAGAAGAGAGTTGCTCGCCGGTTCTCCCGAAACGGCGCTCCCTGGACTGGTAGTCTCTGACGGCTCCGATGAAGTGGCTTCGCGAGAAATCGGGCCACAGCACCGGAGAAACCAGGATTTCCGTATAGGCCAGTTGATACAGCAGGAAGTTGCTGATCCGCATCTCGCCGCTGGTCCGGATCAGCAGATCGGGGTCGGGCAGGTGCTCCGTATACAGGTAGGACGCGAAAAGCGATTCGTCGATGGCTTCGGGATTCAGCCTGCCGGCCTGGACGTCCATGGCGATACACTGCGCGGCTTCGACGATCTCCTGTCTCCCGCCGTAGTTCAGGGCGAAATTCAACAGGAGGCGGTCGTTGCCTGCCGTCTGCTCCGTGATCTGCCGAATGACCTGCCGGTTGGATTCCGGCAGTTCGTCCCACCTGCCCAGGAAGGAGACCCGGATGCCGTGCTTACTGGCTTCATCGAAGGCGCCGCGCAGCGATTCGACAATCAACTGCATGATGGAGGCGACTTCGTGCCGGGGCCTGTTCCAGTTCTCGGTCGAAAACCCGAAGAAAGTGAGTATGCCGACGCCGAACTCTCCGGCGCACCGGATCATCTCGCGAACGGAGTCCACCCCCGCGGAATGCCCCTCGTCCCGCGCAAGCCCCCGCTTCTTCGCCCATCGCCCGTTGCCGTCCATGATGAACGCGATGTGGCGGGGCATGCGCTCCGGATCCAATCCTTCTGAGACCGCCTGTTCTTTCTCTGCGTCTCGACCCACGTCACCCCCGAATGTACACTGGCGGGTAAGGACCCGGCTGGCCGGCTTCCGTCTATATCTCCAGGATTTCCTGTTCTTTGACCGATATGGCGCTGTCGATGGAGGAGGTATGTTCGTCGGTGAGATCCTGGATGGTCTTCTGGTGCCGTTTGCTTTCGTCTTCCGACAGCCGGTGGGCTTTTTCCTCGGCCTTGATGCGCTCGTTCATTTCCCTGCGTACGTTCCGGATACCGATCTTGCCCTCTTCACCCTGCTTCTTGATCAATTTCACGTATTCGAGCCGGCGCTCTTCGGTCAGCGCGGGAACCGGCAGATGGATGACGTTCCCATCGGAATTCGGCATGAGTCCCAGGTCGGAAGTCTGGATGGCCCGTACGATTTCGGCGACCATCTGCTTGTCCCAGGGCTGGATCGAGATCGTGCGCGCGTCCGGCGTGTTTATGGTGGCGACCTGGTTGATGGGGGTCATAGTCCCGTAGGCTTCCACCTGGACGTTGTCCAGCAGGGCGGGATTGGCCCGGCCCGCCCGGACGCCGGCCAGCTCCATGCGAAGCACTTCGACCGACTGATCCATCTTTCGACTGGTTTCTTTGATGATCTCATTCGCTTCCACGATACACCTCGCTGGCAACGGAAAGCCGGTATCGTTCTTACCGGCAAGGGGTTTCGGCGCTATTCTCCACCCAGTTCGTACCGGACGAACCGTCTTACCATGATGTTCTCGCCCAGCGTGGCCACCGCTTCCGTGATCAGGTCACGCACCGTCTTGTCGGTATCCCGGATGAAGGGCTGTTCCAGCAGGCAGTTTTCCTGGTTGAATTTTTCTATCCTGCCCTGGACGATCCGTTCGATGATGTGATCGGGCTTGCCCTCGTTCCGGGCCTGGTTCCAGTATATCTCCCGCTCCTTGTCCAGCACGGCCTCTTCGATCTGGTCCCGGTCCACGGCGATAGGCCGCGTGGCCGCCACCTGCATGGCGATATCGTGTGCCAAAGTTTGAAAGGACTCGTTCCGGGCGACGAAATCGGTCTCGCAATTCATCTCGACCATGGTGGCGATACGGCTGCCTGGATGGATGTAGGTATGAATGATGCCCTCTTTCGCTTCCCGGGCGCTTTTCTTGGACGCCGCCATGATGCCCTTTTCACGCAGGAGCGTAACCGCCTTTTCTATACTGCCTTCGGACTCTTCGAGGGCCCGCTTGCAGTCCATCATTCCGGCGCCGGTCTGGTTCCTCAGGGTTTTTACGTCGCTTGCTGATATAGTCATGAATTCATGAAGCTCTTAGCGAATATCAATCATCCGCTACGGCCGCCTTTCTTCGGCCACGAATCAGGCGTCAGGCCTGCTCTTCGACTTCCTCGACCGGTACTTCATCCGACGGAACGGGCCTGCCCGAGTTGCGCAGTCCTTCCTCCACGGCGCTCGCCACGACTTCCGTGATGAGGCTGATGGACCTGAGCGCGTCGTCGTTTCCGGGAATGGGATAATCGATCAGGTCGGGATCGCAGTTCGTATCCAGAATGCTGACGATGGGGATCTCCAGGGTATTCGCCTCTGCGACGGCGATGCGTTCCTTCCGGGCGTCCACCACGAAGATGACGCCGGGCAGGTCGCGCATGTCACGGATTCCGCCCAGGACCTTCTGCAGGCGCTCGCGCTCCTTTTCCAGGCTCGCGGCTTCCTTTTTCGTGAGCGCGTCCATGGTGCCGTGCTCTTTCATTTTCTCGAGCTCTTCCAGCCGCTTGACGCTGGTCTGTATCGTCTGGAAATTCGTCAACATGCCACCGAGCCAGCGCTCCGCGACGTAGAACCCGCCGCACCGCTGCGCCATTTCGATAATGATGGGCCGGGCCTGCTTCTTCGTTCCTACGAAGAGGACGGACTGCCCTTTCTCGACGGCGCTGCGCACGGCGTTGTACGCGATTTCGATCTGGCTGAGCGTCTTCTTCAGATCTATGATGTATATATTGTTACGCTCAGCGAATATGAACTGTTTCATCTTCGGGTTCCAGCGCCGGGTCTGGTGACCGAAGTGAACGCCCGCGTCCAGCAAATCCTGAATGGTAGGAATCCCCATTGGCGGCTCTGATCTCCTTTGTATGGCAGGCGGATAGGCCTGCGTCCCGTGAATTAACGCTTCGAGAACTGGAAGCGCTTCCGTGCGCCGGCCAGTCCGTACTTCTTGCGTTCCTTTATACGTGAATCCCGCGTCAGCATGCCCGCTTCGCGCAGCGGCGCGTGGAGGCTTTCGTCCATGTCCTTCAGCGCTCTCGCGATGCCGAGCCGCAACGCCCCGGCCTGGCCGGTCTTGCCGCCGCCGAAGGTCCGGGCAAACACGATCACCTGGTCGTTCATCTCGGTGAGCACCAGGGGTTCCTCAATCGCGGCGACGAGGCCGGGCCGATCGAAGTAGTCGAGCAGCGGCTTGTCGTTGACCTGGTGGCTCGCGCCTTCCTTCTTCGCACGCAGCCAGACCTTGGCGATCGCGCGCTTCCTCCTGCCCACCGCGTGGTGTCCATGGGTATCCGAATTCATGCTTCGTTACGCTCCTTATATGTCCAGCGCGACCGGCTTCTGGGCGCTGTGGGGGTGTTCCGCGCCGGCGTACACGCGGAGTTTACGAAAAATCTGGCGGCCAAGGGCGTTGTGCGGCAACATGCCCTTGATGGCCATACGCAGCGCACGGTCGGGATGGCGGGCGGCCATGCGTTCGTAGCTGATCGTCTTCAGACCGCCGGGATAGCCGCTGTGGCGATAGTAGAGCTTGTTCTGCGGCTTCTTGCCGGTCAGCACCACCTTTTCCGCGTTGATGACGATGACGTGGTCGCCGGTGTCCAGGTGCGGCGAGTAGATCGGCTTGTGCTTGCCGCGCAGGATCTTGGCCACTTCGCTGGCCAGCCTGCCCAGCACCTTGCCGTCGGCGTCCACGACGTGCCAGTCACGCGTCAGGTCTTCCTTTTTAACCGTCGGTGTCTTCATGAATGGTACACGCTCCTTTACCCGGTAACGTAAGGTTCCCATACCTTGTGTGACAACGCGTCGAGACTTTCGGCGTACGGCTGCCTGGCCACGCCGCGTTCGGTGATGATCGCAGAAACGTAACGGGCCGGGGTTACGTCGAATGCGGGATTGTACACCTCCACCTCCTCGGGTGCGGTGCGTCCGCCCGGCCCCTGGGTGATTTCGGTGGCTTCGCGTTCTTCGATCGGGATTTCGTGGCCCGATGCTATGGAAAGATCTATGGAAGAGAAGGGCGCCGCCACGTACAGGGGCACCTCGTGGGCGTCGGCCAGCACGGCCACGCCGTAGGTGCCGATCTTGTTGGCGACGTCGCCGTTGGCGGCCACGCGGTCCGCGCCCACGATCACGCAGTCGATCCGGCCTTCCTTCATGACCTGGGCGGCCGTGTTGTCGCAGATGAGCGTTACGCCGATGCCCGCGCGGGCAAGTTCCCAGGCCGTCAGCCTGGCGCCCTGGAGAACCGGTCTCGTTTCGTCCGCGAACACGTGAATTCGTTTTCCTTCGTCATGGGCCTGGTACACCACGGCCAGGGCCGTACCGGTGCCGGACGTGGCAAGCGCGCCGGCGTTGCAGTGCGTGAGCACCGTCTGGCCGGGACGCAGCAGCGCAGCGCCGTGTTCTCCGATCAGCCTGCAGGTGGTTTCGTCTTCCGCCTGGATCGACTGCGCTTCCCTCAGCAGGGCGCGTTTGATATCCTCCGCGGGCACCCCGCGATGTTCCCGGACAGTCCGTCTCATCCGATCCAGGGCCCAGAACAGGTTTACCGCCGTGGGCCTTGTCGCCGCGAGGACATCCGCGGCCTCGTCGACTTCCCGGCAGATGGACGCGTAATCGTCAGCGCGGCTGTGCTGGACCCCGACGACGACGCCAAATGCCGCCGCGACTCCGATGGCCGGTGCGCCGCGTACTTTCAGTCGCCGGATGGCTTCCGCTACGGACTGAAAATCCCGGCAGGTCTCATAGATGATTTCGCCGGGCAGGCGCGTCTGGTCCAGCAGCACCAGGGCGCCTTCGTCGTGGTCCCACCGGATGGTCGTGAAATTCATGGCAGTTCCTTCTCCATGGGCACAGGCGCAGTTCAGGGCGTGATCATCTCCAGAAATCGATCGTGGCGGTCCGAAATTTCATCCCCGGTAAGCGATGCCAGACGCCGGACACTGAAATCTTCCACGTTGAACGAAGCCATGACGCTGCCGTGCACCATGGCGCGTTTCAAAGCATCTTTGCCTGCGTCGTCGCCCGACCGGGCGAGGTAACCCATGAAACCGCCCGCAAATGCGTCCCCCGCGCCCGTCGGATCGATTACGGAAGAAACCGGGTAGGCAGGGAGGGCGAACCAGCTGTCTTCGGTGCGGAGCGTGGCGCCGTGTTCTCCTCTTTTGACGACAACCGCCCGCGGGCCGAGGTCGAGGATGCGGTCCGCCGCCCGCACAAGGTTGTGGTCATCCACCAGTTGACGGGCTTCGCCGTCGTTTATGATCAGCACGTCCACCCGGTTCAGCATCGACAGCAGGGCCTCCCGTTTCCCGTCGATCCAGAAGTCCATGGTGTCGCAGGCGACGATACCCGGTCGGCCCGACTGGGTCAGCACTTCAAGCTGCACGTCCGGGTCGAGATTCGCCAGGAACACGTGATCGTGCTCGCGATGCCGGTCCGCCAGAACGGGCCGAAATCCGGACAGCACGTTCAACTGCGTGTCGGTCGTGCGCCGGTCGTTCATGTCGGCGGCGTATTCGCCCGCCCAGCGAAAGGTCCTGCCTTCCCGTATCTCCAGACCCGATATGTCGACCTGTCTCTCCCGCAGGAAATCCAGGGCGTCCAGGGGGAAATCTTTCCCCACGACCGCGATGACGTCCACCGGCGCGTAGAAACTGGCGGCCGCTGAAAAATAGGTCGCCGAACCTCCTATCGCGTCGCTTGCTTCTCCTTCCGGCGTCTTCACCGAATCAAAGGCCACCGTACCGACTACGAGTATGCCCAATTCCTATGCCTCGCGTTCCAGCGCGTCCACCCTGTCCGCGGCGGTGCCCGCGTCGGGCCGGCGTATGATCTCACCCGTCGCGGCGTCCGTCGAAACGGCGACCCGGGGCGCGTCGCCCCAGAGTCGTTCGAGTCCGTAGAAAGCGCGGACTTCGGCCCTGAACACGTGGATCACCACGTCCACGTAATCGAGCAGGACCCATCGCCAGCTTTGCTTGCCCTCCGTGTGCCACGGGGCCGTCTCGCGCTCCTTGAGATCTACCGTCACCTGCTCGACGACCGCCTTGATCTGCGGTTCGGAACCGGCTGTCCCGATGACGAAGTAGTCCGCTATGGAGGAGAGCCCCCTGAGATCGATAATCATCACTTCCGCCGCGTTCTTGGCCAGCATGGAAAGGGCCGCCTGCTCCGCGATTTCCTGCGATGCCAGTGCCACGGTCAGTCCTTCTCGTCGTGAAACAGCAGTTCGTCGTAGTCCTTGCCGATCACCACGGATACGTCCACCATGCGTTCATCGTTTCGCTGGAGCAGTACGTTAGGCGTTCCCAGCGCGCCGCCGACCGCGCGGGCCGCACTGGACGGTCCGTTCTTTCCCCTGCGGTCCAGCACGATCGTTTCGCGGTACTCGAAGTGATCCGCATTGTCGATGTTGACCACGTCGAACCCCCGCGCTCTGAGGAAACGCATGACCCGTTGCCCGATACCCCGTTCCCCGCATCCGTTCAGGACCTCCACCTGGACCTGAAAGGCCGAGGGGTCGAGGACCGGCTCGGCGGATCGTCCGGCGGACGAATTGTAAGCGGACGAGGTCGCCACAGAGTAAACCAGGTAGGCGTTCAGTCCGATCAAAAGAACGATGGCGCCTTCGAGCAATCGAACGCGCCATCGGCCTCCGCGCCGGTGTCCGTCCGAAGCGTCGTCCTGCCGGCTCGCGGTGGTTTGGACAGCTTGTCTCGCCATGACAGAGCCCACACGGTTCACGTCCGGATTCCGGCCTGCACGGGGACCGTGTGACAAACGATCTTGGTTTTCCAAAGAATACCGGAGAGCGTACTAGGGGAAAACACCAGGAAGGGAAACATAGGTAGGGTACCAACAGTTCATCATCGACCGACTCCTTTCACCATGCGATCCCCCTTTTCTACCCCGGCCTTGACACAATTCTGCCTGTCAAATCGAACCCCGGTTCGACAGGCGGAACTCATCTCGCTTTCCAGACCCCTAATATATACTGGCGGACGTGGAAGGTGTCAACTGTTTTTTGCCTGGTCGGAGGCGCGATCGCGGTTGTGTTCCAGCAGCCACGATTCGGCCGCCGACAGATGTTCCGGCGTGTTAATCCCGATGGTCTCTTCCGGCGTCCCGGCCGGCGCGTCCGCAACGCGGTGGCCCTGCCGGCGCAGGATCTCGATGGTATCCGTCAGATAGAATTCGCCCTGCCTGTTCTCCGGCGTAAGCCGGTCCAGGGCCTGTAACAGCCGGGTTGGCTCGAAACAGTACGTACTGGTGTTGATCTCCCTGAGCGCGCGCTGCTCCGCGGTGGCGTCCTTTTCCTCGACGATCCGGTCGATGCGTCCCGCTTCGTCTCGAAGGATGCGCCCCAGGCCCGTGGGATCGTCGAAGTGGGCGGTAAGCACCGAGGCTACGGCGCCTTCCCGGCGGTGTGCGCGCATCAACGAGGCCAGGGTGGCGGGACGGATCAGGGGCGTGTCGCCGGCGAGAACGAGGATGACGCCCTTTTCATCGGCCAGCAGGGGCGCCGCCTGGCGAACCGCGTGCCCGGTACCCAGTTGTTCTTCCTGTACGGCGAATTCCACGGACATTCCGGCCAGCTCGCGCCGTACCTCGTCGGCCTGGTGTCCGACGATGACGATGATCCGCCGTGACCGGAGCGCCCGCGCGGTGTCGAGCACATAATGAATCATGGGCCTGCCGTTCAGCCTGTGCAGCACCTTCGCCAGGTCGGAGTGCATCCGGGTGCCTTTCCCGGCGGCCAGGATCACTGTGATCAGATCGCTGTTTGCTTCTTCCATCGGGTCTCCCGAAGTTTCCGCTGATCTGTCTTACGGTTCCGCGAGGCGGCGGACGAAATGGTCCACGGGTTTCAGGTCTTCCAGCAGATCCGATACGGTCCGCCCGCGCACCGGGTGGATCAGCTCCGGATGGATCTCCGATAGCGGAACGAGTACGAAGGCCCGCTCCGTCATGGCGGGATGGGGCAGTTCGAGGCCGGGAAGATCGAGGACCAGGTCGTCGTATAGCAACAGGTCGAGATCGATTTCACGGGGCCCGTTTCTCCACGACGTGGAGCGGCCGAGGCGCCGCTCGATTTCCTTGAACGCATCCAGCAACCGCGCGGGCGTCAGGGTGGTTTCCAGCAGGGCCGCGCCGTTGACGAAGTCGGATTGGCTGGCATAGCCTACCGGCCGCGTTTCATACCATGACGAGCGCCGCAGAACCCGGATCCCGGGATGTTCGCCCAACTCGTGCACCGCCCGCCGGCACCATGCGATCCGATCCCCGATATTGCTGCCCAGTCCCAGGGCGACAGATGCCATTTCGCACCTTACCGGCCGGTACTTTCCGTCTCTCTGCTTCTATTCAGCTCGACCTCGACGGCCCCTGTACGCAGGACCCGGGCCACGGCGGGCTTTCGCAGTCTCACCGCGACACGGCCCACCTGGGGGTAGGCGGACAGCAGTTCGTCCGCCACGCGTCCGGCGACCGCTTCCAGCAACCGGTGCGGCCTGCCGCCGAGGATCCGTTCCACGCGCAGGCAGACGTCTGCGTAGTCCACGGATTCGGCCAGGCTGTCCGTGCGGGAAGCTACCGAAAGATCAAGGCGCAGTCCGACATCGGCTTCGAAGACTTGCCCTTGTGTCCGTTCCCGGGCAGTCGCGCCATGATGGCCAAAAGCGCGAATGCTCCGTACGCTGATCCAGTCTTCGGACATGAGGTCGATTCGTTCAGGCCAGGCTGACCGCCGGGAAGGCCCGCTTGCGCAACCGGAAACGGGACATCAGCCGGTCCATGCGTTCCAGTACGGTCTGTATCTGGGATTCGTTGACGTTGAAGGCCATTCGGACGTATCCCTCGCCGAATTCGCCCAGGTACACACCGGGCACGACGAACACGCCCGCCTTGCGCAGCAGGATGCTGAACCGAACGGAAGAATAGCGGGGCGGTACAGGAAGCCACAGGTAGGGACCGCCTCTGGGTGCACGCAGGTTCCAGCCGAGGTCCCGCAGTCCCGATACCATCAGGTCCCGCCTTAACTGGTATTTCGAAGCCGCCTCTTCGACGTGCCTGTTCAATTCCGGAAACTCCGCGGCCGCGGCCGCCTGCAGGCCGGGAAGCAGCGGGGCGTGCAAATGGGCGGTCAACTGGGACATGGCGGCCAGGGCGGAGGGATTGCCGACCGCCACGCTCAGGTCGCGGAACACACCGCCGGGCAGCGTGGAAAGGGAGAACAGCTCGATACCGACGTTCATCGCGCCGGGCGTCTGTAGCAGGCTGGGCGCTTCGATCCCGTCGTAAGTCAGAAAGTGCTGGGTGGCGTCGTGACAGACGATGATGTTGTGACGTCGTGCGAAATCGACCAGTTCCCGGAAGAACGAATGGTCCGCCACGGCCCCCGTGGGATCGTTCGGATACCCGATATACATCAGCTTCGCCTGGCTGGCGACGCGGGGCTCGATCTGCTTCAGGTTGGGCAGGAAATCGTTCCGTCCGTGCAGGGGATAGGATTGGATCTGTCCGTTCGCCAGTACGGCGCTGGTTCTGTAAGCCGGATGGGCCGGGTCGGGGACCAGCACGGTTTCACCGGGGTTTACCAGCGCCATGGCCACGCTGGCCGGTCCCGCGGCGGCGCCCGCGAAGGGCAGGACGTGGACGTCCGGATCGATCTCCACGTCGAACCGGTACGCGAACCAGTTGCTGAACATCCTTCGGAACTCCGCGCCGGCGAGCCAGCCCGCCTGGGTCGGATCCTCTGGTCCGCCTGGCCCGCCTGTTCCGTCAGCGACCGTCATGGCGTTGAATGTCCGCTCTATCGCTTCGCGTCGGATGGGGGTATCGGTGGAGCCCGTGGTCAGATCTATGGGCTCGATCCCCCTGGCGGCCAGTCTTATGAGATATCGGGAATGTTCCAGGGGACGGTTCAGCGGGACCTGGTGAAGCCGTTCCGCGCGTTCTATAACCACAGGGTTTCTCATGGTCTCTCCGTCGCCCAGGACATGTCTCGGAAGTTCGTTGCCGGTCTTCGTGGAATATAGAAGCGGGGCAGGTCCGCAGCAAGAAAAAACCCCGGTGTCGCCACCGGGGTTTTTCTGGAACCGGCAGTCGACCGGTTCTTTATCGTTTCATCCCGCTTAGTACATGCCGCCGCCGTGGGGCATGGCCGGAGGCGGGGTGTCTTCCGGCATCTCCGCCACCAGCGCCTCGGTGGTGAGCAGCAGACCGGCAATGCTCGCGGCGTGCTGCAGCGCGACGCGGGACACCTTGGCCGGCTCGATCACACCCGTTTCGGACATGTCGCCGTAGGTATCGGATTCGAAGTTATAGCCGAATCCGCCTTCGCTCTCCCGGATCTTCTGCAGGATGATGGAACCCTCCAGGCCGGCGTTCTCCGCGAGCTGCCGCACGGGCGCCTCGAGCGCTTTCCGGATGATGTTGGCGCCCACCGCTTCGTCGCCTTCCGCGTCCAGTCCGTTTTCCAGCGAGGACAGCGCGCGGATGAACGTCACGCCGCCTCCCGGTACGACCCCTTCCTCGATGGCGGCCTTGGCGTTGTTCAAGGCATCTTCGACACGGGCCTTCTTTTCCTTCATCTCCGCTTCCGTCGCGGCGCCCACGTTGATGACCGCCACGCCGCCCGCCAGCTTGGCCAGGCGTTCCTGCAGCTTCTCGCGGTCGTAATCGGAGGTGGTCTCCTCGATCTGGGCGCGGATCTGGTTGATGCGGCCCTGGATCGCGTCGGTACCGCCCGCGCCTTCGACGATCGTCGTATTGTCCTTGTCGATGTTGACGCGCTTGGCCGTGCCGAGATCGCCGACGGTCACGTTCTCCAGCTTGAAACCGGCGTCTTCGGAAATGACCGTGCCGCCCGTCAGTATGGAGATGTCCTCAAGCATGGCCTTGCGGCGGTCGCCGAATCCGGGCGCCTTGACCGCGGCGACCTTCAGGGTGCCGCGCAGCTTGTTCACTACGAGCAGGGCAAGGGCTTCACCCTCGATATCCTCTGCGATGATCAACAGCGGGGCCCCGCTTTGGGCTATCTTCTCGACGACGGGATAGATGTCCTTGACGGCGCTGATCTTCTTGTCGTGGATCAGGATCCTGGTGTCTTCGAGCACCGCTTCCTGGGAATCGGCGTCGGTGACGAAGTATGGCGAGAGATAACCGCGGTCGAACTGCATGCCTTCCACGACGTCGAGGGAGGTTTCCATGCTCTTGGCTTCCTCGACCGTGATGACGCCGTCCTTGCCCACTTTTTCCATTGCGTCCGCGATCAGGTCGCCGATGGTCGAGTCGCCATGGGCCGAAACCGTGGCGGTCTCCGAGATTTCCTTCCGGCCATCCACGGCCTTCGAAATTTCCGCGATGGAACCGACCACCGCGTTCACGGCCTTGTCGATGCCCCGCTTGAGATCCATGGGGTTGGCGCCGGAAGTCACGTTCCTCAGGCCTTCCGCGAAAATGGCCTGGGCGAGCACGGTGGCCGTGGTGGTCCCGTCGCCGGCCACGTCGCTGGTCTTGGACGCGGCTTCCTTGATCATCTGTGCGCCCATGTTCTCGTAGTGGTCCTCGAGTTCGATTTCCTTCGCCACGGTGACGCCGTCCAGCGTGAAGGTCGGCGAACCGAATTTCTTATCGAGCACGACACATCGACCCTTGGGACCCATGGTGACGCGGACCGCGTCCGCAAGGGCGTCCACGCCTCTCTTAAGGGCCTGACGGGCGTCTTCGTCGAACGAAAGTTGTTTGGCTGGCACTGCTGCTTCCCCCTATGATTTCCCGGGTATTCCGGGTGTTCTAAGATCGAGACGAACCCCAGGTTGTACGTTATTCGAGGTCGCCTAAATACTTGTATCTACAACACGTAGCGAATGCATAATTAGCAGTCAATTGTCCAGTCTGCTAATATAGGAAGCGTCATTGGGTGATGCAAGTTTTTTTTGTTTCGGGTCGTTCGTGTTTTGGGCGTTCGCCGGTGATTTGGAGTTGTGTGGCGCTCGCATGCGTGTCTTCGTGACGTTCCGACACGTCGCGTCCGGCTTACCGGCAGGAAGCGCGCGCAGCCCGAGGCCGGCATCCGATCCTCTGCTGCGGATCAGGCGCTCCGCCGCAGCACGCCGATATAGATCAGCGCGGTGGCGAACATGATCAGGCTGTAGGTCGCCGCAGGCATGGTCGCGAGCCCGCCGCCGAACAGCATGACCGCGACCGCAATCGCGAGCGTCCCGTTCTGGATGCCGCATTCGATCGCAATGGCAGTCCGCTGGGTCGGCCCGGAGGCGAACATCCGGGCGAGAAACCAGGCGACTGTCATCATCAGCAAGTTGAGCACGAGCGTGACCGGTCCGGCCTGCGCGAAATAGGAGACGATGTTGGCGCGTTGATCGAAGATCGCGCCGGCGAGAACGAGCACCAGCAGCACCGCGGAGACCTTGCGCGCCGCCGGTTGGAACCTGATTGCGAAGCCTTCCGCGAAGCGGCGGATGGCAAGACCGATCAGCACCGGAACGGCGACAATCAGGAAAACGCCGAGTGCGGCGCCGGCGACCGATATGTCCTTCTCCGCCGAATCGCCGATGAACTGCCCGTAGGCGAAGACCACGATGACCGGAATAGTAATTACGCTTGCCAGACTGATCACCGCGGTCAGCGAGATCGACAGCGCGACATCGCCGCGCGCAAACGCGGTAAGGATATTGGAGGTCGGGCCGCCCGGCGCGGCGGCGATGATCATCAGGCCCAATGCGAGTTCCGGCGCCATAGGCCAGACGCTGGCGAGGACGAAGGCAACCGCCGGCAGCAGGACGATCTGGGAGAGGGCACCCACCGCGAAGTCGCGCGGCCGGCGCACCACCCGGACGAAATCGTCGAAGGTGAGCCCGAGCCCAAGCCCAAACATGATGAAGGCGAGCGCCAGTGGCAGCGCGACGTCGACAAGTAATCCCATGAGACTTGGCCACTCCTTTTCTAATTCAGGTTATCCGTGCGGAGTTTGATGGATCCGGAACGGATGGCAAGAGGGCCACCGTCCCGCCGGTCGAGCACCAGGCCGCCCTCTTCGTCGACGCGGGACACGCGGCCGGCGGCTCCGGCGGGACTGTCGGCCTCGACCGTCCGTCCGCGCCAGGCGAGCCGGGCGTCGACCTCGGCCAGCATGGACGCGGGCCCGGAGGCCAGGTAGTCCCCGTAGGCGGTTTCGAAGGAGGACATGATTGCCAGGAACAGGTCCTCGCGCGCCACGGGGCCGCCCGATTCGATGCGGAGCGACGTGGCGGAATCGGAGATCTCGTCCGGAAACAGATCGCGAGGATGATTTACGTTGATTCCCATGCCGACCACGATGACTGGTTCGTCACCGGCTACGACGCGGGTCTCCGCCAGGATGCCCGCGACCTTGCGGTCCCCCATGAGCAGGTCGTTCGGCCACTTGATCTGCACGGCCACGCCGGTGGCCGCTTCCAGGACGCGGGCGACCGCGGCGGCCGTGCACAGCGTAAGCGGCGGGGCCAGGGCCGCGGACAGCCGGGGCCGCAGCAGGACGGAAGCCCAGATACCGCATCCGGGGGGCGAGAACCATCCGTAACCGCGCCGGCCCCGGCCGGCCGACTGCTCATCGGCCAGGCAGACCGTCCCGTGCGGCGCGCCGCGCCCGGCCAGGTCCAGGATCACGTCGTTGGTGGAACCCACCCGATCGCTGTATTCCAGTATGCGGCCGAAGACCCGCGATGACAGCTTTGCGCGCATGCGGACCGCATCGTATCGGTCCTGGGGTCCTGCCGACTCATCGCTCGGGGGAGGGAGTTTCATGGTCGTTCCGTTTCAGGTGGAAGCAACCACGTTCAGGCTGATGTCGAGCGCCGGCGCGGAGTGGGTCAGGGCGCCGACGGATATCATGTCGACGCCCGTATTCGCGATCGCCCCGATCCGTTCCATCGTGATCGCGCCCGATGCTTCGATCACGATGGGCTGGTCCGGCCTACTGGCGGCCCGGATTCGCGCGACCGCCTTCCTCATTTCCTCATCGTTCATGTTGTCCAGCATGATCCAGTCCGCCCCGCTTCGCACGGCCTCGTCGACCTGGTCCAGGCTGCCCGTTTCCACCTCGATTTCATACCGCGCGTCCGCTCGCTTCATGTTCGTTCTGCACGAGCGAACCGCGGCGGCGATGCTACCCGCGGCGGCGATGTGGTTGTCCTTGATCAGCACCATGTCGAAGAGGCCGTGGCGGTGATTGGCGCCGCCGCCGTGCAGTACGGCCCTTTTCTCCAGTTCGCGCAGGCCGGGCGTGGTTTTGCGGGTGTCCACGATACGCGCGCCGGTATTGCGCACGGCATCGACGTATTGCCGGGTCGTCGACGCGATGCCGGATAGATGGCGCATGAAGTTCAGCGCCGTGCGTTCACCGGTGAGCAACGATCCCGCGGCGCCCCTCACCTCGGCGATGGGCCGTCCGGGTTCCACCCGGTCGCCGTCGGACAGCAAGGCCTGGAACTCCAGGCTGGCGTCCACCTCCCGGAACGCCAGACTCGCGGGGAACAGTCCGGACAGGATGCCGGTCTGTCTGGCCTCGAACCGGGCGCTGGCTACAGTACCGGGCGCCAGCGTCCACTCGGTCGTGACGTCGCCGTCTCCCACGTCCTCCCGCAGGGCGCGGGCCACGATCTCCTTGAGCGAATCCAGGTCGAACTTCGTGTCCACTTCGGACCGCCCCTTCGTTACGGTGAACCCCGCCCTTCGCCCGCATTCAGGAACGCGCCGGGCAGATGGTCTATGAGATCGCCGGCCACAAGGCTGTGCGTACCTACGGCCTCCGCGCCGAGATCTCCGGCCAGGCCGTGGAGGTAGACGCCCAGGCGGGCCGCGTCCCAGGCGCAGAGTCCCTGTCCGAGCAGGGCGGCGATGACCCCCGTGAGCACGTCGCCCGATCCCGCGGTGGCCATGCCCGGGTTCCCCGTGGGATTCACGGAGACCTTTCCGCAGGGCGAGGCCACCAGCGAGGCGGCGCCCTTGAGCACGAGGGTAAACCGCAGGGATCCCGCCGCCTGCCTCGCGGCGGCAACGCGGTCCGCCTCGATTTCTTCGACGGCCATGCCCGTCAGCCTGGACAGTTCGAACGCATGGGGCGTCATGACGACTTCCGGCCCAAGGCCGGACAGGTCGCCCGCGTGGCCGGAGAAGGCATTCACGCCGTCGGCGTCGATGACGACCGGCCGCTCGCTGTTCGCGATGACGCGGCGGACCAGGGAAGTCGTTTCATCGTGACGCGTGAGACCCGGACCAATGGCCAGCACGTCAGACCAGGAGAGCAGCGATTCGATATCCGGTTCGGCCTCGAGAGAGAGCGATCCCCCGGCGGTTTCAGGCAGGCCGCGCAGCATCACTTCGGTGTGCCTGGCCGTCAGGGCGCCCACGAGGCTTTCGGGCGTTCCAAGCATGACCATGCCCGCACCGCTACGCAGGGCCGCCCGGGAAGCCAGCGTAGCCGCTCCCGCCATGCCGGCCGATCCGGCGACGATGGCCACCCTTCCGCGGCTTCCCTTGTGGTCGTCCGGCAGGTGAACCGGGATCAGGCCGGCCATTTCGTCGCGTTCCGGCATGGCGAGGTACAACCCTTCCGCTTCTACGGCCCGGTCGGGAAAACCAATGTCCGCGACCTCCACGCCGCCGCACCAGGAACGGCCGGGAAAGGTGGCCAGGTCGACCTTCATGAGACCGATCGCGAGGGTGTGGTCGGCGCGGACGCAGGTCCATTCACTGCTGGGGCGGGACTGCGGATATCCACATCCGGGCGCCAGGCCCGAAGGGGTGTCCACGGAAAGCACAGGAGAGGAACTGAGGTTGATTTCGGAGATGGCGGCGCCGTAGGGGTCCCGGGGCGGCCCCTGCGTTCCGGTACCCAGCAGCGCGTCGATGATCATCGACGGCGGCCGGTCGGGCAGGCCGAGCGGACCGTCGGGCAGGAAGTCCGGGGACAGGCCGGCTTCCTCGAGCCGCACCAGGTGCCTCGCGGCGTCTCCCGAAACTTCCATCCTGCCGGCCAGCACGTGACAGGTAACCGAAGCGTCCCAGAGATGGAGATACCGGGCGGCCACGAACCCGTCGCCCCCGTTGTTCCCCTTTCCGCACGCCACGGCAATCGACTTGCCGGCTACGCCGCCCAGCAGCTGTTTCGCGGTTTCGGCTACCCGGCAGCCCGCTCTTTCCATGAGTTCAAAGCCGGACACGCCGCAGTCTTCGATGGTCCGGCGATCAATCGACCGCATCTGCGTGGTGGTACAAAGCATCATGATTAAAACTCGCAGTCCGGACCGCGTTACGCGCCGTCCACTCCGGTCAGGTCGTCCGCGGTATCGTCGTAGAGTAGTTTCCGGGCCTGGTCCCTGTTCCGAATATCATGCATCACCTGAATCGTTTCAAGCTTATCCAGCATGCGGCCGATTTCCGGTCCCGCCGGGATATCCAGATCGTCCATGATGTCGGCGCCGTCCAACAGCAGGCCCCTCGACCGCACCGTTCTGTGCCGGCCGTACAGCCGGATCAGCCGATCCACGACTTCACCGAGGCTTCCCGCCTCCGCTTTATCCGCGTCCGTTCCATGGGCCAGTGCCAGCAAGGCGGCGCCGGGCGTTTCGTCCTTCGTCCCGCGGATAATCCGGCACAGCGCTTCGTCGTCCGTCTGCCGGGACGCGGCCCCTTCGAGCAGCCTCTTCGCTCCGAAGACCAGCTGGTGCAGCGCCCGTCTTTCCCGGTTGCTGAGCTTCAGCCGGTCGGCTGTCCTTTCGACGGTATCAAGCGCCGGGTCTACGCCGTTTTCCGGGATGAAAAACAGCACGAGGGAAGCGAATCGAAGGATCCAGTTGGAGGACCGGTCTCCGGGTAGCCTGGTGTCGTGACCGGAAAGCAGGGCGTAGAGACCGTGATCCTCCAGGAAGACGTCCCTGGCCAGAAACCGGTCCATCCGTTCAAGACGCCGGTTCAGCACCGCTTTCGCCGGTCCCGTCCAGCCGGGGAAGAGGGCTCCGAACACTCCTGCGTCCGTCATGGCGGATACCCGGCCCGCCGTGCTGCGCGCGCCCAGGATCAGGGCCAGTTCATACAGAAGGCGTTCGCCTGAGACCTCACGCAGGCCGTCGGGGCATGTCGCGATCCAGGAGGCCGTCTCCGGGGTAATGTCCAGATCGAACTGGCCGGCAATCCGGTACGCCCTCAAAATACGGAGCGGGTCGTCGCGGAAGGACTGCCTGGAGAGGGCTTTCAGCTTTCGCGAGTCGAGGTCTTTCTGGCCGTACAGCGGATCGATGACCGACGGCCTGCCATCCAGGACGCCCGCCACGGGGACGGCCATGGCATTGACGGTAAAATCACGTTTGTTCAGGTCTTCCACGAGCGTATCGCCCTTGAAAGACGAGATATCGATCGTATATCCGGATCGCAGCACGATACGCCCGGTCCTGTCCGTGTCGTCCAGCGGTACGAAGGGGCGCCGCAGCCGGTCCGCCAGCATCCGCCCCAGCCTCAGTCCGTCTTCGGCGAGCGTCAGATCCATGTCACGGACCCTGCGGCCCAGGATGGCGTCCCGCACCGAACCCCCCACGACATAGATTTCCTGATCCACCTCTGCGCACAGATTGCTCAATTCGGCGGACAGTCGCGAATGGACCTTGAACAGGGACTGGATATGATCGGCAAGGGCAGGCATCGAAATTCGAAGGGTGTGCGGCCGCGTTTTTGGAGAGGAGGACGACAGAAGGTCGAGGATGACCGGCGAAGACTCGGCCGGGTAACCATGTGGCCGGTCGGGCCGGATACCACGGAATACTAGGCCGCTGTTCCCTCTGTGTCAAGGGGATTTGTGGGTTGACAGGCTGGAGCGTTTCGGCCCATCTTTAACGCAGGTTCCGTGGTTTGAAAGCGCATGGACCGACAAGGTTCAGGAGGGTGGTACACCAGATGCAGCTCTATCCGGCCATCGACATACGACAGGGGCGATGCGTCCGACTTCTCCGGGGCAGGACGGACCACGAGACGGTGTATAGCCAGTCCCCGGAGGAAATTGCACAGAAGTGGAAGGAGCAGGGAGCCACCTACCTGCACGTGGTCGACCTGGACGGTGCCTTCACCGGCGCCGCGGGCAACAGGGCGAGTGTCGTCCGCATGCTCGAACGGGTCGAGATCCCGATACAACTCGGGGGAGGCATTCGAACGCCGGAATCGGTGGAGAAATGGCTGGCCCTGGGGGTGCGCCGCGTCATTCTGGGCACGGCGGCCGTGGAGCACCCCGAAATAGTGAGACAGGCGGTGGACCGCTGGGGAGCGGAGCGCATCGTCGTGGGAATCGACGCGAAGGCGGGGCGGGTCGCGGTAAACGGATGGACGTCCGGAACATCGTGTTCCTCCCTCGAACTGGCGCATGCCATGAAGGCGGCCGGGGTCCGCAGGATCATCTACACGGAGATCGATAGGGACGGCACGATGAACGGGCTGGATACCGGGGCGACGGCGCGTCTTGCCAGGGAAAGCGGATTGCGGGTGATCGCGTCGGGGGGCGTGGCGTCGCTGGACGACCTGGAACGGGCCTCCAGGTCCGTCGCGGACGGCCTGGAGGGCGTGGTGCTCGGGAAATCCCTCTACGAAGGTACGATAGACCTGTCGGAAGCCGTGCGCAAGTACCAGTCGGATTCCTGAATCCAGGGAGCCGAGAGAGGAAACCATGGCGGAAAACACCATCGAAGTCCTGATGATCGAAGACAACCCAGTGCACGTGCAGTTGATACGCCATTTCATGGATTCCAGCCGGTTGAAGACCCGGCTTCACGTCGCGGGAACGCTCCGCGAAGGATTGGACCTGATCGAGCGGGAGTCCTTCGACGTGGTGCTGCTGGATCTGGTCCTGCCCGACAGCGCGGATCTTGACACACTCCACAGCGTCCGGGCGGCCGCGCCGGACCTGCCGGTCATCATACTGACCAGTCTGGACGACGTGTCCCTGGCCGCCACGGCCGTGGAATCGGGCGCCCAGGACTATATCGTAAAGACCCAGGCCAACACCACCCTGCTCTCCCGGTCCATCCACTATGCCATTGAGCGCGTGCGCGCGCGTAGCGGCGAATGGGATTCGGCCATGTTCAAACTGGCCCAGCAGCAGTTTCTGAAGGCTGCGCAGATCATGGGGCTGGACGAGAACATCCGGGAGAGGCTGCTCTTTCCCCAGCGGACCCATATCGTGACGCTTCCCTTCCGGCGGGACGAATACCACCTCGTGGAAAATGTCTTCGGATACCGTGTGCAGCACCTGCTCACCATGGGGCCTACAAAGGGCGGCATACGTTACCACGAAGACGTAAACCTGGGGGAAGTCTCCGCCCTGGCCATGTGGATGACCTGGAAGTGCGCGCTGATCAACCTGCCCTTCGGCGGCGCCAAGGGCGGCGTCCGAATCGATCCGACCGACCTGTCCCGCCGCGAGTTGCAGCGCCTCACCCGGCGCTTTACATCGGAAATCATTGATATCATCGGACCGGACAAGGATATCCCGGCCCCCGACATGGGCACCGACGAGCAGGTCATGGCCTGGATCATGGACACGTACAGCCAGCAGGCGGGCTACACCGTACCGGGCGTGGTTACCGGCAAGCCGGTCGTGCTCGGCGGATCCCTGGGACGCCGCGAGGCCACAGGCCGTGGCCTGGTCTACCTGATCGAGGCGGCCGCGGACCACATGGGCATGTCGCTCGACGGCGCCACGGCGGTGGTTCAGGGCTTCGGAAACGTGGGCAGCAATACGGCGCGTTTTCTGGATGAGGACGGGGTCAGGGTGGTCGCGGTCAGCGACGTCACCACCGGGATCTACAATGCCAACGGGCTGTCGCTGAAAGACGTCTTCAAATACTGCGAGGAAAACCGTTTCCTGTCGGGTTATCCCGAGGCCGACGAAGTCACCAACGAAGAACTGCTCGAACTGCCCTGCGACATCCTGGCGCCGGCCGCGTTGCAGAACCAGGTAACCGGCGACAACGCGGACCGGCTGAAGTGCAGGCTTCTGGCCGAAGGGGCCAACGGTCCGACCACGCTCGAGGCGGACGAGATACTCGGGGAAAAGGACGTTTTCATCCTGCCGGACGTGCTGGGCAACGCGGGGGGCGTGACCGTCTCATACTTCGAGTGGGTGCAGGATACCCAGAACTACATGTGGACGCTCAAGGAAATCAACAGCCGGCTGCACAACATCCTCATCGACGCCTTCGGACGGACCGTCCACCGTGCTGCCGAAGATAAAATCGATATGCGCACGTCGGCGTTGATAGAGGGGATCAACCGGGTGACCCAGGCGAAACTGCTCCGGGGGATTTTCCCCTGATTGCCGCCAGCCCGCATGGTCCACATGGCCGCAGGGCCCGCACAGCCTGCGTTCACCCGGAGGTAGGCCATGGATACGACGGAAATCAATGGGGCGTCGACGGAAATCGATGGGGCATGGGTGCGGTTGCTGCAGAAGGCCGCTTACCTGTGCAGCGGGACCGTCATCGCGTGTTCCGTGCTCGTACTCCTCGGCTGGCAGTTCGATCTCGCCGATTTGCGGGGTTTGATCAACCCCGGCCGGGTGCCCATGAACCCGCTCACGGCCGCGGCCTTTCTGCTGGCCGGCGGTACGCTGTGCGCCTTGCTTCCCAGGAACGCTTCCGCGTACCGCAGGTGGACGGGTTTCGCCGGCGCGGCTCTGCTCATGACACTGGGGGCCGTCAAGCTCCTCGACGTCGACCTGGGCGGTCAGGGGATCGACCAGTGGCTCTTCGCGGAGTCCCTGAGCGGAAACCGCATGGCCCCGCACACCGCCTTCACCTTCATGCTCGTGGGCCTGGCCCTCCTGCTGCTCGACCTGCGCGGTCCGAGGCACTGGCTGTCTCACGTCTGCGTCATGAATGCCGGGATCATCGCCCTGCTCTCCCTGGCCGGGGCGATCTACAGTACCCTGGTGCTGTACAGGGTTTCCGGCGTGATTCCCATCACGCTCAACACCGCACTGGGTTTCGGCGTCCTCTGCGTCGGCATCTTCTGCGCGCGGCCCCGCCGTGAACCGGCCGCCACGCTGGTCAGCGCCACGGCCGGCGGCCTCATGGCCCGCCGCCTCCTTCCCGCCGCCTTTCTCATCCCTATTGTCCTCGGCTGGGTGCAGTTTCAGGGAGAAAGAGCGGGATACTACGGGGTGGAGTTCGGCCACTCGCTCTTCGTGGTCTGCAATGTGATTGCCTTCAACATCCTGATCTGGTGGAACGCCCGTTCGATCGGTCAGATCGACGCGGAACGCACGCGGATCGCCCACGAGCTGCATCGGCAGAACGCCCTGCTGGAGCAGACGGCCCACGACATGGTCCTGTTTCAGCAGGAACTCCAGGAAGCCAAGGAGTCGGCGGAGGAGGCCAGCAGGACCAAGAGCGAGTTCCTCGCCAACATGAGTCACGAGATCCGCACGCCCATCAACGGGATCACCGGCATGACCCAGCTGATGCTGAACACGGAACTTTCGTCCCGGCAGCGGGAGTTCATGCGGCTGATCGATCAGTCCACGGCGTCGCTTCAGGGCCTGTTGAACGATATCCTGGATTTCTCGAAAATCGAGGCGGGACGCCTGGAACTCGAATCGATCCCCTTCGAACTGCGGGAGCGTATCGCCAATACGGTTCAGGCCATGTCGATCCCCGCGTCGGAAAAAGACCTGGAACTGGCCTACCAGGTATCTCCGGACGTTCCCGATTACCTGGTGGGCGATCCGGGCCGGTTGAGCCAGGTCGTGATCAACCTGGTTGGAAACGCCATCAAGTTCACGGATTCGGGAGAAGTGGTCCTTTCCATGGCGCTGGGTTCGGAAACGAAGGACGCCGTGACGCTGTCCTGCTCGGTATCGGACACCGGCATCGGCATACCCGAGGACAAGCAGAAACTGATCTTCGACGTATTCAGCCAGGCGGACAGTTCCATGTCGCGCAAGTACGGAGGTACAGGCCTGGGGCTGGCCATCTGCGCTCAGTTGACGGCCATGATGAATGGCCGTATCTGGGTCGAAAGCGAAGTGGACCGGGGAAGCACGTTCCATTTTACCGTCGAAATGCAAAAACAGCCCGGCGCAGTCGAAAAGACGGTCGTCGACGCAGGACCGCTGTCCGGCCTGCGGGTGCTCGTGATCGACGATCATCCCACAAACCGGCGGTTCCTCGTCGATATGCTGACGGAATGGTCCATGAAGCCGGCGGAAGCGGGCACGGGCATTGAAGCCCTCGCCGCGCTCTCCGGCGATGACGGCGAAGCCATCCAACTGGTCCTGCTGGACGAGACCATGTCGGAAATGGAAGACTACGGGCTCGCCCGGGAAATAACCCGATGCGTCGGTGGAAGAAATCTCGACGTCATCCTGCTGGTTTCCGCCGGACGGGAGGCAGACCCGGACTACGGCAGGTCGTTTGGCATCGCCTGCACGGTCAGCAAGCCCGTCAAGCAGTCCGACCTGCTTAACGCCATCATGGAAACCGTGGCCGGCACGTGCGGTCCCGCCCTGGAAGAGGGCTCCAATGGTACGGCGGAGGGAGTCCTGCCGCGCCGTATCCTCCTGGCCGAGGACGGTGTCGTGAACCAGCGGGTCGCCGTGCTCATGCTGGAGTCCCGCGGCCACGATGTTACGGTGGCGAACAACGGAAGGGAAGCGGTCGACCGGTTTAAAACGGCCGCCTTCGACCTGATCCTGATGGACGTGCAGATGCCCGAGATGGACGGCCTGGAGGCGACGCGGACGATTCGCGGCCTGGAAACCGGCGACGTCCATATCCCTATCATCGCCATGACGGCCCACGCCATGCGCGGCGACCGGGAGCGGTGCCTGGAGGCCGGCATGGACGACTACCTGTCCAAGCCCATCCAGGCACAGTTGTTGTACGCTGCGGTCGAGAGCGTCCCGGCTGGATCAGGAGCAGTTTCCGGTAAGGCCTCACCTCCGGCCGTTCACCGGGACACCGCACCTCCCGTGACGGAATCTACGCCGCCCCCGGCAGAGCCGTCCGGCCCCACCGGTCACACGATGGCAACAGACCCGGCGGTGATCGATTGGGAAAAGGCCGTCACGCAATTCGGCGGAGACGAAGGCGTGGTTTCGGGACTGGCCGAACTCTTCGCAGCCGAATGCCCGCGTCTGACGGCCGCGATGCGCGAGGCGATCGACGCGGGGAACGCGGCCGATCTGAGGTTACATGCCCACACGTTGAAGGGTTCCGCCGGGGTATTCATGGCACAGCGCACCGTGAACGCCGCGCAACGCCTGGAGCAGATGGGCAGGGACGGAAACCTGGACGGCGCGGAAGAAGCACTGACGGCGCTCGCGGCGGAACTCGACCGGCTGACGCATGTACTCGCGGAACGCGTTGCCTCGGCGAAACAGCAGTCCGAAGACGCCTAGCGCGGGAGTCGCCTGGTCCGCCGCCCGGTCCGGTCAGTCCATTGCCGCACAGGCCGTCCAACCTCACAGCTTCTTGCCGTAGCGCTCCAGGTACTTGTTTTCCGCTTCAATCGGTCCGATGAGGAGAATCTCGCTTTCGCTGGGGAGTTTCATCGACGGCGGGGGACTCACGATGTTCTCTTTGCCTGTAAAGACGGCCGTGATGTAGCAGCCCGTTTCCTGGTAGATCTGCGATTCGGCGATGGTCTTGCCGGCCAGTTCCAGGGGAAGCCTGACACGAAAGAAGTTCAATCCCTCCGTGATCATGACGATGTCGTTTCGCTTGAGCAGGTTCAGGATGATATTGGCGCCCATGGAAGCGTAGGACATGACGAAATCGGCTCCTGCCCGGTGCAGGGCTTCCACGTTTCGTTCCTGTTTCGCCCGGGCGATGATCTGGATATCCGGCCGCAGCTTGCGGCAGTATATCGTGAGGTAGATGTTCATGTCGTCCTCATGGGACGTGATGATGACGGTAGGCGCTTCCATGAGGCCGGCTTTCTTCATGGTCTCGATGTCCGCCGCGTCGCCCAGGATGTAGTGCCTTTCGTCACGGATCCGGTCCGCCTGCTGCTCGATGATCCGGTAGTCCAGTCCGCTTTCCGCCAGCGTGTACCCGGCCGAACGCCCTACGCGGCCGCCTCCGATGATGACAAGAGGCGGATCGGATATGTTGTATATGGCGAAAAGTTCGTTGTAGGAAGTGATCTGGCTTTCCGTGCCCATGAGGACCAGAATCATCCGTTCGGTCAGCGGCGTGTCGGGGGTAATGACCTGGAACCTGCCCCGCTCCCATACGCCGACGACCGTGACGCCGGTCAGTTCACGAAGCCGCGTTTCGCGCAGCGTCTTGCCGATGAGCGGGGTATCCACGATGCCCGCGTCTGCCACCATCAGGTCTTCGACGTTTCCGAGTACGTGAGACATGGAGTCCACGCTCGAAGCGAGCCGGGCGAGGAGCTGTCCCATCTGCTGACCCAGTTGGATCACGTGGGTGCAGCCCGCCAGTTCGAGGATATCCACGGAATCGGGAGAATTCGCCGTGGCCAGGATGGGGACGTCCCGGTTGATGTTCCGGACCGTGAAGGCAATGCTGGTATTCAGCGTATCCTTGCCGGTGGCGACGATCAGCGCGGCCTGGTCTGCGTTTGCGCGTTGGTAGGTCTCCGGGTTGTCCAGATCCCCGAACACGACATTGAGTTCCCGGTCGTGCAGGCGCAGTGCATCTTCCAGGTCGGGTATGATGAATACATAGTCGTTCCCGTACTGCTTGAGCCTGGCGGCAAGGGCCCTCGTCACCTCGTCGTAATGCGTGATGATCACGTGGTCCTGGAAGGCCGGTTCCAGCGATCTGGGCGCGCGCGCGATGGAGTGGGCGCTGAGCCAGGGCCGGTAGATGAACTCGACAAAAGCCACGGGAAGTACGATGATCAGCGTCGTCAGGCCGGTCAGCAGGACGCACAGGGAGAAAATCCGTCCCAGGTCGCTGGTGAAGACGATATCGCCGTACCCGAGCGTGGTCATCGTGACCAATGTCCAGTAGAATCCGGTGAACCACGTATGTTCCCGTCCTTCCATTTCCTGGAGTTCGTGAAAGAGGAAGGTATAGCCCAGTATCAACAGGAAGAGGAAGATGAAAAACCTGTAGAAGAACTTCAGGTTTCCCGATCCGATCGTCGTGCGCAGCACGCCAAGGTACTGTCTGATGAAGGTCCGCATGAAGAGTCCCGTTTTTCCGGAAACAGTCCGATTGCACAATGAGCATACTTGATCGCGTCGGACGCCGTACTTCGACCGTATCAGTCTAAAACCATCCACCAGCACTGTCAAGCCCGTAGCACTGTCAAGCCCGTAGGGAGAGCCCGTAGATGAAAGCCGCATCCCGCGCGTTTTCTCCCGGGTGCGAACAGGCAACGGCTTCACCTCTTGTTTTTCCCTTGCACCGGCGTCCCCTGTTCCTGTACCCTGCCGATGTATATTATATACCGGTCCGGTCGCGCCACAGGCGGCCGGCGGTCTGCCCCTTGTTTAATCTCTAATGAACGAAAGCGTGGACCATGAAGAACGTCATATCATACCTCGAATCCCAGCGGCCCCGGGCCCTGGAGGGCCTGAAGGAATTCCTCCGCATTCCCAGCGTGAGCACCCATCCCCATCACCGCGACGATCTCCGGCGATGCGCCCGGTTCCTTGCCGATGAACTGGAACGGATCGGCATGGAAAACGTGGCCGTGAACCCCACGGACGGCCACCCCATCGTGACGGCGGACTGGCTGGGTGCGCCGGGGAAGCCCACCGTCCTCTTCTACGGCCACTACGACGTGCAGCCGGCGGAACCCTTCGAGCTGTGGGAAAGCGATCCCTTCGATCCCGTGGTCCGGGGTGACAACCTGTACGCCCGCGGGTCGACGGACGACAAGGGGCAGGTATGGGTCCACGTGAAGGCGCTGGAGGCCCACCTGCGGGAGAACGGCCGCCTTCCGGTGAACGTCCGCATGCTGATCGAAGGGGAGGAAGAGGTATCGAGCGAGAACCTGGAAGCCTATCTGGAATCGCACAGGGAAGAACTGGCGGCGGACGTGGTGGTCATTTCCGATACGTCCATGTTCGGCTACGATCAGCCTTCGATTGGATATGCCCTGCGGGGCATGGCCTACATGGAGGTTCGGCTGGAGGGGCCAAACAAGGACCTGCATTCGGGCATCTATGGCGGCGCGGTGCCCAACCCGCTCAACGTCCTGTCGGAGATCCTGGCAGGAATGGTGGACGACGACGGACGGATCACGGTACCCGCGTTCTACGACGACGTCTTGCCGCTGGGCGACGAAGAGCGCGCGTCACTTGCCGCGCTGTCCTTCGACGAGGCGGGCTTCGCCGGAGAACTGGGGTTGCCCGGAACCACGGGTGAGAAGGGGTTCTCGACCCTGGAGCGCCTCTGGACCCGGCCCACCCTGGACGTAAACGGGATGCTGGGCGGATTCACGGGAGAAGGTTCGAAAACCGTGATCCCTTCAAAGGCCATGGCGAAGGTCAGCATGCGTCTCGTGCCGGACCAGGATCCCGACAAGATCGCCCGGGCATTCACGGACTACGTCAAAAGCCTCGCACCGCCTTCGGTGAAAGTGGAAGTCATCTGTCACGGCACGGGGAAACCGGTACTCACGGCGCGGGACCATCCCGCGGTGACAGCCGTCCACGAGGCCATTACCCGGGGCTTCGGCAAGGAGCCCGTCTACATCCGGGAGGGCGGCAGCATCCCGGTGGTGGCTATGTTCGAGGAGCAACTCGGCCTGCCCACGGTCCTGATGGCTTTCGGCCTGCCCGATTGCGACGCCCACGCGCCCAACGAGAAGTTCCACCTGCCCAATTTCTACCGGGGCATCGACAGCGCGGCCTGGTTCTACGAGGAATACGGCCGGCGGCACTGACCCGGACTCTATCGGGCCCCGGATCAGATCGAAGCTCTCTCGAATTGCGTCTTTGATTTTCGCGTTGAATGGGTTGTGCTTCGCCTTGCGCGCTACGCGGACGACTACCCGGCCTGGCCAGGCCTACGCGGACCGTCTGGCGGCCGCCCGTTTCTCCATGGCGTCCACGGAGGTCGCCACGGCGGCGTCGCCCGTGACGTTCACGGCGGTGCGGCACATGTCGAGGATGCGATCGACTCCGAGGATCAGCGCGATGCCCGCGGCCGGCACGCCGATGGTCTCGAGGATGATGATCAGCATGATGATCCCCGCGCCAGGCACCGCGGCAGTGCCGATGGAGGCCAGGACGGCCGTGAGGACGATCTGCAGCTGGGCGGTCATGTCGAGCCCGAGCCCGAGGGCCTGGGCGATGAAAACGGCGGCCACGGCCTGGTAGAGCGCCGTGCCGTCCATGTTGATCGTGGCGCCGAGGGGCAGGACGAAGGAGGAGACCTCCTTGGAGACCCCGAGGTTACGCTCACTCACATCCATGGTAACGGGAAGCGTGGCTCCGCTGGAACTGGAGGAGAAAGCCAGGAGCTGGGCCGGGGCGATCCCCCGGAAGAATCGGATGATCTTCATGTCGGAGAAGATTTTCAACAGAAGCGGGTAGGTAACGATGCCGTGGATCAGCAGCCCAATGAGGACCACCATGCAGTAAAAGCCCAGGGCCCCAAGGAGTTCACCCACGGCGGACAGGTCGTCCCGAGCCACCTGGTTGATGGTCTTGGCGATCAGGGCGAAGACCCCGATGGGGGCGACGACCATGATCATGTGCACGATCTGGATGATGACCGACGTGAGCCCGCCGAAGAAATCCACCAGGGGCTTGCCCTTGTCGGCCGGAATCAGGACCAGGGCGATGCCGAATAGGAGGGAGAAGAAGACGACCTGGAGCATGCGGCCGTTGTTGCTCAGGGCGCCGAAGATGTTATCGGGCGTCATGTCCACGAAGACCTGCAACGGCCCCCGCTCCCTGGCCGTTTCGGCTCGTTCCATGTCCGATTCCGCGTCGGACTGGTAGGCCGCCTGAAGCTGCTCCTGCAGTCCTTGGGGCACGCCCGTCCCGGGTTCGAGCAGGTTGACCATGACGAGACCGATGGTCACGGAAACGGTCGTCGTGATGATGTAGATGGCGATCGTCCTACCCCCGATCCGGGACAGTTTCTTCACGTCCGACAGGGATGCGACGCCCATGATGAGCGAGCCCAACACGAGGGGAACGGCGATTACCTTGAGCAGGTTCAGGAAGATGTCGCCGAAGGGCGTGATCCAGTCTTCGGTGAACTGGCTCCAGCCCATGGCCGCGGAGAGTAATCCGTACAACAAGCCCAGGATCAGGCCGATGATGATCTTCCAGTGCAGGGGCAGGCGCCATAGATTCATATCGCGTTTTACTCCGGTTACGGTGCTTAGACCGGGACGTCGTGGAACAGGCCCTGTACGGTCCGGACCAGCTTTTCCTCATCAGGAATGGTCTGCGGTTCCAGTCCGGGACTGAATGGCACGGGTACGTCCATGGCGCCGAGGCGCTTGACGGGGGCGTCCAGGTAGTCGAAGGCCTCGTCGGCGATCCGGGAGGCCAGTTCGCCGGTGACCCCGTAGCTCTGGTAGGCTTCGTCGATCACCACGGCGCGGCTGGTCTTCTCGACGGAACGCACGATGGTGTCCATATCAAGGGGCGACAGCGTCCGGGGATCCACGACCTCGGCGCTGATTCCCTCCCGTTCCAGTTCGTCCGCCGCCTTGAGCGCGGTGTGCACCATGCTCGAGGTGGCGACGAGGGTCACGTCGCTTCCTTCCCGCTTGATATCCGCCACGCCGAAGGGAATGGTATAGTCCTCGACATCAGGAACCGGACCCTTCAGGCCGTACATCATCTTGTCTTCGTAAATGACGGTGGGGTTGTCGTCGCGAATGGCGGTCTTGAGCAGTCCCTTCAGATCGGCCGGCGTGGAGGGGATGGCCACCTTGACGCCGGGAATGTGGGACAGCCAGGCCTGCAGGCTCTGGGAGTGCTGGGCCGCGGAGGATCGTCCGGCGCCGATCGTGGTCCGAATCGTCAGCGCGCAGCTGGCCTGACCCCCGGTCATGTAGCACATCTTGGCCGCCTGGTTGACGATCTGGTCCATGGCGATGGTGATGAAGTCGCCGAACATGATTTCGACGATGGGGCGCATGCCCGTCAAGGCCGCGCCAACCCCCGCGCCCATGATGCCGGCTTCCGAAATGGGCGTATCCCGTACCCTGTCCTCGCCGAATTCGTCCAGCAGCCCCACGGTGACCTTGAACACGCCGCCCGCCACGGCCACGTCCTCTCCCATGAAGAAGACGGTCCCGTCCCGCCGCATTTCCTCCGCGATGGCCTCGCGGACGGCTTCTCCGTAGGTGATCTGGCGCTCAGGCAAAGACATGATCGGTCACCTCCCCGGCTTCGGGGTAGGGGGATTCGTTCGCAAAGGCCACGGCGTCTTCCACCCGTTTCGTAATGGTCGTGTCGATGGATTCCAGTTCGGCCTCGTCCACCATGCCCGCCTTCATCATGCGCCGGGCGAAGCGGGGTATGGGATCCTTTGCGAGCCAGGTGTCCGTTTCTTCCTGGGTCCGGTAGGTTTTTTCCGGGTCGCCGTCGCCCACGTGGTGCCCGCGGTACCGGTAGGTCTTGTTCTCGATCAGGCAGGGTCCCTCGCCGGCCCGGGCCCTTTCAACCATCTCCACGGCGGTCTGGTGTACGGCGACCGCGTCGTTACCGTCGACCACCATCGCCGGCATGTCGAAACCCGCGGCCCGTTCGGCCACGTGTTCCCTGACGGCCGTCACGTCCTTCGCGGCGGTATATTCCCCGTAATGGTTGTTTTCGCAGACGAACAGGACGGGCAGCGACCAGACGGACGCCAGGTTGGCGGATTCCAGGAAGGCGCCCTGGTTGATGGCGCCGTCGCCGAAGAAGCACACGGCCACCTGCCCGGTGCCGCGCATCTTGCCGCTCAGGGCCGCGCCGGTCGCCATGCCCATGCCGCCTCCCACGATCCCGTTCGCGCCCAGGATCCCGAGGCTCATGTCGGCGATGTGCATGGTGCCGCCCTTCCCCCGGTTGTAGCCGTCGACCTTGCCCATCATCTCCGCCATCATGCGGTCGACCTTGCCGCCCTTGGCGATCAGGTGGCCGTGGCCCCGGTGGGTACTGGTGAGGTAATCGTCGTCATTCAGGGCGGAACAGATGCCCACGGCCGAGGCTTCCTGGCCGATATACAGATGGGCGAGACCACGCATCAGGCCCTGCGTATACACTTCCAGCACGGCTTCCTCGAACCGCCGTATGGTCAGCATCTTCTCGTAGATTTCCCGGCAAAGCGGCTCGGGCAGCGGCAGCGTTCCCTCGTCGCTGGAGGTGGTAATCAACTCCAGGGATTCCGACATGTTTCAAGCGCTCCTGAAAGTAGCGGCGAAAATGACATTCGGGTTCAGGCGGACGGTCTCATAATACGGACGGGCGGACGGCCAGGCAAGAGGAAAAAAAAACCGCATGACGGCCGTATCATGGTGTTCGTTCACGACGATTGCGGCATCCCGGACCAGCCGGTCTGGTCCGATGCGAAACCCGGCCCCGGCCCAGGTTCACTCGTTCCGGTCCGGCGCAAAACCCCGGTTGATCCGGCGAATCAGCGGAGGGGCGAAGAGGATCATCAGGATGGTCTCGGGAACGACGACACTGGCGTTATACAGCAGGGCGTAGAGCCACGGCGCCGTCCATTGCTGGAGTAAGGGAGAAAGGGTGATTCCGGAGTAATCCCGGACCAGTTCGTAGACCTGCCGGTTCAGTTCAGGAGGCGTAAAGGCCGCGAAATAGACTGCGCCTGATACCACGTGGCTTGCCAGCCGGAGCGTCCCGGCCACCAGGATCCCGAGGCGGGGCCAGGAGGGGAAGCAGCCGACGATCCCCAGCAGGGCGTAGGGCAGCAGGTAGTCCAGGACGACCTGGACAGGGTGCAGTATGACGGGATCGACGATCAGGGTGACCAGGCCCGCGGCCAGGCCGCCGGCCATGCCCGCCCTGGGGCCGTACGTGACAGCCAGGTAGACCAGGGGCAGGAACTTAAGCGACAGCGAGCCGCCCCACGGCAGCCGGTACAGGCGGATGAAGCCGAGGAGCACGGCGAGCGCGACGGCCACGGCCATGGCCGTCAGGCGGCGCGTGCTATCGGTCCTGGCCGTCGCCTGCGGATTCGCTTTCTTCGGGCTCGTGCTTGCCATGTCCGTTCATGTCGGCCAGACGCTTCATCTTTTCCTGCTCACCCAGTTTCTGCATCGTATCGAGAAGCGCCGTGTCGAGTTTCCTGATCCGTTCCGTAGTCGAAGTCAGTTCCAGCAGGGACTGCCTGTCCTGCAGGACCATATCGAGCGTCGACGCGATAATGAATGAAAAGTGCACCGGGTCGAAGATGCCCCGGATGGCGCCTACGCCCCTGGTCTGAAGGCGGATCATCTTCTGGTAGGCGTTCAGGACCTTCTTCAGCAGGTCGGAGGGGATGTCCTCGCTGTCGTCGTCGAAGTACTCCACGACCGCTTCCAGGTAGGATTCGCGGTTCAGCACGTCGAGGACGCGGAACCGTCTCCGCCCCTCGGTGAGGATATCCATGGACCCGTTTTCAAACTGCCGCAGGATCTGCGTGATCCGGGCGGTGCAGCCCACCTGGCAAAGCTGGGTTTCATGAAGAAGGAGAATGCCGAATTCCATCTTCTCGTCGAGGCACTTCTGCACCATTTCCTTGTAGCGGGACTCGAATATGTGGAGGTGCAGGGGCATGCCCGGGAACAATACGGTATTAAGCGGGAAGAGCGGTATTTCGCGTGTATTCATGGCGATGTGGCGTACGAGAAAATGACGCGGAATCTCACTGTTGAGGTGGAATACGTGCGTTGCGTGGCGGGTCGAATTTCCAGGAGTCGCCGCTCGCGAAGAAACGTGGACGGGACACGCGCATCTTAATCAGGCCCCGTCGGACGTGTCAACGGAATTCGGCCCGCGGCCGGTGTTTCGCGAAGCCAGTTCCTGCTTGACGGCCCCCGGCCTCCGGCTATATTACGGTGTTGCTTCCGGGTGTAACTGAAATAGTTTGGCGCAATTAGGTCTGGCCTGGCGGATGTTATGGACGAGACCCTGAACAGCAAAAAGCCGGAGGAAGGAGAGCAGGGCGGGCGCCCCCTTCGCAAGCCCTCCTTTACGAATATCTCCGGGTCTGCGGTGGAGGCGTTGTATACGGCCGGTAACCGGTCCGGTTCCGACTACCTGCGGGACGAAGGCTTCCCGGGGCAATTCCCCTATACGCGCGGGGTGCACGCTTCACTGTACCGTGGCCGGCCATGGACCATCCGGCAGTTCTCCGGATTCGGTTCCGCGGCGGATTCCAACACCCGTTTCAAGTTCCTCCTGGATCAGGGACAGGACGGCCTGTCCGTAGCCTTTGACGTGCCCACGCTGATGGGTTTCGATTCCGATCACCCGTCGTCGGAAGGGGAAGTGGGTGTTTGCGGGGTCGCGGTCGACACGCTGGAGGACATCGAGATCCTGTTTTCCGGCATCCCGCTGGACCGGATCAGCACCTCCATGACGATCAACGCGCCCGCCGCCGTACTGCTGGCCATGTATCTGGCCATGGCGGAGAAACGGGGCGTTCCCTGGACCGCGCTTAGGGGCACGCTGCAAAACGATATCCTGAAAGAGTACATCGCCCAGAAGGAGTGGATCTGCCCACCCGCCTCGGCCCTGAAGTTCGTCGCCGATACGGTGGTCTTCTGCACGGAACGGGTACCGCAGTGGAATCCCGTCAGCATCAGCGGGTATCACATCCGGGAGGCGGGGGCGACGGCCGCCCAGGAACTGGCCTTTACCCTGGCGGATGGTTTCGCCTATGTCGACGCGTGCCTGGCCGCCGGCCTTGCCGTCGATCAGTTCGCCGCGCGGCTGTCCTTCTTCTTTAACGCCCATATCGACTTCTTCGAAGAGATCGCCAAGTTCCGGGCCGCGAGGCGGATCTGGGCGCGTCACATGCGCCGGCGGTACGGCGCCCGGTCGGAACGGTCCCGGATGCTGCGCTTCCATACCCAGACCGCGGGATGCAGCCTGACGGCCCAGCAACCGGAGAACAACATCGTGCGTACGGCGGTGGAAGCCCTGTCCGCCGTGCTGGGAGGCACCCAGTCGCTCCATACCAACGCGCTGGATGAAGCCTACGCCCTGCCGTCGGAACAGGCGGCCCGCATCGCCGTACGGACCCAGCAGATCATCGCCCACGAAACCGGAGTGGCCGATACGGTCGATCCCCTGGGCGGATCGTACTATGTCGAATCTCTCACGGACCGGCTGGAAGAGGAGGCCGAGGCCTATTTCGAGCGGATCGACGCCCTCGGGGGCATGGTGGCGGCCATCGAGGCGGGATTCCCCCAGCGGGAGATCATGGCCGCGGCCAACCGGTACCAGGAGGAGATCGAAAACCGGGACCGGATCGTAACGGGCGTGAATGAATTCGTCTCCCCGGGGGACGGCGATATCGAAACGTTGCGCGTCGACCCGCGTATCGAACGGGAACAGCGAGATCGTCTCGACTCGGTAAGGCGAAGAAGAAACAGCCTGGAAGCGGACAAAGCGCTCGAGACGCTGGGCGCCGCGCTGCGGAACGGGGAAAACCTCATGCCCGCGATGCTGGAGGCGGTCAAGGCCTACGCGACGCTGGGAGAAATCGTGGGCGTGTTGCAGGAAGTGCACGGGCTGTACGAGGAACCCGTCGTCTTTTAAGTCGCGCCGGCTGTTCGGCCGTGCGTCATATCTCAAAGGAAACCAACTACATGCCTCGTGCCAACAAGGGACTGTCCACCCGCTCCGTGCATGGCGGGGAGCATCGCGACAAACCGTTTTCCTCGGTGACCAATCCCATTGTACAGACGTCCACGTACGTGTTTCAGAATACCCAGGAACTGATCGACTACACGACGGGAGAAGTCGACCGGGAAGAATACGGACGCTACGGGAACCCCACCAAGTCGGTGGCGGAGCGCAAGATCGCCGAGCTGGAGGGCGGAGAGGACGCTGCCCTCTTTTCTTCCGGCATGAGCGCGTTCACGTCCGTGCTGCTCGCCATACTCTCCTCTGGAGCCCACGTGATCGTCATGGACGAGTGCTACCGGCGCAGCCGCCAGTTCTGCAGGCAGATCCTTCCGAGATACAACATCGACGTGACCTTCGTGGAGACGGGTAACTGCGAGGAACTGGCGTCGGCGATCACCGATAAAACCCGGCTCATTGTATCCGAGTCGCCCACGAATCCGTACCTGAACGTGATCGACCTGGAACAGGTCGCCGAGATCGCCGCGAGGCACCGCGTCAAGGTGCTGATCGACGGCACTTTCGCCACGCCCTACAACCAGAAGCCCCTGGATTTCGGGATCGACCTGGTCCTTCACAGCGCCACCAAGTACCTGGGCGGCCACAACGACCTGCTTTCAGGCGCCGTCGTAGGCAGCGCATCCCTCATCGCCGCCATCCGCGAGTTCCGCGACGTCACAGGCGGTATCGTCGATCCCCACGGCGCGTACCTGCTGATCCGGGGGCTGAAGACCTTCGCTCTGCGCATGGAACAGCACAACGCGAACGGCATGGCCGTCGCCCGTTTTCTGGACGGCCATCCCCGCATCCGGAAAACGTACTACCCCGGCCTGGAAAGCCACGCGGGCCATGAAACGGCGCGCCGGCAGATGAGCGGTTTCGGGGGCGTGGTGAGCTTCGAGGTCGACGGCGACATGGAAACGACCATCCGGTTCATCGACGCGTTGCGCATTCCCTACATCGCACCGAGCCTGGGCGGCGTGGAGAGCCTCATCGAACAGCCCGCCATCATGTCGTTCTATGAAATGGACCGGTCCGAACGGCTCGAAATCGGCATCAAGGACGAACTCGTCCGGTTTTCGGTGGGTATTGAAAACGCCGACGACCTGATCGCCGACCTGGAACAGGCCCTCGGAAAGATCTAGGCGAATCCCCGGCTGAAGTTTCGAGAGGTATTCCCCTTTATACAGACCTGTCCATTCATTCCGTGACGTATGTGAACCAACATTGCCGGCAAGGCTACGATGCACAAAAAACCAGAAGCAGGCCCAGAAGGTAAATTGATTGAACGGTTTGTGTTTGCGGTTGAACATATGAATCGCTTGATGTTCACTGGGCGTATTTCTGCACTCAAACGATTGGATTTAAATGCTCACCAGATTAACACGCTATTCCTGCTGGATTATTTCGGCCCGCTGAAGATGAGTGCCATTGCCGGGGAATTGGGCACTTCAATCGCACACACGACGATCATTGTAAAGAACCTTGTTCAGAAGGAATATGTGAAGCGGAACTCAAATCCAAATGACCGAAGAGTGGTAATCTGTGAATTGACCGATCGGGGCAGGAAGGCTACGGAAGTGTTCTTAAGTCACGCGCGGAAGCGAGCTGCACGGGTGGTGGAAAAGTGGGATATGGTGAGTCTGGAGTCGGTGGTGAAGTCGTTGGAGTTATTGTGGAAAACTGAAGACGAAGTACTGAAATCAGAACATCCCAATACGCTATAGATAATTTAGTTAATAACTATTAAATACCAAACTCCGGGGCCAGGACTCGAACCTGGATAGCCAGAACCAAAATCTGGTGTCCTGCCAATTGAACGACCCCGGAATGTGCACGATCCAGCAGATGTCGTCAAGGACCGGTCGGTGTTTCGGACCGGAAGACCTCCACCCGCGAGGCGACCTCGCAAGCCCCCGTCTCCGCATCTCTTTCAGCCCGGTACCGGAGAACGGTGTCGGCGGAGACTTCCACCGAGTTACGGACGACACCCGAACAGGTGGGCGATTCCACCGACAGGATGTGCGTCCCGGTCTTTACCGATCGAAACTCCGTGTATGCGCCTACAGGAAGTTCCCTGGCGTCCCCCGCCAGATCGACACGTATGGCTTCGGTACTCTCCAGCGTATTGTAAACAGTCAGCACGAAGGTGTCTTCGCCCCCGCAGGACGCGGCCAGAAAAACCGCGGCCAGCAGTACGGCCGCCCCGCCGGCTCGCCGTCGAGCGGATCCGGATCCGTCGATTTCATCCATAGACTTACCCGAGACCATTCCATCCGGGGCGTCGCCCGATCATCGCCGTTTCTCCCGTCGGATCCGGACCATTCGATGTCGCATCGCCTTACCATCCGGCTCCGGCTCAATCTACCCGGGCAGTCGCCGGGTGTCAATCGGAAGTTGCCCAGCTGTCCGCGTTACCCTGCGTCGCGCGTTGACCAGTGGTACGTGTCGCCCTGCGCCGCGCGTTGACACCGTCCCTGGGGACCTAATCTACTTGACATGACCTCCAATCGTCTGTAAAATGGAGTAACTCACAAGATTCCCTCCTGCAGATCAGGTTTTACTAGGCGGTAATTCATGCTGAAGGTACGGCATTCCCTAGGCAAACACCTGCTTGTTTACACGTTCATCCCGGCCTTGCTCGTCTTCTCGATGCCGGATTCCGTCCGCGGCCAGGCTGCAGAGCGTTCCGTCCCGCATGGCGGCGTGGTCACCATCGGCAAGGTCGCCGCCGGGGACCTCACCTTCCACCCCCTGTTCAACAGCCTGGGCGTGGAAAGAGAGATCGCCGCGCTGATCTACGGCGAAGGCCTGCTGCGCGTAGACGAATCGGGTGTTCCGTCAGACGGCCTGGCCTATCTGCCCATCAAGCTTTCCGACGGACGGGACTGGGTTTTCCGGCTGAAGCAGGGGGTTGAATTCCACGATGGAGAACCGCTGACCGCCGATGATGTGATCTTCACCTACACGCGATACAAGGCCTCCCGCGTGTATGATCCCGTCTTCCACCGTTATTTCCAGAACATCGAGCAGCTTTCCGCCCTGGATCACCAGACGGTCCGAATCATCATGAAGTCGCCGGTCGAGGCCTTTCCCAATCGGCTTGCGACGCTGCCCATTCTGCCCAGGCACCAGATGGAACGAGGCCTTTTCGCCGATGCCGGCGCGCACCTGGAAACGACCCGGCCCATCGGACTGGGACCGTACAGGGTCGAGGCCTGGCCCGCTCTCGATGTCGTAACGCTCACGGCGAATGAACGCTGGCATCGGGGCCGCGCAAACCTTGACAGGGTGGTCTACAGGTTCTACCCCACCTCCGAAGCCCTGCAGGCGGCCTTCATCATGCGCGAGGTCGATCTCATCGAGGTGGAACGCGACGGCACGCTCAGGGACCTGAAACGGGCCCGATCCGACGCGAAAATACAGGCGATCGTTCCGGCAAACCGCGCCTTTGCCGCGGTCTTCTATAATCATCGGGATCCCTTGCTTTCCCAGTCGGCCATACGCCGGGCGCTGACCTACGCCACGAACCGCGAGCGCATCCTGGACGAGGTGCTGGTCCGCGGCGCCGGGGTACTGGCCCATAGTCCGATTCATCCGGAGTTCGAGTTCAAAGGCGGCGACATGGGATTCGACTACAGGCCGCGCGAGGCCCGTGAAATGCTGCGTCTCCAGGGATGGAGCGACAGCGACGGAGACGGGTTTCTCGACCGGGAAGGGCGCCCCCTCCGATTCGAACTGCTGTTCCCCCGAGGGCAGGCCTCCGCCGAGAAGACGGTGCGGGTCATCAGGCTGAACCTGAACCACGTCGGCATCCGGGTCGTACCCGTACCCGTCACCCAGAAAGAACTGGTCCAGCGGCTCAGTGTCGGCAGTTACGAGGCCGCGCTGTTCGTTCAGGATTTCGAACCCACCGCGGACGATCTGTACGCCGTGTTTCATTCGGAAAGTATCGGACTGGGCAACATGCTCGGATACCGCAGCCGCCAGGTCGACCGCAATATCAGTTTCCTCTTCGGGCTGCCCGATCAGCAACGGGCCGGCCCCGTCTATCAGCAGCTCGAGATGTTGTTGATCCGGGACCAGCCCTGTATGTTCCTCTACTTCGTCGATACCCGGTACGTCGCGTACAACCCCGCCCTGCAAAACCTGGGCTCCCCGGGTGAAGCGCTTCGATCGCCCGCAGCCTGGTTCCGGACCGCGTACGCTCCTTGACGGCGCGTAATCCCATGTTTCCCAATAGTTTACGAGAAGGCTTGCGGCCACGGCTGCTTGTATCCCATATCACCCTGGCCACCATTCCGGTGCTTATTGTCGGTCTGCTCCTCCTCGCCACGGCCGGCCGTTCGATAGAAGATGCGGTAGCCGACGGCAACCTCGAGGTTGCGCGCAGGGCAAGCAACGAGATCCGCCTCTACATCGAGCAGGCGCGTCGCGTGATCGACCTGGCCGCGGACAACATGGACATGATCGACGCCACGGACGCGGTGTACCAGAAACTGATCGACAACCTGGTCATCCGTCAGGATTTTCTCAGTGAACTGGCCGTGCTGGACCTGGCGGGCCGGGAGTTACTGACCACCCGTCTCGAAGGGCCGCTTGCGACGCGTGCGGACCTGGAACTCCCGTCGGACGAAGCCACCGCGATCTCCCCGGTGTTCATTTCCGGCGATGGGCTGCCCGCGGTGATGATCACCGTGCCCGTGCGCCGGTTCGACGAGCACACGGGATATCTGGCCGCGCAGGTGAACCTCAAGGACATGTGGGACCTGGTGGACAATATACAGCTGGGCGAGGGTCAGGCGGAAGGATTCGGCAACGCGTACGTGGTGACCGGGACCGGGCGGCTGATCGCCCATCCGGAAAGAGACCGGGTATACCGCCAGGACGATCTGTCCGCGTCGCCCGTCGGAAAGGCGCTGGCAGCAGAGCAGAGCGGCACGCTGGTCTACACCGGACCGCCGGGAGAAATGGTCGCCGCTTTTGCGACCGTGGAACCGCTCGGATGGAAGGTCGTCATAGAGCAGCCGGCCGCCCGGGCCTTCGCCCGGTCGCAGGACATGATCCTGGGCATCAGCGTGCTCATGGTCATCAGCGCGGCGGTCGCCTCGCTGATCGGAATCCTCGTCGTTCGCAAGATCGTCAGGCCGATCCACGAACTGGTGCGGGGCGCGCAACTGTTTGCCCGGGGCAGGCTGACCCATACCATAGAAACGTCGGGGCATGGCGAACTGACCACGCTGGCCCGTGAATTCAACCAGATGGCCCGGGAACTGCTGGAGAAGGAACGCCGCCTGAAACAGGCCGAACGCCTGGCTACGTTGAGCAAGTTTGCCACCATTCTGTCCCATGAGATCCGCAACCCGCTCAACTCCATGATCATCAACCTCAGGATCCTCAAGCGGGACATGGAAAAGCAGAACGGAGACCCCCGGAACCAGGGCGGGCACTATGAGAAGGTGATCTCGGAAATCTGGCGTATCGACAGTCTCGTCGAGAATTTCCTGAACTATGCCCGGCCGCCCGAACTGGCGCCCTTTCCCCACGACATAAACGCGGTGCTTGACGAAGTGATCGCGACGCACCAGGGTACGGCGGAGGAACGGGGTGTCCGTATCGTCACCCGGTACAGGGACGAAGAAACGATGGTCTCTGTCGACATCAACCAGATCAAGCAGGTGTTCCTGAACATCATGCTGAACGCCTTCGATGCCATGGAAGAAGGCGGGACGCTGACGATCTCCACCGAGCGGGTACTGCCCCGGCGCAGCGGCGACCTGACCCTGGACCGTATCGGAGAAAGCCCCCATGTCAATGTGAAGTTCGAAGATACCGGAAGGGGTATTGATCCCGGCCGGCTGGATCGTATATTCGAGGTGTACTACACGTCCAAGTCAACCGGTACGGGACTGGGCCTGCCCATTGCCCAGCAGATAGTGGAGAAACACGGAGGCCGGATCACGGCAGAAAGCGAGCCGGGCGAGGGGACGGTCTTCATTTTGTCCCTCCCGGCGCTTGAGGCGGCCGCGGCCGAACCGGCCGCCGGACAACCATCCGAGTCTGCCGGCACGGAATAGCCGGAACCTCGGGGAAAGGTGGAACAGAGGACATTCATGGAAAGCATCCTGATCGCGGAAGACGACCGCAACACCCGGGAGGGACTGGTCGAGTTGCTGTCGGACGAGGGATATGAAGTCACCGGTGTGACGGACGGTGAACAGGCGTACGAAACGGCCCGCAAGCGTCATTTCGACGTGCTCCTCACGGACATGAAAATGCCCCGGGTGAACGGCCTGAATCTGATCAAGCGGGTGACCGGCACCTCGCCGGAAACGAGTATCATCATGATGACGGCCTTCGCCACGGTGGAGACGGCCGTGAAGGCCATGCGCGACGGCGCTTTTTCCTACCTGACCAAGCCGCTGAAGATGGAGGAACTGCTCGCCGCCATACAGGGCGCGTTGCAGGAGAAGCAGAACAGGCGGCGGATGGAAGCGTCACCGAGGTCTTCCTCCATCCCCGACCCGGACATCATCGGCGAAAGCGAGCAGATCAAGGGCATATTCGAACGGGTGGAAAAGGTCGCCAGGGCCAATACCACGGTGCTGATGCTCGGAGAAAGCGGTACGGGGAAGAGCCTTATCGCCCGGGCGATACACGCGAAGAGCTATAGAAGGGACCGGCCTTTCGTGGACGTAAGCTGCGCCTCCATCCCCGAGGGACTGCTGGAAAGCGAACTCTTCGGCACCGAAAAGGGGGCGTACACCGGTGCGCTGAACACGACGCGCAAAGGGTATTTCGAGCGGGCGGGCGGCGGGACGATATTCCTGGATGAAATCGGTGAGATCAGCGGTACCGTCCAGGTCAAGCTGCTGCGCGTGCTGCAGGAACGCCGGTTCGAAAGACTGGGCGGGACCGAGCCGCTGCATATCGACGTCCGGGTGATCGCGGCCACCAACCGGAACCTGGAGGACGCGGTCGCGGAAGGGCGCTACCGGCAGGACCTCTACTACCGGCTCAACGTCATACCCATCGTGGTGCCTCCCCTGCGCGACCACCGGGATGACATCCCGCCGCTCATCGACTATTTCATCCGGAAATACACGGAGGAGAACGGGCTCGGGGAAAAGTACATGTCCGACGACGCGCTGGAGATCTGCATGGGGTACGACTGGCCCGGAAACATCCGGGAAGTGGAGAACGCCATAGAGAGCGCCGTGGTATTGAGTGACGGGGAGCGCATCCTGCCCGAACACCTGCCCAACCTTGCCCACGCGCCCGCCATCGTGTCGAATACCGGCCCCGTCCAGGGTACCCTGAAGGATTCCAGGGGACAGGCGGAGAAGCTTCTCATTCAACAGGCGCTGCGGGAGTCCGGCGGCAACCGCACGAGGGCGGCGGAAGCCCTCGGAGTGACGGTCAGGACCATCCAGTACAAGATCAAGAAATACGACCTGTAGCGCCGAAACCTTCCACCGGGAGGCTGTCTCCCGCCCCGAAGAGACAGTACGGCAGGTGAAGCCACATGGAGACGAATGCCATCTCCGTATCCGTCGTGATACCCACGTACAACCGGGAGAAACGGTTGCCGGCGGCGGTCCGGTCCGTCCTGAACCAGTCGCTTCCGCCCTCGGAAATCATCGTGATCGATGATGGCTCCACGGACACGACCCCGGCCCTCATGGGGCATTTTCCCGAAATACGTTACATTCGACAGGAAAACCAGGGGGTCAGTCAGGCCAGGAACCATGGCATCTGCGTGGCGAAGCACGAATGGATCGCCTTTCTCGACTCCGATGACGAATGGCTCCCACACAAACTGGAAAGACAGTGCAAGGCCCTGGAACGCCATCCTCAGTACCGTTTCTGCCATACTGACGAAATATGGATCCGCAGGGGCAGGCGGGTCAATCCCATGAAAAAACACGCCAAGTACGGGGGTTACATCTTCGATCAGTGCCTGCCTCTTTGCGTCATTTCACCGTCTTCCGCGCTGATACACCGCGACCTGTTCGACCGCTACGGCACCTTCGATCCGGAACTGCCGGTGTGCGAAGACTACGACCTGTGGCTGCGCTTCTGCGCGCGGGAACCCGTGCTCTACGTCGACGAAGCGCTGTTGCTGAAGTTCGGCGGCCACGAAGACCAGTTGTCGCAGGCCTACTGGGGCATGGACCGATTCCGCATACGCGCCCTGGAGAATCTGATCCGGAGTGGCGTGCTGGACGGCGCGGCCCTCGACGGCGCAGTGGACACGCTTTGCCGCAAAATCGACATCTATGCAAACGGGGCGGAGAAGCGGCGCAGATTCGAAGAAGCGCATAGCTACAGGGAGAAAAAACGTTACTTCGAAGCACAATACGCCGCGGTACGGAGCGGCTGAACATGTGCAAAATCTTTCGTAGCGTTCTGAAGGGGTTTTCCGGCTTCCGGTCTGCGAAGTACAGATTCAGCTCCTGAATACGCCAAAGTTACCCTTCGTCGGACGAATACTGCGCTCCCTGACGTTTTCGGCATGTTATTTGCGCCGTCGTAAGGATGGATGATTGTATCCATAGTGGCTTGGGTCCTTCGAGGAGTCGTACCTGAGGGCTTTGTTTTGTTCCTGAAATCGAGACGCGTGATGAAACGCATTGTATTTCTACTGATCCTTTGCTTAGGCCTGGCGCCATTTACCGCCTATGCGGTTACGTCCGGCAAAGTCACGGGATTCGTCCGGGACGCGGCCACAGGGGATCCGCTGGCCGGGGTCACCATACGCATTGAAGGAACCGAATTACGGGCCATATCCGGCTTGAACGGCGAGTATTTCATACTCAACGTTCCCGTGGGTACGTACCGGGTGGAAGTCCAGATGATCGGTTACCTTCCCGTCCGAACGCAAGAGCTGACCGTCAGCAGCGACCGGTCCACGCGGATCGATTTCGAGCTGGAAACGACCGTACTCGACCTGGCCGAACCGGTAACGATAACCGCGCCCAGAACTTCGACCCGGTCGGATCTGACTGCTTCGAGCGAATTGATCGTTCCCCGGGAAATCGAATCCCTGCCCGTTACGGACCTGGCGGACCTGATCTTTCTTCAGAACGGGGTGGTCCGGGACGCGGAAGGCGACTTGCACGTTCGCGGCGGCCGGGGGAACGAAATCTCCTATTATGTGGACGGCGCCTCCCTTGAGGATCCCCTGCTGGGGGGCATGGGTACCCATATCCAGCTGGATTCGGTCGCGGAACTGGTCATCAACCGGGGCGGCTTCAACGCGCAGTACGGGGAGGCCATGTCGGGCGTCGTCAATATCGTGACCCGAGAAGGAAGCGGCCCCCTATCCGGAACCCTGCGCGGCGCCACCACCTTTCAGTCCCGGTACGACCTGGAATCGGGGGGCTACGAAGGGACTTCGCCGGGAAGGGGAGGCCGCCTGGAAGGAACGCTGAGCGGGGCGCTCCCCCGGTTCGGCGACCGCGGCGGTTACTTCCTGTCGGGCCAGGTGCTGAGCGACGGGCATCATATACCGCACAACAGCCGGTCCCTGGCTACGGTGGCGGGGAACCTGGTGTTCAAGCCCTATCCCCTCATGAAGCTGAAGCTCAGCGGGCATTACTTCAGCCAGCGCCATCTTCAGTATGACCATCGCAACCAGAACGGAGTTTCCTACGATTTCAATCCGGACGGGCTTCCGGAAAGACAGGCAGGCAGCCACGCCTTCAACCTGTCCGTAAGCCAGAACATCAGTCCCCGTCTATTCTATACCGCACGGTTTTACAGGTACGCCACCAGCAGCACCCTGTTCCCCTCCATGCTGACGGACACGTACTGGTCGGAGTGGCCGGGTTATTCGGAGGACGACCTGGGCATTTACAACGGGTCGATCTATGAGTCCACCCAGTTGCCGTCCGATCGGTTCGAGGGACTGCCGTTTACGGAAGGCAGCGACTTCTTCCCGCTGTACCGGGACACCCGGACCACCTATTACGGCGCCAGGGCGGACCTGAGCGGGCAGATCACCTACTGGAGCCAGGTCCGGGCGGGCGTGGAAGCGCAGTGGTACCGGCTGGACTGGAACGAGAGGTCGTTTCTGCAGGCCGTGCCGCAGGGCCAGAGATTCATCGTAAGTCCCGTGGAAGGCGCCCTTTACTTTCAGAACAGGCTGGAACTGAGCCGATTGATCGTAGACGCCGGACTCCGGGTGGACTATCTGGATACGAGCCAGCGGTTTTTTGTCTCTCTTCCTTCGGGCCAGGCCGAGAAACGGGACAACTCGACCAAGATACGGCTGAGTCCGCGCCTGGGCGTTTCCCACTCCTTCACGCCCCGGAGCCTGCTCCGGTTCAACTACGGTTATTTCTACCAACCGCCGGAGTTCCGGCTTGCCTATGCGAACCTGAGACGCGATTTAAGCGGCGATTCCCCGCGCCTGGGGAATCCGGATCTGGCACCCCAGAAGACGGTGGCCTATGAATTCGGCCTGGAGCATATGCTGCCCGGGGAGATCCGTATCGGGCTCACGGCATCCTACAAGACCATTTCGAACCTTACGTCGACGGCGCAGGTCCAGTACCCCGGCGGCATGTACTATATCTTCAACAACGCGGATTTCGGTTCCGTGCGCAGCGTCGAGTTCATTCTGAAGCGGGACGTGTCGCGCGTGCTTTCCGGGTCTCTGAACTACACCTATTCCGTAGCGCGGGGCAGCGCTTCCTCTCCCCAGGAACACGCGGAACAGGCCAACCCGTCCGAAAGAGGCTATTTCCCTCTCGCCTTCGACCAGCGGCACACGGTGAAAGCGGTGGTGAACCTGTTGGCCCCGGAGACGGTCCAGGGCCGTGTATTGGGCATACCGCTTCGCGGATGGGGGGTGTCCCTCGTGGGCTATTACGGCAGCGGCCTGCCCTACACGCCGACCAACACCCTGCGGGAGCAGACGGCAACCGCACCGAACCAGGCGCGGCTGCCGGCTTTTGTCAATCTCGACCTGCGTCTCAGAAAGCGCATGAAGGCCGGTCGGTTCACCTATACGCTGTTTTCAGAGGTCCGAAACGTATTCGACCGCCGTAACGTCGTGAGTGTCTATGCCAATACGGGGCGTCCGGGGGACGATGGTTATACCCTGGAGTCCTTCGCAGGCCGGTCGCAGGAGTTTGTTCGCCTGAGGCGGCTGCTGAGCCTGGATCCCCAGCATTACGCCCCGCCCCGCGAAATCCGCCTCGGTTTCGAAATCGGCTTCTGAAGACGCCCGGCTCCTGAATCGAAATCGGCTTCTGAAGACGCCCCGGCGCTGGCGCGGTATCGCCCTTCTAGAGTGGTTTCGCCCGCTGCACCAGTTGCAGCGGAGCGCCTTCCGGGTCGCGGAAGAAGAGCAGGATGTTCTCACCCGACCGTGCGGGCGGACCTTCCAGTTTCACACCCTTCGATTCCAGTTCGGCGACGGCTTCGTCCATGTCATCCACGTTGAAGGCGACATGAACGTGGGCGGTGCGGATGTCGCCGAGTTGCGTGTCGTCTCCTGCTGGCATGGATATGATCTCGATGAAACAGGTGCCGGCAGGGTCCCGGATGAAGTAGAAATTGGCGTCGCTCCCGGGGTTGTTGAACTTGAGTGCGATCTCGAAGCCCAGCACGTCGCAGTACCACTGCGCCGCGGCGTCCGTGTCGCGGTAGGCAACCGCTACGTGCTCCAGTGAATGGATCTTTACCAAGGCAATGCTCCTTCCTGTTCAGGAATGACCTGCAATTTGCCGCAACCTGAGGGTACCCGACCACGGGTCGATTGCGACGGGACTCAACACGATTTCCTCACCCGGTGAAGGACTCCCCTCCACCTTGACCGCCATGCGCGAACCGTAATCGGGGAATTCGACGAGTACGTTCCGCTCGCGCACCTCGAGCACGACCGCCCTGATGTGGACGTCTTTCTGCTTCTCCAGGTGTTTCAGGAGCCAGTACCATTCCCGCCGCGCCTGGATTTTATTCAGAATCCTGCTGCGTTCCAGGGCGGACAGCTCGTCCATCATGTCGCCGGCGTCGTAGACTGGAGGATCGTTCGAAAGGGCCGCCCGCAACTGCCGCTGCAGCACCAGGTCGGCATAGCGGCGTATAGGCGACGTAATCTGGCAGTAGGTATCTACGCCGAGCGTGGCGTGCGGACTGGACTTCAGGCTCAGTTCCAGGGGTTTCATTCTTCTCAGGACCTTGAAGCGCCAGAGCGCGTCGTGGGCCGACTGTTCCAAATCACCCAGGTCGGATTCGGCCTGTGTGCGGAAGATCGCGGGGATTCCGCGCTCGTTCAGGTAGGCCGCCGCGGTCCGGTTGGCGAGGATCATCAGTTCCGATACGATGTGCTCGGACCGCGTGGACGTGTCCCGGAGCTTGATCCGGATGCGTTTCCGGTCATCGACCTTGATCGAGACCACGCTGCGTTCCAGTTCGACCGCGCCCTGGTCTATGCGTCGCTGGTAGAAAAAATCCACGGCCTGGTTGAGGATCTGCAACACTTCGGCGTAAGGTTGTTCGACCGTTCCCAGCAGACGATTCGCTTCATCGTAGGATATCCGGGCCCGATTTACGATCACGGAAGGCGCGATCCGGGTTTCCACCAGTTCGAAACCGGCGGACAGGGAGAAAAAGAAACTGATGGCGCATCGCCTTTCACCTTCGAGCAGCGCGCAGTGGTCCTGGGACAGCGAGGACGGCAGCATGGGGACGTGCCGGTCCGGCAAATAAAGGGACGACATCCTTTCCCGGGCCGCCAGGTCCAGGACCGAACCCCTGGACACGAGATCCGCCACGTCGGTGATATGCACGCCGATCCGGTAGCCGTCCCCGGTCCGTTCCGCGGAAAGGGCATCGTCGATATCCTGCGTGGACGTGTCGTCGATCGACAGGATCGGCAGTCCGGTAAGGTCCTCCCGGCCTTCTTCCGAAGGGTTGAGGGAAGCGGCGTATTCGAGCACCTCATCCGTGAAATCGATCGGAATTTCGTAACGAAGCAGGTCGAGGTTTTCGTCTTCGTCCCAGATACCCTTCCGCACCATGACGGCGAAGGCGGATCGTTGCGGGTCGCTTCCCGATAGAGCGGACATGGCCTTCAACAGGCCGCGAACCTGGTCGATCCCGGCGTATTCGTCGCCCTGAATGACGTATTGCCGGAGGTGCGAGAACCAGCGTCTCTGGCGGTTTGTCAGAGATTCAGGGCCCTGCCCCTGACCGGCATCGTCCGACAGCCAGCGGTCGAAGGCTTCCCGCTCGGTTTCCGCCGCCAGCTGGCGCGCCTGCTTATCGATGATGTTCCTGACCTGCTCGGACGTGCGGGACATGAATCCGGTGTCCCGTTCGGAGAAATACAGGCACTGGCGGCTCAGGTGCAGTTGCATGGCCGCCCGCTGCTCCGGCGAGCCGGGTTCGCCCCAGTAAAGTTCGCCGATGTCCTCGGAGGTATAGACACCGGAATCGTCCTTCAGGACCTCCCAGACTTCCTCGAGGTCGAAGGATCCCGCCTGCTCCTCGATCCTCCGGCGAACTTCCAGCATTTCGGACAGGTCACGCACCCGGATATCGGTATACAGGACAATCGGGTCCGTCGTGATGTCCATGACCCTGTTGGCGGAGGTCGCCACCTTGAACTTCTTCCGGGAAACCGCCTGCAGCATACCGATTTGCGTATCCCCACGATGACGGAAGATGATCAGCTCGCCGTTATGCACCGATAGCTCTTTTCCAGACGGATGAGTCTGCGTAAACCTGCGGGGATTCGATCAAGATATCCTGTGTTCGGACCGGGTCGAAGTCAAGGGATTTCACTGGCGGAAGGTATGCGGGTTGACTTCGCTCCGGCGATGGGATATCATGCGGTAAGCCAAGTTGCGCCAGGCGGTTTTCAGCCAATCCGAGTTGAATTACGACAGGCGGTTTTCAGCAGATCCGAAAGGGACAAAGATGATTTTCGAACAGGTACAGAACGGCGGCGACCGGAACTTCGGTTACCTGGTGGCCGACGAGAAGACCCGGAAGGCGGCGGCGGTCGATCCATCGTACCGGCCCGAATACTACATTCAGCGCGCGGGTGAACTGGATCTTGAACTGGCCTGCGTCATCTGCACGCATTCCCATCATGACCACGTGAACGGCAACGACCATCTCATCGAAGCACTGGGCATCGACGTGGTGATGTACCGGGACGCGGAGTATTTCTACGATATCGAAGTGACGGACGGAGAGATATTCAAGCTTGGCGGGCTCGAACTGGCCGTAATCCACACCCCCGGCCACTGCGAGGACGGCATGTGTCTACTGGCGGAAGACAGACTGATCACCGGGGACACGCTCTTCGTGGGCAAGGTGGGCGGCACTGCCACAGAAGAAGAGGCCAGGAAGGAATACGACAGCCTGCGGCGCCTGATGGAACTGGACGACGGCATCGGCGTCTATCCGGGCCACGACTTCGGGGTGAAGCCTTCGTCGACCATCGGGTACGAAAGAGCAAACAACCCCTTCATTTTGCAGCCTACCTTCGAGGACTTCCTGCACCTGAAGGAAAACTGGCTCGCCTACAAGATGAAGCATGACATCCCGTAGGCCCGCCGACGTTGCAGGTCGATCAGTCTCCGCGGTCCCCGAATCCGCGCCAGGTCGGTCCACTGCACTTCCAAAGGTCAACCGGTCCGCTCCAGCCCCGACGCAACCTTGTGCACGGCGCCCGCCACGTCGTCTATATCCGCCTCGGCGTACTGCTCGTTGAAAGACAGCAGCACGAGTTGTCCGAGCACCTCACGGGTTCGCGGGCACAGTTCGTCCGCGCGTTCGAAGGTCCGGTCCGTATACGGGCTGAAGAAGGGGAAACGGGAGTCCCCGTAGGTCCGGTGATCCGCGAGAGCCGCGGAACACTGATAAATCGGTTCGCCGATATAGCCGGCGCTCGCGCCGATTCCCTCGGCGTTCAGCGCGCGGGCGAATCCTTCGGCCGGGTATCCCGTAACCCGCATGGGATACGCCCAGTAGCTGTGCCTGGCGCCCGGCGTTACCGGCGCCGGAACGATGCCTTCGATGTCCGATATGCCTTCGGTCAGCCGGTTCCCGAGCCTGTTTCTGGATCCGACGACACGGGCGAGTTTATCCAACTGGGCCAGCCCCACTGCGGAGTGGAGTTCCGTGATGCGGCAGTTCATCCCCAGCGCGCCGTACATGCGCGATCCCTCCCGGTCCCGGTCGTAGTTTTTGTCCGCGAATTTCCGCATGCAGCGTCCCAGGGCGTCGTCGTTCGTGATGGTCATGCCGCCGTCTCCGGTGGTCATGTGCTTCGACTGCTGGAAACTGAAGCATCCCATGTCTCCCCAGGTCCCCAGCATCCGCCCATGGTAAGGCGTAAGGTGGGCCTGGCAGGAGTCCTCGATGAGGGGTATCCCATTGCGTCTGGCGATCTCGACCAGGGCTTCCATCCGACAGGCATTGCCGAAGAGATGAATGGCGATGATCGCCCGGGTCCGCGGCGTGATCAGTCTTTCGACCTCCTCCGGATCCACCGTCAGCGTCTCCGTCTCGATATCTGCGAAGACTGGCACGGCGTTCTGGTACAGGATCGGGATGATCGTTCCCAGATCGGTTATCGCGCTCGTGATGATTTCGTCCCCGGGATCCGGGTTGATCGCGCCCATGGCCACGTGCAGGGCCGCCGTGCCCGAAGTGGACCCGACGGCGTGCTTCGCGCCGTAGGCCCCTGCAAAGCGGCTTTCGAACAGGGGGGTGAGTTCGCCGCCCCACCGGAAGAGATTCTGGGACCGCAGCGCCCTGGTCACGAGTCGTATTTCTTCTTCACCGAAGGGAGTCCTGGCAGGAAAGGGACGGGATTCCGTGTCCCTGTAGGGTGTGCCGCCATGGATGGCCAACATGAGGTGCTCCGTAGTTTTCGCGCGTCCCGGTCGTGTCCCGGTTGCGTCCCGGTGTCGCCAGGCCGCTCATCCCGAGGCCGTCGGTTCCCGGTCCTTTCTGGCAGGACGAACTACAGGTCCACCCGGTACCGGCATTTCCATTTCGTATCCCACCGGTAAAGCGGGTCGTTCGGGGGAATAGGGACGGTCTCTACGAGCGTGGAACCGATGATCTCGCAGGTTCTTCGGGACGCCGTGTTCTCCGGGTTGCAGGTGATCCAAAGCGGGTTGATGCCGTGCGCCCGGGCGAGCGCCAGTATGAGCAGACAACTGCGCGCGGCCAGCCGCCGGCCGCGGTACGGCGGGTCCACCGAGTAGCCGATATGGCCCGCGTACATCTCGATATGCTCCGTATGGCCGATACGCAGGGTCAGCCTTCCCATCACGGTGGCCGGACCGTCCGGCGGCACCATATCGAAGATGTATTCGGGAACGATGCCCCTGCGCGCGTCGCCCTGCAGCGTGCTGCGAAGCAGCAGTCGCAGATCACCGTCCACGAGCACGCCCGGATCGCGAAATTGAAACGGGTCGCCTTCGACCTTGAATCGGCTTCTGAGGCTGGCAATCAACAGACTGATGTTTTTCATCGAGAACGGTGGACATCCCGCGCGGCTTTTAGGGAAAGGCTGATGGTCCACGCCCCTGTTGCACCCGTCAGTATCGATAGTGATCGGGTTTGTAGGGTCCTTCGATGGGGACGCCGATGTAATCCGCCTGGTTCCGGGACAACCGGGTCAGCTTCACGCCCAGCTTGTGCAGGTGGAGCCTGGCCACTTCCTCGTCCAGGTGTTTCGGCAGGGTCGTAACCCCGGTCTCGTGATCATGGAGCCGCAGTTCGATCTGTGCGATCACCTGGTTGGTAAAGGAACTGGACATGACAAATGACGGGTGGCCCGTGGCGCATCCCAGGTTGACCAGTCTTCCCTCGGCGAGCAGGAAGATGGCGCGTCCGTCGGGAAAGAGGTACTTGTCCACCTGGGGCTTGATCTGTTGCTTCACGACGCCGGGATATTCGTTCAGCGCGTCCACCTGGATCTCATTGTCGAAATGGCCGATGTTGCAGACGATGGCCTGGTCCAGCATGCGCTCCATGTGTTCGATGCGGATGATGTCCCGGTTGCCGGTCGTCGTAACGAAGATCTGGCCCTGGTCCAGCATGTCTTCGATCGTGGTCACTTCATAGCCTTCCATCGCAGCCTGGAGCGCACAGATGGGGTCGATCTCCGTGATTACCACGCGTGCGCCGAATCCCCGCATGGACTGGGCGCATCCCTTGCCCACGTCGCCGTATCCGCAGACGACGACCGTCTTCCCGGCGACCATGACGTCGAGTGCGCGCTTGAGACCGTCCGCGAGCGATTCGCGGCAGCCGTACAGGTTGTCGAACTTCGATTTGGTCACCGAATCGTTGACGTTGATGGCCGGGAACAGGAGCTTGCCGTCCTGCATCATCTGGTAGAGCCGGTGGACGCCGGTGGTGGTCTCTTCGGAAACGCCTCGTATGCCGGCGCTCATTTCATGCCAGAACCGCGGGTTTCTATCCAGTTGCCGCCTGAGTACTTCGTTGATGATCTGCAGTTCCCTGTTGTCGGTCGGCTCGTCCAGGATCGAGGGATCGTCTTCGGCTTCCACGCCCCGGTGTATGAGCAGCGTGGCGTCGCCGCCGTCGTCCACGATCTGCGTGGGTCCGGCTTCACCGTCGAAGGTCAGCGCCCCCAGCGTGCAGGCCCAGTACTCTTCCAGGCTCTCCCCCTTCCACGCGAAAACGGGAATGCCGTCGTCCGCGATGGCCGCCGCCGCGTGGTCCTGGGTGGAGAAGATGTTGCAGGAGGCCCACCGCACCTCCGCGCCCAGAGCCTTGAGCGTCTGGATGAGCACGGCGGTCTGGATCGTCATGTGAAGGGATCCCATGATGCGCGTGCCCTTGAGCGGCTGTTCGCGGCCGTATTTCTCGCGGACGGCCATCAGTCCGGGCATCTCCTGCTCGGCGATTGCGATCTCGCGGTGGCCCAATTCCGCTTCGGAAAGGTCTGCTACTTTGTATGGCAGATCGGTATAGTCGGGCAATTCGATGGTGGTCGGCACTTCCTGCGCCATTTAAGGACTCCTTAGGTACTGTTTCCAGGTCTGCGGGTACACGGTATTGCGCAAAATAACCGCTCCTATTATATGGTGTAGCGGTCCTGAACGCAACTGCCGCGTTGTCCCGCCGCCGGTCCCTTCCGGCGACCACCGGCTCTGCAATATGATCTTCGCGGGCGCAATGCGTCTTTCCGGCGGCGGCGCTGCGCAGAAATCGCTTGATCACCTTGACCGGGATTCATATAGTCTTTTCCAGTCCATAAACCTGGCAGTACATTCGCCACGTAACGTAACCGGCCGCGGAGAGATACATGATCGATCAGGCTTTGCTGGACATACTGGCCTGCCCGGAAACAAAAGAGGAAGTCCGTCTCGCGCCGGATTCCGTCGTCGAAGCCGTGAACGGCATGATCAAAGCCGGCACGCTGGTCAACCGGGGCGGTGAAAAGGTGACGGAGGCCATCGACGGCGGGCTGGTTAGGGCCGACGGAAAGTACCTGTATCCCATCAGAGAAGAGATCCCGATCATGTTGATCGACGAAGCGATTCCCCTTACCGGCGAGGTCGATGCGTCCTGACCGGCACGTAGCGGCACCGAACCGGTCGTTTCCCTTTCGCAATCCCACAGGCGAATCTGCATGTCCCAGGCGTCCGATCCCTACGCACTGCTTCCCGAACACGTAAGAAAACCGCCCGCCGACCGCTGGTCGACGATCCGGCAGTTGGGACCGGGGCTGCTGTTGACCGGTTCCATCGTGGGTTCCGGCGAACTCATCGCCACCACGCGGCTGGGCGCCGAGGTGGGCTTCGTCGTGCTCTGGCTCATCCTCCTGAGCTGCGCGGTCAAGGTGCCGGTCCAGAGCGAACTCGGCCGGCACGCCATCGCCACGGGTCAGACGACCTTCGTGGCCTTCAACAAGGTGCCCGGACCGCGATTCCGGGTAACCTGGCTCGTGTGGGGGAGCCTGCTGCTCCTGCTCTGGAGCACCATGCAGGTCGGCGGTATCTTCGGCACGATGAGCCTGTCGCTGGACCTGATCTTCCCGGTCTTGGGAAACACGGCCTGGCTGATCATACTCACCCTGGTCGGCATGGGGCTCGGCCTCGTGGGGCAGTACATGACGCTGGAACGGATTACCACCATCCTGGTGGCCCTGTTCACCTTCACCACGCTGGCCAGCGCGCTGCTCCTGTTCTGGACCCCCTACGCCGTATCTCCCCAGGCACTCGTGGACGGGTTGCGGTTCGCCCTCCCGCCGGACGGGGCCGTGACGGCTTTCGCCGTCTTCGGCATCACCGGCGTGGGCGCCTCCGAACTGTTGCTCTACCCTTACTGGTGCGTTGAAAAGGGTTACGCCCGGGCGGCGGGACCCCGCGACGGAAGCGCGGCCTGGCGCGAACGCGCCATGGGATGGATCAGCGTGATGAAGAAGGACGTGTGGCTGTGCATGGTCATCTACACGGTGGCCACGCTCGCCTTCTTCTTCCTCGGCGCGGCCGTGCTCCATGCCCAGGGACTGGTGCCGGAGGGATTCGGCACCGTGCAGATTCTATCCGGGATGTACACCGAAACGCTGGGCAACTGGGCGTTCTACCTGTTCGGCGTGGGCGCCTTCGTGGTCCTCTTTTCGACGTATTTCGTGACCATCGTAGGCCAGTCGCGCATGCTGGCTGATGCCCTTTCGGTACTGGGTTTCGTAACCTACGCACGGCCCAATGACAGACAACGCGTCGTGCGGATAATCGGCGTCCTGCTGCCCCTGGTCTACCTCGTCCTCTACGTCCTGTGGTCCGCGCCGGTCACCATGGTGATCATCGGCGGACTGATGCAGACGATCCTGCTCCCGGCCATTGGATGGGCCGCGCTCTACTTCAGCCGCACCACGGCGAAGGAAGCGGGCGTCCCGCCGTCCAAAACCCTGCTGGTGGCGCTGACTGCCGCTACTATCGTGATGGCCGTTTTCGCCTTTTACGCCGTCTGGGTGAGGTTTTAAAGCGAGTCGGAAGCTGGGACTTGGCCGTCGACCGGCCGCGGCGGGATATTCCGATCAGACCAGGCCTGGTACTTGATCAGACCAGGCCGGATTCCTGGTCGTGGGCACGACTGGATGCTTCCCTGGAATCGGGCGGGCCATATCCACCTCCGCCGGCGGACAGGGCGACGATGTGGTCTCCTGGCAGGATCGGCACCTCGGTTTCTTTGGACTTGAGCATTCTTTCCTTTCCGTTGGATACCACTTTGTATCGGTGCGGCAGGCCCGGCTCGCCGCCGAACAGCCCGAAGGGCGGGTTGATCACGCCGTCTCCCGCCATGTTCAGTTTCGCCGGTTCGTCCCCCTCGTAGACCATTTCGAACACCGCGCCGAGTCCGCCCCGCCACGTACCGTCTCCGCCCGACCCCGGCCGCAGGTCGTTCCGTACGATCTTGAAGGGGAAGCGCTCCTCGGTGATCTCCACGCTGGGACTTCGGATCGCCCCGGCCACGTTGACCTCCCCCACGCAGGACCAGCCGTCGTATCCCCGGGAGGCGCCTCCTCCGCCCCGTCCGAAGAAGAAGTGCCAGATGAATCGGTTGCCCGTATGCGGATTGCGTCCGGTGATCGCGAAGCGGAGCCGCCTGGAGAACCCCGCGTTCACGGCATCCGGCGCCACGGGCGCCAGCGCCTTGAAGACGGCTTCCACGATCTCTTCCCCGCAGTGATTGGTGCTCATGCATACCGGCGCGGGGGGATTCGGGTTCACGATCAGTCCTTTCGGCGCAATTACCTTCACCGGGCGCATGGACCCCTCGTTCTTGGGCACGTCAGACGGCGCCATGTACATGATGGCGACGTGGGCCAGCGAGCGCGTGTTGGCGTAGGCGCTGTTGATGAATCCGGTGACCTGGGGACTCGAATCGCTCAGGTCGATGGTCATGTTGTCGTCTCGGACGGTGACTTTGGCCCGGATGGGGATTGAGTGGGCGTCGAACCCGTCGTCGTCCAGCAGCGTTTCGCCGAAGTACACGCCGTCTGGCCAGCCGCCGATGAGTTGGCGGATCCGCCGTTCCGCGCTGTCCAGGATGGCTTCGACGGACGTCATCAGGCCTTCGGCGCCGTAGTCGTCGAGGAGTGTCTGCAGCCGGCGCGCGGCGATCTGCACCGATCCGATCTGGGCGTGCAGGTCGCCGGTGAAGTTTTCCGCGTGGCGAACGTTGACCGCCAGCATGTGCAGCAGGTCCTCCCTCGGCCTTCCTGCTTCGTACAGCCTCACGGGCGGGATGCGAAGCCCCTCGTGGTACAATTCGCTGGCCGAGGGGTTGTAACCGCCGTGGGTTCCCCCGCCGATGTCGCTGTGATGAGCCCGGTTCACCGCGAAAAACAACAGGGTCCCGTCGCGGAAAACGGGATAGATCGCCGTGATGTCCGGCAGATGGCTGCCGCCGAAGTAGGGATCGTTCAGGATGAACAGATCGCCCTCGTTGATGTCGTCACCGAAGTATTCGCATACCGCTTCCACCGACGGGGGCAGGGCACTGATGTGCACGGGAATACCCTCGCCCTGGGCCACGAGTTGTCCCCTTGCGTCCAGGATCGCGGTAGAGAAATCCCGGCTGGAGTTCAGGATCTGCGACATGGAGGTGCGGATCATGACGTCGGCCATCTCGCGGGCGATCGATTCCAGGCGGTGGGCAACGACGGAGTGCGTAATGGGGTCCGATGCGGCCGGTGCCGGTGTTGATATGCCCGATGCCGGGACTGTTGCGGCCGCATCCGTGTCTGGAGTAGCGGACGACACGTTCAGGATCATGCCGCCGTAGGGATCGACTTCGAGTCGGTTGCCTGCTTCCACGAGCACGGTGGTGAACTCGGACTCGACGACGGCCGGACCATCTATCACGGCGCCGGGTTCGAGGTCGTCCGCCGCGAAGACGGCGGCCTCGGTCCACGTCCCGGTGAATATGCGGCGTGTGCCCTTGCGCGGATCCGGGGCATTGCGGGCATCCGGGGTCGATCCGGTTTGCTCTTTCCCTGGCAGGATAACGGAAGGCAGCTTCCCCGTTACCGTGGCCCGCAGCGTGACCAGGCGGACCTCCTGGTCGAGTTGATGGTAGGAGTAGAGGACCCGGTATCTCTCGTGAAACAGCGCCGCCCAGGAACTCCGGATAGCGTCATCGTCCCGGGATAGATCCGGGATGCGCACGTTGACTTCGTAGATCTGGTCCAGGTACCGCATGTCTGCCGTGAACCGTATGGTGATGTCTTCGACTCCGAGTCCCTGTTTCCTGAGCTGCGCGATGCCCTGGTCCGCCATGTGGTCCGTCATCCGTCTCACCTCGTCGAGGTCGACGACGTCCAGGCTGGCCGTGAACGACTGGGCGAAATCGTACCTGAGGTCGGAGGCCAGCATGCCGTACGCCGAAAGCACGGGCGCAGCCGACGGAAGATGGATCCGGCCGATACCCGTCTTCCGGGCGACCTTGCCCACGTGTAATCCGGCCGCGCCGCCGAAGGCCAGCAGGGAGAAGTTCCGGGGATCTCCGCCGCGCCGCACGGTCAACAGCCGAATGCCTTCGGCCATGGCCGTGGTCACGACGTCTAGCACGCCGAGGGCGGCTTCCTCCAGCGAAAGACCCAGGGGCCTGGCAATGCTGGTCTCGACGGAAGCCGCGGCCCGGTCCTGGTGCAAGCGATTCCGTCCACCGAGGAAATTCCCTGGGTCGAGGTATCCCAGGACCAGGTTCGCATCGGTGACCGTGGGCTGATCGCCGCCGCGGCCGTAACAGGCCGGGCCGGGATCGGCCCCGGCGCTCTGAGGCCCTACGTGAAGGGTTCCGCCTTCGTCCACTCGCGCGATGCTGCCGCCGCCCGCCCCCAGCGTGTGGAGATCGATCATCGGCACGGCGATTTTCCATCCCCCTTCGTAATGTTCCCCGGAAACCTGGGGGTCGCCGCCTTCGATCACCGAGATGTCCGTACTCGTGCCGCCCATGTCGAATCCGATGAGCTCGGTTTCGCCAATCAACCGGCCGTAGGCCACTGCTCCGCTGACGCCGCCGGCCGGACCGGAGAGGATAGCCTGCACGGCCTGCCGTGCCGCGGCATCCAGCGGGGTTACCCCGCCGTTGGACGTCATGGTGAGGATGTCTTTCTCGAGCCCCAGGCCCGAGGTCTCTTCCTGCATGCGCCTCAGATACCTGGCGTAGACCGGTCCCACGTAGGCGTTGACGGCCGTGGTGCTCAGGCGGTCGTATTCCTTGATCTGAGGCAGGATCTCCGAGGAGAGCGAGAGGTAGAGGTCGGAATACCGTTCCCGGATGCGTTCGCCCACGAGCCGCTCGTGAGCCGGGTTCAGGTAGGAGAATATGAGACAGACCGCCAAGGATTCCACGCCGGTCTCCACGAGTTCGTCCAGTATCTCATCGAGCGCCGCGACATCTACCGGCGCCTCGACGGTGCCGTCGCCGCGGATACGTTCTTCGAGCGTACGCCGCAGGGGCCGGGGAACCAGCGGTTCAACGGGCGTCATCCGCAGATTGTACCGGTCTTCTTTCAATCCTTCCCGCAGCGCCAGCAGGTCCCGGAAGCCGTCGGTGGTGATCAGGCCGACCCGGGCGCCTTTGCGTTCCAGGAGCGTGTTGGTCGCGACGGTCGTACCGTGGATGAACAGGCGGGTTCGAGCCAGCAGTTCGGCAACGGGAAGGCCATAGGACTCGGCGATGTCCCGGAGTCCGTTCATTACCGCATCGGAAGGTGCGTGGGGGGTTGAAGCCGTTTTGAAATATCGGGGCGCGGAATCGCCTTCCGCCACGACGAAATCCGTGAACGTTCCGCCGACGTCTATGCCGATGGAAAAGCGAAGTGGAGCGGCGTCCCTGGCCGGGTTATTCATTGTGGTTCTCCGGACCGGTCCATATTGACGAAATGCAACTGGCAGCCTATACTATGACCTGCGGGCAGACGGATGCGGAACTGTCCGCATTCGCGATCTGAACACACCTCACATGTCCATTCGCTGGTACATTTGGTTGAATCCATGAATCCAGACCGCATTTTCGAAAAAAACGCCTATTGGATCAAGAGAAAACTAAGCGCCGACCCCGGCTATCTCGAGCGGCTGTCGCGGCAACAGCGGCCCGGCATCCTCTACATCGGATGTTCGGACAGCAGGGTGATGCCAGAGGCCTTCATGGGGGCCGGGCCGGGAGAGGTTTTCGTACATCGAAACGTGGGCAACCTGGTGTCTCCCGCGGATCCGAACACCCGGTCCGCCGTGATCTACGGCGTCGAGCATTTGAAGGTCGGGCATATCGTGGTGTGCGGGCACTACGACTGCGGCGCGGTCAAGGCGGTGCTGGGGGCGGATGATCTCGGCCCCCTAGAGCCGTGGCTGCAGCGCCTGAGAACGGTCCGGCAGCGCCACGAAACCGAACTGGAATCCATCCCGGATACCACGGATCGGTGCGACAGTATGGTCGAGTTCAGCGTCCACGCCCAGTGCGCGAACATCCTGGCGTTTTCAGAAGTACAGAAGTCGATGGCAGAGACCGGGCTGCAAGTGCACGGCTGGGTCTTCGACCTGCGCAACGGCCTGATCAAGGACCTGGCCGTTGCGTTGGGCCGCGGCTGAGCAGGTCTTGCCGGCCGGCCGCCGGCCGAATCACGTGGCCTGAACCCCCGTGCAGGTCACGGGTCAGACCGCCCCCGTCTGCTTCCGCAACACCTTGCCCGCCAGCGCGCCGGTATGTTCCCCGTTTTCGATTACGACTGAACCGTTGACCAGGACGAAGTCGATACCGTGGGCGTACTGATGCGGATTCATGAAGTCCGCCCGGTCGATGACGGTGTCGGGATCGAAAACCACGAGATCGGCGGCGAGGCCCACGCCGACTGTTCCGCGGTCGGAAAGGCCAAGCTTCCTGGCCGGCATGTCGGTCATCTTGTGCACGGCGGTTGGCAGGTCGAACAACCCGTCCTCACGACTGTATTTGCCGAGTACCCTGGGAAAGGTTCCGTAGTACCGGGGATGAGGCGTGGTTTCGCTCAACGGGCCGTAATCGGCCGCGGCCCCGCCGTCCGAGGCAACCATGACAAGCGGGTGGGTCAGCACGGAACGGATCTCCTCCTCGCTCATGCCAAAACCCACCATGCCCACGCTTCCGTTCTCCGCGATGAGCAGTTCCCGGACGAACTCGAACGGATCCTGGCCGCTGGCCGCGACGATCTCCGACACGCGCCGGCCCACGTAATCCTGGTTTTCCGTCCTGGCGACCGATGTGATCATCACGGCGCTCCAGTCGCCCAGCATGTCGACTTTTTCGATCGCCGCCCGCCTCATGCCGGGCAGTACATCCGGTGACTGCAGCCGGTTGACGAACGCCTCGGCGCCGCCAGCGCGAAACCGGGTTGGAAACAGGTTTTGCAGGGTCGTCGCGTAGGCGATGTAGGGGTACCTGTCCAGGGTGATTTCCATGCCTTCCCCGACTGCCTGCTCGATCATCTCGAAGGCCACGCCGACCTTGTCCCGGTTCCGCCTGCCGGAGGCCTTGAAGTGGGCGATCTGAAGGGGAATTTCGCCTTTTCTGGCGGTACTGATCGCCTCGCGTACGGCCTCTACGAGGTAATCGTCCTCGTTTCGCATGTGGGTGGCATAGAACCCGTTATACCCCGCAGCCACCTTGCAGAGCTCGGCGATTTCATCCTCGTCGGCGAAACTTCCCGGTGTGTATTCAAGCCCGGACGACAGGCCCCAGGCTCCCTCCGACATGGCCTGGTCCACGAGCGCCTTCATCGCATCGATCTGCCGCGCGCCGGCCGGTACGTTCTCGTTCCCGACGACGAATCCGCGAATGGTGCCCTGTCCCGCCATTGATATGAAGTTGACCCCGACGCCCTGCTGCTCCAGGGTGTCGAACAGGCCGTTGAAATCCGTCCATTCGATGTCCACGCCGTATCGCCGTCCGTACCCTTCCTGCAAGGCCTTCAGCCGGTCTTCCGTCAGGGGCGCCAGCGATGAGCCGTCCTGTCCGGCCACCTCCGTGGTCACGCCCTGCCGGATCTTGCTCTCGGCTCTCGGGTTGACCAGCAGGGAAAGGTCGGTGTGGGAATGTATATCGATGAATCCCGGACAGACGATCTTTCCCGATGCATCGATCGTCGTCGTTCCGGTACCCCTGACCGGACCGATTTTCACGATACGGTCTCCCGCGATCGCAACGTCCGCGATTACGGGCGGCGCGCCCGTGCCGTCTATCACCCTTCCCCCTCTGATGATGACGTCGTAGTTCTGAGCGATCGCGCATCCGTCCAGCACCCCGGCCAGGCCGCCGACCGCTGCGCCGGCGCCCGCCAGTCCGGTTTTCCTGAGAAAGGTACGTCTCGACCATGCCATAGGTATGCTCTCTTCCTTATCAGGTATGTCCTCTTGCTTACTTCCTACTGCCCGGTCATGCGTATTTTCAGGCCCTGGTCATGGAGGAACTGCTTGATGGATCCCACGGAGTAGTGTCCGTAATGGAGCATGGAAGCCACCAGGGCCGCGTCTGCGCCGCCGGCCGTGAGGGCGTCGCAGAGGTGTTCCGGCCGGCCTCCACCGCCCGACGCGATGACCGGTATGCCCACGGTGCCGGCGATCATACGGGTCAGGGTCAACTCGTATCCTTCGAGGGTGCCGTCCGCGTCGATGGAATTGACGACAATCTCACCTGCCCCCAGGGCTTCCCCTCGCCGGGCCCATTCAATGGCGTCCATGCCGGTGTTCCTTCGCCCGCCGTGGGTCACGATCTCGTACCCGGAAGGTATTGAAGCGGCCGGGGAAGCCTTCACATCCATGGACAGCACGACGGCCTGCACGCCAAAGGCGTCGGCCACTTCGGAAATGACATCGGGATCGGCGACGGCCGCCGTGTTCAGGTTGACCTTCTCCGCGCCGGCTCCGAGGACCCTCCGGCAGTCCTCGACCGACCGGAGTCCCCCGCCCACCGAAAAGGGTATAAATACCTGCCGGGCGACGTCTTCCACCACGTCGAGCATGATGTCGCGCTGGTCGCTCGATGCCGTGATGTCGTAGAATACGAGTTCGTCCAGGCCGGCTTCATAATACCGCCGCGCTGCGGAAACCGGGTCGCCGATGTCCTTCGTATTGACGAACCGGACGCTCTTGACCAGCCTGCCGTCCCGGACGTCCAGGCAGGATATGAGCCGCTTGCTCAGCATGCGTCCCCGTCCCATCGCGCGAATTCGCCCAGGATCTTCAACCCCACGGGTCCGCTCTTCTCCACGTGAAACTGGGTCGCGACGATGTTCTCCCTGCCGATGACGGCCGCAAATTCCACGCCGTACCGGCTCGTGGCCAGCACGTCCCGCTCATCGCCGGGGGCGGGATAATATGAATGAACGAAGTAGACCTCGTCGCCGGGCCGCAGATGGCGGAGTACGGGATGTCCGTGGCTCGCGCACAGTTCGTTCCAGCCCATGTGGGGCACCTTCAGGTCGGGGTCATCCGGTCGGAACCGAAGGCACCTGCCGCCGATGAGGTCCAGGCACGGCAGATCGGTTTCCTCGGAACCCGAAAGCAGGATCTGGCAACCCACGCAGATTCCCAGGATCGGTATGCCCCGGGCGCCGGCCGATTTGAGCGCCACGTCGAGCCCTCGTTCACGGAGCGTCTCCAGGGCGGAATGAGCATGGCCCACGCCCGGGAAAATGATGCGTTCCGCACGGGCCAGTTCCTCCGAATCGGACGTAATGATCGAAGCCACCCCCAGGTGATCCAGCGCTCTCTTCACCGAGGTCTGATTCCCGGCATCATAATCTACGACGTGGATCATGGAGAAGTGCGTTCTTCGGGGTTGCCTGGAGGGTGAGCGTACGATTCTCGCGCCATGTCTGCCGCATGTCCCTAGTAATCCGAATCAAGGCGTTTTGTCAAGGGAAAGATGGCGTCGCGCCGCGGCCTGAGGCGGCCCTGCTTTTATGATTCGATCGTTGACATGTACTGGCGGCGTTTCTATACTGGTTTGATTCGTCATCGCACCTCCGCTGCCGCGCCGGATACCGCCGCGGGCGGCGGCCCCTGTGCGCCGAACACGTACCATACAGAATCGATATCCGGATGCTCTTCAACGTCGAACGGGCCAGGGAGTACATGCGGGATCGCGGTCTCGACGCGCTGATCGCGACTTCACCCGTGAATATCACCTATTTCACGGATTACTTCATCTGGATCGACGGGCTCATGAAGGAGTACATGGTCCGACCCGGCGGTTCGGCCGATATCGCGCAGGGATACGCCCTGTTTCCGCTGGAGGGGGAGCCCGCGCTGGCAGTTACCTCGTCGATGCTGGCCGTCAACGGCGTGGACCTCTGGGTCCGTGATCTCCGGATCAGCGGAGATTCCGGACTGGACTGGTCCCTGGCGCCGGGGCCGTTATCCGACCGAATGGACCGAATGTACGCCCTTGTGAAGGATGCGCAAAGTTACGGCGCGACCACCGAGGCGCTCGCCAGCGCCCTGGCCGACCGGGGTCTTTCGGAAGGAACGCTGGGCGTGGAAGCGGACGGGATGACCGCGGCCCGATACGCGCAGTTGTGCGGGGCGCTCCCGGACGCCCGGCTGCTGGATTGCTCAAACCTCATCCGCCTGCTCCGCATGGTCAAGACCGGCGACGAGATCGACCGGCTCGCACGGGCGGCGGAAATCAGCGAAATGGCGGCCATGACGGCCATGGAACAGGCGAGTCCGGGCGACAATGTGCAGGACGTCATCCGCAGGTTCAGGGCGGAACTGGGGGACCGGGGGGCGGACCTGGATCATTTCGCCTTCGGCGTCCACGGGTTAGGCATTGCGACGGAACCAGATTTCATCTTGGGAGAATCCGACGTGGAGTACGTGGACTGGGGATGCAGATACCGGTCCTGTTACTCCGACACCGGCACCACCTTCGCCATGCGGCCCCTGTCCGCCGACATGCAGGTCTGTTTCGATGCGCTCCGCGCGTCCATGGACGCCGGCCTGGACGCCATACGGCCCGGCGTCAGGGCCTCGGCGGTCCAGAAGGCGATGCAGGACGTGGTCGACGAAGCCGGACTGTCCATGTATCCCCACGGCCACGGGGTCGGCATGGAGGTGCGGGACTACCCCGTCCTGGCGCCGGACAACGGCCTCCGGATCGCCGACGACTGTGTAGATATCCCGTCCGACTTGCCCATTGAAGAAGACATGGTGCTCAACGTGGAAGCGCCGCTTTGCCTGGCGGGGGTCGGTTCCCTGCATCTTGAACAGTCCGTCGTGGTAACGGAAAGCGGATCCCGTCCTCTCGCGGAGCAACAAAGGGACAGGCCGGTATTTCCCGGGGGCGCCGCGAACTGACTCGATCTGATACGTGAACAGGATTGAAATTTAGAAACGTTGAAACAGGCGGCATGCAGGCTCGCGCCTGAGCAGCCGCCAACGTAAACGGTATTGAGATTACAAATGATGATCTCCGGAATCATCCTCTACCCGTCCGCGGGCCTGCTTCGCGTATTGACCGACGCGGGGCCTGAGGGGCACTGTACAGGCGTCACCGCGTCCAAGTCCGATCTGGATGGCGTGGCATCCATTGTGATGCATTCGGATCCCGTGGACCGGGAACGGATCTGGTGGGCAATGAACGAGATGGACGGCGGGTTGCCCGCCTCTCTTCGCGCCGGGATAGACGTTGCCCTGTGGGACCTCTCGGCAAAGATAGCGGGCCGGCCGCTCTTCAGGCACTTGGGCGGGTTCCGGGACCGCGTTCCGGTCTGCCTGGCGGGTACGGCGGGAGGTTCCGCGCGGGCTGAGGGCGCTGCCCCCGATGACCAGGCTGATCAGGCCGCCGCGGAGATCGTCCGGGAAGCGAAAGCGGCGCGGCAAGCCGGATACAGGGCCTATCGATTTGGCTCCATCCCGGAGGAAGTTGCGCTCATACACCTGGTACGGGAGGTCCGTGCTGCGGTAGGACCGGACTTCCCTCTGGTCCTCGACGGCCGGGCCCGCTGCGTTGTGGACGAGGCGATACGGATCGGCAGGGCGCTCGACGAGGCGGACTATTTCTACTTCGATCGTCCCCGCCCGCCAGGGGATCACTCCGGTGGTCAGCAGGTGGCCGGTGAGATCGATACCCCGACCAGCGCCCAAGTGTGCAGTCCCATGGAAGCGTCGCAGGTTATGACGGCCCAGTCCGCCGATCACATACGCACTGGGGTGCAAAGGTCCGGCGGTCTGACGGACGTGTTGAAGTCGGCCCGGTGCGCCGAGGCATTCGGGGCATACTGCCACCTGGACGGCAGGGAGATCAGTGAGGGATTCGCCCATTTGCATCTCGCCGGCGCGCTCAGGAATACACCCTTTATTGAGATGACGGGACAGGAGACGGCATCGCCATTCGTCCGCAATGCGCTGCGGGTCGAGGACGGCTTTATCCAGGTGCCCGATCTTCCCGGTCTCGGATTGGACATCGACCTGGACGCGGTATCTGAAAGCGCCTCGGAATCGATCGAAGTCTGAAGCGGCGCGTTATCAGGTGGCGCACCATCCAGTGTAGGAAAGACCATGCAGATCAAAGATGTCGAATGTTACGTGCTGGAAGGTGAAGCCGAGACGCGCAGCGAGCGTTGCACGGACCGGGGCAGTATGGCGCCCGTGCCGCCGGGTATCTCCGGTCTGTTTACCCACGACCAGGGATTCGGCGCCGGCCCGCCCGCCGGATTCAACTTTACCGGGGAAGAGCCGGAGCCGAAGTACCGCCTGGTGATCCGGCTCGTAACGGACGGCGACCTGGACGCCTACGCCGATTATGCCACGGGATTCGATGCTAGGGACCTGGAGTGGCAGGGCAAAACTTTCCTGGCCCGTTACGGCCACATGCTCATCGGCGTGGACGCCTTCGACCGGGAATACATCTGGCAGCGTTTCTGGATGGCCCAACGCTTCATGTACACAGGCAGAGGGCTGCTCGACACGGTCGACCGCATGTTGTGGGATCTGGCGAGCCGGAGTGCGCGCCTGCCAATCTACAAGCTGCTTGGCGCGTGCCGCGAGCGCGTGCCCGCCTACTGCAACGTGGGCGGCCGGACCATCGACGACCTGGTGGAAAACGCGGTGACGCGCGTGAACGAGGAAGGATTCATCGGCTGCAAGGATCATTCCTACCGGGGCGTGAAGGCCAACGGAGAGATGGCCGTGAAGCTGCGGGAAGCGCTGGGCGATGACATCATGCTCTTTCACGATCCCGTGGAATCGTACACCTACGAGGAGGCCGTGAAGGTCGGACGCGTCATGGAACAGTGCGGATACCGCTGGATCGAGGAGCCGCTGCAGGATTACGACATTCTGGGGTTGAAGAAGCTGTGTGCCACCCTCGACCTCCCGGTCCTGACCCTGGAGTGGATCGGGGCCATCGGCGGGCAGCCGTACAACACGGCGCCGTACCTGGCGATGCAGGCCGCCGATATCGTCCGCCAGCGGGGCATCGGCATAACCGGACAGGTCAAACAGGCCCAGCTTGCCGAAAGCTTCGGCGTGGAGGTGCACGGCGGGGATCCCCACGTCATCCTGGCCATCGGCAACGACCCCGTATTCGAAGCCTTCATGGGGCTGCAGCCGCGTCCGCCCGAAGAGGAACTGGACTGCCGGGGCACACTCGTTGTGGAAGACGGCGCCATGTCGATCGCATGGAGCGACCGCCCCGCGTCCGAACCGGACTGGGACGAGATGGCGCGCAGCGCGATAACGGTAATCTGACTGAAACATCCAGAACGTGGAGTGAACATGACACGAACGATCAGGTGGGGTGTACTCGGGACCGGAGCCATCGCCCATAAGTTCGCCGACGCGCTCAAGGTCGTACCCGATGCGGAAGTGAAGGCGGTGGGATCGCGGGCGCAACACACGGCGGACGCCTTTGGCGACGAATTCGCGGTGCCCGGGAGACATGCTTCCTACCAGGCCCTGGCGGAAGACCCGGAGGTCGACGCGATCTACGTGTCCTCCCCGCACCCCATGCACCACGATAACACGCTGCTTTGCCTGAACGCGGACAAGGCCGTGCTCTGCGAGAAACCCTTTGCACTGAACGCCCGTGAAGCGGAGTCGATGGTCCAGTGCGCTAGGGACCGGGGCCTCTTCCTCATGGAGGCCATGTGGACGCGGTACCTGCCCGCTATCGCGCAGGTACGCCAGTGGCTCGCAGAGGATGCGATCGGTGAGGTGCGCATGATGATGGCCGATTTCGGGTTCCGCGCGAACTTCAACCCGGAGGGCCGCCTGTTCAATCCGGAGCTGGGGGGCGGCGCCCTTCTCGACATCGGCGTTTACATCGTCTCGCTGGCCTCGATGGTTTATGGCGAACAGCCGTCCCGGATCGCGGCACTGGCGGATATCGGCGCAACCGGTGTGGATGAGCAGACCACCATGGCCTTTCGCTACGGTTCAGGCGCCATGGCCTCGCTGGCCTGCGCCGTCCGGACCGACACGCCCAGGGACGTCCGGATCCACGGGACGCGGGGCAGTATCCATATACCGGCGCCTTTCTACGACGCGCAAACCGCAACGCTGAACGCAGGCGGCGAAGAGCCGGTCACGGTTCAGCCCGACCGCGTGGAGAACGGTTTCAAGTACGAGATCGAGGAAGCGGGCCGGTGCCTGCGGGAAGGGTTGCTCGAGAGTCCCGCGCTCCCGCTGGACGAGACCCTGGCCATCATAAGCACCCTGGACGCCGTCCGGGCCGAGATCGGGTTGCAGTATCCCATGGAAGTGTAGTGTTGCTTCGACCGTCGAGAAGCCCTTCCATCTGTCCAGGCTTCCTACCAAACATCAAAGGATCCGGAAAACATAAGAGGAGTCCCCATGGAGTACGGTAACATCACAAATGTAGACAAGCCCGTATCGCGGCTGGTTCAGGGTACGATCATGTTGAGTACCGCTGAAGAAGAGTACAGCTTCGACCTGCTGGACCAGGTGTACGAGGCCGGCATAAACACCTTCGACAGCGGTCATCTGTACGGCGGCGGTGATTGCGAGCGGACCCTGGGCCGGTGGATCGAAGACCGGGACCTGCGCAACGAAATCGTCATTCTGACCAAGTGCTGCCACATGAACTCGGACCGGGCACGGGTGACGCCCTACGACATATCCTCGGATCTGCACGATTCCCTGGCCCGGCTGCGCACGGAGTACATCGATCTCTACCTGCTGCATCGCGATGACATTCGCGTGCCCGTCCGACCCATCGTGGACCGGCTCAACCATTACATCAGTGCGGGCAACCTGGGCGTGATCGGCGGCTCCAACTGGACCCACGAACGGATCGAGCGGGCCAACCTGTACGCCGCGACCAGCGGACAGCAGCCCTTCACGGTGAGCAGTCCGAATTTCAGCCTGGCCGAACAGGCCGAACCGCCCTGGAGGGGATGCATCAGCATCAGCGGAAAAGACGGCGGCGAAGCCCGGTCGTGGTACCAGGAAAACCAGATGCCGCTTTTTACCTGGTCCAGTATCGCCAACGGGTTCTTTTCAGGGCGGGTGAACCGGGAGAACTATGACGGGCTGGTCGAGCAGGGCCTGTTCGACGAGAGCGCAGTGCGGGCCTACTGCACGGACGAGAACTTCGAACGGCTGGACCGCGTGGGACAGCTGGCGGAGGAAAAGGGGCTGTCCATCCCCCAGGTCGCCCTGGCCTACGTGCTTGGACAGTCCCTGAATATCTACGCCCTGGTGGGCGCTCGAAACGGCGATGAAATCAGGGCCAACCTGCAGGCGCTGCAAACCGACCTCTCTGCGGACGAGATGGCCTGGCTGAACCTGGAACGATCGGAACGTCCGTGACCGGGCGGACCGCCCGTGTGCCAGTGGCCGCCAGTGGCCGCCCGTGACTTGATGGCCCGCCCGTGCGCCGGTGGGCGCCAGTGAACTGGCTAAATCTCGTGACCGGGTGTGAGTATCCACGACCCGGTGCAAAGGGCTATGGTTAAAGCCATGAAATTCACTAAAGCTGTGATGTCCTCTACTGTCTGTCTTGGCACGCTCGCGATGGCGGCCTGCGTCCTCCTGCTTGCCGGCCAACCCGAAGCCCAGGTACGCAACGCAGTCGGCAAGGTGATGCCCGCGGACGCGGCGCCGCCGGACCGGCAGATCTTCCGTTTCCTGAACGACGAGCCCACCAACCTGGACATCGGCGTGGCCATCTACGAGGTGGGCGGCATCGTCTTCCTCTTCGAGCGCCTCACCATGCTGGACCACAACAACCGGGTGATCCCGGGCGCCGCTTCGGAATGGACGGCCAACGAGGACCAGTCGAAGTGGACCTTCAAGATGCGGCCAGGCGCCCGGTGGAGCGACGGCCGGCCGGTGACCGCCCACGATTTCGAATACAGCTACAAGCGCATGCTGGATCCGGCTTCAGGTAGCGGGTACGCCTTCTTCTACTACACCATCAAGGGCGCGCGGGCGTTCAACACCGGGCAGAACGCCGACCCGAGCTCGGTGGGCGTTTACGCGATGGACGACATGACTCTCGTGATCGAGACCGAGGGCCCCTGTCCCTACCTGCCCATGATGGCTGCCTTCTTCACATCGATCCCGGTGCCGCGCTGGCAGGTGGAGCGATTCGGCCCCCGCTGGGCGTCGGACGAAAACGTCGTGAGCAATTCGTCCTACAAGGTCGACCGCTGGCGCATCGGCGAGCGGCTCACGCTGTCTCTGGATCGTTTCTACAACGGCCCGGTCAAGGGCTACTTCTCCGAGATCCATTCCATCTTCAAGAACCGGGGCAACACCGGACTGCTCTCCTACGAAAACGACGAGCTTGACCTGGTGCAGATCGACGTGCGCGAACTCAGCCGGATCGAGGCGGACCCGGTACTAAGCGCACAGCTGCACAAGTACATGGATTTCAACGCCATCTACCTGTTCTTCCGGACGCGGGAAGGCGTATTCAGCGATCACCGGGTGCGCCGGGCCATCAGCCACGCCATCGACCGGGATGCGCTCTGCAACATCGTGCTCCGGGGTACGGCCCTTCCGGCCTACACCATGATGCCACCGGGTTTTCCGGGTTATTCGGGCGACAGGCTGAAAGACATCCAGCGGTACGACCCCGATCTGGCGAGACAACTGCTGGCCGAAGCGGGATATCCGGGGGGACGGGGTTTCCCCTCGATGGACATCTGGCTGCGTAACGAACCGCACCGGGTACTGGCCGCCGAGGCCATTTCCGGCATGCTATCCAATACCCTGGGGCTAACAGTCGGTGTGCGGAACATGGAAAACCGGGTCTACAGCGAGGCCATGGCCCAGTACAGGATCGACCTCAGCATGATCCCCTTCCAGTACGATTTCCCCGATCCCCACAACCTCCTCGGCATGGTCTGGCACTCCCAGCCCGTGGGCGCCGGACGGCATGACTGGATGAATGAGGAGTTCGACCGGCTGGTGGAGGAAGCGGCCAGGGAGACCGACGAGGCGCGGCGATTCGAGATGTACAACGAGGCCGAACGGATCCTGGTCGAGGACGTGGGGGGCGTCTTCCTCTACCACGACTACTTCCTGCAGCTCCGCAAACCCTGGCTGGCGGGCTGGCAGAAGGACTCCACGGGCCAGGAACCCTTCTTCATCGATAACTCCACGATTACGGATTTGTATATACGGCGGTAGGGTGTTCTTTGACTGCGGGTTCTCTAATGCCGCGGTATTTCTTCTTTCGGCTTAACGCGCACTAACAAGCACTTCACCTCCCAATGCGCGGATGAATCGATCCATCGTATCCGCCCGGGTGCCGTGTCGGGGATCCAGGATGCGCCGTACTTCGCTTTCTTTGATCCCGATAGTCCTGGCAATCGCAACTTTTGTTTGACCGGACTCACGAAATTTAGTATAGGCGACAGCTTTCAGCGCGGTGGTAACCGGCACCGTTACGAGTCTCTCGCCGATTTGCCTGGCCGAAGGTTCGGGGATAAGCCTTCCGTGATTAATACAACCGCAAAGGGCTTCTTCCAGCGCATCGGCCGCTTGCTCTAGCGCTTCCCCGATCGTTTCTCCCTGTGTAATTGCTTCTGGAACGTCGCGACAGGTCACCACGTATCCGCCGTCGTCCAGGTCTTCAGTGAGAAGTACGGGATAGATATACCTCATGTTTCATATCTCCGACTTGTCGATATCGAGTTGTTTCAACATGGCGTGGTATGTTCCTGTTTTCAACTCGTCTCTGGGATTTCTCAATATCGTGTATCGATCTGCATAGTAAACCGTCACATGACTCCCTTTTCCGCGTTCACTGTTTACTTCAAATGACAGGTAACTGGTTCTCGCCAGTTTCCTTACCCTTTTAAGAAACTCAAATCCCGTCATGTCTTGAAGTATCGGATAAACGATTTCTGAAGTCAAGAAAATCGGTCAAATTTGTTCGATCCCAATAGCCCGCTTAGCCCGCTGCCGATTGGTATTCAGATACGACGATATAAGTAAATCTGCACCTGTGTGTGCTTGTCACCCGCCGCTTTGTGCCACAACGTGTTCTAACAGGCGTTCTCCTACTTCACTTGTCGTGCGAGCGAATCGCAGGTTCTTGCTTCGACTGCAAACTTAAACATCATCCTTCCACCGTCCAAGATGTCCACGTCACTGAGATCCGATCTGCCACCGAGTTGTTCAAGGCTCAATCTATTGCGATCTCCCGACCCGCGCCAGATCCTCCCAGAACCGCGGATAGGTCTTCCCCACCACATCCGGATCAAGTATGTTCAGGTTGCCCAGGCGAGTGCCCAGCACGGCGAAGCTCATGGCCATGCGGTGATCATGGTAGGTTTCGATGTTGAGTTCTTCGGCTGCGTTCAGCACACTTGACGGTAGTTCCGATACCTCGATGAAATCCGCACCGGTCCTCACTGCCACACCGATTTTCCTCAGTTCCGTCGCGGGGCATTCGATCCGGTCGCACTCCTTATGCTTGAGCGTACCAATCCCTGTAATCCTGGTCGTGCCGGGTATCAATGGCGCGATGGCGATCAGGGTCAGTGCCGCGTCCGGAATGTCTTCGCAGTCAATCTCGCCTTCCACCGGCAATACACGGCCATCCTTCGGCCCTTCGATGACGGTCCTTTCGCCGTTCATCTGAACCCGTGCCCCCAGGCCTTCGCAGATAGATAGAAAGCGGATATCCCCTTGCCGTGATTGAGCGCCAAGGTTCTCGAAGACGACCCTGCCACCGTGTATGAGTGCGAGTGCGGCGAAGTAGGAAGCCGCCGAGGCGTCCCCTTCCACCTTTCGGGCGCCGGAACGATACCGCTGCGGACGCACGATGAACTTCCGGTAGTCCTTGTTTTCCACCTCGACGCCGAACTTCCGCATTTCATTGAGCGTTATGTCGACATAGGGTCTGCTGACGAGTTCTCCGTGCACATTGATCTCGAGACCGTCGGGAATCAGGGGAGCGATCTGCAGCAGGGCGGAGAAGAACTGACTGGACACATCTCCCTGCATCCGGACCGAATGACGGAACGATTCAGGACCTCGGATGGACACCGGGAGGCATCCGCCGTCTGAAGACACCGTTCTTCCCCCCAGTTGCTCCACGGCTTCGAGCAGGGGAAGGTTCGGTCTTTCATTCAGGCTGCCGCGACCAACTAGCCGGGTCTCTTCGTTGCGAAGGGCGGAGAGGGCAATCAGGAATCGGGCCGAAGTGCCGCTGAGTCCGAGGTTGAGCGCAACTAGTCCTTCAGTGAAGCCTCCGCCTCGTCCTTCCACGGTCATCCGCCGATAGTCTTCACTCGTTTCGATGGAGATCCCGAGTTCGCCCAGGCACTCTGTCATC
>JAJEHX010000055.1 GCA_022823465.1 Candidatus Latescibacterota bacterium
ATCAATGAGATTGTCCATGGCCGTCGGTCGATTACGCCGTCCATGTCGATTCGCTTTGGCGCCTTCTTCAATCAGTCGGACCAGTTCTGGCATGGAATCCAGGTGGAATGCGACTTCAGAAAGCTAGTCGGGGACAGACCGCGCCTCATCGACGGGATCCAACCCGCTGCCACGCTTTCACAAAATCCCTGATCTGAACGACTGGTTTTCTGCCGGGGTCTTCATACCAACGAGGTTACTTCAGAGATTCCGCTTCCGTGGAAATGGTCGCGGAGTTGAAGGCGGGATTGAAGCAGGTGCAGGTGGGAGATGAGGCGTATGGTGGTGGGTTAGACTGATGCCTCCAGGTTCGCAAGACGAATCCGGCCCGCTCAAACCCCCTCGGCAAAGACCACGCTGGCCTTCGTAGCCTTCTGGCGAAGCGTTCTGAGTTCACGATACGCCGGAGAATCCATCCAGGCCCTCGCCGCTTTGCCGTCGCCGAATTCCACGATGACCATGCGTTCCGGCGTCCAGTCTCCATCCAGGACCTCCACTTCGCCGCGCACGAGATACCTTCCTCCGTGCGCCTCTACGGCCGTTGCGGTCCGTTTGCTGAACTCGGAGAAGGCTGTGTAGTCCGTTACGACGTATTCCACGATGATGTATGCGGCCATGCCGGGTCTCTCCTCCGTGATGATGGATCAAGCGTCCTTGATGTACCATAAAAAACCGGGCGGCTGGAATGGAACCAACTGCCCGGTTCACAATTTCGACTAACCCGTAAACATTTTAGCAGCGCGACGGTTGAAACCGGGAGAACCGCGATCGGCCGGGACCGGAAACCGTGGTCGGATCGACCGTCCCTTTTACCCTGCCGTCGCCCAATCAGCCTGCCGTCAGTTCGTCAAGCCCGCGGTCGCCGTCTTGCCCTGGGCGGGCTGGAAGTGCACCGCGGCGATGGCCTCGCGTACCTTGTCCACGTTCTCGGTGAAGAGAATGCCGAGCTGGGTCAGGGTCCGGTCCATCCGCGTGTTCTTGTCGTGCACGGGGAAGATGTGCAGGTTCTGGAACCGGGCTCTCACGTCGTCCACCATCTCGCCGGCCATGACGACCAGGTCCGAGTCCTTAAGCGCGGAGAGTTTCTCCTCGCTGTACTCCTCCACCCGGATATTCATCTCGTCCAGGAAAGTGTGGAGCACCCGGCTCACGTCCACGTTGGATACGGCCAGGAGCACGCGCTTGTAGCGGTCCGGTGCCAGGGACACGTTTTCGGCGCGCAGATCGGCCAGGTACTCTTTGTGCTCCTTGAACCACCGCTGAAGGATGGAGTATCCGTTCAGGCGAAGCAGGCCGTTGCGCAGCTGCCGCGTGGCCTCACGCTTGTTGAACTTGAGCGCGTTGTAGGCGGCGCTGCCGAGCTTGTAAAGGATGCGGTGCGGCGCGTACATGCCCTTCATGCCCTCCATCACCGTGTTGACCAGTTCGTAACGGGTCATGTTCGGTACGGGATGGTTGGCGTGGTGGCCGTCGTAATGGCTCCAGTCGTGGCTCAGGTACTCCCCGCCCTGCAGATCGTAGCGGATGGTGTCTTCGGAACCGGGCAGGTAGGTCAGGATCATGCACTGCGAAGTCGCCAGGTCCTTCTTCTTGGCGAACTCGAACTGGGTCTTGATGGTCTCCGGATGATCCGAGTCGGCGCCGGCGATGAACATGGCGTGGAGATCGATACCGTGACCATGGATCGCGTCGATGGCCCGTTCCACGTCGTGGGCCGTCTCTTTCTTGCCGTACAGCTCCAGGGCTGTTTCGTCGATGGACTCGAAACCGACCATTACGCGGTCGCACCCGGCTTCCCGCATCTTCTTCATCAGCGCCGGCTGCTTCGAGATCTCGTGGCGCATCTGCGCCGCCCAGGGAATCACCAGCCTGCGGTCGATCATGCCCTGCATGATGGCCATGGTGCGGTCGACCGGGACGTTGAAGATATCATCGGCAAAGAAAAGATAGTTGAAGTCCGGTATCTTCGTATAGGCTTCCAGCATGTCGAGTACGCGCTCGACCGAGTGTCCCCGCAGCTTGTGGCCGTTCAGCTTGGTCACTGTGCAGAAACTGCAGTCCCAGGGACAGCCCCGTTGCGTCTGTATCGACATGATGTCCATTTTCCCCCGGGGCACGAGGGTGAAGTCGGGAATGGGCAACACGTCCAGGTCTTCCGCCTTGGGCCGCTCCGGATTGTGGACCGCCTGGCCGTCTTCCACCCAGGACAGGTTGGCGATGCCGCGGTAATCGGCGCCGGATTCCAGGCAGCGGACCAGTTCGACCAGCGCCTCTTCCCCTTCGCCGCGCACCACGAAGTCGCAGTGCTGAAGGGCTTCGTCGGGCACGAAGGTCGGATGCGTCCCGCCCATCACGATGGTCTTATCGGGATAGACGTTCCGGATGAAGTCCGCGTATTGATAGGACCCGGGCGCCGTGGACGTCAGGGAGGAAATGCAGATCAGGTCGGCTTCCCCGAACTCGTTCGTATCGATATCCTCCACCTCTTCCAGCATGACTCTGACGCCGTAACCCAGATTCCGCATGATCGTCGCGAGCACCAGGCAGCCGATGCGCGGAATGTACGCGTCCGAGTACACGTGGAGATGGGAGGACTTCGGTTCGAGAAAGAGGATGTGCTTGATACGTTGTGGCATTGCTGGCTCCTGTAGGAAACCGTCCGGAACAGTGTTGAAACTGGCCGGGTCTACTGCATGGATGCGATAAACCGGTCGAACAGGTAATCGGCGTCGTGCGGTCCCGGTGATGCTTCGGGATGGTACTGTACCGAAAACACGGGATATCGGCGGTGTCTGAGCCCTTCTAGCGTCTGGTCGTTCAGGTTGATGTGGGTCAACTCCACCTCGGATTCGTCGAGGGTGGACGCGTCGATGGCGAACCCGTGATTCTGGGCGGTGATTTCCACCCGTCCCGATTCGCACTGTTTCACGGGCTGATTGGCGCCGCGGTGTCCGAACTTCAGCTTGAACCGCTCGCCGCCCAGCGCCATGCCGAGTAGCTGGTGACCGATGCAGATGCCGAATATGGGTTTCTGCCCGATCAGGGCTTTCAACTCTTCGATGGCATAATGAACGGCCCCGGGATCGCCCGGTCCGTTTGACAACATGATGCCGTCGGGGTTCAGCCGCAGCACTTGTTCGGCCGTGTAATCCGCCGGCAGCACGAGCACCCGGCAACCCCGGCGCGCCAGGTTGCGCAGGATGTTGTGCTTCACCCCGTAATCCATGACGACGACCCGATACGTCCCGGGTTCGTCGAAGTCATCCCAGATCTTCTCCGGATCGCCGCCGGGAGGGTCCACGTGGATACGGCGGTCTTCCTCCCACCGGTATGGCCGGTCCGTGGTCACCTCGCGGACCAGGTCCATGCCTACCATTTTCGGCACGGCCCTTGCCTGTTCCACGAGTGCGTCCGGGTCCGCCGCGCCGGATCGTATCACCCCGCGCATGACGCCGTCGACACGAAGCCGGCGGGTCAGTGCCCGGGTATCTATACCGGAAATGCCTACAACGCCATGATCGGCCAGGAAGCGATCGAGACTGTCGGTCGAACGCCAGTTGCTCGGATTTCGCTGGTATTCCCGGACCACGAATCCTTCCACGTGCGGATGGAGCGATTCCAGATCGCCGGGATTCACGCCGTAATTCCCGATCAACGGGTAGGTCATGGTGACGATCTGACCTTTATACGACGGGTCGGTCAATACCTCCTGGTATCCGATCATGCTGGTGTTGAAAACGACTTCACCCACCTTTTCCCCTGTAGCGCCGAAGGATTCGCCTTCGTAGACTGTGCCGTCTTCCAGGGCCAGCCATGCCTCCATAAACGCTCCTTCAGGGGTATACCGGTGGGTTCGTTCGAATATTAAGATTACGATACCCGCAGCCGCCCGGTGTGTCAAGGAAAATCGGCCTGACGCACACCGGGTAGGCGGCCCGGCTCACGCCGAGTTGACCGCGCCGGCGCGCACTGGGCCGACGCGCCCTATATCCGTCCGAGCGGGCTCTGCCTGACCGCTGATATCGCTTTACGTGCGGCGGTACGGAAGGTATATTACAAGGCCCTGGGGAGGAATCCGAATGACATTTTTGAACGCGTTGATGCTAGTTGGCCTCGCGGCGGTCGCGGTGCCGATTATCATACACCTGTTTCATCGCCGGCGGGTCTCCACCGTCGACTTCAGCTCTGTCATTTTCATCAGGGATCATCACCTGCAGCGGTCCCGGACCCTCCGGCTCCGGGAACTTCTGCTGCTTCTGCTCCGTACCCTCATCATCCTGTTCCTGGTGCTGGCTTTCTCCAGGCCGGTCGTAGAAGGCCTGGCAGGTTCGTTAATCGGCAGCAGCCTCGAGCAGCGGACGGTCTTCGCCATCGTGCTGGACAATTCATACAGCATGGACGCCGGCAGTTACGGCGTCACGCCCTTCGCCGCCGCAAAAGCCGAGGCCGGACGCATCATCGACGCCATGGGGGATGGCGACGAGGGCGTGATCGTGCTGTCGGCCGAGCCGCCCGATGCCCTGCCGCCGGTTCCGACGACCCGCATGGAAACGCTCAGGGAACTGCTGGCGGACGTGGAAGCATCCGAAAGATCGGGAGACGCGGCCGGCGCCCTGGATCTGGCGCGGCAGAAACTGGCCGGCATCGTCGCGGCGAACAAGCGCATCTATCTTCTGTCGGACTTGCAGCGAAGCGACTGGCGGAATCTGGAGGAATCCGCGGAGGCTGCCCCTTCGCAACCGTCGCAACCCACCCCGCAACTATACCTGTACGCCTACGAGGCGGAGAGCGTGGATAACGCCAGCATCGACGCGGTCTCCGTCAGCGAGGGGCTGCTGATACGCGATCAGCCGGAACGGTTTGTCGCGACCATCGCCAACCGGAGCAGCGTCGCGATGAACGACAGGGAGGTGAGTCTCGTCATTAACGGCGAGAAGCGGGGCAGCCGCCAGGTGACTGCCGATGCGGGCGGGACGGGTACCGTGCAGTTCAACGTCTTAATCGACAGGCCGGGCAGATACGTCGGATACGTGGAACTGGACGAGGATGACCTCGCGGCCGACAATCGACGGTATTTTACCCTCTCCGTTCCGGATGCTTTTGGCGTTACCGCGGTCGGCCGGACCGAATCCCGGTACTTCATCGAGCAGGTGCTGAAACCATCGGGCGGACTGGTCACGCCCGTGGACCTGCGGACTGCATCCACCGATGTGTTGAACAGCGATCTGTACGATGCGGGCGTGCTGATCGTGGATGGCGGCGTAGAGTTGACGCCCGCGCGGCTTTCCAGCCTGGAACGTTACGTTTCCTCCGGCGGCGGGGTCCTGATGTTTCTGGGTGGAGGGCTGGATCGGGCCCATTACGGGCACAGGTTTTTTTCGGACGTCTTCGGTTGTTCGATCAGAGGCAGGAGGGGGGCGCCCGACAGGAAGCAGACCTTTCTCCGCATGGACCAGGTCGACTACGAGCATCCCGTATTTCGCTTCGCGGACGGTTCCGCCGACGCGCTGTCGACCGATGCGGCCCGGTTCTACGCGTCCTTTGTTGTAGACGCCGGCCAGGGCGCACGGGTGATCGCGCGCTTCGCGGACGGGACGCCGGCGATACTCGAAGGACGATCCGGCAGCGGCCGGGCGCTGCTGGTCGCGACGGACGTAAACACGGGATGGAGCGATCTGGCGCTTAGAAGCGTGTTCGTACCGTTCATGCATCGAAGCGTCCGGTATCTGCATCCATCCGTGGCGATTGCCGAAGGAGGTTACCTGGCGGGGAACCAGGTCGCGCAGCCGCTGACTCGTTTTCCGGCGAATGACGACCTTTACCTGGAATATCCCTCGGGACATTCGGAGACCGTAAAATCCCGGATCGGCCGTAACGGGATTACGGTGGAGGTCCCGGATACGAAACAGTCCGGCGTCTATCTTCTGCGGGACGGCGCGTCCGTCGTGCAGGCTTTTGCAGTAAACCCGGACATCCGGGAATCGGACCTGGAGCGACTTATCCCGGCACAGGCGGCCAGGCTTCTTGGCGTCGCCGCGCCCGTCGCGCTCATGAGCCCGGACGCTTCAACGGATGTTCCGACAGGCGGGGATCCCGGCGCCACGGACCGGTACGAGATATGGAAATCGCTGGTCCTCCTTGTGTTGTTGCTGCTGCTGGTCGAATACTGGTATGCTGGTTCACGCACCGGAGGCAGCAACGTGGCCCGGACCCAAACCACAGTTTAAAGAGAATACCCAATATGCCCGAAATGCACGTAGTACCCCGAAACGTCCGGGAACGCGCCTTGCTGATCGGAATGGTGCCTTCAAACGAGCGGGTCGCCGAGATGGAGGAGTCCCTCGATGAACTGGCCCTGCTGGCCGATACCGCCGGCGCGCAAATCGTGGACAGGATCATCCAGGTCCGAAGCGCCATGCACCCGGCGTACTACATAGGGACAGGCAAGGCGAAGTCCATCGCCGAATTGTGCGAGGCGGAAGAGATCGACCTGGTGATATTCGACGACGACCTCACGCCGGCCCAGGTGAGGAACCTCGACCGGGTCATCGAGCGGCGCATCCTGGACCGCAGCGGTCTCATACTCGATATCTTCGCTTCGCGGGCCAGGTCGAGGCAGGCCAAGCTGCAGGTCGAACTCGCCCAGCTCCAGTACATGATGCCACGCCTGACGAGGCAGTGGGACCACCTGTCCCGGCAGGAAGGCGGCGTGGCGGCGGGATCGTCGGGCGGCGCCATCGGAGTGCGGGGTCCTGGTGAAACGCAGCTGGAGATCGACCGCCGCCTGATCCGCGGACGCATTACCCATCTGCGCAGGAATCTCGATCAGGTGGTCGCTTCCTATAATCGTCAGCGTCAGCGCAGAAGCGCCATGTTCTGCGTTACCCTGATCGGTTACACCAACGCCGGGAAGTCCACGATTTTCAATGCGTTCACCCGGGCGGACACACTGATCGAAGACCGGCTGTTCGCCACGCTCGACGCGACCACGCGCGCGGTCAACGTGACCCCGGGCCAACCCGTTCTGCTGTCGGATACCGTGGGTTTTATCCGAAAACTGCCCCATCACCTGATTGCGTCTTTCAAAAGCACGCTGACCGAGGTCTACGACGCGGATCTGCTCGTACACGTCGTGGACGGGAGCCATCCCAATCATGTGGAGCATATCGCGACGGTGAACCAGGTCCTTTCGGAACTGGAGGTTTCCGATCTTCCCCTGCTGCTCGTCTTCAACAAGGCGGACCAGCTGGAAAGCCCGGAAGCATGGGATATCCTGGCGCTCTCTTATCCCGACGCCATTACGGTATCCGCGCTGGATCCCGATGACATGGAGCGTTTGCGTCAGCGGATTTCAATCCTGGTGGATCGGTATCGCGTGGAGTTGGAACTGCTGATCCCGTATGAGAACGGACACGCGGTTTCCGTGGCGTACGAATCGGGGGAGGTGCTGCACCGGGAGGACGAACCGGAGGGGGTTCGCCTCACGGTCCGCATGATGCCTTCGGTAGCCGGCCGTCTCGGCAAGACGCTGGACGCTTATGTTTGCAGATACGCCGAATGAATCGGAGCGTTGTAAGCCGGATCTATCGTACTGCTGCCCGCATTACTACTTGGGGTCTTCCGGTTCCCCACTGGTGGAAGACGAGGTAGGTGTTGTCTGACCTAAAGGGAGATCCGTGCGATCCTGGATGAATCGCTCGCTAAGGAGGAGCAGGTCCTGCCGCCAATTGGGATTGTATAGTTCTCCCCGGGCCGATGAATGCATCAGTTCGTATCTGCCGATGCCCCGCCGATCACCAAATACGAAGAAATGGCGCCCGCCTTCGGACGTCCGTGAAGGGTCGCCATCGACACCTTCCGTGTAGTACCAGACCTGGTAGGATTTCATGATGTTATCGGAATCGTGCCGTTCGATTTCTTCCGGCTGGCCGTATCGGATGAACACCGTGCCCCGGTCGCTTTCTGCCCCGCCGAGTTGAAAGTCGGCATAGGAAAACCGCTCGTTAAACACCATCATGGATTCGTTTTCCGGTGTTTCGGGCGTAGGATCGCGCATGCGCCAGAAGGCGATCAGAAATTCGGTCTTGCCTTCGAGATCCATATTGTCGTAGAGGTCGCGCTCCCGTTTGTTCGCCAGGATCGCCAGCATCCTCCGGCCCCGCTTGGCCTGTTCCTCGGTCAACGCCGTGACAGGCGGAGGCGGGGGTGGGGGCTGGACGATCTCGAAAACAGCTGAACTGGACGTTTCCATCCCGGTCTGTACGTCCTTGACCGCGACATCGAGGGTATAGACACCTTCCGGGAAGGTCATGTAGTCCAGCGCGATCACGTCCAGTCCATCGGTACCCGTAATACGCCGGTTCATTTTGGGCGGGAGGGGAAAAGTCATTCCATTGGCATGACTGGTTACCGCGGGGTAAATGTCGTAGGCAGCCTCTTCTCCCGTCGAATCGGGGGCCAGGTTGTATATCTCGAAATAGAGAAACATGTTACGGGGCTTGTAACTGCCATCATCAGGCATCTCGGCCCATTTCTCGAATATCCGAAGAGGGTTGGGCAGGACCAGCAGGCCGTTTTTCGTGAAACGATTGCTCTCGTCGGCCCTCTGGATGAGCGTCGAGAACTGCAGATTACTCACGGAAAGTTCGGGTGAATGAAGCGGCTGTGCGATAAAAGGTTTGATCGCTTCGCCATAGCGCCTGGAGTTCAGGTCGGTCACGAGAACCTTCGCGCGGTAAGTACCGGCGCCGACTCCAGCGGCGATCTGTTCCAACACCACCCTTTCCTCGCCTCTGCGGGTAACGACGACGGGCCGATCCGTCTGGTATTCCCGCTGCTGGACGGTCTGAAATACGATATTCTCCTCCTCGTCGATGATGGACAGATCGATCGAGAAGGTGGCGACGTAGACCCTGTCCTCTTTTTCTTCGAGGGTAAACTCGCTGGGACGGCAGAGGAGATAGAACTCCAGGTAGGTCTGTTCCTCCGCTCCTCTGAATCCGCTGACGTCCACTGCGAAATCGATCTCGCCGGTACTGTTGGCGGGTAACAGGAAGGGGTCGCCAGCGGCGTTGGTGGAATCTGCATCTGCCGATGTTGTTTCCTGTACCTGGGCTAAGGCGGACCCGGTGCAGAGCAGGCAAACAATACCGACAAGACGAAAGTAGAATCTAAACACTTCGGAATATCTCCCGTTTGAGGTCGGACCGGATGCTGAAAAGCGTGGGAACCCGGCAGCCGCGTTACGTACCGGTCCCGGATATCGATTGACTTGCGGATATGGAATATCGATCTATGATATCCTGATCCGGTCACATGCACGTGGATGCAGGCGGACATATACCTACGATCACGCGATACGTGATCACGCGATACGCGATGGTTACGATCACATGCGTCCGCATCACGTGCGGTGTTGTTCTGAATCGTAATTTACGGGTTTGTTTACTTTCGGGCAACTGATTTGTCTGGCCGGCCGGATTCGTTCGGCCGGGTGCGTACAGGAGGATTCCATGATGCGGCTTTGGTCGGACCGGGCCATGCCTCAGGTGATACGTTCAGAGTTTGGCCACCGCATACTTGCAAATGGCTCGGCGGAGGAGTCGCCCGAAGACCCGCTTCGCGATCTTCCCGGTGCCTATGCGGTCGTCGCGGGAGCGCGGAGAATATACGACGGTGGTCTGATGGACAGGTATCCGGAAGTGAAAGTCATCTGCCGGACAGGTATCGGCATCGACAACATCGTCGTGCCGGATGCCACGGAAAGAGGTGTCGCGGTCTGCCATACGCCGGACGGTCCGACCCTGTCCACGGCCGAAACCGCAATCACCCTGATCCTGGCCGCGGCTAAGCATATCAAGCGCGTTTCCCGGGAATTCGCGGAACGGCCCGGGCGGGATTACCTGTCCGGATACCAGGGGATGGAAGTCTTTGGGCGGACGCTGGGACTGATTGGGCTCGGCCGCATAGGAAGCCGGGTGGCCCGGCTGGCCGTCGCCCTCGGCATGCGCGTGGTGGCCTACGACCCCTATATCGAGGACGAACGGGCAGCAGAATTGGGCATTGAGCGGGCCGATCGTATCAAGGCCGTGCTTGCCGCGTCGGACGTCGTCTCCGTACATGCCCCGCTGACCGAAGAGACCCGCCACTTGATGAACGGAAGCCGCTTCGCCCAGATGAAGCAGGGCGCGTTCTTCGTCAATGTGTCGCGGGGCGGGTTGGTGGACGAGGAGGCGCTTTGCGCCGCGCTCGACCGGGGAGATCTCGCCGGAGCGGCCCTGGACGTCTTCGATCCCGAACCGCCGACCGCGGACAACCCGCTGCTCCAACGTGACGACGTGATCGTTACGCCCCATGTCGCCGGCGTGTCCGTCGCGAGCAGGGAAAGGATGTGGAAAACGGCGGTATCGATGGCCCTTCAGGTCTGGAACGGCGAAAAGCCGGACCATGTCGTCAACCCGGACGTCCTGTCCGCGTGAGACCTGGCGTCATACGCTGTGGACGGCCACCTTGCCCGCGTGAAGCCTGACGCTATAATCGGCGATCTGGCGCGGCCATTATCCGAGGTCATGCGCAGAGACCTGGCGTCTTACGTGGCGGTTACCTGAATACCTGCACGTCGGCCGCCCGGGGCGCATCCACGCCGTGCTTCATGCGCATGATTTCCTTCTGGCGTTCCGTGAGCAGGCCGTACCATTCGACGGGAAACCGTTCGTGGGGATCGTACTGGAACATGAGCATGCGCTTGCGGTAGTGGGCGAATAGCGCGTGCCGGTTCGCGTTGCCGCGGTTGGCACCGCCCGCGTGCCAGCACTGTCCGTTGAAGACGAGGACGCTTCCCGCGGGCGCGGAAGGCTGCACGTAGTACTTCACTTCGACGCCCTGGGCTGGATGGCCGAGCCCGCTCTTATGCGTCCCGGGAACGACCCGCGTTCCGCCGTTCTCCGGCGAGAAACCGTCCAGCATCCACACGGTGTTCATCATAACCGGCGAAGCCATGTTGAGCATTTCTGCCGGTATGTCGCTGTGAAATCCCTGGTCGCCGTCCCCCGGGCGTACGATACGGCTGTTCAGGCTGCCCAGGATGAGCGATTTCTCGAGATAATGTTCCAGGATGGGCAGAATGCGGGGGTGGTCGATGACCGGGAAGAAGATGGGATCGAGGGTCGGCAGATTGCTTACGTGCCTGCAGGAGCCCTCGCCACCGCGCTCTTCGCCCACCTCGTCGGCCAGGCGTACAAGCACTTCGCGCATGGATTCGATCTGATCGGCTGACAGGACGCGCTCCACGACCGTGAAACCGTACAGGTCCAGTTCGTAGACGGCGTGCTCGAGTTCGGTCATCGTCTACTCCAGGTATGCGCCGGGGATTCTCGTGACTTCGTACTGGGCATCCGCGGGACGGTTCAGAATGGCTTCAGGCACTTCGTCTGTCCAGTAGTCCGGCACGGTCACCGGACGGTTGTGCCAGCCCAGGAGCAGAGTCCGCCGCCGGTCGCTGTTGTTGCCGCGGGCGGCGTGCAGGACCCGCGCTTCTCCGATGACCAGGTCCCCGGCTTTCATAGGCAGGTCGACGGCGTCCGGGTGATCGCCGAACATGTGCGGATCTTCCAGGTCGGCGAAGTAGGCGGTTTTCTGATGTGCGACCTCCACCTGGTCGTGAAGGGGAATGCGCCTGCGATGCGTGCCGGGTATGACACGGAAACAACCGTTCTCGAAGTCGGTGTCGACGAGATAGTAGGAAAGAAAAACGGTCTGCGGCCAGGGCGCCATGCTGATCGGGTCGTTCCACGCCATCCAGTCCTGGTGCCAGTAGAGAGGCGGACCGCCGGCCGGCTTGCTCAGGATGATGACGATCCCTGAAGGGGTGAAATCCGTCAGGCCCATGGCGTCGAGGATGTTCCGGGCGCCGGGCCAGTCGAGCAGGTTGCCCATCACCTCGTTGTCCCCGGCGGCTACATGCAGGTCGGATCCCTGGTACTGCCATTCCGGCGGGTGATCCGTGGTATCGAGAAGCCGGTCCGATTCCTCGCGCAGCGTCTCCAGAAATTCCTCGCTCAACACGCCTTCTATATGGCAATATCCGTCGCGGATCAACTGCTTCCGCTTCCGCGTGCCTTCTTCCTTAGTCATGCTCCGGCTCCTTGCCCGTGTTCAGACTCCATGCCCACGATCGAGGCGATCCCCGCAAATGAAGCTATCTGGCTCCCGTGATGAGAACCTTGTCTAAGCATGAGATGCCTCGTTTGCCTGGTATCCTGCCGGTCTGATTTACTTGCCGCCCCGCGACAACCCGTTTTTCACCAGGTAGTTATAGCTTTTTCTGACCGCATCGACCATGTCTGTCGCACAGCTGTCCAGTTCGACAATGTGCCATTCGGTGTGGCTGCCTCCGGCCGCGATCACCCCCGGGAGATCCACCTTGCCTTCGCCCAGGGCGGTCATGTCCGTATTCCGCTGGCAGGGGCCGTCCTTGAGATGAAGCAGGGGGGCGCGGGCGCCGAGGCGTTCCAGCACACCCGCCGGGTCCGGACCGCCGACCTGTACCCAGTACACGTCCACCTGGAAGAAAACCTCTGGCGAAAGATGCTCGAGGAGGATATCCGTCGCGATCCGCCCCTCCACTTCCAGGTATTCCCACCAGTGATTATGAATCCCGAAGGTCATGCCGTGGGGCGCAACGGCGGCCGCGGCCTCGTTGAAACGGTCCGCCGACCACCTTATGCTGTCCACGGTGCTGTGATCATCGCGGCCCAGGCCCGAGACCACGCGTTTCGTGCCGATCGCGCCCGCGGTGTCGACGACGTAGGACGTGTTGTCGCCCACGGGCAGGGGCAGGTGCGCGCTGGGGACTTCGAGGTTCAACGAACGGAAGAGCTTGCCCGCGGCTTCCGGCGTAGTACCCGGAAACCCGGCGGGTTCGACGCCCGCGTAACCGATTTCAGCGGTCAGGTTCACGACGCGTTCGTAGTCCTTATCTGCCAGTTCTCGTAGGGTATAAAGCTGCAGGGCTACAGGCGGGGGCATAATACGGCACCTCTTTCTGTCTTCTTGAGCCGACTCGGGCTGTGTGAAGGCTGTGCGGGCTGTGCAGACCGTGCGAATAAGTAAAATGTCTGCGGGTCGCTGTCTGAAAACGCAGGGGGAATATACGAACCCCGCCCACGGCGTGCAAGCGAATCGTCAGGACAAATCGTATACGAAATCCCCGCCACCGAGGCGCAGGACGGCATCCCCCTTGCGCGCCATGCGGAGCACGCTTTCCTCGTGGATCGTTTCCATGAGCCCGTTCTTTTCAAACCATCCGAGATCATGGGATTCATCGCTGATCTTCAGGGGTTGTTCGGCGGATGCGATCAGCAGGTAGCGCAGGTCGTGGTGTTCATGGGCGGGTACGCCGGATCGGGCGGGGATGACATGGATATCCACGTCCAGCGGGACGAACCCTTCCGGCTCCTTAAACAGTCCGAAGCCCGTCAGTCCGGACTCTTCTTCGGCTTCCCGCAGGGCGACGAGGTGGGGCTGGGCACAACCGTCGGCATGGCCGCCCAGTTGCAGCCAGCGGTCGAAGATCCGGTGCCGGGTCATCAGATACTTCGAACGATCGGGCGAAACGATCCAGGCCGAGCCGGTGATATGGCCCGGCATGCACGTTCTTTCGAAGCAGTCGGGATGTCCGGCGACCAGGTAACGTATCCGCGCTATCGTATCCCCTTCATCCGGATAACGCGCCAGGTAATGCCCCAGGGCCTGTTGGAGATCGTTACGATGCGACTGTCCTGCCTCTTCCTCGTTTATTGGCCTCATCAGTCCGATTCCCAGTAGCAGGCTACATCCAGTTCATCGCCCAGTTCCCGAAGCGACTGGATGTGGGTTCCGTCCAGGGGGATCCCGTTCCGGCTGAAATCGGCCTCGCGCTCGGCCTCGATTTCCCCCGGAAGCAACGAGCGGTCCAACCCCGGCAGTGGATGCATGGCGTGTATGTTTTTGCGCAGTTCCGTGACCGTCCGTGTGTAATCGGCCGGGTCGCCGGTGAAGGCGGGGTCCAGGACGAATGCGGTGAGACTGCTGGTGGCCCCCGGATAGCGGTTTTCAATGGTGGATTGCGCGTCCACGGGCCACGTCATCATGACGGAGGTGACCTGGTAGGCCAGTCCCTTGATCAGCGGGAGCACGCTGATTTCTGATATTTGCTGTTGAACATCAGGAAGTTCCAGGTGCGTGCCCATATCGATCAGCACGGGCGGTTCGCCCTCCGCCGCGGGGAACCCGAAGCTCACGGGCGGGTTGTTCAGCGCCTGGATGACGGGTTCGGGCCGATCGAAGGGAAGGGGACTCATGGGCGTGCTGTAGTACAGGCAGATCATGCCCGCCCCGGTGGCGATGCGGGTCCAGTTTCCCACCGAGCCCGTGTGGCCGCAGTGCGTCGCCGTGACAAGGCAGACCCCTGCGGACCTCGCCCGGGACACCGCGGAACGAATGGCCCGGGCCGAGACGAGATGACCTATGCCCCCATCCCCGTCCCACTGCACCA
>JAJEHX010000051.1 GCA_022823465.1 Candidatus Latescibacterota bacterium
TATGAATCCAGCGCAGCCAGGTGCGTATCTGTCGTCCCATGTTCAGGCTGGTGAAGGGTATCCACTCGACTACTCCTGCATCTGCGGTAGATACAGTGAGGGTCGACCGGGTCAGCGGAATGCGGTTGTCCATTTCAGACACGGTCAGCGTGGCGGTTTCTGCGCCTTCCTCGGGCAGGTTCAGCGTGATGTAGGCCCATTCCGGCACCTGCCTGCGTGCCGCGTCCAGAAAGGATTCGAAAGGAGCGGCCGGTAATGGCGCGGACTCATCCCCGGGCTTTACCGGTTCCGACGCGGATTGCGCGGCCCGTTGAGGTGGTTCCGTGCCTGTGAGCGTATAGACCAGGTCGCCGGCCCAACGATAGGAAATGACTACGCCGCTCAGCGAGATCAGGAAAAGGGCGGGAAGGCACCAGACGCCGAAGGAATTATGCCAGTTGAAATCCCGGCTTTTCCCATTGATTCTGAAGTTCGGTACAAGAACGGCCTTGAACGCCGCCAGGGTCCACCTTCGGGGCCACCATATGTACAGTCCCGTGATGGTCAGGAGGCAGAAGGCCAGGTTGCAGGCGCCCGTTACCGCGCGGGCGACCGCCCTGTTTTCGCCTTCGGCGCCGAACCAGCGGTGCCAGTACATGATCTCCCGGAGGAAATCGCGGACGGCAATGTTGCCTTCGCCCCGGACGTCTCCGGTATAGGGATCGACGAAGACGGTTTTCGCCCGGCCGAATCGTACGACGTACGCCTCGGCCGGATCGGGACGAATGGTAACGGAGGTGGGCGCTGTTTCGGTCTCGACGCTCCGGACCTCCGTGAGCACCGTGTCGAGGTCCATGCGCTCGGCGCCGGGATGAGGGGGATGGACCGTGGCGTATTCCCGATTGGCGAAGTCTACGATCTGGCTTTGGAAGGTGAGCAGCACACCGGTCACGGACATGATCAGAATGACGATGCCGGCGACGACGCCCGAGGAGAGATGGATCCAGAAGATGGTCTTACGAAACATGTAGCCCCCAAATAAACCTGCGGAATTGACAGCGGTCGCCAGGGGGCGTATATTTCAAAACAGGCCGGGACCGGATTGTACTCGCCAAGTGTACGTATCCCCCTGGTCCAGGGACTATCGGGGAGAGCCGGCCAGCCGAACCGATAGTCCTTTTAATTATGTTACATCCCTTCAGCTCAACCTCTTTCCACCATGACCGAACGGGCCTCGGCGCAACGAATGGACAGGTGATACCTCCGAACGCGTATCTCGATCGGATCGCCCATGGGGGCGCGTTTGATCAATTCGATGGCTGTCCCGGGAAGCAGCCCCAGTTCCATCAGGTGCACTTCTTCTCCCGCCGTGCCCTTGATCTGCCTTATCGTCGCTTTCTCGCCCGGTTTCAGTTCATCCAGGCAAATCATCTGCGCTTGCGTGCTGGTAAAGAGTTCGGAATCCATGGATTATCTCGCGTCAGTGGGTCCGATGCCGGTACTTGCTGCGGAACTGAAAGGTGTGTCTGGAATAGGCCGTGTCCCCTTTCGTTTGAATCGATCCGTTTCCGTTATAGTATTGACCTGTCGTGCAGGTTTCCGTATACTATAGCTTAAGAGGGCCGTGTACGTCCGTACCGCCCTCAGGGACAGTATCACCTGTCCTGCCCAGGGACTATCGCCGGGCTTGCCGGGCCATGTCGCGATAGTCCCTTTTCATTTCGCGGCGGCTGATATCCCGCCGCCAGGCCACTGAATGCTTCGGCTTTCCTCACGCCGACTCCGATCGGATTACCAGGCATTCGCCCACTTCCTCGCATACCGCGCAGGACTCCAGATCGCATATCGACAGCACGTTGGCGTCCCAGTAGGACTTCAGAAACGCTTTGCCGTGGGGGTCGTCCGACAGGAGGAACTGCAGAAACAGAAGGAGCCGCTCACCCGTCTTCGAGCTGATCAGGTGCTCGATTTTGCATGCGTCGATTTCCGCCTGTTCCGCGTCGATATGCAGGACGCCTTTGAGAAAGGCGATGAGGATCTGACGGTGCGACCATACCGACTGCGCCAGCCGGTTTCCCTCGTCCGAAAGCTTGAGGAACCGGTTCCGGTCCTCTTCGAGGTATCCCTTTTCCCGGAGCGACTTGATCATGATCGACGCACTGCCCGGCGTGATGTGCATCTCCCGGGCCACGTCCGATACCCGGGCGTATCCCTGGTCCTCGATCAACTGCTGGACCGTCATCAGGTAGTGCGCGCCGCTGTGCGTGATCTCGTTGTGCTCGAATTCTCTCCAGACATCCATAGACTGCCCGATTCGTTATGGCAACAATCGTGTTGCCGGCACAATGAAAAGTTTGGCTATTCAAATATGGCTTCGAATTATATAACGTTTTGTAGGACTGTCAAGAAAAATGTGGACAGACCGCTTTTTTTTCGCGCACACGCGCACACGTACGGCACGCATACGCACAAATATGTGTTACGGTTGATTTTAAGCCGGGTTGAATGTATTTTGTATTTTAGGAGTATTATGCCCCGGCAAACCGCCCCGGAACCTGAGTATGACAGATACGATACCATTCGCGGAACTTTCGGAACGGCTCAAGGGCAATGATCTGCCGGATATCCTGGTGAGGGATCATATCGGCAGGATGGAACCGGCCTATTTCGAGCGTTACGAGCCCGAAGTAATCCGGCGCCATATCGAGATGATCAGCCGGCTTGGACCGGACAACGCCGCGGAGATCCACGTGGAGCCCCTGGACGATTCGACGTGGCGTCTTACCGTCGTGGCCTTCGATTACCTCTCGGTGATTTCCATCCTGTCGGGGCTCCTGGCGTCCAGCGGGCTGAGCATACGCCGTGGGGACGTATTCACCTACACCGACGCGGAACCGGCCGGCGATCCGGGCAAGCGGTCCCACCGGCCGCACCGGCGCCATCGTGTTCGTTCAGGCGCTCCGGCCGCGTCGCCGGGCATTACCTCGTCGTCGCTGCGTTCCCTGCGCAAGATCGTGGATGTCTTCCGTGTGCACGCGCCATCGGAGGAGCCGCCGGACTGGCCGGCCATAACGCTGGAAATCAAGGACGCCATGCACAGTCTGCGGATGAACAGCGCCGGGGCGTTGCAGAGCAAAATCAACGAGCGCGTCATGGACTATCTTCGCCGCGAACAGGACCCGGAGACCTCCACCATGTTCCCGGTGCACGTGGCGATCGACAACGACACCGGCTCCGGGTCGACCCGTCTCGGCATCACGGGCCAGGACACGCCGGCGTTCCTGTATGCCCTGTCGACCGCCCTGGCGCTGCGAAACATCAACATTCGAAGAATTGATATCGCGGCCACGGGGGCCCAGGTGCGGGACACGCTCGAGGTGACCGATCGGCGCGGATTGAAAATCACCGATCCGAGGAAACTCCATGAACTGCGATTCGTGATCACCCTCATCAAGCAGTTCACCCATTTGCTGACCCGGGCGCCGAATCCCGCCCAGGCCCTGGAACACTTTAATCACCTGATCGATCAGGTCCTGGCCAACGTACGGCCCGGCCGGGCGATGGAAGAGATGTTCGACCAACTGGAGAAGCAGGAAGTAATCGGCGCGATGGCGAAACTCTTCGGCACGAGCGATTTCCTGTGGAAAGACTTCCTCAGGATGCAATACAAGAACCTGTTCCCCGTGCTGCAGGACATCAAGGTGGTCGGAATCGTCAGATCGCGGGAGCAGATGGAAAGCGAACTGGCCGCACGGTTGTCCAGGGTCGTAAGCTACGCCCGCCGCAAGCAGTTGCTGAACCAGTACAAGGATAAGGAGATGCTGCGGATCAGCATGCGTCAGATCCTGGAGAAAAACGAAGATATCCAGGCTTTCTCCCATGAACTGACCACGCTGGCGGAGGTGGTGCTGGAATCCGCGTACGATATCTGCGACCGGGAGCAGCGCCGGCAATACGGCGAGCCCCTGCTTCCCTCCGGCGAGCCCTGCGTCTTCAGTATCTGCGCGCTGGGGAAATGCGGCGGCCGGGAACTCGGTTGGGCTTCAGATATCGAATTATTGTTCGTCTACGCCGGACAAGGCAGTACGAGCGGCCCCCATGCCCTGTTGAATTCGGAGTACTACGAGCGGCTGGTACGCATGATCTGCGGCACCATCGAATCCCGGAGAGAAGGCCTGTTCGAGATCGACCTCCGGCTCCGGCCCTACGGCGAAAAGGGCGCGCTGGCCTCGTCCCTGGAAAAGTTCAACGCGTATTTCAACGAGAAGGGCGGCGCCCTGCCCTATGAGCGCCACGCCTTGATTAAACTGCGCGCCATCGGGGGCGATCCGGTCCTGGGCGCGAACGTCGAAGCGGCCCGGGACGTCTTCGTATACAACAGTACCCCGGTCGACGGCCGTTCGTGGACCCATCTGCGCGAACGGCAGAACGACGAATTGGTCGAAACCGGCGCCATCAACGTTAAATACAGTTACGGCGGGTTGATCGACGTGGAGTATTTCGTGCAGGATCTGCAGATACGCTACGGCGTCGACAATCCCGCGGTTCGCGGTCCGACCACGCTGGAGGCCATGGACGCCCTGAACAGGACCGGTTATCTTTCGGAAGAGGACCATGGCATGCTCGGCACGGCGTATCGTTTCCTTGTCAGGCTGATCAACGCCCTGCGCATGGTGCGCGGCAACGCCAGGGACCTGGTCCTTCCGGACAAGACGTCCCAGGAATTCCTGTTTCTCGCCCGTCGCCTGGGATATGAGGAAGAAAACGGCGCCGAACCGGGCGAACGGTTGTGGCAGGATATTGAAAGAAACATGGAATGGGCGGCCAGGGCGCTGAGAACCCGTTTCGTCCATAAGCTGTTCGACTAGCGGCTTTGGTCGTCACTTCCCGGTAATGGCACAATGAACCTGCGGCAAAACAAAAGAATCATAGGGCTGGGCCTGTTGACGTCGTTGATACTGGCAGCGAGCCTGGCCGTCTTCATCCTGCTGGGTACCGAATGGGGCATGAACCGGGCCCGCCACGCCGTCTTGTGGGCCGTCCAGGACCGGCTCAACGGACAGATCGCGATCGAACGGATCGAGCTCGGCACGCGGAAGCACCTGGCGATGCACGGCGTATCCCTTCACCTGGACGATACCCTTGGCGGCGGGGAGGTCGCGGGAGCGGATGAAATCTGGATCAGCATCAACGGTTGGGACGCCCTGGTCGGACAGGCTCCGCCCTACCGCGTCGGTATCGATGGATTTCGCATGGCCTATATCGAAGACGCCGCCGGCAGTGGGAAGAGTTCCCTGGATCTGCTGCTGCAGGACCCGGCGCGCGACGCCGAAGCGGTCGAGACATCAGAAGGAGAAACCTCCGGCCTGCCCTTCGATCTGCACGACTTGCAGATCCGGAATGGCCTGTTCCGGTATTTCGATCCCGCGGATTCCACGTCGGTGAGCGCCGGAGAAATCGAATTCCGCGGCGCCGTGCTCAGCCCATTCAGGGTGGACGCCGAAATAAGCGCCGGGCAGGCGGCTTTCAATATAGGTGGTTATGAGGACGCCGTATCGAGTCTGCAGGCGGCCGTATACTTCGAAGAGGACGCCCTTACGATTCACGGCCTGACGGCCGAAGCCGCCCATGGTCCGCCGATTTCCTATCTCGTGAACGGCGAACTCTCGACCGCGCGCGAGAAAACCGCCACCCTGGATATCGCCGCGAACGGGCAGGTGGGCGCCATACTGGAAATCATGGGTTTTGAAAACGACATGCCCGGCATTTTCAGCATGACCGGATCGCTTCGCAACACCCTTTCGGAACCGGACATAGAGGCGCGGTTCATATCGCCGGTAGTCCGTACCGAATACGGATCGTTCAAGCTGGCCACGGTGGATATGGCGTACGTGGAAGATGTGCTCACGGTATCCGGGTTCAGGGGCGTGCACGAAGCGGGATGGATATCGGGACGGGGCCTGCTCGATTTCTCCGGTGAGTTGACCGGATACCGCTTGCAGCTGGAGTCTCCCGGCATCATGCTTCCCGCGCTGCCGCCGGTCCTTGTCGACGGCGGAAGCGGGTTCGAGGGCGAGGTGGAGTTTGCCTTCGAAATGGAAGGCGCGGGATTCGACGGTCCGCCTCGCAGGGCCGACCTGAACGCTTCTTCCACCCTGGTGAGCTTAAATGGCCTGCCGCTGCGGGAAGTGACGGCATCGGCAGGGTACCGCCGCGGCGATCTCCGGGTCGATCTCCGGGAAGCGTCTTTCCAGGTAAGCACTGAAGGCCGGCTCGGCACGGATGGAAGCATCCGTTTGACCGGTCCGGTTGACGTGGATGACATTGGCACCCTGCCCCCGCCACTGGATTTCGCAAAACTTCGCGGTTCGGCTGAACTGGATCTCTACCTGTTGGGCACGCTCCGGCGGCCGACCGTCCGGTTGGGCGGCTGGGTCGGCGGCCTCGCCTACGCCCATGTCCCTATCGGCGAAATGAAAATCGAAGGGTTTCTGGACGAAAGCGGCCAGCTTACTTTCAATGCCGTGCTGGACAGGCTGGAGTTCCACGCTAGGACGCACCTGGCCGGGGACCAGGCGGTCTCCGGGTATTTCAACGTGCATGACCTCAGAATCGGGGACTACCTCCCGGAAGAACCCGGGTGGGGGCTGGATGCCATCCTTCGCATGGAGGGCGATGTAACCGGTACCATAGCACAGCCCCTCGTCACCGGGAAGGGCACCGTACGAAACCTGGTGATTCGAAATGAAGACCTGGGCGGCACTGATTTGGACATGACGCTCAGCAAAGACCGTCTGGATTTCACCATGACGCGAACCCCGGGGCCCACTGTTTTCGCGGAAGGATCGGTCGAACTGACCGGGCAATACCCTTACGATCTGAAAGTCGATCTTATCCATACCTCGCTGTCTCCGCTCCTCTCCATACTCTCCAAGAGACCGATCGAAGACAGCACCGCCCGGTTCAGCGGGAACATACATGCCGTGGGACTGGCCGGGTATCCGGATCTGTCCACCGTAACGGTCTCCCTCGATTCGCTGGGTATCATGATAGACGACCGGGAACTGTATTTCGCGGCCCCCTCCACCGTGAAACTCGAAAACCAGGTGATTACCGTGGACGAATTCAGGCTGACGGGTGATTTCGGACAGGTAACGGTCAACGGTACGGCGAGTCTCGCCGCAGATGGTCGGGTCGACCTCGAGACTGTTCTCGAAGACGTGCAGCTGGAATTCATCTCGCCTTTCCTGGTGTCGGACGGCACATTCAGCGGAGCCTTGGACGGCGTGATCTCGATGGGAGGAACCCCCGGGGACCCCACGATCAACAGCCTGCTGACCGTTTCGGATGTGAATTACGCGATAGAAGGCAGGACCGACCTGCTAGGCACGGTGACCGCCTCCGTGTTCTACAAAGACCGGTTGCTGCGGATACCCGTTCTTTCGGTGCAGTCTCCGCTGGGACTGTCGGAGGTCACCCTGGCCTATCCCGTCGACCTGCGCTGGGCGCCGGTGGATCAGCCCGAAGCAGATCCGTCCGGTGAAAGATACACGGCGTCCCTGGCTGTGGAGAACCTGGCCGTGGCGCCCCTGAGGGAGTTCTTCGAGGTGGTGCCCGCCGATCTGGATGGTTACATCAGAGGCAGGATCGACATAAACGGTTCGGTCCGGGACCGGCAGGACGTGACAGGGGTCGTGGCGCTGGATTCGCTGAAACTGTTCGGTTTGCAGAACGAGTTCGTCAACACCCATCCAATCCGGGCGCGCTTCGACGCGGAGCATATCGAATTGGACACACTGTCCGCCACGCTACGCCACAGAAGCCTATCGGACGACGAGCGGGGGACGCTTACGATGCAGGGCCGTCTGGCCTATGGAATCGGAAGAACGGAGATGATGGAGTCCGACTTCACCATCCTGGGAGAGGCCATCCGGATGGACGCCGTCATGGCGCTTGCGAATCTCGACCTCCCCATGGGCGGGAACGTGAACGCCCGGATCGGAATCACCGGTCCGGCATCCGCCCGGGTCATAGAAGCCCGCGTTTCCATGGATCAACCGAGATACAACCGGGCCACCGTGGACAGTGTAGCCGCCCACATCGTGTATAGAGACGGAGAAATCGACGTCCGGGATCTGCGTATCCGCGAAGGCGGCGATACCGTCACCGCCCACGGTACCATACCGTTTGACCCGGGCCGCGTCGAACGGACAGGCGATGCGTCCGGTGCGGAGGCTATCGCACTGACCGTGGAAGGCGACGATATCGATCTGTCCTTCCTGAGTGGTATTATGTACGATCTCGAACGCATCGAGGGGAAGGCCGACATCCGGCTGTCCATCGGTGGGACATCCGATTCTCCCCGAACGGTCGGCCAGATCCAGGTGCGCGACGCGGCGTTGCGGATCCGTGAGATCGAACCGATGTTCCGGGCAGACGTACTCCAGGTTGATGTAGACGGAGGCGCCTTCGCGCTAAAGCCCGTAGCGTTCCGCGCCGGGGACGGCACGATCCGGATTTCCGGCGACCTCTTGACGGATGACCTGTCCTTCGCCGAAATCGAAGCCTATGCCGATTTCAGCCAGGCTGAAGTGGAGCGCCTCGGTTCGGCAATGCTTGTAATAGACGGAGTACTCGCCTGGACCGGCAACAGGGACCGTTCACGGATTTACAATGTAGCCGATCCGATCGTCGTGACCGGAGTGGTCACGCATCCGCTGGATATAGGCGAATTGCTCCTCGACAACGCGATCATACGTCCGCAGGACACGCCGGACCCGTTCCTGGAAAGCATCGCGCTGGACGTAGCCGTGGACGTGACCGACCTGGCCGTCGAGAACAATATCGCCCAACTGACCGTCGAGGGCGGAGTGGCCCTCGGCAATACGGTGCAGAATCCCCTGATGACCGGAAACGCCGTCGCCGAGGAAGACGGTGTGATCAGGTACCTTGGCGCCACCTTCGAACTGGACACCGGAAGGATCGACCTGACCAGGCGCGTACCGTTGGAGAGCTTCACCGCGTTGATCGAGTACCCGGTGGCGCAGCTCGACCCGGTCCTGAACATTCAGGCCTGGGCGCCCCGCGTGCGCGACATTCACGATACCTATTACGAAGTGGAACTGCTCGCGTCCGGACCGGTGTCGACGGTGACGCCCCAGTTGCGCGCCGCGCCGCGCGACGACAACGCTACGGAGATCCTGGCTTCGGGTTCCCGGTCGCTTGCCGGCCCCGAGGTAATCTACGGTCCCGAGGTCGTCTCCCTGCTGACTTTCGGCACGGCCGGACTCACCAGCCTGGGCACGCCCGATGAATACGCCGGTATGAGAAACAGGGCCTTTTTGATGACCGGAGAAGCACTCGCGGAGGCCTTGTTGAATCTCGACGAAGTCCAGGTCGAGGGCGATCCTTTCTCGATGAACAGCGCCGTTCAAGCCGGATCGCCGGTTCAACTTACCCTCAGCAAGCGGATCAACCGGCGCGCCCGGGTCAGCTTTACCCGATTGTTCCAGTCTTCGGAATACTCGCTGCGGGTCGGTTACCAACTGACCGATTTCCTGTATATCGAGACGTTTTCCGATCAATCGGGCGAACTTCCCCAGAATGGAATCGACCTCCGGGTCAAATTTCGGTTTCGGTAAGCCTGCGCCTTTGCATGTAAGGACGGCAGGGGACCAAACGGTCAGGCAATTCACATGGTAAAGGGAATGAGGCTTCCCTCGAAGCCAACCGTTGCCGAATCGGGTCGTATCGGTTCATCCCGGACGCGGTATCCCGGTACGATCCGGACGTTGTTTCTCTTGGCGATCCTGTACGCTTCCCCCGCTGGCGCCCAGCAGTCCCTCATCGTCGAGCGCATCGTCGTCGATGGCAACGCGTCCATCGCGGAGGACCGCATACTCAGTCTGATCGAAACCAGAACGGACAGTTTTCTAAGGCCCAGATTCTGGCAACGCAGACGAATAAACAACGCCACCTGGCGGACCGACCTGTCGGCGATAGAGAGTTTCTACAAGAACAGCGGATTTCTGGAAGCAAGGGTCCGGTCCGTACGCGACAGGATTGACGCGGATCGGGTCGCGCTCAGGATCGTCATCGACGAAGGTCCGCGGTACACCGTACGCGCGGTCAATCTGAACGGCTTCGGATACCTGTCCGAAGACGAGGTCCGGCAGAACCTGAGAACGCGGGAAGGCCAGGTTTTCTACCGGCTGTCCGCCGCGACGGACAAACGCTACATCCAGCGTCTCGCCGATCGCCGGGCGCTGCTGGACGTGGTGGTGGACTCGAACATCGTGCTGCACGCGGAGGATTATTCCGTTACCGTCAACTTCCGGATTATCGAAGGGCATCCCGTCAGCGTGGGCGCGATACAGGTCCGAGGTCTGCGGAAGACCCAAAGAAACGTGGTGATCCGCGAACTGGAAATCCAACCGGGAGAACTCTACGACAACGCGAAGATATCGTTGAGCCAGACCCGGCTCTTCCAGACGGGCCTGTTCCGCAGCGTGCGTCTGTCTCCCCTGAGGAGCGACACCTCCGCTGCGGTGCGGGACCTGGTGGTGGAGGTCACCGAACTGCCCGGGGGCGAGGTGAGCTTCGGCGCCGGGTTCGCCACGGCCGAACGCTTCAGGGGCAGCTTCAGTGTCGCCTACCGAAACTGGCTGGGACGGGGGATCACCATTGGCGCCAACGGTCAGATCAGTTCGCTCTTCCAGCACGTCGAGTCGGGGGTCACGCAGCCGTGGTTGTTCCGGACCAGGACGACGGGCATCCTGCGCGCGTTCTTCCGGCGCGAGGACCGCATCAGCCATACCGAGCAGGAAGCGGGCGTGTCCGTGGCGGTCAACCGCGAACTCTCCCGCACCTACCGCAGTCAACTGACCTATACGCTGAAGAACATCGAGGTGTCGTCGCTCAGCGACGAACTGGCCGAACTCCTGCGAAGCGGTTCGGAAGTCGACAGCCTCCGGTCCAGGCGCGAAGGCAGTCTGACCGGGCTTGTGACGTACGACACGCGGGATGATATCCTGAACCCGAAGACGGGATTCTTCGGTCAATTCCAGAGCAGCGTGGCCAGCCCTCTGCTCGGCAGTTCCACGCTCAACCGGAGTTCGATACTTACGGTGAGGGCCATAGCCCGTAAATACCTGTCCTTTTCCAACGCGCCGGATTTTTCAACCGCTGTCTCGTTTGCCTACGTGAGGGCGCTGAATGAAAACCGCGTACCCCTCGACAGCAGACTGTTCATCGGAGGCGACCGATCGGTGCGGGGGTTCGGCATAAACCGAATCGGCCAGCCCGACGGCGGACTGATCGCCATCAGCGCGCAGCATGAAATCCAGGTACCCTTTTCCCGATTTGACCTGGCCGTATTCGCGGACTGGGGCGGTGTGGGGAAGACGGTGGGTTCTTTCGGCTTCGGAGATCTCCTGCTTGGTTACGGGGCGGGGATACGGGTGAATTCGCCGATAGGCCTGATCCGGGGCGACGTGGGCTATCACAATCAAAGCAAGATCGACGTACCTAACTCGAGAAAATACGACCGGACTTTCTTCTACTTCGGACTCGGACAGGCGTTTTGATGCTGGCTGGACGGCGCCTCTCCCTGTAATTTCCTTATTACTTTTATTAAATGGTTGATTTTGTTTAACGGTGTGATTTCGTTCGCGGAGTCATGACGGATTGGGAGACATGTTCAACAAATCAAAACTGCAGGCCTTCACGTACTATAACGAGTTTGCACGCGCGGACCGGTGGAGCGACGACTTTGCCGAGCTCAAAGCCTGCGGCTTTCAATACGTCGTCTTCAGAGACGGAGTCGATCTGAGAAACCAACTGACCTCGGAGGACCAGAAAAACCGGCTGAAAGAAATGATCGCCGCCGCGGAAGCCGCGGGAATCCGTTCGATCCTGCACATCGGCAATCCAAAGGCCTTGTACCTCTTGCCCGACGCCCGGGCGTGGCGCCTTGACTATGTAAGGCGCGTTGCGGAAGTATTCGGGCCCTGCAAGGGATTGTACGCGCTGCAACTGGAGGAAGCGCCTACGGGAGGCAGCGAGTACCCCGAGGACCGCTGGCAACCGGTGATGGAGTCCGTCGAAGGCCGTCTGTCGACGATGGAACTGACCGAAGACGGTTATCGGCATGGGCGCAGGATCTGGCAGATGGAACAGTATGCTTCGTTTACGGCGGAACTGGTCAGGACCGTGAAGAAGGTGAAATCGAGCCTGAAGACGACGATGGACTTCCATCTCGACGCCCTCCTGCCCGCGGATACCCTGGTCCATTTTCAGGAAACTGCCCGTGCGCTAGATTTCGTCATCATCGATCCGGGATCCCCGTCGTTTCATTCCGCGGCGGATACGGATCGCGTGATCCGCTGGGCGGCGCGCGCGGCCGGGTCGTTGACGGACAGGGACGTCTGGATGGCCGTGGATTCGCAGATGGCGCGGGGCAGGTTCCAGGCCACGCATCGGGAACTGCGGGAATGGACGGGTGCGGCCTGCGCGCCGGGGATAACGGCCGTTGGCTGGCATGCCTGGGACGGTACCGCGTGGTCGGAAAGCCGCGCCATGCGAGGCAGGCCCCTGTCGGAATCGAACCCGGAGCAGTGGGAGACGATTTCGGCGCTGAGTCGATCGGTGACGGAGATGGAACGCACGAATGCGCCGTCTCCGGAATACAGATGCCTGTTTTCGTACGATTCGTTCGCGAGCCGCGTGCCCTGGCTGGACGTGATGACGCCCCATAGCATGCTCGAAGCAAGTACGGGGCGGGAGGTGGGATACGCGTCCGATCACCAGATATCAGACGGAGACAGACTCTCCGGGTGCGAATTGCTTTTTTGCACGCCCAGTCCAACGGTCAGGGACGCGGTCGTCGATCGGTTGATCCGCTACATGCGGTCAGGCGGATGGATAGTGGGTTCGGCCGACGACTTCAGCCTGGACGAGGGGATACGACACGGCGACGCGCGGGCACGCGTGTTCGGCATACGGAAAGAGTCCGTCCTCAACGATCCGGACCGGATCCTGCTTACCGCCGGCTGGCCTCACCTGCCCGAGGGTGCCGCGCTCGACGCGCACCAGTGGCGGGTCCGGCCGGGGGAAATCGACGACGACGTGCGCGTCATCGGACGGTGGGGAGACGGTTCGCCCGCGGTGTTACTGAAACCGCACAAGGACGGCGGTGCATTGTACATGGGCACCGAACCGTACCTGTCGGCGGATAGAGACCGCAACGGCCACTGGCGCGGATTCCTGCGGGCCGTCCTGAACCGGGAAGTGCTCAAGCGCCTGTCGAAGGCTTAGCATCCGCGGCCTGTCGAGGGCCTGGCATCCGCGTCCTGGACCGCATCCGAGGTCTGGCACGCATAGTCCGCCGGACGACAGGTGCTTATTCGAGATTGGCGTGGCGGGCGAACATGCTGCGTCCGGTTTCATCGAGTCGGGTCATGAGCAGCATGACGCTGGCATCGAACATCACGCCGAGGCTCTGTTCGAAGAGCGTGCCCATCGGCTGGTGCGAGCGATGTCCCTGGGCGCCGGTCTCTTTCGATGATTTCGGCGTGGGCGCGGGTATGACGACGACCACGTCCGCCAGCCGGGCGGCAGGCGATCCTTCGTCGGCAGTCGCTATCGCAACCCGCGCACCGGCCTTGCCGGCTTTCCCGGCATAGTGGACCAGGCGTTCCGTCACGCCCGATCCCGATCCGATCAGCAGCAGATCTCCCGACCCGACCGCCGGCGTGGTTGTTTCACTCACCACGTGGACAAGAAGGCCGAGTTGCGCAAGCCGCATGGCGAAGCCTCTCATGACGAGCCCGGTGCGTCCCGCGCCGGAGACGAAGACCCGTCTGGCTTCCGTGATTTCCCGTACCAGCGCTTCGACTTCTTCACATGAGATCCGGTTCAGCGTCCGACGCATCTCGTCGAGGACAGTCCGCCGGATACCGTCAAAAGGGGAAGAGGCTGTCTCGTTATCCATTGTTTCGGTGAATGATCTCCCTGATCTGGCGGACCGCATGGCCGGGATCGGCGTTCCCGGTGACGTAACTCCCCACTACCACGATATCCGGCCCGTGGGGAACCAGGCGCTCAATCATCCGGGGATTCAGTCCGCCGGCGACGGCCAGCCCCGCCCGGTGAACCACTGCGCCGACCCGGTCGATTCGTTCCGGGATAGGCTCCGAATCCTCCCGCCCCTGTGCGTCGAAAGCCGTGTGAAGACAGATGAAATCCACGCCGGCCAGGTCCAGCGTACGGGCCAGGCGGACGGTCTCGTCCACATCTCGCGCGGTGATGAGATCGGCCATGATCCGGCCGCCGCACCCCTTCGCCTGCTCGCCTGCTTCACGGAGCGTAGCCTGGTGCGCCGTCCCGAGCACAGTAACGATATCCGCCCCCGCGTCGAATGCAAGGCGCGATTCCACGGCGCCGGCGTCCACGATCTTGAGATCCGCCAGGATCTTCATCTCGGGATAGTCCCGTCTGATTTCGGAGATGAAGTCGATCCCGTAACGGATCAGCAGGGGCGTGCCGAGTTCGATGATGTCCACCCCGAAGGCGGTCTGGTCCAGCAGGCGGCGAACCGCTCCGGCGTGGGGGATGTCCAGGGCGAGCTGGAGCAGCATGATGGCGATGATCGCATGGAGCAGACGGACGTCGCACCCGGTCCGCCTGACCTGATTTAATTCAGTTGGTCGCCGATACAGACCCGGAGCAGGTTCGGGTGTTCCGGGAAATCCTTCGTGCCGGCGCCGTAACCGATCTTTTTCAACACCATTTTCGGCACGACACCGTGCGCGTCGGCCGTGGCTTTCAGAAAGGCGGCACCGGTCGGGGTCACCAGTTCACCCTCTATTCCAGTGTGATACACCGGCATATCCCGCATCAGTTCCAGCGCGCCCGGAGCGGGGATCGGCATCAGGCCGTGTGCGCAGTGGATAAACCCCCGTCCCATCGGAAGCGCCGAAGCGTACACCTGTCGAATGTCGAGCAGGACCAGGCCTATGCAGGCGCCCACGACATCGACGATGGCGTCCACCCCGCTGACTTCGTGCAGGTGGACCTCCTGTTTCGAAATGCCGTGCACCTTGCTTTCCGCGGTCGTCAGTTGATCGAAAATCCGGATGGCCTGGCGTTTGACGGAATCGGCCAGCGTACTTTCTTCGATGATGGACGTCAAGTCGCTGAGGTGCCTCGCTTCCCCGTGGTCGTGATATGGTCCGTCCTCGCCGGGACCTTCGACGATTTCCCGGCCGCCCGAAGTCCGGACGACAACGTCAACCTTGGTCCCCGCGATATGCTGGCGGGTCACTGCCTTTCGCGTGAGCCGGTATCCGTCGAGGGGAAGTTTCTTCAGTTCACCCTTCAGTTTGTCGAAGTCCAGGCCGGCGTCTACCAGCGCGCCCAGAATCATATCGCCGCTTATACCGGAGAAGCAATCGAAGTAGGCTATGGCCATGCAGTCGCCTTATACATAAATGACCGGACGATCACCGTAAATCGTCCGGCCATGAGAATCCGTGGAAGAGGGCATGCCTGGCTACTTCCGGGGAGCGCCTTCCGCTTCTGCGCCCGCGTCGGCGTCAGTCTCGCCACCCGCATCCTGGTCTCCGCCCGCATCCTGGCTGCCGCTGTCACCGGCGTCACTGTCGTCGTTGCTTTTTTCCTTCATTTCCCCGCGTTCTTTCATACTGTCCGAATCCATCTTCTCTTCGGTCATTTCGGCTTCCGTCATCTCCTCTTCCGCCATCTCTTCTTCTGTCATCTCTTCTTCTGCCATTTCGGCTTCTTTCAATTCCAGGGCCACCAGCAGTTCATCCACGTCTTCCGGCCAGGCTTCGTTCGTCTCCAGCGCGATGGTCAACTGGTCGGCGACGAGATCCATGGCCTCTTCCGTGATGCCCATTTCTCCCAGGCTCTCCTTGAAACTCTTGCCGTCGTACTCGATTTCACCACCGGAAACGACGGTGAACTGCGCCAGCAGGGTCTCCTTCCACGCCTCCTGGTCGACCCCTTCGAGTTGCGCCTTCAACGCTTCCTCTTCCACGGCCGAGGAAACAAAGTCATCGATCACGCCCATGATCATTTCTTCGCCGCCCAGGCGGTCATACAGGGGGCCGTCCATCACCCATTCCATATTCGGATCGTCATGCTGGGCATGCGAGGGTGCGGTGGTTCCGATCAGCAGCAACAGCGCGGAAAGCGCCATGGAAGTCAAAGCCATGCGAATCATTTGAAAATCTCCTTGTCCCCGGTCGGGGCACGTTGTTTCAGTCCAGACCCAAATCTCTCGCCGTATCTCGTCGAACACGCCAACGGGATTATACAGGAAGATACGCCGATTTCTTTAAAAATCAAAGGGATTCTCCCCATTGGATCCGACCATCGGGTCCGGTCCGGCGAAGTCTGCTCTGCTCACAGGAGACAGGTATCGATGACGTGGGCGACGCCGTCCGCGTCGTTGGTCGGCGCGACCAGGTCCGCCGCGCGCCGTACCGGGTCCGGCGCATTCCCCATGGCGACGCCGAGTCCGGCGTATTCGATCATGTCCAGGTCATTGTAGTTGTCGCCGATGCTGATCATCCTGTCCGGCCCGATTCCGTACTGCTTGCCCAGGAAAGCGAGGGCCCTCGCCTTCGACACGCCTGCCGGCACGATTTCCATGCACCAGTAGTCGTCCACCAGGGTGCTGCGCGACATGATGGTGCCGATCCGGTTCCCGTATCCCGCCAGCTCCGCCTCCAGGTCATGCATGGACGAACCCTTTCCGGCAACGGCGATCTGTGCGGGGTCCCGGTTCAGCACCTGGTCCAGGTCATCCACCTGAACGGCCTTGTCCCCGTTGGCCTCCAGGTAGCGTTCCCGCCAGCCATTGGCCGAACGGGGGCGTTCAAACCAGATATACCGGCTTTCGGGCACCGGCTCGTAGACGAGGGGATCGTGCCCTCGCTCCTTGATGAAATCGACCAGGCCGCTCGCCAGGGGCCGGGGCATGTTGACCGCCCTGAGCAGCGGACCGTCGAGCGTCTCGAGTATGAGCGCGCCGCTGTGGAAGATCAGCGTCGTGGAAGGCGGCACCTTCTCCGCGGCGGGCCGGCCGGAGTTCAGGCTTCTGCCGGTGCAGAGGGCCACGTGTTTCCCGGCCGCGACGGCCCTTCGGAGCGCATGGAGCGTCCTGGAGGAGATATCGCGGCGGGACGTCAGCAGGGTGCCGTCGATGTCGATGGCGATGAGGTCGTAGGACATGGCAGCGGCCGTTACAGATTCGGAGATGAATCGTTTCAGTGTATGAATCGTTCAATAGCCCGGGCGACGCCGTCATCGTCAACTGAAGCCGTGACATGATCCGCCCTGGCCCGGGTTTCGGGGGTGGCGTTGCCCATGGCCACGCCCAGGCCCGCGACATCGAGCATATCCAGGTCGTTCAGGTTGTCCCCCACGGCCATGACCTCGGAAAGCCTGATACCCAGCAACTGGGCCAGCCTGCGCAGCCCGTCGCCCTTGGAAACACCGGAAGGCATCACCGTAATGACATGGTAGCAAGGGTCCCACGGACTGATTTCGAAGACCACCTCAGTGCCCGGCAGTTGCGCCCTTATGTGCGACTCCCGGGGCTTGACCCGTTCGTTGCGCTCGGCGACCGTAATGCAGGTAACGTCCTGCCGGAGAAACTCGCGGACGTCGCCTACCCTGTGAACGCGGTCGGCGTTCTGCGCGGCATAGTCGACAAACGCGTGGTTATCCGGATCGAAGGAGTCATAGTAGAAGTACTGCACTTCGGGCAGGGGGCCGTACACGATGGGATGAAACCCGATGCCGCGAAACACCCTGACGGCATCCATCGCGAGATGATTCGGGAGGTGTCGCAAATACTTGGCGCGATGCATGGGGACATCGTAAATCATGGCGCCGTTGTTCAACACAAAGGGCGCGTTCAAGGGCAGCCTCTTCACGGCGGATACCGCCGACGGAAGGCTTCGCCCGGTGCACACCGTGACGTGGACGCCGCGGCCGGCCGCGTGCCTAACGGCGTCGACCGTGGCATCGGACATTTCCCGCTGGCCGTTGAGCAGTGTACCGTCGATGTCCAGGGCGATGAGGCGATACATTTAGAACCGTATCAAAAAAACGGAGACTTCTGGAAGCCCCCGCCTTTTAAGGTTGAATCGATGCAGAAATGGGCGCTAGTGGACTCGAACCACTGACCTCCACGATGTGAGCGTGGCACTCTAACCGGCTGAGCTAAGCGCCCGGCATATGGGCCCGCCAGGACTCGAACCTGGGACCGTCCGATTATGAGTCGGATGCTCTAACCAACTGAGCTACAGGCCCATGGCTACTGCCCAGTCAGCCTACCCGACAGACTGGATCAATATAGATGGACGGCGGGTCATCGTCAAGCAAAAGATGGGGGTTCGCTCAATCTCCACGGGCCGACTGCAACAGGGCTTTCTCCTGGTGCTTGAGTTCCATGTAGGTGGCCATGGCTTCGGTCAATTCGCTGCTCCGCCCGCCCTTTTCCATCTGCTGGATCTGTTCCATGAGGCGGGTCATGCTTTCCTTGAGCCGTTTCTGCTTGATGCGTACCACATGGTCCCGGGCTCGTTGTTCCAGTTGAATACCCGAGTCGGCCGTATTGATCAGTTCCGTGATGGCCCGGCGGGCCTCGTCGTCGATGGTATCGACCAGGCCGGAGAAATCGTATGTCTCCCCGTCGCCCAGTTTCGTGAAGCAGTGTTCGACGATCCGGCGGTACAAGGGATGCCTGAAGTCGTCGGGCTCCAGTTGCCTTTCGACGAGTTCGGCAATGGTCCGGTCGTTGAGCATGAGTTGGACCAGGCCCCGTTCCACCGGCGCTTCGCCGCGAACGCGATTGTCCTCAGCCTGGGGAGACCGGCGGTCGCGCCGGCCGGCGCCCGGGTTCCGCAGTTCCGATGCCAGCAGGGACTGGAGCGCCGGGAACCGGCGTTCGGCTTCTTCCCGGTACCTTTCCCTGTGAACCAGATTCGTCGTTTTCCGAATCAGATCGGTCAGCGTTCTGAATACCTCTTCCCGGTCGCCCGGTTCGTTGAGATCGGCATGGTGTCCCATGAAATCGGCAATGGAGTCGGCCTGTTCGACGCGCTTCAGGAATCCGTCCGGGCCGTGTTCCGCCACGTAGGAGTCGGGGTCGTAGCCCTCCGGCAACCGCACGATACGGGTCCAGAGCCCGGCTTCCACCAGGGGCTCGATCGCCCGCCAGGTCGCCCGCACCCCGGCCTGGTCCGAATCGTAGACCAGGAACGCCTGCTTTCCGTACCGCGCCGCGAGCCGGGCCTGTTCTCGCGACAACGCCGTCCCGCACACGGCGACCGCCCCGTGAACGCCATGCTGATGCAGGCCGAGCAGGTCCATGTATCCTTCTACGACGAGTATCCGTCCCTGCTGCCTCAAAACGTCCCGGGCCTGGTACAGTCCGTAGAGCACCTGGCTTTTATGGTAAATGGGGGACTCCGGTGAATTGAGGTACTTCGGCTGATCTTCGTCGGAAAGCGCTCTCCCGCCAAACCCGACCACGCGGCCGCCCGGCGCCTGTATGGGGAAGACGAGGCGCTTCCGGAAGGCATCGTAGGTCCGCTGTTCCCCGGTCTTGGCCAGCCCGGCCTTGACCAGCCAGGCCCCGTCGATGCCCTGCTTCCGGGCCGCGTTCAGCAGGTCGTTCCAGGAATCGGGCGCGTAGCCGAGTCCGAAGGACTTGATGGTCTCGTCCGACAGCCCCCGTTTCGCGGTATAGCGCCGTACGATCGAACCCTGGTCGCTGTTCAGCAGGCGTTCGTGGAAGAACCGGGCGGCGAAGCGGGTGACCTGCGCGAGGCTTTCCGCCTCGCTGGAGGCTTCGCGTTCCCGGTACGTATCCGGTATGGTGATATTGAGGCGCCGGGCGATGTGGCGGACCGCTTCCACGAAGGAAACGTGCTCGTGCTCCATGAGAAAGTTGAATACGTTGCCGCCCTTGCCGCATCCGAAGCAATGGAAGATCTGGCGTTCCGGGTTGACGCTGAAGGAAGCCGTCTTCTCGTCGTGAAACGGGCAGAGTCCCAGGTAGTTTTTACCCGACTTCCGCAACGGGACGTAGTCGGACACGATGTCCACGATGTCCGCCTGCGACCGGATCGAATCGATAAGGTCGTCCGGTATGCGTGCCAAGGCTCTCTCCCCGTGTACGCCGGCCGGCTGCGGCCGGTGCTTTCATGTTCTCACACCAGGTCGCAGGCTTCGGGCGGCATCCAGTGCGCGTCCTGGTTCTCCCACTTCACGTTGCAGCCGATGGGATTGGTAAGCGGTGTCCGCACCGGCCTGCCCGCCGTGATATCGTCGAGGGCCGCTTCCAGGTCGTTTGCCGTTATCCCATTCGCGTCCCTGGGACTGTCGACCCCGCGGCCGGTATAGACCAGGTTGCGGTTCCGGTCGAAGATATAGAAATGGGGCGTCCTGAGGGCGCCGTAGGCCCGCGCGGTATCCTGGGACAGGTCGCGCAGGTAGACCCAGGGAAAGCGATGGACATTCATGCGGCTGACCATGTGATCGAAGTCGTCGTCCGGATGTGTAACCTCGCTGTTGGAGTTGATCCCGACGAAACGGACTCCCCGGGAAGCGTACTTTTCCACGGTACTGCGCGTGACCTCGTCGGACCCCGTTACGTAGGGGCAATGGTTGCAGGTGAAGAACACCACCAGTGTTTCCGCGGCGGCGAAATCTTCCAGGCCGTACGTCCTTCCGTCCGTCGCCGGAAGCGAGAACCCCGGCGCCGCTTCGCCCGGTTGCAGCGTAAAGGCCATGATTGCTCCTCCTGATGAATCGTGAGACTTTAACGTGTATGGGTATACATCCCGCGCAGCGTCGTCGGCCGCTCCGCGCTTACTCTTTCATCTCCACGATGGTCACCCCGGTGCCCCCGTCCCGCTGCTCGGCGAAATGGGATGATTTGACGAGGGGATGGTGTTGCAGAAATTCCTGGATTGCGCTGCTCAGAGCACCCGTGCCCTTACCATGCAGTATACGTATTTCGTTGAGGTCATCAAGGGCGGTCTGGTCGATGCAGCGGTCCACGGCGTCGATGGCTTCCCTGGCGCGATAGCCCCGTACATCCAGTTCAGACAGGGGAACGCGGGGCCGGTCCGCCTGTACTTTGACGGGAATCGCCGAAGTAACGCCGGACCTTTCCGAATCCGGCCTATGAAGGCTGACGTCGGATCGCCGCGTCGTGATCTCCATTCTGCCGGTCCGGATGCGCAGGCGGTCTCCCTGGTCCTGGAGCACCGTGCCCGCCTGCCGCAACGATTCCACCCAGACCTCGTCGCCGACCGAGACGGTCTGCCTGGACGTTTCCGATCCGCCTGGTCCGCCTGGTCCGCCTGGTCCGTCCGGTCCGTCCGGTCCGCCCTGGCTGGCAACGGGGGCGCCTGGTCCGCCTGGACCGCTCTGACTGGCAACGGGGGCGCCGGAATCGGCAGTGGGCGTCTCCGTATCCATGGAATCGAGCATGTTTTGGAGCAGCGTGCGCTGGTCCCGGATCGTATCCTGGGCTTCCTCGACGGTCCTGGACGCTGCCTGTTCCCGGCGGACGCCGGCCACCGCCTGTTCGACGGCGGTCCGGGCCTCTTTCAGCAACCGGTCCATCTTCTCCCGGCCGGAAGCGATCGCGTCGCGTTCTTTCTGCCTGTAGGCGGAGATCTGATGCTCGTAGTGCTGTTTCAGGGCGTTCAGTTCATCGCGGAGTTTCTCGGCCTGTTCCTGCGCGGCGAGGAGCAGTTCGTGCTTCCGGTCCACTTCCATGATGACTTCGTCCAGCCGCCGTTCGGCGGTACCCATGAACCGGGAGGTCCGCTCGAGCACTTCCTCGGGCATGCCGAGCCGGCTCCCGATCTCGATGGCGTAGCTGGCGCCCGGGATCCCCTGTCTGAACTGATAGGCAGGCGTGAGGGTTTCCACGTTGAAGACCATCGAACCGTTTTCGACCCCCTCGGTTCGCGAGGCGAAGGCCTTGAGCGCGTCGAAATGGGTCGTGGCCGCCGTGACGGTTCCCCGAAGGGTAAGCGACTCCAGGATGGCCATGCCCATGGCCGCGCCCGCCGAAGGGTCTGTGCCGGCGCCCAGTTCGTCGAGGAGTACCAGGGTGTGTTCATCGGCGGCTGCAAGTATGGTCCGTATATGTCCCAGGTGCGCCGAGAAGGTGCTCAGGCTCGCCTCGATCGACTGCTCGTCCCCGATGTCCGCGAAGACGGCGTCGAAGACGGCGATTTCGGTGTCGTCGTCCGCCGGAATGTGCAGACCGGCCTGTGCCATCATGGTCATGATTCCGATGGATTTCAGGGCGACTGTCTTGCCGCCCATGTTGGGACCGGTTATCACGAGCGTTTTAGCGCTCCCGCCGATTTCAAGGTCCAGCGGAACGACGTCTTCGCACTGCTCCGAAAGGTGCAGAATGGGATGCCGGGCGTTGCGCAGGACGATGCGCCCGTCAGTATTCAGCCGAGGCGGCGCGGCCCGCAGGTCGAGGGATAGCAGGGCCGCGGCGTGATAGAAGTCGAGTTGCCCCAGGAGCCCGTAGGATACGGATATGGCTTCCACCTGCTGATGCACATGATCGGTCAGTGCCATCAGCACGCGTTCGATCTCGCGGGCTTCCTCGACGATCAGTTCGCGAAGCCTGTTGTTGAACTCCACGACGCCCATGGGTTCGATGAAAACCGTGGCGCCGCTGGCGGACTGGTCATGTACCACGCCCTGCACCTGGCCGCGGTGGTCCATGCGTACGGGGACCACGTATCGCCCGTCCCGCATGGTGATGACCGAGTCCTGCAGTGCCCGTGCGCCGGTTTCTGACTGAATGAACCGCTGCAGCCAGTTTCGTGCGCGTTCCCGCGTGGTCTGCTGATCCGTACGCATCCGGCGCAACGCGGGACTGGCCTGGTCGCGTATATTCCCGTCGGCGTCGATCGCGTGTCCGATGGCTGTTTCGATCTCCTGAAAATCTCCCAGGCCGGCGGTAAGGGACCTGACATGGGGGACCGCGGAACCGTCCCGCAGCCGTTGGCCGAATGCCCGCATGAGGCGGCTTACCCGAAGGGTGTCGGCCACGTCAAGGAGCGCCTGGGGTTCCAGCCTGGCGCCTGCAACGCCGGCCTGTTCCAGTGACTCGCCGATGTCCTTGATACCCCGCAGGGGAACGGTTTCATTCTTGTCCAGGAATCCGCGCATCTCGGTGACGGTCTGCAGGTTCCTGCGAATCACGACAATGTCGCTGCCTGGTTCCAGGGACATGGCCCGGCGATGTCCCGAGGCGGAAACCGTCCTTTCCGACACCATCGTCCTCACGGCATCGAATTCCAGTACATGGAGCGTATGGGAAGGGATTCCGGGTTTCATGTTCGTTTCTGTCACCGTTCCAGCTACCCGGAAGCTACCTGGAAGCTACCGGAATTCGGTCCGCGCGCGCGGGGTATCCGGCCATCGATCCGTACGGTCGGCCGCCATAGACCAGCGTTCCGGTCCGCTGCGTGGAACGAAGGTTACGATCCAGTTCGTCCATGATAGGCGGGGCGCCGGGGTCGACCCGGTTCATTATGGAATCGACGATGGCCGGGACGATGGACAGGGTCCCTGGCGCAAGGGACGATCGGTCAATCTGTGCCCTGGCCGTATCGGAGAACGGCATGAATACATACAGGATCAGCAAAAGGCTCGAGATGACGCATCCCCGCGCACCCCCGAACAGAAAGCCGGTCAAGCGGCTGAGGAGGGGCTTTGAAGCGCCCCGGAACGACCGGCCGGCCACCCCGGTTACGGTGTTGGCCAGCGCGAGGGAGAGTCCCAGGCATGCGAACAGGCTGAACCAGTGCAGCCATCCGGGAAAAAGGCCGGTCACGCGGTTCAGGAGGTCGGTTACCAGTCCGAACTGGGTCAGCGATATAACCGCGGCCGCGACGATTCCCGCCAGGTCCAGCAAGCTTCCGGCGAAACCCTTGCGATAGCCGGACATCATCTGGTAAATGACGAGTATCACGATGGCGATATCGATCCAGTTCATGGCATCAAAACACCGAAAGCCTCCCCGGGGTTTCGGAGAGGCTTCGTAAAAGGAACGTCACTGCCCGCGAATTTAACGGAACCAGCTGGACCGCATAGCCTACGTGGCCAGGCACTCCCGTACGATGTCGTTGACGAGCCTGCCGTCCGCCCGGCCCTTCACGCGAGGCATGACCGCCCCCATGATCCTGCCCAGGTCTCCCGGTCCCGCGGCCCCGGACTGGTCGATGGCTTCCCGAACCACGGATCTGATCTCTTCTTCCGAAAACTGGTCCGGAAGATAGGACGCAAGGACCTCCAGCTCTTCTTCGGCCTGAGCAATCAGGTCCTTTCGATCTCCCTTGACGGCGAACTCCAGTGCCTCTCTCCGGGACTTGATCAGGGAAGAGACCACTTCGACCACCTGCTCGTCCGACAGTTCATTCCCTTTGGCGATTTCCCGGTTCTTGATCTGCGAACGTATCATGCGAACCAAGCCGAGCCGAACGGTTTCCCGGTTCCTGAGAGCCGATTTCATGTCTTCCGTCAAACGCTCTTTAAGCGCCATGTTCCGCCCCGGTCGATCAATATCTTTCCTGCTGGAGCCGCTTCTGATTCTTCCGTTTCGCCGCGTTCAACTTGCGCTTGCGTTTAGCGCTCGGTTTTTCAAAATGCTGATGCTTGCGTATTTCTGACATGATGCCGACTTTTTCGCAAGTCTTGGTAAAACGACGCAGGGCTTTTTCAAACGGTTCGCCTTCCCTGACACGTATACCTGGCATCCTCCCACCCCCTCTCATGCCGCTCGAATAGGGTAAACAAGTCTTACTCTTCGTCTCTATCGCAACCTTCCTAATATGCCATGCGCCGGTTGAAAAAGCAAGGAGATTAATTTCTCCAATCCCGATATGCGCCCTTCGTCCCGCCCACTGCCGCTCAAGCGGCCAGTTCGGGCATTTTGCGCCCCCCGAGCAGATGCATGTGGAGATGAAAAACAGTCTGGCCCCCGTCCCGTCCGCAATTGACGATCAACCGGTACCCATCGGCGTCGACGCCGGATTCCCGGGCGATCCGGTTCGCCGCCGCCGTGAGCCGGCTCATGACCCCGGTCGTATCGCCGCCCAGGTCGGCGACGGTTTCGATATGCGCCCGCGGTACGACGAGGATATGCACAGGGGCGGCGGGATTTATGTCCCGGAAGGCCACGACGTGGTCGTCTTCGTAGACGAATTCGGTCGGCAGCGATCCGTTCGTGATCCGGCAGAACAAACACTCGGACATTTTATCGTCCTCCATTGCGCTTATCGTCCTCCATCGTGCATGGACGCGGCCACGCTTTCCCGCCGGCCGTGTTCATGGGGTATCCATCGCCGCCATGAGCAGGGTCAGCCCCGCGATGGCCGCCGTATCGGACCGAAGGCGCGCGCGTCCCAGGGAAACCGTTTGAATGCCGGCTTCCCGGGCCATTGCGATCTCCTCCGGGGCGAACCCGCCCTCGGGGCCGATCATCAGCAGGACGCGCTTCGTTTCCGCGTCGAGTTCCGTTGCGAGGTCCGGGTTCCTTACCCTTTCTTCTTCCCAGGCGATCAGCGCCAGGTCGTAAGATGACGCGGTGTCTACGATATCCTCCAGGGTCATGACCGGTTCGATCCGAGGCAGCCGGGCGCGCAGCGACTGTTTCATCGCGCTCAGGGCAATGCGCCGCCAGCGTTCCAGCCGCTGACCGCCCTGTTCGCCGCCGCCCGCCACGGTCCGAGCGCTGCGCATGGGAACAATGGCCGAGACGCCCAGCTCCGTGGTCTTCTCGACGACCAGGTCCAGCCGCGTCCCCTTAAGCAGCGACGGTGCGAGCGTGACTTCGGCCGATTCCGCCTCGCGGTGTCTCCGGCGGTCCAGGATCTCGATTTCGATCTCGGGTTTCATTCGAACGAGCACGCCGTTGTAGACCCAGCCTTCGCCGTCCACGAAATGGACGGAATCGCCGGGCTTCTTCCGCAAAGCACGCGCCAGGTGCTTCTGTTCGTCCTCGTCCGAAACGAAGGCCGTGTTCCCTGAGATCCGTTCCGGAGGCACATAACTGAATTCCATCAATTCCGCCTATCAGGGCACGCCGTGCCGGCCGGCTGCGAGAACGGCCGCGCCGGCCCACCATACGCCCCGGGTCTCCCGTTCGAGCAACGTAAAACCCCGGTCTCTCAGCGTGGCCTCAAAGGATGGGGCTTCCTCGATGAGCAAGCCGGACAGGATCAGTTCCCCGGCGGGGTGGAGTCGGTCGGAGAAACCCGGAAGCAGGGCGGTCAGGCTGGCTGCGCTGATATTGGAGACGATGATTCGGTAGCGACCGCTTACAGAGGGATGATCCATGCGGCCGGCATACACGTCTACCCGGTCGGCCACCCCGTTCAGCCGGGTATTCTCCAGCGCGTTTCCGATGGTCTCGGGGTCGATATCAATGCCCGTCGCCCGGGAAGCGCCCAGGAGGACCGCGGTGATGGAGAGCACCCCGGACCCCGATCCCACGTCAAGCACCCGGTCTCCCGGCCGAATCCGTTTTTCCAGTTGCCGCAGACACAGTTGCGTAGTCTCGTGGCCGCCCGTTCCGAACCCCGTGCCCGGGTTGATCCGGACCGCGAGCAGTCCGTCGGATTGGGCTGCCTCGGACCAGGGCGGGGCCACCAGGAGCCGGTCCGAAACCTGGACGGGTCCTACACGCGCTTTCCAATTCCCGGCCCAGTCGTCTTCGGAAACCCTGCGCGTGGCGATCCGGCAAGCGCCGTCCGCCATGCCCAGGCTGCGGAGTTCATCCCAAAGGCGGGTGATCCGGTCAAGCTTCTCGTTTACGCCGGGCCGGTCGGGCCAGAAACCGGTCACGCATTCGGATGCGCCGGCGGATCCGCCCGGTCCGCTTCCGGATTGAAGGACTCCGCTGGAACCCAGTTCCCAAAATGCGTTGACGATCGCTTCTTCGGAGGCGGGCGTTGTGGCTACGGTGACTTCGACCCAGTGCGGCATAGGTGAGGATTGGGTGGTAACTGGCAAGGGGTTCGGGTATCTGCGGCGGCTCAGTCGCCGAACAGTTCTTCCCGGATCCGGTTGAAGAATCCCCGGTCGTTTTCAGGTGTCTTCCCGCTGTTCAGCCCGGACAGCTCCTGGTACAGTTCCTTTTCACGGCCGGTCAGTTCCGTAGGCGTCCAGACGATGACCTTTACGAGCTGGTCACCCTGGCCGTACCCGTTGAGATGGGGCATGCCCTTGCCCCGCAGCCGGAATACCTTGCCGAACTGGGTACCGGGCGGGATGGAGAGACGGACCTTGCCCGTAAGGGTCGGGACCTCCACCTGGTCGCCCAGGGCCGCCTGGCTGAAACTGAGCGGCATGACGTAGATGATGTCGTCATCCTGCCGTTCGAACAACTCGTGGGGTTCCTGTTCGATGACGACGAGCACGTCGCCCGCCGCCCCGCCGCGGATCCCGGCGTGGCCCTGGCCCTGGAGGCGCATGTAGTTCCCGTCGCCGGCGCCGGTAGGGATATCCACTTTGACCGTAACGGTCTTCATCTGCCTGCCCTGCCCCTCGCACGGAACGCAGGGCCGGTCGATGGTCTTCCCCTGTCCGTGGCAGGCCGGACAGGTCGTCACGTTCATCACGACGCCGAACAGGGAGGACGCGCGTTGCTGCACCTGGCCCTGCCCGTGGCAGGTCGGACAGGTCCGCACGCTGTTCTTATCGGCGGCGCCGATGCCGCCGCAGCGGTCGCAGGGTACGTAGCGCTTGATGCGAATCGTCTTGCTGACGCCCTGGGCAAGTTCTTCCAGCGTAAGCCTGAGGTTCACCCGGAGATCCTCGCCGCGGTTGCTTGCCCTTCCCCGGGTCCGTCCGCCGAAGAGGTCTCCGAATATGCCGCCTCCGAACAGGTTCCCGAGTATGTCGTCGAAATCCCCCGCATGGGTGAAGTCCGCCCACTGGAAACCACCCGATCCGAAGTCGCTCGCCACGCCCTGGTGGCCGAACCGGTCGTACCGCGTACGCTTGTCCGGATCGCTGAGTACCTCGTAGGCTTCGGCGGCCGTCTTGAATTTCTCTTCCGCCGCCTTGTCGCCCGGATTCCGGTCCGGATGAAACTGCATGGCCAGCTTCCGGTACGCCTTCTTGATCTCGTCCTCGGAGGCCGAACGCGCGACACCCAGGGTATCGTAGTAGTCCTGTTTATTCATCTTTACTGGATCCCGCTGCCTGGCCGTCGCCCTGGTTCGGTGCTTTCGCCGGCGTCCGCGTCACGATGACCTTGGCCGCGCGAAGGACCTTCTCGTTGAGGGTGTATCCCTTTTCAACCACGTTGATCACCGTGTCGGCGGGGTGGTCTTCGTTTTCGACGGCCATGACGGCTTCGTGCCGGGTCGGGTCGAAGACTTCCCCTTCCGCCGCGATCTCCTTCATGCCCGCCTTTTCCAGTTTTTCCGTCAACTGCTGGCGGATCATCTCGAATCCCTCGGCAAAGGACCGGGTCTCCTCGGAGGTCCGCGGCGTCTGGAGGGCCCTTTCCATGTTGTCCAGTATGGGCAGCAATTCGGTGATCAGCGATTCCCCGGCGTTCTTGACCAGCGCGGTGAATTCGCGGCCGGTGCGTTTCTTGTAGTTGTCGAACTCGGCGGCCAGGCGTACCCAGCGTTCCTTGTACCGCTGGACCTCCTCCGCCAGTTTCGCCCGTTCGTCTTCCGGCCCATCATCATGAGAGCCGGCCGATCCCTCGTCGACAGCGGGTTCTTCGTCTGGTGCGGGATCGGTGGCCCGCCTGGTCCGGTCGTCCGGTACTGACGCCTGTCCGTTCCCTGTTTCAGCGCCGGCATCCTTCCCGGAGCCGGACGTCGCACCGGCCTCAGGACTGTTCTCGTCCGTCGGCGTCCCGGCCGCTTCGGCTACGTCGCCGGACGACGCCGTGGACTCCAACCCGGCTTCCTCTTTCTTACCCATAGTCGCTTGGAACCTCCAGACTCAAATGACGGTAACTGCCTCGTGTGCGCGGTGGCGCACGGTATTTCTACGGTATACAATACAGGGTACGCGGTCCGCCTGTGCTCGCGGCCACGCCCCGGATACCAAAACGAAGCGGGCGTGATCACTCACGTCCGCTGGTAACTGGATCGAGACGAAAACCACGGGGTCACCCGTACCGCGGGCTCACGCGAATTTCGTGTTCAGGTATCTCGCCGTATACCCGACGACGGACATCAGGCGCGCGTAGGGCATGCGGGTAGGTCCGATTACTCCGATTATTCCCGTCATGCCGCTGATTCGATAAGTCGACGTCACCACACTGCAGGACTGCACTTCGTTCTGGCCGTTTTCGCGTCCGATGGTAACGGCGATCCGGTTTTCATGATGGCGTTCGCTCAGCCAGTGGGCCACCGTCCGCTTGTGTTCGAGAAAATGGAGCAGCGACGAAAGTTTCGTGTAATCCGTCACGAACTCCGGTTGCGACACGATATAGGTCGTGCCGCCGATATGGGTTTTCTCGTTCTCCTCGAAATCGAAGAGGTAATCGCTGTACTGTATGAATAGCTGGACAATCTTCCGCTTGGACCCCGGCGCGTCCTCCAGGCGTTCGTCGAGCTGGCCCTTTATCTCCCTGAGGGAGCAGCCGTTCAGCCGCTCGTTCAGGAACCAGCTTGCATCGGCGAGCCGGTCCGCGGGAATATCCGCGTCGAGTTCGGCGACGATGCTCCGGACCAGGCCGGAAGTGAGGGTCAGCACCAGCAGCACCTTGCGGCGGGCGACCGGTACCAGTTCCACCCGGTCCAGTCTTCCGTCGTACAGTTTTGGCGCCAGGGCCACGCCGACTTCCCTGCACACCAGGCCGAGTATGTGCGCGGTGTGGCTCAACAGTTCCTGCACGCTCAGCCAGTCGTTTTCCAGCTCGAGGTGAATCCGCTCCCGGTCCCGCTTGTTGATGGGACGCATGCGAAGCAAAGTATCCACGTAGTACCGGTAGCCCTTGTCCGTCGGAACGCCGCCGGCGGAGGGGTGGGGCCGGGTGATGTAACCGGCGTCTTCGAGATGCACCATGGTGTTTCGCACCGTCGCCGGACTGACGGCGAGCGGTCCGGTGCTGGCAATCGACTTGGAGCCGACGGGCTGGCCGGTGGTTACATGGTGCTCAACCAGGTTCCGGAGTATGTCCTTGTCCCGGTCGGTCTGAAGTGTATACGCCATTTCGATCCCGCGGTCTGAATTTGAGGACGTCATACAGGCCGGATGCTGGAAGCAACACGGCCCGGACCGACCCCGTGATGGACCGTGATGTTCCCTGCCTGCCGAAGGCGTGCGGTCACACGCAAAACCCGCTACTTTATTTACGAATCGCACCCGATGATGTCAAGCGAAAAGCTGGGTGGCGGGACCGCCTTTCCCCCGGCCTCTCAACGACTTTTCCTTGACTGCGGGGGGCGCGCCGGCTATATTCGGGAATCACGTTTCCGGCAATGAAAACCCTCGCTACAATCCGTCAGTCACACGGCTGCCATCCGCGGCACAGGGCAGGGAAAGACGGAGGGTGCAGGCGGAAGCGCGTTGCGGCCTGATGCGGGAGTATGCCATGCTGAGTTCGAAAGTAAAGACATGGTACGTGAACATGCTGGGCCCCTTCGTCCGTACGTCCGTACGGCTCGGGATTCACCCCAACGCGTTGACGATGCTTGGCTTCGGGATCACCCTGGTGTCCGCCTGTCTCTTCGGGCTCGGCGCTTTCAGGTGGGCGGGGCTGGTCATGTTCATCGGCGGCAGCTGCGACGTCCTTGACGGGCACCTTGCCCGGGAAACAGGAACCCGAAGCACCTTTGGTGCGCTCCTCGATTCCACGCTGGACCGATACGCGGAGATCGCCGTATTCATCGGCATCATCGCCTTCTATCTTTTCAACGCGGGCAACAGCGATTTGAGCGCCTACTGGGTGCTGGCATCCGTAATGGCCATCAGCGGTTCCCTGATGGTAAGTTACGTCCGGGCCCGGGCGGAAGGGCTCGGGCAGGAGTGTACCGTCGGTCTCATGCAGCGGCCGGAGCGGATCATCTGTCTCGGACTGGGCGCGCTGCTTGGGGAGACGTACCTGCCCGTCGCGCTGGTCCTGATCGCCGTGGTGTCGAACATCACGGCCTTTACCCGTCTGTTCCACATCCGCAGGGCGTCCAGGGGCTGAGGGAGGTTCCATGAGGAATACCGCGCGTTCGGGGACGGGGAAAACGATCCGGCGGCCGTTGACGGTCCCGGTACGAAGCACGGCAGGCTCAGGTCACAGGAGTTCGGGACATGCGGTCACCTGACAGAAGAATCACCCTTGTCGGACTGTTGCTCATCGGCCTGCTCGGCGCCGGATGGCTGCTCAGTCAGGACCGCGTGCAGGCGGTCGGCGAACAGCAGTACGACCTGAAGCTCCTGCAACAGGTCGTGGAGCGCATCCGCGCCCAGTACGTGGACGACCTGAATGAAGGAGAAGCGATAGACGCGGCCATCCGCGGCATGCTCGCCACGTTGGATCCCTATACGGAGTTTCTGGAGAAGAAGCAGAACGACGAGATGAAGATGATGCAGATCCAGGGGAAGTACGGCGGATTGGGCATCAAGATCACCAAGCCCAGGCAGGAGAATGCCCTGGTCGTCGTCGCGCTGTTTGACGATACGCCCGCATACGACGTCGGCCTGCAGACCGGCGACCGCATTGTCCGGATCGAGGACCAGTCCACGGCCGACATCGATGTCTCGCAGGCGGCGGATCTCCTCCGGGGAAGTCCGGGGACATCCGTGACGATTTCGGTCAGCAGGGAAGGCGAGGCGGCGTCGATCGACTACACCCTGACTCGGGCCATCATCACCATACCGGTGGTTCCTTACGCGGGCATGCTGGACGGCGCGATCGGCTACATCAAGCTGAACCAGTTTACAGAAGACGCCTCCAGGGAAGTGGAACAGGCGTTGAAACAACTGGGGGAACAGGGCGCCCGGGGCTACATGCTCGACCTGCGCGGCAATCCGGGGGGATTGCTGGAACAGGCCGTGGGCGTGGCGGGGAAGTTCCTGGAAGAGGAACGTCTTGTCGTATACACCATGGGGCGTCCCGGTACGGACCAGCGGTCCTATCACGCCTCCGGTACGTTTACCCTGAAGGACGCCCCGCTGGTGGTCCTGGTAGACCGGTACAGCGCAAGCGCGTCCGAGATCGTGGCCGGGGCGATACAGGACTGGGACCGGGGCATCGTGGCCGGCCGGCCGACCTTCGGCAAGGCCTCGGTGCAGCAGATTTTCCCCATGAACAAGGGGACGGCCCTGAAGATCACGACGGCGCGGTACTATACGCCGAGCGGGAGACTGATACAGCGAATCGACGGAAACCGCCGGGAACCGGGCCCGCCGGACACGGCGCCCGACGATATGGGCGAGACGGACGAGACGGGCGAGACGGACGAGACCGGGCCTGAGACGTACGAGACGAACACAGGCCGGACCGTGTACGGCGGCGGCGGGATCACGCCTGACATCGAGTTCGCGGTGCCTGAATATCCTCCCCTGATACAGGCCCTGACCAACCAGAGCCTGTTCATCAAATTCGCCTCCCACTACGTGTCGGGCAATCCCGACGTGGATCAGGCGACGTTTGACGTGTCGGACGAGATGATCGACGCCTTCCGCCGGTTCGTCGACGCGCGTTCCTTCGAATACACCTCCACGGCGGAACAGACGCTCAACGAACTGGAAGAGATCGTCCAGGATCGACCGGACCGCCTGGACCGGCCGGTGTCCACCGAGGTACTGGAATCGCTCGCCGACCTGCGGAAGAAGCTGAACCGGCAGCATGAACTGGATTTCCTCGGGCACAGGGAGTTGCTCATAGCCCGCATCGGGACTGAAATCAGTGCGAGGCTCTGGGGAACGGCGGGACGGTACGCATTCGCCACCAGACACGATCCGCATATCAGGGCGTCCCTGGAGATTCTCGGAGACGAAGACAGATACCGGAAGCTGCTCGGAAACGGCCCGGAAGAATGAAGACGGCGGGAAGCGGCGGGTGCGCGTCCCGGGAGCACGCACGCAGGCTGCGCGAGGGTGGCGGAACTGGTATACGCGCTGGATTTAGGATCCAGTGGGGCAACCCATGGGGGTTCGACTCCCCCCTCTCGCATCACGACCGGGATCTTCGGTCGCAGGGCGCCGGATTCCAGGCGCTTTTCCGTTGACATTCATTCCTCCACCCGATTAATTACGGCGGCCAGTCGATCGACGGACAGGCGTATTTGAATTGGCGGAAACCGTTGTCCCTCCTGCCTGTTCATGGAGTGAGGCGAAGAAAGGAATCGGCTTGAACTACACCGTGTCCGAACCTAAACCCTGGAAACGCGTCCTGGAGATCGAAATTCCTTCCGACGCGATTCAATCCGAACTGAACGCCGCCTACGCGCGTTACAGTAGGGAGGTGCGCCTTCCCGGGTTCCGCCGGGGGAAGGTTCCGCTCAGCGTGCTCAAGGCCCGGCTCGGCAACGAAATCCGTGCGGAAGTACTCGAGAGGAAAATACCCGAATACCTCAGCAGCGCCCACGAGCAGGCCGAGATCAAGCCCATAAGCCAGCCCGTGATCGAAGAAATCGACTTCGACGAAGGGCAAGACCTGAAACTCCGCGCCACCGTGGAAGTCAAACCGGACATCGAACTGGAACAGTACAAGGACTTGCGGGTGACCCGGCGGGTGGTGGACGTTTCCGATGACGATATAGCCAAGCGGCTCGAAGGATTGCGGGAAAGATACGCCACCGTGGTCCGGATCGACGGAGAGGCGGAAAAGGATCATTTTATCCGGGCCGATGTGCAACACGCGGATGACAACGGGGTGCCGATTATCGGGCGCAAGGAAGAAAACCAGTTCTTCCAGGTCGGCTCAGGCCGCCTCGGAGAGGGGTTCGACACGCAATTGGTCGGAGTCAGGGCCGACGAGGACCGATCCGTTAAAACTACCCTGCCTTCCGATTACCCCGATGAAGGGTTGGCCGGAAAGGACGCCTGTTTTATCGTGAGCGTCCGGGAAGTACTGGAACGGCAACTGCCGGAACTGGATGACGATTTCGCCGTGGACATCGGCATGGAGAGCCTGGACGCCCTGAAACAGTCGATCAGGGAGGAAATGGAACGGGAGCCGGACTGGGAACTGCGCAAGGATCTGGTCACGCAGATCGTGGACGCCCACGATTTCGAAGTGCCCGAATCCATGATGACGACCTTCCTCGACCAGGTCGTGTCGGACGCGCGCCGGAATACGCGGAACCAGGACGAAGTCGACGAAGACGCGCTCCGTCAGCAGTACCGGCCGGTGGCGAGCAGCCAGATCATGCGCCATCTCATCCTGGACGCCATCGGCGAGCAGGAAGGCTTGACGGTGGACCAGGAGGAAGTGGACGAGCGGCTCGAGGCTATCGCGGGACGGGGACAGGCTTCGGTCGACCAGGTCCGGCGGCTATTCCAGGAAAACGGACGGCTGGAACGCATCGAAGCGGATCTGAGGGAAGAGAAGGTCGTTGAATTTCTCGTGCAGCATGCCGACATACAAACGGAGTAGAAGGAGCGTCTCATGTTAGTGCCGATGGTGATCGAACAGACGGGCCGGGGAGAACGGGCCTACGACATCTACTCTCTGCTGCTGAAGAACCGCATTGTCTTCATCGGTACGCCCATAGACGACACGATCGCGAACCTGGTGATCGCCCAGTTGCTCTATCTCCAGTACGAAGACGCCGAGAAGGACATCAAGCTGTACATCAACAGTCCCGGCGGCAGCATTACCTCGGGGCTCGCCATATATGACACCATGCAGTTCATACAGCCCGACGTGGAGACCTACTGCCTGGGCATGGCCGCCAGCATGGGCGCTTTTCTGCTTACCGCGGGCGGAACCGGAAAGCGATACGCCCTGCCCTATTCGCGCGTACTGCTTCACCAGCCTTCCATCCCCCACATGGCCGGCACGGCCAAGGATATCGAGATCCAGGCCGAGGAAATGCTTCGCATGAAGCAGACCATGAACGAGATCATGGCCCACCACACCGGCCAGTCCGTGGTTAAAATCGAGGCGGATACGGACCGGGACTTCTGGATGTCGCCGAAGCAGGCCGTCGAATACGGCCTGGTGGACCACGTGGTCGAAACCGCCGCTTCCAGGGCCATCGCGGAATCGTTGAACGGTAAATCCGCTTAGGACGGGACCATGAAGAAACGAACGACGCCGCGGGACCTGCGCTGCTCCTTCTGCAATAGAAACGCCGACGAGGTCGAACGCCTCATCACGGGCCCGAACGTGTATATCTGCAACGAGTGCATCCTGATGTGCAACGGGATCCTCGCGGAGGAGATGAGCCGCAGCACCCTGTCGACCGTCGAGCACCTTCCCCTGCCCACGGAAATCAAGGAAGCGCTGGACGAATACGTCATCGGCCAGGAACAGGCCAAGAAGGTGCTTTCCGTTGCCGTGTACAACCATTACAAGCGCATACAGCACGGCGCCACGCAGGACGAAGTGGAACTGGAGAAAAGCAACATCCTGCTGATCGGCCCCACGGGTACGGGGAAGACGCTGCTGGCCCAGACCCTGGCGAAGATGCTGCACGTGCCTTTCTGCATCGCGGACGCCACGGTGCTCACCGAAGCCGGATACGTGGGCGAGGACGTGGAGAGCGTCCTGGTCCGTCTGCTCCAGGCCGCGGATTACGACGTGCCGAAAGCGGAAAGCGGCATCGTCTATATTGACGAGGTGGACAAGGTGGCGCGCAAGTCGGCCAACCCCTCCATCACCCGCGACGTGTCGGGAGAAGGCGTGCAGCAGTCTCTGCTCAAGATGCTCGAGGGCACCATCGCCAACGTGCCTCCGAAGGGCGGCCGGAAACACCCCGAACAGAACTTCGTCCAGATCAACACGCGGAACATCTTGTTCATCTGCGGCGGCGCCTTCGACGATCTCGATCAGATCATCGAGCGGCGGACCGCGGAAGGGACCATCGGCTTCGGCGGCGTGTCCCGGAATTCCGGAAGCCGCAACACGGGTGAGCTCCTCGCCCGGGTCGAACCCGACGATCTGCTGCAATACGGTCTCATACCGGAAATCATCGGCAGGCTCCCCGTGGTCGCCACGCTGGGCGAACTGGATGCCGACGCCCTGATGGATATCCTGCTCAGGCCCAGGAACGCCCTCGTAAAGCAGTACCAGCGGCTGCTCGAAATGGAAGACGTCAAGTTGACCTTCACGGACGAGTCGCTCCGGGCGGTGGTAACCGGGGCGATGGACAAGAAGACGGGCGCGCGGTCATTGCGGTCCATCCTCGAGGAAGTAATGTTGGACGTGATGTTCAATGTGCCGACGCAGGAAGACCTGAGGGAAGTCATCGTTACGGAAGAAACCGTAGTCGATAAGGCGCCGCCCGTATACGTTCAAGGCAAGGAAAGCAGGCGAAGCGCCTGACCTCCACCCCTCTGTCTGCCTGGACCATCCCCGCGGACCAGCGGCCCAACGGTTACCCATGATTACCCTGAAACGCAACGATCCCATTACATTCGACGACAAGCTTCCCCTCATACCCCTCCGGGAAGTGGTCGTGTTTCCTTACATGGAATACCCCCTCATCATAGCGAGGGACGCTTCCATCAAGGCCCTGGAGCATGGGGTCAACAACGACCGGCTGCTTTTCCTTACCGCCCAGCGCAACCCGGATATCGAAACACCCGTGAAGGAGGACGTGCACAGGACGGGGATCGTGGCCCGGATCCTGCAGGTGGTGAAACTGCCCAACGGCCTGATCCGCGTACTGGTAGAGGGGATCGTCCGGGTGCGGATCGTCCGGTTTCTGTCCACGGACCCCTACATGCGGGTCAAGATCGCCCTGGTCGAGGAAGCCGATGACAACGAGGCGGAGGTGCAGGCGAGACTGCGGACGGTCGTGGATCAGTTCACGGAGTATATCAAGCTGAACCAGCAGGCTCCCGACGAGATCCTGCTGTCTATGCAGAACATGGATGACGCCCAGCGCCTGGTGGATACCATGTCGGCCTTCATCCAGCAGAGCCCCCAGGTCAAGCAGCGGCTTATCGAGGCGCCTTCGATCATCGAGCAGCTGGATGAACTGGCCGCCCTCTTGGCCACGGAGCTGGAAATACTGGAGATCAAGAACCAGCTCGACGGCGAAGTCCGCGACAGGATACACAAGTCACAGCGCGAGTTCTTCCTCCAGGAACAGATGCGCGTGATCAAGCAGGAACTGGGCGAACTGGAGGATTTACCGGAAAACCTGGGGGGACTGGCACAGCAGATCGCCGACGCGAAGATGCCCAAGGAAGCCCACGAAAAGGCCATGAACGAGCTGGACAAGCTCCAGCAGATGCATCCCACCTCTCCGGAAGCGACGGTGATCCGCAACTACCTCGAATGGCTCGTCGAGGTGCCGTGGCGGAAACGGACGCGGGACAACCGGGAGATCTCAAAGGTGGAGTCCGTGCTCGATGCCGATCACTACGGGCTGGAAAAACCGAAGGAACACATCCTCGAGTACCTGTCGGTGATCCAGCTCACCAGGCACCTGAAGGGTCCGATCCTGTGCCTGGTCGGTCCTCCCGGCGTAGGCAAGACGTCCCTGGGCCGCTCGATCGCGCGCGCCATGGGCCGCAAATTCGTCCGCATGTCTCTCGGCGGCGTGCACGACGAAGCCGAGATCCGGGGCCATCGCCGGACCTATATCGGTTCCATGCCCGGACGCATCATACAGGCGATGCGCCGCTCGGGGACCGTAAATCCGGTTATCCTCCTCGACGAAGTGGACAAGCTGGGCCGGGACGTGCGCGGCGACCCCGCGTCGGCCCTGCTGGAAGTGCTGGACCCCGAACAGAACAACGCCTTCAACGACCACTACCTTGAAGTGGACTACGATCTGTCCCGGGTGTTGTTCCTGACGACGGCCAACACGACCGATACCATACCCCCGGCACTGAACGACCGCATGGAGATCCTCGAACTGCCTGGTTATCTCGAGACCCAGAAACTGGCCATCGCGCGGGGGTTCCTCGTACCGAAGCAGATCGAAGCCCATGGGCTGAAGAAGGAACGCGTCACGTTCAGGAAGGACGCCCTGCTTGCCGTCATCCGGGAATACACCCGGGAAGCCGGGGTGCGCGGACTGGAACGCCATATCGCCGCGGTCTGCCGCAAGCTGGCCCGCAAGGTGGTAGAGGGCAGGTCCCGGAAACGGATGCAGGTCACGCGCAATCAGCTTTCAGGTTACCTCGGCGTGCCGCGCTTCCTGGACTCCGAAGTCGTGAAACAGGACTCGGTGGGTCTTGCCACGGGACTTGCGTGGACGCAGTCGGGAGGCGACATTCTCACCATAGAGGTCAGCGTCCTGAACCGCCGCGGGTCGGGACGGCTGACGCTTACCGGTCAACTGGGCGACGTGATGCGGGAATCGGCCCACGCGGCGCTCGCCTATGCCCGGTCCAGGTCTGCCTCGCTGGGACTCGATCCGGATTTCTACAAGAATGTCGAGATCCACGTGCACATGCCTGAAGGCGCGATCCCCAAGGACGGCCCCTCTGCCGGAATCACCATCGCGACGGCGCTCTGCTCGGCGCTGACCGGCGTACCGGTGCGGTGCGATATCGCCATGACGGGCGAGATTACGCTCCGGGGAAACGTGTTGCCCATTGGCGGCCTGAACGAGAAACTGATCGCCGCGCTCCGGGCCGGCATCAGGGAAGTGGCGATCCCGCTCCGCAACCGGAAGGACCTGGTGGATGTTCCGCCGGAGGTGAGGGACGAGATCAGAATCCACCCGGTATCGACCATGGACGAAGTGCTGAAACGGGCCATGGGCATTACCGTGGTGGAATCCCATGTTCCCGCCCTGCTCCCCAATCAGACCGTCGCACAGCCGTCCATCAAACCCCTGTAGCCACCCGTCCCCGTCCAGGTGTTTCCCCGGTCAGGACGCCCCCTCCTCATCCAGATCGGAAACGAGGCCGGGGTCGCCGGTTATCCCCAGCACTCTACGCGTTCCTTCTCCAATTTCGATATGCACCGTGATCGCGTCGGAGGGCATGATCTCAGGGAATTTGTCGCCCCATTCCACGAGGCAGACGCAGGTGTCCACGTATTCGTCGAAGCCGAGATCCAGCACCGAATCCGGGCTGTCCAGCCGGTAGAGGTCGAAATGCGCCACGGGTACCCGGCCAGGCTGACCGTCGTATTCGTTCACCAGGGTGAAGGTAGGGCTCGTAACCGGTTCGCCGACGCCCAGGCCGGCGCATATCCCCTGGATGAAACAGGTCTTTCCCGCGCCGAGATCGCCGGACACCAGCACCGTGTCCCCCGGCTCCAGCGTGTTTGACAGGCGCCTTCCGATGCGCGCCGTATGACCCGGGCCGTCCGTGTCGAAAGTGCGCCGTTCAGGCTGACCGGGCCGGCCAGGATGTGCCGGCGTTTCCGAATGGATATGAGCGCTCACCCGATTTCCTTCAAGCCTCCCATGTAGGGCACCAGCACCTCCGGTACGCGGATGCTGCCCCGTCCGGTCTGGTAGTTCTCCATGACCGCGATCAGGGTCCGCGCCATGCCCATGCCGGATCCGTTCAGGGTATGCACGAACCGGCTCTTCCCGTCCTTGTCCCGGAATCGGATGCCGCTTCTTCTAGCCTGGAAATCCTCGAAATTGCTGCACGAGGAGACTTCCAGCCAGCGGTTTACACCGGGCGCCCAGGCTTCCAGGTCATAGCACTTCGCCGCGGCGAAACTCAAGTCGCCCGTGCTCAGGTTCATCACACGGTAGGGGATGTTCAGCAGTTGCAGCACTTCCTCCGCGTCATGCACCAGCGTTTCCAGTTCATCGTAGGAGGTCTCGGGACGAACGAACTTGACCATCTCCACCTTGTCGAACTGGTGCACCCGGATCAGACCCCGGGTCTCCCGCCCGTAGGAACCGGCTTCGCGGCGGAAACAGGGACTGTAGGCCGTGTATCGGATCGGCAGGTCGTCCTCGGCGAGGATTTCGTCCCGGTGCATGTTCGTGACCGGGACCTCCGCCGTGGGGATGAGGAACAGGTCGTCCATGTCTGTCCGGTACATGTCTTCTTCCATCTTCGGCAACTGGCCCGTGCCGAACATGCTCTGTCGATTTACGATGAAGGGGGGGATGACTTCCGTGTATCCGTGCTTCTGGATATGGAGGTCGAGCATGAACTGAATCAGCGCGCGCTGCAACCGGGCGCCGTCTCCTTTGAACAGGACGAAATGGCTGCCGGATATCTTGCCCGCCCGCTGGAAGTCGATGATGTCGAGGGCTTCCCCCAGGTCCCAGTGGGCCTTGCGCTCGAATTCCGCCTCGGGGGTTGCGCCCCAGCGACGCACCTCCTCGTTGGCGCTTTCATCCCTGCCGACCGGAACCGAAGGGTGGGGAATGTTGGGCAGGCGCACGAGCGCCTCCCGCAGCCGGTCCTGGATGTCGGCCAGGTCGGCGTCTATGCCCTTGATGCGCCCGGACACCTCCCGCATTTCCGCAATCTGGCCGGAAGCGTCTTCGCCGCCGCGTTTCATGCGCGCGATTTCGTCGGACACGGTGTTTCGCTGCTGCTTGAGCGTTTCGCTCGTCTGCAGCAGCTCCCGGCGCCGGGCGTCCAGGTCGAGGAACTGGTCGACGTCGACCCGCTCGTTCTTGTTCTCGGCCGCCTGCTTGACGGTGTCGGGATTGTTCCTGACGAATCGCTGGTCCAGCATGTTCCCTCCGTGACCGGATGGCGCCGGGCTTAAAGCCTGTCCAGGTGCCGATGACCGTTGTTCCGTGATCGCTGTCGATTGAAACACGGTAAAATAGAAACAACCTTCCGGCCCCGGCAAGCATAAACTACGTTGCATTACTCCGTGAAGGAGATCAACGGTTTCTGAACTCCAACATCCCCCAGTGGCACAGCGCAAAGTCGTATTTCACCGGATCGTCGGGATCGAATTCCCGCAGCGAACGCGTGACTTCCTCCGCCATCTTCCAGTCCGCGTTCCGCCTGGAGGTCAGCCCCAGCCGTCTCGAGATACGGGCTACGTGGGTGTCGATCGGCATAACCAGGGCGGAAGTCGGAATCGTATTCCACAGGCCAAGATCCAGGGCGTCGCGCCGTACCATCCACCGGACGTAGAGATTCATGCGCTTGCAGGCGCTCCCGGTCTTCGGGGAGGATAGCAGATAGCGGATCCCCGTTTTTGCCGCAAGCCGATCCGAAGGCTGATCCGCCTCCGCGTATCCGAGCAGGGTATCGGTGAAATGCGTCAGGGCGGGTCCCGTATGGAGATCCCCGCCACGGTAGCCCCTGGAGAAAAGGGCACCGAGGGATCCGTACCGCCGTAGCGCTTTTTGCATGGCCGAGGCCAGCATCGCCAGGTCCCGTCCCCTCGACCAGCGGTATACAAATCCGTCGAAGCGCCTGGCGTCCCGCCGGGGTTCGTAATCCATGACGAATTCCCCGGGCGCTCCGCCCATCCTCCTCAGGATTTCTCCGGCCGCGCCCATGATCTGCTCAGCCCGGCCGTAAGCCAGCGACGCCGCGATGAGGCCGGCGATTTCCTGGTCCGCGGGACGGTCGTACCGCCTTACCACTTCGAGGGGGTCGGGCGAGATCATGGACGGATCGAAAGACCGGTAGAGTTCCTCGAGCCGGTCTTTCAGCGCGATTCTACTGGAACGTGGCATGTCGATGGATCTGAATTCATGTACGGGTCTGACCCGGAACGCGGACAAGGAAAGTTACTGGCGGCTTGACTTGAATATATATTGTATACGACTGGTTTCGTAGTCCGATTTACGCGGGCTACGGTCCCGGACACGCACATGTTCAACCGTAAATACGCCGGAAAGGTACCCGACGTGAAACCCGAACAGTTGATGGAACAGATAGCACAGGGCCGGATCGATCCGGTGTACTTCCTTTCGGGGGACGAGGGTTTTCTGAAGGAAGAGGCCATACGCGCCCTGATCGCCCGGGTCGTCGATCCGGGGACCGAAGCGTTCTGCCTGGACGTGATGCACGGCGATGACAGCAATGCCACGGCGATTCTGACCGCCGCCTCCATGGTGCCCATGATGACCGACCGCCGGGTCGTCGTCGTCAGGGACTTCCACCGGTTGCCGCAGACGGACAGGGAAGCCGTCGCGGGTTACGCCGGACAGCCGTCGCCGAGTACGGTCCTGGTACTCGAGGCGCCCAGGGTGAACATGAAAACGAAACTCTACCAGAGGCTGGCGGACCAGTCGGTCTCCGTGGTGTTCTATCCGCTGTTTCCGGAGCGGGTCCCGGCCTGGCTCCGGCAGCACGCACGGCAGTACGGCAAGCGGCTGACCTCCGAGGCTGCGCACCAGTTGCAGACCATCGTGGGAACCGACCTGGGCGAGCTTGCCGGTGAACTGGAGAAACTCGCCGTGTTCGTGGGCGGACGGGATACGATAGCCGCCGGCGACGTGGAAAACACGCTGGGACCCGTCCGCGCCGGCTCTGTTTTCGATATCGCCGAGGCCGCAGGCGAGAAAGACCTGGCCAGGGCGCTGGGCGCCTACCAGCGCGCGATAGACGGCGGCGACGCGCCGCAGGCTGTCATATCGCTCTTCGTCCGCCATCTGGTGATACTCTGGAAGATCCGGTTCTTGAAACGGGACCGCCGGACCGATGACGACATCAAGAAGAAACTGCAGCTGGGCTGGGGGTTCAACCGGTTTTACAACCGCTACGCCGCCCAGTCCCGGCTGCTGGCGGGCCGCGATCTTCAGCACGGTTTCGAAGCCTTGTATGAGGCCGATATCGCCCTGAAAACCAGTGCGCTGCCCCCCGAACTCGTCATGCACCGCCTGTTGTACGAGCTTTGCGCGGATCGGGCGGCGTAGACCAGGAGCCTGCACTTCGATCATGCATACCACGGAAGGCATCGTAATCAGGGAACACCGGGGCGTATTCGACGTGGAGACCCGGCACGGCATCTTCGCCTGCGCGCTGCGCAGCAGGATGAAGAAAGCGCTGATCTATCCGGAGCGGGACAACCAGCATCATTCCGTGGAGCAGGTCGGCCGTATCGCCACGGTGAATCCCGTGGCGATAGGCGACCGCGTGCGCGTCGTGGAGGACCAGGGCGAAACGGGCGCCATAGAAGAGGTGCTTCCCCGCCGCTCGAAACTCTCTCGTCTCGCTCCCGGCCGGCGTCGCGTCGAACAGATCATGATCGCCAATGCCGACTACCTCGTCGTCGTCTTCGCCGTGAGGGACCCGCAGCCGAATCTGCAGTTGCTGGACCGCCTGCTCGTGGCCGCGGAATCCGGCAATCTGGCCCCGGTCATCTGCCTGAACAAGATCGACCTGGCGACGGACGCGGATCCGGATATCCCGGGTATCTACGAAAGGGGCGGTTTCCGCGTTATTACGACCAGCGCCGTAACCATGCAGGGGATCGACGTGCTGAAGTCCACGCTGCGAAACAGGATATCCGCGATCGCCGGTCCGTCCGGCGCGGGAAAGACCTCTCTGCTTAACGCCGTCCAGCCCGGTCTGGGACTCCGGATTCGCGAGGTGAACCGGACGACGGGCCGGGGCCGCCATACCACCACCTATCTCGCCGCGCACAGGCTCGATGCCGGCGGCCTGGTTATCGATTCACCGGGAATCCGCGAATTCAGCCTTTGGGACGTGTCGCCGCGCGAGCTTCCGGAACTGTTCCCTGAAATGCGCGACCATCTGTCGGGCTGCCGGTTTCACGACTGCACGCACGTCCACGAACCGGACTGCACCCTGCGGAAGGCCCTGTCGGCGGGCGCCGTGTCCCAGGAGCGATACGACAGTTACGTCGCGTTGCACAAAGAACTGGCCGGAGGGCGATAGATGAGGTGGAAAAGAACGCCGCCGGCCGCGCCGGTTTCGGACCGGGCGGGCAAAGCGGGTAAGGCGGACCAGGCGGGCTGGCCGGAGACTCAGAATCCGATGTCCCGGTCCGTGTCCGCGCATATGCCGGAAAAGGTAATCGGCACGTCCAGGGGCAGTTCCCTTTCCCGGCCTGTGCCGACACGTTTCGATCGAATCACGACGTTCAGGTGGTTGGGCAGATGCGTCTCGTCGAATCCCGCGATCTTTCCGATCTCTTCCTGACTGACGATGACTGTGTCGCCGCACAGCAGCAGGCCCGTCTCCGAAACTTCCGCGAAGCCGATGTAGGCGGCCCGTTTCACTTTCGAACCCGGTCCCGCGTCTTCTTCGTCGGTGCAGATGAGTTCCAGGACCTCTCCCCGCCTCACCGCGCGGGAAAGCTGGGGGATCAGTTTCAGCCCCCGGTCCTCGACCGTCAGGTCCAGGACGGCGAAAAGCCGCGCCGACAACTCCGTCTTGCTCGAATAGTGCGTCCGGTTGACCCGGCCTTCTATATGAGGATCCCTGGGACCCGCCATGTCCGACCCCTTCCGGGTAGTTGATTCAATCAGGTCACTTTCGACTGAAACCCGCCAGCAGGACGCCGATTTCATCTTGCGTTCGCCGGGCCGTCGACGCCGGGCCGACGAAATTGTTCATCATGATCGAGAAAACCAGGGGTTCGCCGTCCCGGGTATGTACATAGCCGCTCAGGCAACTCACGCCGGTCAGGGTGCCGGTCTTCGCCCTGAGATTGCCCATGGCCGCCGTATCCTTCATCCGGTTTTTCAGGGAGCCGTCCACCCCCGCGACGGCCAATGCCTCTCGAAAGTGCCCGCCGATCCCGGCATCATGGTACGCCGCCGTGAGCAGGTCCGCGATCTGGTCGGGTGACACGTAGTTGTACCACGACAGGCCCGAACCGTCCGCGAACCGGTAGGCGTCGGGGTCCAGGCCGATATAGTCCGCCAGGACCCGCCGCAGCGTGGCCAGGCCGTCGCCGGTCGTACCCGTCTCGCCCGTCGCGTGGCGTCCCATGGTTTTAATGAGCAGTTCCGCCGTGAGGTTGCTGCTGTCCTTGAGCAAATGGGCCAGGGCATCGGTCACCGGCGATGACCGGAACGTCGCCAGCGCCCGGGCGCGCGTAGGCGCGATCCCCTTTCGAACCGGTCCGGTGACGCGGATGCCGCGGGCCTGCAGCGCGTCCCGGAACAGGTTGCCCGCGTACAATCCGGGTTCTTCGACGGACCGGTAGAATACCCGCTCCTCCGCATCCATCCCAAGCCGGCCGGTCACCGTGATCCTGTTGGACCGCGACGGCCAGTCCCGTTCGACCCGGAGCGGTTCGAGGGCCGCCGTATCCCCGGCCGCCGTCGTCAGGGCCTGCACTTCGAAGGCGACGGCCGTCGTGGGCGGATCAACCCGGACCGTTACGGGCGCGCCGACAGCCGCGCCGGGCGATATGCCGATCATGACGCTGTTGCCGTTCACCGAGAGCGCGTTCAGTGCGGCGGAGTAGCTGTACTGCACGTCGTCCCACATCCATCCCTCTCCATAAGGTACTCCGTCCAGGTAGGCGTCGTCGACGACGACGTCGCCCGCGATGACCCGCGCCCCACTCCGTTCTGCGGCGATGGCCGCGAGGCTGTCCAGGTGCGCGGATTCCAGCATGGGGTCTCCGCGCCCGAGCAGATAAAGCGAAGCGTGGAGGGTATCGCTCCTGGCAAAGGCGTCTCCGTCGGCGAACACGCTCGTCAGGTAGCGATAGTCCGGCCCCATGGTACGCAGGACGCCCATGGCGGTGAACAGCTTCGTATTGGACGCGGGATGGAAAAGTCCGTCGGAATGCCGTGCGAAGAGTACCCGGCCCGTGACCGGCGATACGACCTTCACGCCTATGGTCATGGGCGCAAGATCCGGGTGGTCCAGGATCTGCCGCATATCCTCGGCCAGACGGCGTTCCGCCCCGGAAGACGCCCCGCGGAACTGCAAGGGGCCGCCGCAGGCGAGGACGAGCAGGGCAAGGGTCAGCAGCAGGGCGCCGGCGCCGGCCCTCCGGGGCGGTTTCGCGATCATGCCAGCACTCGGTCTATCGCCCGTACCACGTCATCGTAACGGGCGGGAAGTTCGAGGGGAGACTGTCCATGTATCGCCTTGACGCCATCCAGCCGGTTTTCGTGGTATCCGACTTTGAAATCGGTGAACTTCAGGCCGTTCGCCGTGGAGATGATGATGATGCGGTCCGAGGCATTGATTTCGCCCCGTTCGACCATTTTGAAGAGCGCCGCCAGCGCGACGCCCGTGTGGGGACAGTTGTAGAGTCCCGTGAGGTCGCCGAGGGCGGAGGCGTTCGCGATTTCGTCCTCCGTGGCCTGTTCGACCTTGCCGTCGAAGGCCTTCAACACGCGCACGGCGCGTTCGTAACTGACGGGGTTGCCGATCTGAATGGCGCTGGCAACGGTCTCCCCGGCATGGACGGGTTCGTATGCGCCGAACCCTTTCAGGTAGCTCTGGTAGAGCGGATTGGCCCGTTCCGCCTGCGCGCAGACGATGCGCGGCCGCTTGTCGATCAGCCCGAGCTCCTCCATCATCAGAAACCCTTTGCCCAGCGCGGAGACATTGCCCAGGTTTCCGCCGGGTATGATGATCAGGTCGGGCACCTCCCAGTCGAACTGCTGGCAGATTTCGATCCCGATCGTCTTCTGGCCCTCCAGCCGCAGGGAGTTCATGGAATTCGCCAGGTAGATGCCCTCGCTTTCCGCCACCTGCTGGACGATCTCCATGCATCCGTCGAAATCAGTGTCCAGCGACAGGGTCAGCGCGCCGTGGGAGATGGGCTGTATGAGCTGGGTCACGGAAACCTTGTCCCTGGGCAGAAACACGATGGCCGGGATGTCCGCCGAAGCGCAGTAGGCCGCCAGCGAAGCCGAGGTGTCTCCCGTCGACGCGCACGCGATCCCCCTGATCTCCTTGCCTTCCGCCATCATCTGGTTCACCATGGAGACCAGCACGGTCATGCCCAGATCCTTGAATGAACCGGTGTGGTTGTTTCCGCACTGTTTCACCCACAGATCCCCGAGGCCGAGTTCCCTGCCGAGCCGCTCGGCCCAGAACAGGTTGCTGCCGCCCTCGTAGATGGAGACGACGTGCTGATCATCCACCGCGGGGCAGACCCATTCCTTCTTTCCCCAGACTGAACTTCCGTAAGGATACTCCGTCCGCCGGTACCGCTCGTCGAACAATCTCATCCAGGCCGCGGCGCCTCGAGCCCTGAGGCTTTCCAGGTCATGGGCGACGTCGAGAAGCCCCCCGCAGACACGGCATCGATAGATGACTTCGTTCAGAGGATAGGTTTCGCTGCAGCCTTCAATGCACTGAAACCATGCCCTGTTTTCCATGCGAACCCACTTTTTCTGCCTGCATCCCCGCTGCTATTTTAAAAAAGTGAAATAAAATGTTGACTATGAAAAGGCCCGGATATATACTTATAACTCGCTGAAAGCGAATAACTCAACAACAACCGAACCATTACCAGCGCAACACCTTATGCGGAGCCGGATATAAAGTCAAGGAAGATCTGGCGGCGGTCGCGGTGCGTTGCGATGAGTACAATACTGTAATGGACTCGGGGCGTGATTATGTGTTATGCAATTCGTTTCAGTCCTTGTGGAAGGATGAAATTTATTTCGTGTTTCTTGACATCCGCATCGAACTTTGGTCAGATGGCGAATTAGGATAAGTGGCCTTGTATTACTTAGCGTCCCAAGGAGTTTCGAATACATCCGGATACGTGTCGACAGGCCGTTCGAAATCTGGCACGCTGTTTGCGTCTGATAAGCGGATGGATTCCTGACGCTCAATAACCGGATGTTTCGTCGCGTGTTCACGCCCTTGCACGCGACCGTCTTACTTTAATAAGGTATTCAGAATCTACTCATAACATACTATCTATATGCCCCATTACCATCGCCGGAGGGAGGTGAGTTTTCAAAGAAGTACGTTTGTTCTGCTTTTGAAGTTGAGTCTGCAACGCTAAGATACCGTCAGCAGGCCGGGGCAAGCTGACAATAATCAGAAGGGCTCTGTTAAACGAGGAGTGAATTGATGTCTACGATAATTTCACGAGCTTTACGCTTCGCCTTCGCCTTTGCGTTATTGCTCAGTTTCTCGACAGATGCGCTGGCGCAGTTGTCGCTGGGTAAGATTTCCGGTGTCGTGGTCGATCAGGCGACGCGGGAACCGTTGCCGGCAGCCAGTGTTCGCATCGAGGGCACGGTAATGGGCGCGATGGCGAATGACATGGGCGAGTACTTCATCCTGAACGTGCCGCCCGGCACCTATACCCTGATGGTAAACGTCATTGGTTACGTCCCGTTGAGGGTCGTGGATACGGTGGTGAACGCCGATTTGACCACCACGCTCAACCTGGAACTGGAATCCACGATTCTCGAGTCCGCCGAAGCGGTCGAGGTCGTGGCGACGCGGGACCTGGTCGAGAAGAGCCTTACCTCCACGAGAACCATCGTGCAGGCCGAGGAAATTCAGGCGCTTCCCGTCGTGAATATCGCCGAAGTGGTCCTGACCACGGCGGGCAGCTTCGCCGGAAATCTCCGCGGCGGCCGAGCCCAGGACCAGCAGACCACGGTCGACGGTTCCACGGTGACGGGCCAGCATCGAAACAGGAACCAGGCATTTGAGATCAATCCGTACATGATTCAGGAACTCGAGGTCAAGACGGGTACGTTCAACGCGGAGTACGTGAATGCGCTGTCCGGTATCACCTCGGTTGTAACGAGGGACGGCGGTTCGCAATTCAGCGGTAACTTCGAATACCGCACCCTGGGCCAGAAGGGACTCAACTGGGCCAAGCCGCCGGACATGGACCTGGCCGACGCGTACCGGGCCGGCACCTTGTCGGAAGATGATCTGCGCACCGCGATAAACGACGCGATCGAGAAGACGAACGAGTTCAACAACGATCCGGCCAGGATCGACGACGGCCTGAGGCTGAAAGACCCGTTCGATACATTGATCACGACCGGCCCCGCGGACGGTTGGACGGCGAGTTACAGCCGCGACAACTACTACTGGGACTATGATCGGATCAATCCGGAGATCGAGTCCCTGAATTTCTCGTATCTCACCAATGGCGCTCCGGTCGCCGCAGGTGTCAGTGGCGCCGTCGACCGCGTTTTTCATCCTGACAAGTACAATGCGTTCGCCCGCAACAACCGGACCGAGAAGCGCCCGGTGCAGATCGACTTCGGCATGGGCGGACCGTTGGGCGGCAAGTTGAACTGGTTCGCTTCCGGTCGGTTCAACGAAAGCTGGGGTCGGAATCCTAACGACTACAGCCGTCTGATGAATGCATTCGTCAAGGCGACTTACCGGCCGAGGACCAGTATGAAGCTGTCCATGTCCGGGCTCATCGAAGATGAGGGTTTCTTCAGCAAGAAAGGGCAACGCAGCACGCCATACGGTTGGAAATACATCGCCGAAGGAAGAAACCAGGCCTACGACGGACGCCTGCATTTAAACCTGGCTTTCACCCACACGCTCAGTTCGCGCACTTTCTACGAAGTCCGTTTCAGTCATTTGCGCGAGTACAACGAACGTTACAACCCCAAGTACGGGAAAGAGCCGCTTCCGGGCGATACGCCGGCATTCATCACTTCTCTAGGCTACAACCCGACGGAGCAGGGCACTCAGGGCGGATATTGGACGTATGGCGACGAAGCATACCATAACATCGATTTCGGTAATTACCAAAGTCTGCGCCCGTTCAAGACCGACGCCAACTTCTCCATCACCAGCCAGGTAACGTCGAACCATCAGTTCAAGGCGGGCCTCGGAATTACCTTGTATGATTTCGAGGAGAACGCCCGGGGGCCCGCACGTGGCGCCGCCGTGCCGCTTTTCAACGATTTGAACATAGACCCGACCAATAGTATCCTTCCGTTGTCGGGGCGGCAGACTCACGTCTACCCGTACGAGTACTTCGCGTACATGCAGGACCGTATCGAATACGGCAGCCTGGTGGTGAACGCGGGACTGCGTCTGGATATCTTCAACGCGAACGCCAATGCGATCAATCCGTTCCGTCCGCGTTCGGGCCCGCTTACCATTCACGACGACCCGGACTACCGGACCATCGAACCTTCGATAAAGACCGCGCTGGCGCCCCGGCTGGGTATTTCCCATCCGATCACGGACCGGGCGGCGTTGCACTACTCGTACGGTATATTCAACCAGCGTCCTCCGTTGAATGACCTGTACGACGGTCTTGTACAGTCCTCTCCGTTCGAAAGGAATCACGGCAATCCGGACTTGCCGTTCCAGAAGTCGACGAACTACGAAATGGGTTTGCAGGCGGAGATTTATCCGGGGTATTATTTGGATGCCACCGGGTATTTCCGCGATGTGAACAGTCTTCCGCTGCAGTGGCTTTTCGCTCCTGAGACCGACTTCATCGGCGGTTCTCAGCGCGAGATCTCCGTCCTGCTTCCCACTTATGCGCAGGATACCCGGGGTCTTGAGCTTTCGTTCAGGCGGCAGATGGCAAACCGTTTCTCTCTGCGAGCCAATTACACCCTGGCGTTTACCACTGATCTGATTACGCCACTGTCGTTTCGCGAACGCAACGGCGATACGGTGACTTCTTTCTCAGATTTCGTGGACGGCACGCCTGTGCCGGTGACCTATATACGGGAATATACGCAGTTTGATCGGCGTCACCGTATAGTAACGAACCTGCTGTTGGAGCTTCCTTACGGGATAACCGCGTCGTTCCTGACCAAGGCGCAAAGCGGCAATCAGTACCGTACGTCGAGTGAGGACGTCATTGATCCCCTCGGGCTGCTTGCCTCGTCCAGGCGATCCCCCTGGACCTGGACCACCGATCTTTACGCGCAGAAGTCGTTCGATCTGGGCAACGTGAGTCTTGGTGTATTCACCCAGGTCAACAACATCTTCGATCGCGTAAACGTCTACAGTGTCATTACGGGCTCCACCTTTTCGGCTTCCGACCGCTGGCAGCGGCGCGGCGATCCGGTGGGGATAAGCGGCGGACCCGTCGGCGGGATCGGCACCCAGGGCAATCAACCGCGCGATATATGGGTAGGCCTCAACCTGTCCTGGTAGTTTCACAAGATTCGTGGAAGCACGCGGCAATGGCGTGCTTCCACGACCCGAATGCTCTGGCGGCGTTTCATTTGAACGTCGCCGGCAAAGGAGGTTCGTTTTGAAGAATTGGCGTCGATATGTTATAGCCGGCGCGGTTGCAGTCACGGCATTGGCGGTTTTTGGGATGTCCCAATATCTCAACGCCCGGCCTGATGCTCCGTCTGGATCCAGCGCTGCTCAGCAAGGCAGCCGGATCCCGCATGAATTGGCCATAGGCGAAAAACAGCCACATTTTCTTGCCGGCAACCGCTACATGGTCAATATGAATTCGGAATTGAGCGACACCTTCACCCACAACGGCTGGCGCGGTTCCGGCCGAAGCATGGCGCCGTCAATGGGTTTCCCTTCTTTTACGTACCCGACGGGCGGGTTTGACCAGCCGCTATGGGCGAGCGCCTTCGGGATCACCGCGTATCTTCCCGACGTGTCGACGGCCGGAGCCGGAAGCGACCGCGTTGAGGGTGCTTTCGTAGGCACCAACAACGTCTACAGATTCCCGAAGCTCCAGAGCGTCAAGGAACCTACGGGTTACTGGTCGGATCAGGGCGGCATGGGAAGCGCGGGTTTCGGTGGCGGCACCGTAGGCCCGGGAGGTTACCGTGAGCCGTTTATTACGGACACGACATTCAGGACCAACAACGGTGTTGATGTCCATCGCCAGTCGTACAGTTTCAGTTACGGCTACGGCCATACCAACGATTTCATTCTTCTCCGCAACGTGTTGGACGTTACGGGCGAAGTTGACATACTGTTAGATGGATCGAACGTCCAGAAAGATATCGTCATCAAGAATTTCTTCGCGATCTTCAACTACGATTTCGATATCGGGGTGGCCCGTTCTCCGCAGGGCGGGGGCGTCTCCGGTGGAGGCGGCGGTGACGATAAGCAGCCTCCCGGCGTGTTTCGCAGGACCATGCCCCTCGCGACCCCGGTGGATCTGATCAATTCAGGTCGGTTCGATCGGCCGCCTTACGGGCCGCGTTTCTATTCCGGCCTGGTCACCATGTTCGACGAAGATGATCCGAATATCGATGGTGTGGACACTTATCTCTGGAACACGACCCTCGGCCTCTTCAATCCCATGCACGTGGGCGAGGCCTCTCTGATGGTGCTGGAGGGCGATGGCAGGGGGCCGATGGGAGATCTGAACGCCGAAGCGGCGCTGGACATCTTCGAAGCGCCATCCATCGGCGTGTTTCAGACCCACGAGTGGTGGGTGGCCGACCTCCGGGGTGTGTACAACTGGTACATCGGAAGTATGACGAAGTATCTGACCGACGCTACGATCCGGAACAACGCGGTTACGGGTGACATTACCGCTAACGCGACGTTGTTCACAAGTGGCGGCCTTATGACCGACAGGACGGATATCAGCACCTGGACCGCCAAGACGCAGACCGGGCAGGAAGCCGAAGGCATGGGAATGCTCTGGGGCGACCCGCGTAACCTGACGCAGGCCAACAATCCGGGCCTTAGTGCCGGCGTCGGTCTGAGAAAGGGAATGTACGACCACATAACCCTTTTCGATCTCGACGGCGTGTTCGCCGGCATCGTACCGGATCCGTATGAGGGCGCCGACACCAAGGAAGAGACTTCCGGCCCCGGTTGTATTCGGAACGCGTTGGGATGGGGTCCGTACACGAAGGCTCCCGGCGGGGCCCTGACCATCTGGCACGTTGACCTGGCGGGCGCCGGTAAAGACGGTGCGTACGACGTGTATCTCCGGGCGCAGGACGTCTGGATGCAGCGCAAGTACAATCCAGCCAATGATACGTACTACTGGGATGGATCCAATGACCGCGTTATTCCGATGTACAACGCGGATGGTTCGGTTGTGCGGGACGCCGGCGGCGTAGCGATGACCGAGACCGTGAACCTCGGTCGAGGTGCCGACAGCGGCGCGTTGTTCCACCCGCCGCCTGCTCCGACGCTTTCCGTGTTCCCGACGAATAACGGTACGATCGCGCTGGCGTGGGCCAATAACGCGGAAACGGCCGTTGATCCGGGCCGCGGAACCATTGATTTCGCGAAGTACCGCGTCTACCGCGCTTCGGGGTTCATTGATCAGTTCCCGACGGCGACAGTTGCCCACCCGGTCGGTTACAATAGCACGATGATTCCGCCGAGTATGGGTCTGAGTGAAGGCGCGTCACCCGTAACGGACGTGAGCGATCCGACTTCATCTGCCGTCAAGCAGGGCCATCCGTACGCCCGGTTTATCCATGAAGGCCTGACGCTCGGCGCCGACTTCAATATCGGCCGGGTGTATGACTTCGTATCGCCCAGGCTGGTGAACAACTTCGCGGCGCCGAATTTTGTCGGACCATACGTCCAGATTGCGGAATTCGGTGGCGGTGGAGGCAATCAGGTCAACACGCTGAGCCCGCCCGAAGAGGTAACTTATCCGAACCCGTTGTCCGCAGACAGGCGGATTCCGGGATTCGAGGATGATACCATCACCACGAAGCCCAGTTCGGCCCAGATCGTGGAGACAAACAATGGGCTAGGCGCGACTACGGCGCTCGGGGTAAGCAGTTTCCCGGATCGTTATGGCGACGCCATAGGATCGGGTGATACGCAGATCACCAGCGTGGGCGGTATCAAAACGGATCCCCGCCTGGTTGGCAAGAGCGGATACATGTTCGAAGATCCTTCCGTACTGATCGGTTTCAGTTACTGGTACTATGTTGCCGCGGTAGACAACGAGAGCGCTGTTCAGTATGATTTCGACAATTACGTGCTCGATCAGAGCTCGACGCAGCAGCAAATTGCCCGTACGGTCAACGGCCTGGAAAGCTTCTACACGATGAATGCGAACGGCACGGACGGACGCTGGCATGGCCAGTGGCCGTATCGCGGTCTGACCATTGGACCGCAGGTTCCGGGCCAGGACGTCATCCCGACCACGATCGTTCGAAACGAGGTGGTTAGCGGCCAGCCGGAATTCTTCGACAAGATGACCGTTGCGCCCAACCCCTTCGTATTCCAGGCCCAGTGGGACTTGGCAACGCGATCGCAGTCCGTGAAGTTCTTCAATATGCCGGTTCCGAGTCGGGTCACGGTCTTTGACGCGGCGGGATTGCAGGTTCGGCAGTTCTCGGTGCCGACGTCAAAGTCGACCGGCGGTGTGGACGAATGGGATTTGAAGAACAATTCGAACGTTCCCGTTTCCAGCGGTCTTTACATCATCGTCGTCGAAGCTGAAATTGGCGGTGTGAACTACACGAAGACCCTGAAGCTATACGTCCGGCGGTAAGGAACGGCAAGTCCTGCACTCCCATTAGGTAACCGGAGTGCAGGACAAACCTGATTCTGGGAGGATTTCCAATGAAAGCATTCGTTCGATGGGGTATGATCGCGGGATTGCTGATGGCCCTGTCAGTCCCGGCACATGCCCAGGTTTCCAAAAGCGGAAGCGCCGCGACGAAGTTTCTGACGGTTGATTCCAACGCGCGCGCCGCCGGACTCGCGTCTTCTGCCACGTCCTACACGGATCTGGGAGCATTCGCCGCACTGACTAATCAGTCGACCATGGTGTTCGTAGAGGGCAGAGGCGCGGTAGGTGTCTCATATACACAGTACTTTGCGGAAATGACGCTGTTCAGCGCCGCCCTGGTGTGGAATCTCGGTGACAACGGTGCCGTTGGTTTAGGTGTGCATTCGCTGCTTTCCGGCGATATACCCTTTACTACTTCGACGGACCCGACGCACCAGTTTGATACGGCTGGCCAGAACTTCACGGTCACCGACCTGGCGATCGGTCCAAGCTACGCGCGTCGATTGACGGATTCTTTCGCGGTGGGCGGATCCGTCAAGTTCATTTCGGAGGGTACGAGCGGCGCAACCGACATCGACAGAACGAGCAGGGCAGTCGCGTTCGACGCGGGTACCATTTACACCACCGATTTTAGAAACTTCCGTATTGGCGCGTCGTTTCAGAATTTCGGGCCGGATATGCAGTTTATTGATGAATCCAATGCCAGAGATATTCTGCCCACGACATTCCGGATCGGATTTGCTGGCGAACCGGCGTCACTTCCGGTGGGAAGCGTCATGATCAGCGCCGAACTCTGGAAGCTCCGTGAGTACGATTCAGTACTCAATACGGGAATCGAATGGTGGGTAAACGATTACATCGCAGGTCGTGTCGGTTGGAAAGTCGGATACAGCGGCGGCCAGGATGAGGGTGTTTCCGCGGGTGCCGGCCTGAGGTTCAGCCAGGGTGAGTTGAGTCTTAACATCGACTACGCCTACACCCAGTTCGAACTCCTTGATGATCTACATCGTATATCCGTTGGCGTTGGTTTCTAGCATTGGTACCAGTAGACGCTAATGGTGGAATGAATAGTAGGGAAGTAGGAATCCCTCAGTCTGTTCGATGAGGGATTCCGTTTGTATAGAAGAATTGGTTGGATTCGTTCGTGAACCGAGCATAGGTGGGATTGCCAGGAACATGCGATTACCGTACTTCATATCTATGAGTATTGTTTCACTGTGCTGTGCGTTCTTCAGCATGGATGCCGCGGCTATTCAGGTCAGCGGCGTGGTTACGGATGGCAAGACGCCGATTCCTGGTGTCCGCGTGCGGGAACACGGCAGTCCGGATTTTGTTGTCACCGATTCAAATGGAAGGTTTACGCTGGAAATACCAGGCGAACAACTGCAGGATTTCGTCATCGCCGCCGGAAAGGAAGGTTGGATAAACGGCGGTGTCATGGTAGATCCGAAAACTTCATACACAACGATAGTTATGGAAAAGGTGCCGGACGAAGATGACAGCAAGTACGATTTCATTACCCCTCACCGGTCACTGGTCGACTTGCGTACCGAACCCGAAGAACTGGAGAGTCTGCGGCTGCAGTCACATACGGGTTTCGAGGAAGGCTGCAACCTGTGCCATTTCGAGCCTACGTGCTACCTGTGCCACCGCGAACTTTATAATCAATGGAGCACTTCGCAACACGCCAAGGGCGTGGATAATCCGTGGACGATAAACCTCTATGATGGTACGGACGCGGAGGGAAACGAAAACGTTGGTCCGGGTTTCCGGCTGGACTTTCCGGATGACCCGGGAGAATGTGCCGACTGTCACGCGCCGACGGCCGCCGTCAACTCGCCAGGGAAGACCGATTTGAAGGTGGTTTACAACCGAACGATCGTGGCCTACCCCACGGAGATAGGGTACAAGACACTCGAACGGGCAGAGTATGAACGAAAAGCGGGTTCGGTGGACGGTGCCGGTATCCATTGCGACTTTTGCCATAAGATACAGAATGTGGAGGTCAATGAGAAAGCCGGAGTCCATGGATCCATTACCCTGCATCGGGTCAGTATGGCGGAAGAAAGGGAACAAAGGCGAATCTCCGGGCGACTGCCGCCGATGTTCGTGTACGGGCCATATGATGACGTGGTCAACTTTTCTCCCATCCCGGGTTTTGAGCATACCTCGCCAATGATTGCCAGCTACAACCCCCAGTTTCAGAGCAGTGACTACTGTTCCGCCTGCCACCAGCATAAGAACGAACACGGCCTTCCGTTCATGGATACTTACCGGGAGTGGAAGGAAAGTCCGTACTCGGCCATGGGAATAGAGTGCCAGGACTGTCACATGAAGCCGGAGTTGGGTCACAGCCTGGGTACCTTCGTCGACGGTGACGCCGATAAGTTCTGGACGCCGGTGTCGGACCGGGACGCGTCCACTGTAAAACCTCACGACTTTCCGGGTGCGACGGAGAAGCTGCTGGCGAACGCCGCCACCCTGGCCATTGATGCCGTAGCGTCTCAGGGAGAACTGACCGTCACCGTTAACGTGCGCAACGTTAATACGGGACATCATATTCCATCGGGTATCACGATACGGAATATGCTGCTCCTGGTAACGCCGGTACTGGAAAACGGGGATACCCTGCGTTACACCGGGGACCATCGGGTACCCGTCTACGGCGGAGAAGGCGACCTGAAAGAGGGTAATTACGCGGGGTATCCGGGGAAAGGATTCGCCCTCGTGTTCGGTGACGACGAAGGCAATTCCCATGTTATGGACTGGCAGGCGACTCGCATCGTCGAAGATACCCGGATCAGGGCCCGGGAAAACGATATCTCCGTCTATACGTTTGAAATGCCGTCTGACGCCGCTCAGGTAGATGTCCATACGGACTTGATTTACAGGAGAGCGTTTAAACCGCTCGCGGACCTCAAGAAGTGGACGCAGAAAGACATGACTGTCGCCACCGACGTGACTACGCTCAGGCCACGCAATCAGACGCAGGCTTCCTCACCGCCACAAGGACCAACCTTTCTCGCCCGCATCCGTTCCTATTTCGACTGACAGGTGCCTGGCAACTGCAGTCCTTCGATCTTTCCTGCTCTGGCTCCGGCCCGACGTTGAGACTTAACCCGGTCTGCGGTTCGACTTTGGCCTATGCGCAACATCATCTTTGCCGCTCTTCTTCTATTGATTCCTTTACTTGCGGATACCGGTCCCTATATCACGAACATATACGATCCTCCCCGGGAACTTCAACGTCCCAGGCAGTTGACGCTTGAGGACGAAAGCCGTCTTCATAGTGACGTGATACATTTCCGGAGGCTGATCGAGGAAAACAGGGAAGATCCGGATAACTACTTTAACCTTGGGCTTGCCGCCCTGTCTCTTGAAAAGCTGGCCACGGCGGAATCGGCCTTCAGGGTAGTCCTCGAACTGCGGCCTCAAGACAGCGACGCACATTTTAATCTCGGACTACTTTACGCCCGACAGGAAAAGTACGAAAACGCAATCGAAGAGTTCGGCCTTACAGTGGAACTCGATCCCGAGCGGGCGGATGCGCACTACAATCTGGGGAAGGCCTATCAGATCACCGGCAGGCTGGTGGATTCGATAAGGTCCCTGGTTGAGGCGACTACGCTCGAGCCCAATAACCCCCTGTTTCAGTTCAGCCGAGGATTCACGGAGGAGGAACTCGGCGCTTTGGGCGAGGCGGCCGTTTCCTATGGCAACGCCGTGAGCGTTGATCCCGGTTACGTCGAAGCCCATTACGCGATGGGTCGTGTATTGTTCGGCCAGAGGAAACTGGAGGAAGCGAGGGAGTCCTTTCGAAAAGCGATACGGCACGATCCCGGATTTATAGAAGCTTACATCCAGTTCGGTGTTATCGCTTTAAGCGAGGGGAAACCGGACCGGGCCATTCAGGCTTACGAGAATGCTTTGCGCATAGACGAAACATCGGTGGCGGCGCTCAGTGGACTGGGCCTGAGCAACATGCGTATTGGAGAGGCGGAACGAGCGATCGGTTTCTACGAAAAGGCCATCGCCCTGGATCCCCAATCGGCTTCCCTGCTGTACAATGTAGGTACGGCCTACCTCCTTGAGCAACGTCATGAAGAAGCGCTGAACGCTTTCGATCGGGCCATCAAGTCAGACCCCTTCTATTCCGAGCCATACCTGGCGCTGGGCAACGCGCTGAACGCTTTGGGCCGGCAGGGTGAAGCGGTTGAGTTTCTCGATAGATTTCAGCAGCTCAAAACCGTTCAGGAAGAGGTGAAAAAGGCGGAAGACCTGGTACGGCTGCATCCGCGCATGGCGGAGGCGCATTACAATCTGGCTACGGCCCTGACGCGGATCGGACGCTATAAGGAGGCGGTCAGTGAATTCAGGATCGCCACGGATCTCGCACCGAGCTTTGTGGAGGCGTACAACAACCTGGGTGTGACTTACCTGCAACTCGGACAATTTGAAAAAGCCCGCAGTGCCTACCAGCAGTCTATCCTGCTGGATTCGACCTTTGTGGATGCCTACACGAATCTGGCATGGCTTCATACCCGGCATGGTGAAAACCTGGACCGCGCACTGGCGTTGGCCGACAAGGCCGTGCAGATCGCCCCGAACTCCCTTTCCTATGAAACAAAGGCAGTTGTGCTCAACGCCAGAGGGGAGTACAGGGCGGCGGACGAGGCGATGCGAGCAGCGATCCGGATCGAGCCGGAAAACTCCCAACTGTTGAAAAAGTGGGAAGAAATCAAAAAAGACAGAAACGGTTCATAGAACAGAAGGAGAGACGTATGAGGCGGGTACAGCGCGTAGTGCTGTCGGTCCTGGCGGCTGCGGCACTCGTATCGGGTTGCGGCGATGCTCCCGATGATGGTCAGTGGCGTGGAAGGATTGAAGTTGTGGCCGGTGTTTCCCGGGTAATCAGCGACGCGCCGATTAGACATCCGCCCGATCAGACGGCCGACGTGAACCTGATCGAAGACATGGTGATAGACGGTCGATCTGAGGAGACCTTCTCTTCGGTTTTCGGAGTGACTACGGACAGGGATGACAACATCTACATCGCCGATGCGGTGCAGAAACGGATTCTCAAATTCTCGGACGACGGCAGTTTACTGGCCTCCGTCGGATCGGAAGGGGTTGGCCCCCTTCAGTTCTCGGTGCCGGTGGATATGGTGCTGGATGACGACCAGAAACTCTATGTGCTGGACAGTGAACTAGACCGGGTAACGGTGTTCAATCCGGATTTTACTTTTGCGGACATCTGGAGCACGCAGGTGACCAAGCCCCGCCGCATACGCATTGACGCCGAGGGCAATGTACTCATCTTCGTCATTACACAGCATGAGTTGATCTACAAATTCAGTCCATCCGGCAATCCTTTAGATAAATTCTATAACCCTGGTGAGGATCTGCGCCGTATAGGGACTTTCGATCAGTTCATCGCTTATTCAGACGCGGCCATGGAAACAACTGTGGACGGGTATGTCTTTGTTTCATCGAAACACCCCTACTGGATACGGAAGTTTGATCGCGTAAACGGGCTGGAATTGGAGTTCCATCGAACTACGCCTTTCAAAGTGGTTCCAATGGGGCGCTGGGGAGCCGGCGTATTGGGCCCTCCTCCAGTGGGTATTTCAGGTGGATTGGCCTTGTTGCCCGAAGGCCGTGTCATGAACGCCATAGAGTATCAGGAGTTCGAACAGATAGGCCTTAACGCGATGGGCATGCCGCAACTCAAGATGACGAAGCTGGATCGGTGGTACGATTTCTTTACGTCGGAAGGAAAGTGGGAGATGACGGCGAAGTTGGACGTAAGCGGCGTTCCCATGCATGTGGATCGCCAGGGTCGCATCTACTTCGTGGAATTGGACGCGGGTCGTATCGTCAGGTATAGGATTTCTTTCCCAAGGAGTTGAGTCGGTGCAAGGACGTTTCGCAATACTCTTAACGACTGCCGCCTTAATATGCTGCGGTACGGTGCCTGACGAAGACCATGTGGCTGGCGGTACTTTTGTTGGTTATACCTACTCGGAACAGGCCGTGGTCGATGTCTTCATGGAAATAGAACCAGCCTATACGCTGACGTTCAAGGCATACGATCTTGGAGGCAACGCCCGGTTTGTCGTTTACGCGCAGCTGAAAGGCACGGGCACTTACTATCCCGGCGTCATCCGGCTCAGCATAGAGGACCCGGACGGGAACATGTTCACGCACTACCACGATACCGTCGGCGAGGCCATAGACAGGCCGATACTATGGACGCGCCGCGTTCCGGGCATACACAATGCCTCCGTTGAGTTCCCGCTGGGCGGCGACAAGTACGCCCGCGCAACCTTCGAGGTTCCCCTGATCAGGGAACCGGTATCGGGTTTTCTCGTCGCTGGCATCAGCCTGGGTGCCCTGGTCCTTGTGGCCATGGCCGTGGTACTTATAAGAAAACGCCGTTGAATCGGGCGCTGGTCGGGCGCATGGACGCTGGGAGGATCAGTAGTCTCATGCATGCTATATGCCGGGTTTCGGCGTCCCCACGCCCCCGGGTTGCGGTACTTGTACTCCTGCCCCTTGTCCTCTTTTCCCCCATTCTCCCTTCCTGCGGCCGTCCCGCCAATGAGCCGGAAGCGGTCCGGCCGGTCGTTCAATTCACGGACATCGCACCTTCCGCCGGCATCTCCTTCCGCCATACCAACGGCAAGACGGGCCGCTACTACTTCGTCGAAACAGTGGCGTCCGGCGGTGGATTCATCGACTACGACGGGGACGGCGACCTCGACATCTACCTGCTCAACGGCACGGCGATCCCGGGTTTCGAACCGGACCGGCCTCTGTCCAGCGCCCTCTATCGTAACGAGAGCGACGGGTCCTTCACGGACGTGACCGACCAGGCCGGCGTGGGTAATGAGGGCGGTTACGGGATGGGCATGGCCGTCGCGGATTACGACAACGACGGCGACGACGACCTGTTCGTCACGAACTACGGGGAAAACGTCCTCTACCGGAACAGGGGCGACGGGACTTTCCGGGACGTGACCGGCCAGGCGGGGTTGTCGGTACCCCGAAACCCCACGTTCTCGACCAGCGCGGCGTTTCTGGACTACGACCGGGACGGCCACCTTGACCTGTACGTGTGCGTGTACGTCGAGTTCGACTTCGAGGCCAACAGGCGATGCTCCCGGGACGGCATCCAGTCCTATTGCGGGCCCGATATCTACGAGGGCGTGGCCGACCTGCTGTACCGGAACAACGGCGACGGGACCTTTTCGGATGTTTCCGTGGCGGCGGGTATCGCGAATCCGGACGGAAAAGGCCTCGGGGTCGTGGGAGGCGACTACGACGGGGACGGATGGACGGATGTTTTCGTGGCCAACGACCTGACGCCGGACTTCCTGTACCGGAACAATGGCGACGGCACGTTTACGGACCAGGCCCTGCTGGCTGGCGTGGCCTATGGCGAGGACGGCGTCGCCAGGGCGGGCATGGGCGTGGATTTCGGAGACTACGACCGGAACGGTTCGCCGGATATCTACGTGACCAATTTTTCCCTGGAACCCAATTCGCTGCACCGGAACAACGGGAACGGCACGTTCACCGAAACCACTTTCGGCGCGGGCGTGGGCAATCCCACGCTCCTTTTCCTGGGTTTCGGCACGGCCTTCGGGGATTTCGATCACGATGGCTGGCTGGATATTTTCGCGGCGAACGGCCATGTGATCGACAATATCTCCCTGTTTGATCCGACGATCACCTATGCGCAGACCAATCAGCTGTTCCGGAACGAAGGGGATGGTCGCTTCACCGACGTCAGCGACCGCGCCGGCGCGCCGTTTCAGGTGGAACGCGTGCACCGGGGTGCGGCTTTCGGCGACGTGGACAACGATGGCGACGTCGATATCCTGGTCACCACGGTCAACGACGTCCCCCTGCTGCTGCGGAACGACGGCGCCGGGGGGCAGGGGGCGCGCGGCGGGATCGGCGGAAGCGGCGGAAACGGTGGAGGCGGGTATGGCGCGGCAGGCGGCGGCCCCGCCGATCCCGCCAGTCTGCTCGTCGAGACGGAGGGTGTCCGAAGCAATCGCAACGGCATCGGCGCGCGGGTTACCGTGGTCACGGACGCCGTACGCCAGACGCGGGAAATCCGAAGTGCCTACAGCTATCTGGCGGCCAATGACCTCCGGGCGCATTTCGGACTCGGCGCCCATACCGGGGCGGATTCGGTCATCGTGGACTGGCCCGGCGGCACGAGAGACGTCGTAACCGGGGTCGAAGGCGGCCAGTGGATCACGATCCGCGAAGGCGAAGGTATCGTCTCACGGACGCCACTTCCCCGGCGTTGAAGAAACCGGTCGCCGCCAGTGCCACCGGGTAGACCGCGACCAGGGCGACCTCCCAGGGCCAGGTGCTTTCGGTGAGGATACGCACCGCGAACAGCATTCCGCACACGAAGATCACCTTGAGCAGTCGTATATACTCGTAGGGTATCGGGTAATACCTCCGTCCCAACAGGTACAAACCGGTCACCATCACCGCGTAGGCGGCCGCCGAGGCCGTTGCCGCTCCGAACATGCCGAGTTCCGGGATAAGCCAGAGATTCGTCAGGATGCATACCAGGGCCGCCGCGGCCGTGATGAAGGGGAGCAGGATGGTCTTCTTCTCCAGGTAGACGCCCACGGTCAGGTTGACGTAGATCCCGTACAGCACATAGGCCGCGAGGAGAATCGGCACCACGCCGATCCCTTCCCAGTACGACGCCTCGATGAGGGTATAGCCTCCGATGGAAAGGCGGACCAGGTCGTCGATCAGGAAGGAAAGTGCCAGGAAGACTGCGCCCGCGATGGCCAGGAAGTAGGTCAGCACGCGGGCGAACAGCGGCCTGGGGTTTTCCTCTTTGGAAGTCTCCAGGAAGAAAGGCTGCCAGGCCTGCCTGAACATGGTGACGAAGACAAGCATGCCGACGCCCAGCTTCCGGGCCGCATGGTAGATACCGAGGGTTTCCGTACCGGCCATCCGTTCCAGCATCAGCCGGTCGATGGTCTCGATGATGATGATGCAGGCGCCGGCGGGTACGTAGGGCAGGCCGAATTTCAAGAGCCGGCCCATGGTTTCGCGAGACCAGGAAAAGGACAGGTGCCGCAGGGTTATGCCTGCCAGGATGAGGAAAACGATCCCGGATCCCGCGATGTTGCTGATCAGAATCCCCTGCAGCCCCATATCGAGCACGACGACGAGATAGCAGTTTCCGCCCAGTTCGATCATCACCTTCATCAGCTTGAGGGAGGCGAACATCGTGGCCTTGCCCTCTCCCCGGAGCCGCGCGAAGGGAATGGCGTTCAGGGCGTCCAGCGCCAGTACCGCGGCGGCCAGCTGGATATACGAAGTCAGGGAAGCGGAGACGGCGATAAGGGGCGCAATCCTGGCGGCGAACAGGAAGATGATCACGGCGAGTCCGCCTGACGTGCACAGCATGGTGAGGTAGCCGGTGCTCAGCGTATCCCGCTTGCGCCCCTCCGCGAGCACGTAGTACCTGAGAAAGGCCGAATCCATGCCATAGAGGAAAAGGACGTTCGTCAGTGCGATGAAGGTATACACGAGCCCGTAGTAGCCGAATTCCTCCACGGGCATGACATGGGTGTACACCGGTACCAGCAGGTAGGCCATGGACCGGCCTAGTACGTCGCTGAGACCGTATATCGCCGAATGGGCGGTGAGTCGTTTGAGGCCTTGGAACATGGATCGTGGTTTGGGGACGTTCAGGGTTCTTGTAGCCCAGGGAGGGGATCGATGACCGCTCTGTCCTGGAGACCCGCTCAGGGAAACCAGTGACCGGCCGGCCGTGCCGGGCGCATGCGCGAAATCGAGATACGGGCGTTGAGCACCGTTATGGTACCGACGGCTGTCTCGGGCGTCAAGCATTTACGGGCGCGTTTCACCGCCCGGGAAACCTCTTCCTTGCAGCCCAGGCGGATTTCGTTATTGAACGCGATCATGCGAAAAAGGTTCGATGTCGTTACGCCGGTTCTTTATCTTGACGAAGTTCCGGGCGGCGGGCCGCCGCGGTAACACATGATCCGGGCGGTGGGTCGTTGCGCCGCTGTCCTCGGGATGGTCCAATACACGTCACCGGCAGGTGCGACAATGTCAGAAGTCATTTATGGGCGGAATCCTGTCAGAACGGCCCTTCAGGCAGGCCGCAGCCTCAACCGGATCCTCATCGCCGACGGCGTTTCGCGCCAGGACGTCGCCGACATCCTGGACCTCGCCCGGAAACAGGGCGTAGTCTTCCAGTTCACGGACCGCCGCCAGCTGGACCGTTTGACCGATGGCCGGCATCAGGGCGTCATTGCCACGGTGGCCGGAGAACAGTACGCCGAACTGGCGGATATCCTGGCCTCGGCCCGGCGTTCCGAATCTCCCCCCTTCCTGATCCTGCTGGACGGCATACAGGATCCCCACAATCTCGGCGCGATCATTCGGACCGCGGACGCCGTCCGCGCCGACGGCGTCGTGATCCCCCGTCGAAACGCGGCGGGCCTGACGGCGGCCGCAGTCAAGGCTTCCGCCGGAACCACCGCCCATGTGCCGGTCGCGCGGGTGGGGAACATGAACAACGCCATGCAGACGCTTCGTGAAGAGGGTGTCTGGCTCACGGGCCTGGCGGCGGACGGCCCCGCTCTTTTCAACGAGGTGGACTATACCGTACCTGTCGGGCTTGTCATAGGCGGCGAGGGAAAGGGGCTGAGACCCCTGGTCCGGCGCAACTGCGACGAGGTGGTGAGGCTCCCTGTCGCCGGGCACGTGGACTCGCTCAACGCGTCCGTGGCAGCGGCCCTCGTGCTGTACGAGGTCTTTCGCCAGCGAAAGGGCACGGGCGGCGAGTAACGCGTCGTTCGGCACCGAAGGACGGTACATACCGTGGTGCCGTCTCTTCTGCCGCGGGACCGCCTTCCCCTGGCGGTCCCTTAGACCACGCCCCGGGAGACTTCGTACAGGCCGTACGACCCGACAAAACGGTTGACACGGCTGCCTCGCGGGGTTATGCTATCGTCTTGTTTTTTTCGGTGAAACGGCCTGCAGCATAGTGTTGAACGAAGTAAAGGAGCACGGAAGCCCTATGGCGAAACATGTGTACTATTTTGGTGGCGGAGAGGCGGACGGAACCGCGGACTTGAAAGAGCTTCTGGGGGGTAAGGGCGCCAATCTGGCCGAGATGAGCCACCTCGGGATTCCCGTTCCCGCGGGCTTTACCATATCCACGGAGATATGTACCTACTACTACGACCACGGTCGCCGGTATCCGGCGGACCTGGACGAGCAGATCCGGGAGGCGATGGCAAAAGTAGAGGCCGTCATGGAAGCCGGTTTCGGCAGCCCGGACAACCCGTTGCTGGTGTCCGTCCGGTCCGGTGCGCGATCTTCCATGCCCGGTATGATGGATACCATTCTGAATCTCGGCCTGAACGATGTAACGGTCGAGGGACTGATCGCGCAGTCGGGCGACGAACGTTTCGCCTACGACAGCTACCGGCGTTTCGTGCAGATGTACGGCGACGTGGTCATGGGCGTGCGTCCGGCAGACGACGAGGACCACGATCCCTTCGAGGCGCTGCTGGAGCGTAAAAAGTCCAGCCTGGGGATTACCGAGGACGTGGACCTTGGAGCCGGCGACCTCAAGGCGCTGGTTGCCGAGTTCAAGGCGGAGATCAAGGCGCGCACGGGCGCCGACTTCCCCGACGATCCCCGCGAGCAGCTGTGGGGAGCCATAGGCGCCGTGTTCGGGTCGTGGCACAACGAACGCGCCGCGGTGTACCGGAAGCTGAACGACATCCCGGATGAATGGGGTACCGCCGTCAACGTGCAGGCCATGGTCTACGGCAATATGGGTGACGACTGCGCCACTGGGGTCGCCTTCAGCCGCGATCCGGCGACCGGCGAGAAACGGTTCTACGGCGAATACCTCATCAATGCCCAGGGCGAGGACGTGGTGGCCGGGATACGGACCCCGAAACCGATTGAGCAGCTCAAAGACGAGATGCCGGACGCTTACCATCAGCTTGTTCAGATCTGCGATATGCTGGAGTCTCATTACAAGGACATGCAGGATATCGAGTTCACCATCCAGCGGCACAACCTGTGGATGCTACAATGCCGCACCGGCAAACGCACCGGTTTTTCCGCCATCACGATCGCGGTGGACATGGTGAAAGAAGGGTTGATCGACGAGCAGGAAGCGCTGCGGCGGGTCGAGCCCGATCAGCTCGACCAGTTGCTGCGTCCCGTATTCGACGTGGAAGAAAAGCGTCATGCAGAGCACGAGGGGCGGGTCCTCGCACGGGGCTTGAACGCCGGCCCGGGGGCGGCGGCGGGCAAGGTTGTGTTCAACGCCCACGACGCCGAGGCATGGGCGGGCCGTGGCGACGAAGTCATCCTCGTTCGCATTGAAACGTCGCCCGAAGACATTCGCGGCATGAATGCCGCATCGGGTATTCTGACCGCCCGGGGCGGCATGACGAGCCACGCCGCGCTGGTCGCCCGCCAGATGGGCAAGGTCTGCGTGGCCGGCTGCGGCGAGCTGGACATCGACTACGGCACGCGGCGGATGCGCGTCGGCGACCAGGTGATCGCCGAAGGAGACTATGTTTCCATCGATGGATCGACAGGTGAAGTGATCGCCGGTGCCATCCCGACCATCCCATCCGAAGTGCTGCAGGTCCTGTTGCAGAAATCCATGTCGCCCGAAGAGTCGGACGTCTATCAGCGGTACGAGAGCCTGATGGCCTGGGCGGACCGGATCCGGCGGCTCAGGGTACGGACCAACGCGGATCAGCCCGACCAGTCGGCGACCGCGCGCGCCTTTGGCGCCGAAGGCATCGGCCTGTGCCGGACGGAGCACATGTTCTTCGAGGAGGACCGGATCGATTCGGTCCGCGAAATGATCCTGGCCGATGACGAGGCCGGCCGCCGGAAGGCGCTGGCCAGGCTGCTGCCCATTCAAAGAAGCGATTTCATCGGGATATTCGAGGTCATGGACGGCTATCCCGTAACGATAAGGACCCTCGACCCGCCCTTGCACGAATTTCTGCCCCACGAGGCTGCGGCCATCGAGCAACTCGCCGCGCAGACAGGGGTTTCCGTGGAGCGTTTCCAGCGAAAACTGGAGGATCTGAGGGAAGCCAATCCCATGCTTGGCCATCGCGGATGCAGGCTGGGCATCGCCTACCCCGAGATCACCGAGATGCAGGCCCGGGCGATTTTCGAAGCCGCGAGCGACTGCCTGAAACGCGGCATCCAGGCCATTCCCGAGATCATGATCCCTCTGGTCGGCCACATTAACGAACTGCGCCTTCAGGCGGACGTCGTGCGTCGAACTGCCGAGGCTGTGTATTCGGAGACCGGCGTGGAGGTGGACTATCAGATCGGCACGATGATCGAACTGCCGCGCGCCGCGCTGACCGCCAACGAAATCGCGGAAGAGGCGGAGTTCTTCTCCTTCGGAACGAACGACCTGACCCAGACGACCTTCGGACTCTCCCGCGACGACGCGAGGTTCATACCCGACTACCTGCATGCCGAGATCTGGCCGGAAGACCCCTTCGTCAGCATCGACGGCAGTGGCGTCGGCGAACTGGTGAGAATCGGCGTCGAGCGGGGCCGGGCCACGCGGGACGGCATGAAGGTGGGCATATGCGGCGAACACGGCGGAGATCCCGCTTCGGTCGAATTCTGCCACGGCGTGGACCTGGATTATGTCAGCTGCTCCCCGTACCGCGTGCCCATCGCCTGCCTTGCCGCGGCGCGTGCCGCTCTGTCCGATTAGGGCGCAATTCTAGCACATCCTCCCTTCCGCGCGGGGACGTAACTGCGGCTTGCCGCGGGACACCGGAATCATGTGGGAACTCTTCTGGCGGTTCCTGGCCCTGGGATGTATCAGCTTCGGCGGTCCCGCCGCCCATATGGGATACTTCCGTACCGTTTTTGTGGAGCGGTTGAAATGGCTTGACGAAACGGCCTACGGGCGCCTCATCGCCCTGAGCCAGTTCCTTCCCGGTCCCTCCTCGAGCCAGGTCGGTTTCGCCATCGGGTACCAGCGGGCGGGCGTCCCTGGCGGCGTGGCCGTGTTCCTGGGTTTCACGCTGCCGTCGTTCCTGCTGCTGTTTCTGCTCGCGACGGCTGGCGGGACGCTGACGGACACGGTCTATTTCGGTGGATTCGTCAAGGGGTTGAAACTGCTGGCCGTGGTTGTGGTCGCCGACGCAGTGCTGAGCATGTACGCTACCTTCTGCAAGCGCCGGCTGGCCGGGGCGCTCTGCATACTGACCGCTACGGCCCTGTTGATCGTCCCTTCGACGGCAGTCCAGTTTACGGTTCTGGCCGCGGGCGCACTGGTCGGCTGGCGCTTTCTTCGCGCCCCGGAGACCCCGCCCGGAGGAAAAGTCCGGTTCTCGTGGCTGCCGCTGACGCTCTTCTTTATCCTGCTCATCGGCCTTCCGTTCCTGGCAAGGCTGTCGCCGGACCTCGATCTGTTTTCTCGATTCTACCAGACTGGAAGCCTGGTATTCGGGGGCGGGCATGTAGTGTTGCCTCTGCTGCAACAGACCGTGGGCGAGGTGCTACCCATCGATCGTTTTCTGCTCGGCTACGCCGCCGCCCAGGCTATCCCCGGTCCCATGTTCACCATGTCCGCGTTCCTGGGCGCCGAAATGACGCCGGACCACGCGCTGATCGGCGCCTTGATCGCGGCCCTCGGAATCTTCCTGCCGGGATTCCTGCTGATCCTGTCCTTTCACGACACCTGGGAGACCCTGGCGCGGAAACCCGGTGCGGCCGGTGCCGTCGCGGGGGTCAACGCGTCGGTAGTCGGGCTTCTGCTGGCCGCCCTGTACCAGCCCGTGTTCGTCAACGCCGTCTTCTCACCCCTGGATCTCTCGCTCGCCATCGTCGGGTTCTTCATGCTGCGTGTATTGCGCCTGCCGATCCTGGTCCTGGTACTGTTCTTCGCCGTTGCGGGCATCTCGAAAACTGTCGTGGGATTTTGAGCAAGTGGTCGGGCGGCCGTCGTTTAATAGTATCCCAGCATTGCACGGTGGTTTAAGGACTGATTACCTCGTTGAAAACTAACCCAAATCGTGTGAAACCGATTTATATGTTAAGGTCAAATAGATGAGTTATCATCTTGAGTTTCCTCTAACCTAAGTAACAATGCGAGAGGTACAGAATTTCTGGATGGCGTTCGCCCAAAGGCTATGAGTAAGCGATGGACGCTGTTCATTGTAAAGCCCTTGTTTGGAGCCGAGAGCTCAATGCGTCTATGGAGTTTCGATGAAAATCCCATTGACATACGGCACTTATCCCACTCGATGTCTGCTTTAGCGGTGGCATACTTCAGGTTTGACACAAGGTTCTGAATTTTCTCGTCCACATCAACGTCCTCGGTCTGTGACCGGATGGTGTTCAAAACTCGCCGAAAAACTCGCCTCATACAGACTAGATTTCCGGCATTCCTTGCCTCTAAATTGATCAGTGGATTGGTTTCGATTCGAAACCTATGGAATAGAAACTCCTCACCGAGCGGTGCCCATCGAGAGAGTTGACCTACATCTACGATAGTACGACCGTGTTCATGTAATAGACTCCACTCGTATAAATCATCCGTATATACCGCTGATCCGGTCATATGGGCATAGTATAGGCCCAATTCAAGACTCATACTACGTGCTACTTGAAGCTCCCAATTATCTTTGCCTGCTTGGATTGGTTGCAGTAACGCATACGGATCTTTCGTCAGCCTCTCCTTCAAATTCTCAACTATACTTTCAAGAAACTCTTGGTCGATTCCTGGTTGTCTTTCGCGCATTATACGCCTTAAACTGTCCTTGGGAAGCCTCGACAAAATCCGTTCGTGGTCATCTTCCGCCAGGGCATCAGTCGTTCGCATTTCTTCTTGGGTTCGGCTCCTGTTGGCGTTGCGGGAATTGACATACGAGTTCATTGAACGTCGAAAGTCGGCGTTGAATTCCCCCGGATCGGGCAGAAGATGGACTATGCCGGCCTCGATAAACGGCTTTAGTGCCCTTAGGACGCACACGTTCTTGAGCAATTGTGATTTATGTCGTGCCGGTGATTGCGTAGGACTGTAATCGGGATTCATGTACACAGGATTCGGGAACGGGTTCAGAATCACGACCTCGTCGAAATAGACGAGTGAACTGATAACACTAAATACTATTGTTCGCGGATCAATTAGACCCATGTAAACGGCTCTAAACACCTTGGGATCTGGTCGAGGGAGCAAATCGGCGATGTTGGTATCCCGCGGCCACAGCATCTCGATCATCTCGTGAATGTTCTTCACCTGGTCGTTGCTCAACTCCCGCCGCACATCCACCCATGTTTTCCCCTTGTTCAGTCCCAGAATACCCTCTACAGCATCACATAACATCATGTTACGTTCGCGGATGCTGCAGGTCTCCCATGGCGGTCGATCTTGAGTTGCAACGTTAAAGCAGCATTTTTTGAATTTGCGCCCGCTGCCACAACCGCACAGATCGTTTGGCGAAGGTGCAGTCCGTGGGACCTTCTTTTTCAAGAACTCGTGACTGTTGTCGGAACGGCCGAACGCATCTCGATACTGCATCGAGCCGTCCTTTTTTTCGAAGAATAACTCTCCTCCGAATGGCCCAAGCTTATCGCTCGGAGGAAGCAGAATCCTGCTGATTTCTTCACACGAAACTACTCCAGTTTCCTCTGGATACAGCCACGCTTCCTCGTACGCCGCAATATACTTTCTAGATCTCCTCTTCAGCAGGTAGTTAATAGAAACAACCTCATCGCGCGTCAGAACTCGGGATCGGATTAACGCGTCCGTACGTGTCAAGGAACGACCAGAGTATCGCGCGTTTGTTCGTGAGGTTAGTAGATCAACCCCATTAGGATTTTTGGCATACTCAAGGTTTGTTAGAATGAGGCAATGTTCTGCGTCCAAAACGAACACCGTCTGAGTGCCCATGAAACTGATCAGCGGATCTTCTAGATGTCCCCTTGTGGGCGATAGTGGGCTATATGCAGAATTGTAGGCGGTAACCGGATGGTCGGTCACGATAAATTTAACATCCGAATTCTCCGCCGAAACAATCTCGTGCACGCATTCGAACCACATGGTACAGTGCATTCGACGTAAGTATTGTAACTCCAACATCAAGTCGTTCTGAGTCAGGTTCGGATACTTACTTTTTATCCAATCAAGACCCTTCGGTGTTCGGAGTTTTTGTGCGTCGATGTACTCAAACAACCGCTGGTAGTTATCGTGGACTGCCCGCTGGTCAATGCCAACGAATGCCCTAACTGCGGTTGCGCCGCTCGAATCGATCTCGCCGAATAGGAACTTTTCTACTTCGTCATTCAGCCTACTTCCAAACCATGTGGTATAGAGGTCTTTTTCTTGAAAACATCTCTTTGGTGACTGAAGTCGAAGCTCTTTAGCAGTGAAACTGCGACCGTTAGGAAGCTTGATCTTATTGGGATTGAGGTCCAAGTACTGGAGGGTGTTTCTCGTTCCTACAATAAAACCCTTCTGGTACCAGATTGGGACATAATGGTTTTTACGAGTGATTTGTGTTTTGTCCATCACGACACTTTCGTTCTTCAGTACCAATCGTAATCAACAATCTCAGCGAGTAGTCGGCTAAACTTGGATTGTGTTAACGAACCGGGTAACTTTAGGCATTTAGTTGTCATTATCACAGTGCATATTTTGGTGCTTTATTAAACTTTGGTTTACCTTTGGGTGTGATTCCACGTTAATTATTGACACTATCACAAATCCTTGTTGTATTACATTATTGGGTTATTGTGAAGTCAAAAACAAACCTTCATTCAAATGGCCTCTTAGTCGACTGGTAGAATATCCAATGCCGACACCGATACTCACCACGCCAGGGAACTTAGCGCAGATTATTGACAATACGCTTCCACCAGAAGAGTGGGAGTTCTTAAAGCGGAAATCAGAATCGAAATCCGATGATTGACTTAACAGAACTTCAAGAGCTTCACCAACAACTATTAGATAAGAAAGCGAAGCTGCTAGAAAACAAACTCATAACCGTTAGAAGGAGAAAAACAATGGACAAACAGATAAAGATACACGAATCAGAGGCAGAAGCACTGAAGCGTGCTATGCTCGCAGAACTACAAAGGATGGAAGATATCGACAACCAACTCGAGCAAGTAAACCGAGGCTTGGATAACATACAAGAAAGGGCTCGAAAAATCGGCTGGAAGCTTTAATCGGACCCATTAGGCACCCAACCCTTCCCCGCACTACGCCCACGAATGCTCAAGAGTTCCTCTGATCTGCACCTGATTGATATTGCGAAGAAGACTTGACTCGGCGGTTATTCAACTTTAGTCCTTCAACAACTACGACCCCCTTTGTTTACACTTGGATGAAGTTCCCATTACATTGACTAATAGTCCAACATACCGATTTCGACTGACGTTCACCGTTCCTCATTTCAATGGGAAGGTATTGTGAGATGCCCAATAAGTTACGATCATCTGTGAAGCCTTCCCGGTCACCCGCGAACTTGCATCATCGGCGCCCACATTGAAGATCGGCTGGTGCGTCTGTATGAGCGGATGAACCGGGTGAATCCATTGACATTTGGCCTGTTGCCGGTGATATAGAATAGGTACTGTGGTTTTTCGCTGGATTGGTTTGGTTAACCCTTGCCGGGTTTAGTTAACCCTTGCCGGATTATATACGCTGGCTTCATCTCCTGAATCTACCTATGCGTCGTATCGTACCATGTTTACTGCTGCTCGCGTGCCTGTCCGCCCTGGACGCGTACGCCCAGCGGGTCAACTCCATCGGCCTTGAGCTGCCCGAAGACGCCGCGCCGCCGGAGCGGCAGCGGTTGCGGTTCTTCGAGATGGACGGGACCTACATGGAATGGTTCAAGACCATCTACAAACGTAGCCCGGCCACGAACCTCGTTGCCGAGCCGCTGGTCCGCCAGGACCATAACTACGACCTGGTGCCGGCGGCCGCCAGGTCCTGGGAGGCCACGCCGGACGGAAACACGTGGCTGTTCCACCTGCGGTCCGGAATGCAGTGGGACGACGGCCGGCCCTTCAACGCCCACGACTACGTCTTTACCTTTCGCAGGGGAGCCGACCCGGAGAACGCCTACGACTTCGAGTGGCATTACCGCATCATAAAGAACTGGAGCGCCGTAGTCGCCCGGCAACTGCCCGTCGATTCGCTGGGCGTGGAGGCGATAGACGACACGACGCTGGCCGTGCATACCGAGCAGCCTGTACCCTACCTGCCCTACAATCTCATCATGAGCTGGGCTTCGCCGGAACACGCGGTGGCCAAGTATGGCGACGAGTGGTCCACCCGGGCGGAGACCCATGTATCTTCCGGCCCGTTCAAGGTTACGGAATGGCGAAAGAACGAGGTCATCGTCCTGGACGCCAACCCGATGTACCGGGGTTCGATGCCGCCCCTGCTCGACCAGGTGATCGTCCGGGTATTCTCCCAGTCGGCCGTGCCGCTCATGCTCTCGGCATACACGGCCGACGAGGTGGACATGATCCTCCTGAACGGGCAGGCGTCCCTGGGAAGGGTCAAGAGCGACCCGGTACTCGGCAGCCAGCTGCATTCCATGGTCAACTTCGTCACGTTCTACATGACCATGGATACGTACAATCCGCCCTTCGACGACCTGCGCGTACGGAAGGCCTTCGCTCATTCCATCGACCGGACGGCCCTGATGGACTCCGCTTTGAAGGACGTGGGCGTGGCGGCCTACAGCATGCTTGCCCCCGGTTTTCCCGGCTCGAGGCCGGAAGTCTTCCGGGAAATGCTGCCCTACGATCCCACCCGCGGCAGGCAGTTGATGGCCGAAGCCGGATATCCCGACGGCAAGGGGTTTCCCCAGGTCGATCTCTGGATCCGCGCCCACGATTCACAGGCCACCCGCCTGCCCGCCGAGGCCATCCAGGCCATGCTCGCCGAAGCGCTTAACGTGCGGGTCGGGGTCAGGGTCATCGAACGCAAGGTGTTCACCGACGGCCTGAACAACCACGAAGTGACGCTGGCCCTGGTGGCGTACAGCCAGGATTTCCCGGATCCGGCCAATCTGCTCGGGCTCTGGCGGTCGAGGGGGCGCCACGCGTGGCACGACGACACCTTCGAACGGCTGATACACGAGGGCAACGAGTTCATGGGCCCGCCCGAAGAAAGGTACGCCATCTACCACGCCGCCGAACGCCGGCTCGTGGAGGACGTGGGCGGGATCTTCCTCTGGTTTCCCGCGGAGCACCGCCTGTGGAAACCCGATTTCTACAGCCCGACCCTCCTGCCCAACCGCCTCGGCATGGAAGTCTGGTCAAACCTGACCTGGATGAACGGATATTTCAGGGACACGGATCGCAAGGAGGCGGATCAGCCGGACAATCCCGGCCTCTGGGACTGGCTTAAATCCGCCCTGGACTGATGTGATGCAAGCCGATGGACGGTGCCTGCCGCCTGTTTCCGGTTGCCTGAAGAAGGTTAAAACCGTTCCGCCGCGCATGCGTCTACGTCGCGCATTAGTCTACGCCGCGCTCGTCTGTCCCGCCCCAGTCGCGCCTATGCGGTTCTGGAAAACCGTTCCAACGCTTTGTCGTCGATCCGGACACCCAGGCCGGGCTGGTCCGTTACCGGAAACGCGCCGTTTAAGGGCTGCGGGGCCTCCAGCGCGTAGCGGCACCTCGTAGGGTAGGACTCGTGGCCGTGTTCCATGACCAGGAAGTTGGGGATGGCCGCGGACAACTGGATAGTCGCGGCGATGGACAGCAGGCCGCCGCCACGATGTGGGGTGACA
>JAJEHX010000027.1 GCA_022823465.1 Candidatus Latescibacterota bacterium
GCCTGAGCTGCCTGGTCGGCAACCACCAGTTGATGCTGCCCGCCATGACGATCGGCGCCAGGGGCTGTGTCGACGGTCCGCCCATCATAGCGCCGGAGTACTGGGTGGAGATCTGGAAGGCCTATCGTGCGGGCGACCTCCAGCGGGCGGAAACGGCGCAGGACCGCGCGAGCCGCCTCTGGGTAGCCCTCGGGGCGTGCGGCGGGGAATTCCATGCCGTCGCCAAGGCCGCGCTCAGCGAGCGGCTGGGGATCGAATGCGGAGCGCCGCGTCCTCCGGGCACGCCCTTGACCGAAGAACAACGCAATGCCCTGGGCGGCATCATGGTTGAACACGGCCTCGTGTGATGTGAAGAGCCGCGAAATCCGGCCGCCGAATCCGGCCGCGAAATTCAGGTCCGGCTCGTCCTATCGGTTCTCAAGGCGGCGGTTCTCCACGCGCCGGACGATATCATTTCCCACTTCGACGGTACTCGACGAACCGCCGATGTCGGGCGTGCGCAACCGGGCTTCACGCAGGTTCTCAGCCACGGCGCTTCGTATGGCCGTTCCCGCTTCTTCGTGGCCCAGAAACTCGACCATCATGGCCGCCGCCAGGATCGTGGCCAGGGGATTTACCTGGTTCTTGCCGATGAGTTCGAAGGCCGAACCATGGACCGGCTCGAACATGGAAGGATGCACGCGTTCCGGGTTCAGATTCGCACTGGGCGCCAACCCCATGCTACCGACCGTGATCGCCGAAATATCGGTCAAAATGTCGCCGAACAGGTTCGAGGCCACCACCACGTCGAAGTCCTGGGGCCGTCGCACGAAATCCATGGCCGCCGCATCGATCAGCAGGGATTCGGTCTCGATATCCGGATACGCGTCTTTCACGTTGTCGAACACCTCGTCCCAGAAAACCATGCCATAGCCCTGGGCGTTCGACTTTGTGATGGAAGTGACCTTGCGCCTGCCCCCGCGCCGCCGCGCCTCTTCGAAGGCGTAACGGATGATGCGTTCGGTGCCGTGCCGGGTGAAAACGGACGTCTGGACCGCGACTTCCTGGTCGGTCTGGTGATACACCCTTCCGCCGATGTCCGCGTATTCCCCCTCGGTGTTCTCCCGGATGACGACCAGGTCTATGTCGCCCGGGCCCTGCTCGGCAAGGGGAGAACGGACCCCTTCGTAGAGATAGGCCGGCCGAACGCAGGCGTACTGGTCGTACCGCCGGCGTATGGGAAGAATCAGGTTGTTCAGGGTGACGTGGTCCTGGACCTCCTCGTCGCCGACCGCGCCGAAGAATATGGCGTCGAAGGAGGCCAGTTCTTCCAGGCCACCCTCGGGAATGAACCTTCCCGTGCGCTTGTAGCGGTCCGAACTCCAGTCCAGACGGGTGAAACGGAAGGCCGGGTCGCCCAGCGCTTCAAGCACCCGTATGCCTTCCTCGATGACTTCGGGGCCGACGCCGTCCCCGCCGATCACGGCGATTTCGTAAGTTGACATGCTTGGATGAACCGGTTTGCCTTTCCAGGGTTAGTCTGGCCATGGTGAGCGTCCAAAACGCGGTCTCGGGCCACGGCGATCGGAATCTGCCTGCTTTTCAGAGCGGGCGTTTCAGGTGGAACGTCTCAGGGCCGGATTCCTTCTGATGAACAGTCGTCGCAGATCCAGGCGGCGCGGGTCATCCCGCCCGCAGGTATCTCCGTGTCGTAGTCCCGGGTGACCGGCACACGGGTCCTGCCGCAGAAGTCGCATTTGCCATGCTGTTTCTCCGTCGGACGCTCGGCGCGTTTCATGGAGACTACATCGTTCTCCAGAAACGGCTGGGCGAACCTTCGCGCGAATCCGAGCACCTGCCGGTCGGTCTCGGAAGCCAGCGCGCGTCTGACGATGGGTTCGAAGGCCGGATCGGTGGGACAGCCGCCGTCCTCCAGCGTATGCCAGGCGCGGCGGCGGACGCGGGCGTCTTCGTCTTCCATCATTCGGTAGAGCGCCTGCCAGACCTCCTCGTCGCGGTGGCGGACGTGGCACGGGCACATATACGTCGCGGCCAGGATACGGTCCTCGGGGTCGGCACTTGCGGACAGGAGCAGGAGTTCCTCGATTTCTTCCCTGCTCACGCGCTCTTCGCCCGGCTTCCGCCAGGCCTTCTGATGTCGGTTGAGTCCCTGGTTTCGTCGTGCCATAGCGGTATCGTGGCTATAACTGCTGCACAGGATTGGAAAGCACGCCGATCTCCGGCGACGAAATGACCACGAGGTCGCCTTCCTGCAGGCCAAGGTCGTTCGGCAGGATGATGCCCGTGCCCGTGGAAACGACCGTGCCCGACGGAATGAGATTGTCCCGGTACAGGTATTCGTTCAACTCGTCGAAGCTGCGCGCCAGTTGCGACGTGTTGGCCTCCCCCTCGAAAACGACGGCGTCGTCCCGGAGGATCCGGCATTGTATATCGATATCGTAGGGATCGTCGATTTCGTCTGCCGTGACGAGCGTGGGCCCAAGGGCGCAGCATCCCTGGTAGATCTTGGACTGGTTCAGATACAGGGGGTTTTCCTTCTCGATGTCCCAGGCCGAAACATCGTTGCACAGGGTATAGCCCACGATTTCGCCCTCGTCGCCCAGCACGTAGGCGAGTTCCGGCTCGGTGGCCGTAAACTTCGAATCGCCGCGCACGCAGATAGGCGCATTGGGTCCCGAACAGCGGGAAGCCGTTGCCTTGAAAAACGACTCCGGCCGGTCGGAGTTGTACACCTGGTCGTAGATGGTCTGCTGGGCGTCATCGTCCCTGAACTCGGCGCTGCGCTTGTAGGTCACGCCAAAACCCCACACTTCGGGAGAAAAAAGCGGTACCATCAGGTGGGGGAAGCCCACGTCCGGCGTAACGTCCAGCGATTCATAGGTAAACCCGGCCAGTTGGCCGTCGTAGCCGTTCAATGCGCGTTCGACCAGCTCCGCCAGGGAGATACGCGCCACGCCGGCTACGTGCATCAGGTCGTTGACGGTCTCCACTTCCGGCATGATCTCCGTAAGATCGATGACGTGATCATCCTGGACGATGCCGACACCGGACTCCTGGCCGGGTTCGTAGAATTGAACCAGTTTCATGCGGAATTCCCCGGATTGGATTGATTTGTTTCGACGGTTTCAAGCACGCTATGAGCACAGGTAGAAGATAGAAGTCCGGGGACCGGTGTAAAGGGAATTCTACCCGATATACGAAGGGTTTGTCCTTGCCCGGCGCGGCGTCGCCCGTTACAATAATTGTTGAAGCGCCGGCGCCGGGGCGGTGTATATTACTGCGTTTTCCGGCGTATCCCCAACAGCGTTACAAATGCGATCGTTATAAACGCGATAAGGAACGTGTACCTGGTGATTTACCTGCTTCGGACCGCTATTCTGCTGATCGTCATGCTGGCGGTCACCCTGCCCACGGCCCGCGGGCAACGAACCCCCGACTCTCCCGTGACAAGCTGGCGCAAGCTCGATACGCGCATGACCGACAACTGCGCCCTCTGCCATCAGCGGCTGGGCGAACCCCTCGCAAAGCAGGTGGCGGAATGGCAGGGCAGCATACACGCCTGGCGCGGCGTCTTCTGCGACACCTGCCACGGGGGCGATCCCACCAGCACCATTCTCACGGTGGCCATGGGGGAACAGAACGGGTTCATGGACGCGCCGCTTCCCGAGGCTATTCCGGAGGACTGCGGAAGCTGCCACCCGGAAGCGCTTGAGAGTTTCCTCGAAAGCGCCCACGGGGAACTCTTCGATGCCAATGACTTCGAGCCGGGATGCGTCACCTGCCACAACAGCCACGACGTGCGGGAAGTCCACATCGACATGGTATCCATTACCGCGCCCTGCGGCGAATGCCACGACCAGGACTATATCGACGAGGTCCGTATCCCGCTGGAGGACACGGATGGCCGCATCGAGGGACTCTACAGCCAGATCATCGCTCTCCCGGGGAACCATCCCAACCTGCCCTATCTCCGGAACCGCCTCCTGCGCGTCCGCCAGCAGTTCCGCGGCCTGGCCCACTACCTGGCCACCAATACCATTGTCACCAAAAGACAGGGTATCGACCGGGAACTCGACTACATCGAATTCATGCTTCATTTCGACGACAGCACGGTCGAAGGAAAGTAGCCGAAAGCCGCAGCCTGCCTCCTGATTTCCCCCGCGACCGGCCAGTCCGGGAGTTCGACAATCCTCCGGTTATTTCTATTGACATCCAGGGCCGGTGCCGCTAATTTTGACAGGTTTTGCGAGGCAAGGTTGCCGAGGTAGCTCAGGCGGTAGAGCAGTGGACTGAAAATCCATGTGTCGACAGTTCGACTCTGTCCCTCGGCATTATCAATCCTGCAATACGGCGCTTCCCAACCCAACCGCCCACCGGCACGTAGTCGACGGGTAAAGGGCGGGCCCCGTCCGCCCGTATACCGAACCGGTCCGTCTCCCGCGGCCTTCGCGCGGACAACGGACGGCTCCCCCAACCGCCGCAGGACCCGTTACGTCCTTCCAACGCAACTTTTCTCGATCTGACCGAGTCGAAACTATCGACATCATCCTTGATGAGCGGCCGAACGAACGCGCCGAAAGCATACCCGTTCATTCACGGTTCAAATTGTTCATTCCCCACGCCGGAGATCCACGCAATCATGTTCCGAAGCTACCTCACGATAATCTATCGAAACACCTTGCGTCACAAGGGATACGCCGCGATCAACGTCCTGGGTCTCGCGGTGGGGATGACGTGTTGCATCCTGATCCTGCTGTACGTTCAGGACGAACTCGGTTACGACCGGTACGCTTCGCGGCACGACCGGATCTACCGGCTTGCCATGTCGATCAAGACCGTGGACCGGGCGGAAACCCATACCGCGCGGAGTCCGACGTCCTGGGGCTGGATGCTGGCCGAGGCCTTTCCGGAGGTCGAAGGATTCACCCGCATAAAAGCGCCGCTGGTCTCCTGGCAGGTCACGTACGTGGAAGGCGACAGGCGGTTCAACGAACCGGGTTTCTATTTCGCGGACCCCGGCATACTGGACCTGTTCGATTTCAAATTGATAAGAGGCGACGCGAACACGGCCCTGAACGCCCCCAATACGGTGGTTATGACCGAATCCACGGCGGCCAGGTACTTCGGAAGCGACGAAGCCCTCGGTAAAGTGATTCGCATCGATAACACGTACGACCTGACCGTTACCGGTGTAATGGAAGACGTGCCCCGGAATTCCCATATGACCTTCGGCTTCCTGGGGTCCTTCGAAACGCTCAACGTCAACCCGATCTACGGAGGGCTGGACTACGGCAGGAATACGCAGAACTTCTTCCCGGACCTCTATACCTATCTGCTGCTTGCCGACGGCTATTCTCCGGAGTCTCTCGAGCCAAAAATGGCTGAGTTCATCGAAACGCGCTACAGGCCGGTCCTGAGCCAGTTCAACGCCCAAATCGAAGCCGTTTTTCAACCGTTGACGAGCATTCACCTGCATTCGAACCTCGACGGGGAACTGGGCGCGAACAGCGATATCGCTTACGTCTACATCTTTTCGGCCGTCGCGTTCTTTCTTCTGCTGATCGCCTGCATAAACTTCATGAACCTGGCGACGGCCCGCTCAGCCGGCCGGGCCAGGGAAGTGGGCATTCGCAAAGTGGTGGGCGCGTTCCGCGTTCAATTGATCTATCAGTTCATAGGCGAATCCACGATCATGGCGGCGCTTTCGCTGGTCGTGGCCACGGGGCTGGTCTATGCCTTTCTCCCCGCCTTCAACGCGCTTTCCGGCAAGGAACTGTTCTTTGCGTTCGACGATGTGGGCATGGTCTTCGGCCTGATCGGGATCGTGGCGCTGGCCGGCGTGCTGGCCGGCAGCTATCCGGCCCTGTTCCTGTCCTCGTTCCAACCCGTCACCGTGCTGAAAGGCTCATCCAGGGCGGGCGCGGTGAATACGAACCTGCGGAAGATGCTGGTCGTGTTGCAATTCGTCATATCGGTCGTGTTCATCATCGGCACGGGCGTGGTATCGGATCAGATGCGGTTCGTGCAGGACAAACACCTGGGATTCGAGAAAGAACAGCTGGTGGTCATGCCGCTCGGCGACCCGAGGCAACGCGTGATCTACAATGCCTACAAGGACAAAATCGCCAGCTCTCCCAACGTATTGGGCGTCACGGCGGCAAACGAATTGCCGGGCGGCCTGGTGAACGATATCCTCTTTACTCCGGACGGCGCCCCGGACGAGGAGGTGGTTCGCATCAACAACATGTGGATCGATCACGACTTCATCCGCACGATGGGTATCGAACTCGCGGCGGGACGGGATTTTTCCAGATCCTTCCCAACGGACACGCTGCAGTCCTTCGTGATCAACGAGGCCGCCGTTAGCTGGCTTGGATGGGACGATGCCCCGCTCGACAAGAAAATTCGCCTGGGAAACTTCAAAGACGGCCGGGTCATCGGGGTCGTGAAGGACTTCCACGTGCGGTCGTTGCACAGCGGAATCGAACCGATGATGCTGCAATTAGTACCCAATCCGGACCCGCTCCATTATCTCGCCGTGCGGATTGCCACGGAGGATGTGGCCGGTACGATGGGATTCCTGGAAAGCAACTGGCGCGAGATCTACCCGGACGATTCGTTTACCTATTCGTTTCTTGACGAGGACTTCAACCGCCTGTATCAGAACGAAGCGCGGCAGGGGCGCATCTTCCGGAGTTTTTCCATACTGGCCGTTTTTATCGCGTGTCTCGGTTTGCTGGGGCTCGCTTCCTTCACGGCGGAACAGCGAACCCGGGAAATCGGCGTGCGGAAAGTGCTTGGCGCGTCTGTTTCCGGCATCGTCGCGCTGCTCTCGAAAGAATACGTCAAACTGGTCGCTTACGCCAACCTCATCGCCTGGCCTATCGCCTACTTTGTGATGAACGACTGGCTCGACAGCTTCGCGTACAGTACGGAGCTCTCGCCCCGGGTATTCGTACTGGCCGCGGTGCTGGCCGTAGCCATCACGATGCTTACGGTGAGCTACAGAGCCATCCGCGCCGCCCACACCGATCCCGTGGACGCACTGCAACAGGAGTGATCCGCCGCTCCGCGTCAATTTCAGGTTTGACGGCCTTCCCGTTCGGTTGTAGATTTCAGGCGGTCCATCGGCTCGAAGGACAGCTTGGGGCCCGTACCTTGGGCGTGTGACATCGCAACCTCATTTCACTATAATGCCGCGCATCGCGGCGCATCGTGCGCGCGTTCGAAGCCGCACGGGAAAGACAGCGCTGATCGTGGCTGCGAAAACCTATTCCTCGCTGCCTTACACCGAACCGGACAACCTCGTCCGGGATTTCGCCAGCCGCGGCATCGTCGCCCTTCCGCCTGAGCGTCTCGGCATCCCAGAAGAAATACATCATCGCATATATACCCGGGAAAAACAGGCCTACCTGGCAAGAAAACCGGTGACGCCCGGCGGCATACCGGACGTCCTGAAGGTCATCAACGCACCGGGCGTGATCGATGCCTGCAACCGGATCGTGGGCAGGAACTGGGCCATCGTTCCCTTTACCCACAACGCGTCCTTCGCGAGCGGCGCCAGGGACCAGCACTGGCACAAGGACGACAACGGGCCCTATAACGGCCGGAAGCAGCGTCACCACCAGGCCGTGCAGATCGAAATGCTGTACTATCCCCAGGACGTGACCGAAGTCATGGGGCCTACGGCCACTATTCCCTACTCGCACTACTGGACGTTTAACCACGAAGAGAACCACGATAATTTCGCGGGCGCCGATCATCTCGATTTCGAGTATCAGCTTATCGGGATGGAAGGCGTCCCGGTGAGCGGCCCCGATTCCGAATATGACTGGGAAGACGTCGTCCACCGGCGCACAGCCCATGACGTACGGATGCGGGAGGCGGTGGCGAACACGGGCTGGCCCCTCGTACAACCCTTCGAAGCCGCGCCGCTGCGGGCGGGCACCGTGCTGCTTTATTCACACAACACGTTTCACCGGGGGAACCATCGGCGGGACGATTGGCGGCTGTGGGACAGCCATCCCCGTTTCATGTGGCGTTTCTGGATCTATCGAACCACCGAACCGGACGGACATGATGGCACCGGGGCCGGTGAAATCGCGTGGCGCGAACTCGGCGTGGATCCCCTGACCGGGGTGGACCTGCGGGAGGCGGACGACGACACCACCGTGGTCTGGCGCTATCACAGTCACTGGATGCAGACGGGGCGGACGCCTCCGCCGCGGCCTGAAACCACGGCGCTCTCCTCGAAGGGACGCGAAGCCGAGGCGCGGGACCTGAACGAACGGATGCTCGCCATGGGCGACGGGGCAGAGCCCCTGCGTATCGGCGCCGCCTACAAGCTGGCCTCTATCGGGGACGACGCGCTGGCCGTCAAGCACCTCGGGGCAGCGCTCTACAGCCACCGGGAGAGCGTCCGCCGGGCGGCGACGTACGGCCTGATCGCCGTGGGGGAACGGGCCGCGGACACCTTCATCGAAGCAACGGCCTCGCCCATAAAATGGATCAGGAAGGCGGGGGTTTACGGTCTGGGCGACTGCGCTCCGCTCAACGAAAAGGTATTGGAGTCCGTAACCGCGCTACTCCACCGGGATCCTTCCGTCTACGTCCGCGCGGTCGCCGCGGGTACCCTCGGCTGCCTGGGACGCCGCGCCGCGGGGACGGGGACGGGTGTTCCCCTGGTCCCCCGCTGTTTCGAAGCCCTGGTCCGCAGCCTCGAACGCGAGGAGAACCGGCTGAGCATGGACCTGGCCCAGAAGCGGAGCATCAAGTTCGTGCGGCCCACCGACGAGTGCGACGTCTGCGAGGGAAACGGCGTCGACATGGGCTTGGAGCGATTCGAGCCGGTACGGTCTGCGGTGCGGGAGAACGCCCTCTGGTCCATGGTCATCCTCTGTTCCCACGGGGCCTGCCTGGCGGGCGACGCCCTGGAATCCACTATCGATGTCTTGAAAGAGGTCGTGCGCAATGACAGGAACGTCATCTGCGTGGGATTCGCCATGGACGCCCTCAGTCGCCTGGCCCACCTGGAGGCCTCGGACTTTCCGTCTTCCCCCATCGACAGCCTGCGCAATGACCTGCTTGAGATACTCGGCGAATCGCCCATTCGGTGCTGGGAGGCACTGGTACGCGGCGGGCTGAGCACAGAACACCTTTCCGCGTTCTCCGAGGCTGGCTAGGCCGCGGTCCTCTTTCTGGCTGCTTTCCGTGGGGGCCGCGCATCAAGCGAGGGCCGTGCATCAGGTGAGGACCGCGCTCCGCGATGCGTCTGGCGCTCACCACGAAGTCCCAGGTAACCACCCGTGTCCCATATCCGCCTCGAAAACATCGTCAAAACCTTCCGCATCGCCCGGCGACGCCCCGGTCTCTGGGGTGCGTTCCACGGGGTACTGCGCCGGGAATACCGCACGATAAAGGCACTGGACCGCGTCTCCTTCGAACTGGAACGAGGAGAACTGGTGGGCTATATCGGTCCCAACGGGGCGGGCAAATCCACCACCGTCAAGGTGCTTTCCGGTATCCTTGTACCCGATTCGGGGCGATGCGAGATCGATGGGCGCGTCCCGTGGCGCGACCGGATCGCCAACGCCGCCAACATCGGCGTGGTGTTCGGCCAGCGGACCCAGCTGTGGTGGGACCTGCCCGTCATAGAATCCTTCGACCTGCTTCGGGACATCTACCGGGTCGGAAGCGGGGATTACGCGCGGGCCAGAGACGAACTCGCGGCGCTGATGGACCTGGAGCCGCTTTACGATGTCCCCGTGCGTCAACTCAGCCTGGGACAGCGCATGCGGTGCGACCTGGCGGCGGCCCTGCTCCACGCTCCGTCGGTGCTCTTCCTGGACGAGCCCACCATAGGGCTGGACGCCGTCTCTAAGCTTGCGGTACGAGGCTTCATCAAGAGACTCAACCGGGAGCGGGGCGTCACCGTCGTGCTGACCACCCACGACATGGACGATATCGAAGCCCTGTGCGACCGGGTGATGGTGATCGGTCACGGGCGCATCCTGTCCGACAGTACGCTGGACGATCTGCGCGCCCGGGTCACCCGTGAGCGGCGTCTCATCATCGATCTGCTCGATGAAGACCAGACGATCGCCGATCCGGACGTCTCCTTTGTCTCGCGAAGCGGAAACCGCATACATCTGCAATTCGATCCGGACCGCGTTCAAACCGCGGCGCTGATCAGCCGCATCACAGCCAAATACGCCATCAAGGATCTCTTCGTGGAAAACCCGCCGATCGAAGAGATCATTTCCCGGCTGTACGACGAACACGAACTCAGGTGACCTCGAGTGAGCATGAATCCGTCGTTTGTTCTGCCCTACACCGCCGTGTTGAGCGCCAGATTCCGGATGCTCCTGCAGTACCGTGCCGCGGCCCTGGCCGGATTCGTCACGCAGATCGGCTGGGGCGCGATCCGCATCATGGCCATGGAAGCGTTCTACCGTTCCACGACCGCCCCCCAGCCCATGAACCTCGAGGAGGTCGTGACCTACGTATGGCTGGGCCAGGCCCTGCTCGGCCTGCTGCCCTGGAATCCGGATACTGAGATTCGCAACATGGTCCGTTCGGGTACCGTGGCTTATGAGCTGGTCCGCCCCGTAAACCTCTACACATACTGGTTCTCCCGTTCGCTGGCGTTCCGGATCGCGCCTACGTTGATGCGGTCCATCCCCCTTGCGATGCTCGCACTGTTGTTTTTCGGCATGCAACCGCCCGCTTCCCCGGAATCGCTGCTGGTCTGGCTGGCGGCGACCGCCGGCGCCGTATTGCTCACAACGGCGCTTACCGTAATCCTCTCCATTACGCTGATGTGGACGATTTCCGGGGAAGGCGTGGCTTTTCTGGCCGCCCCCATCATCTACCTGCTGGCGGGCATGGTCATTCCCCTTCCGCTCTTCCCGGAGTGGGCGCAGTTCATACTCGAGATGCTGCCCTTCCGCGGCCTGTGCGACGCCCCGTTCAGGCTGTACATGGGCCACATCTCGGTGGCTGAGGCCTGGGCCGTTCTGCTTCACCAGTGGATCTGGATCTTCATCCTCGTGGGGCTGGGCGCGTGGATGCTCTCCCGGGCGAAACGCCGCCTGGTCGTGCAGGGTGGCTGACCTATGATGAACGCTTTCGCACTCTATATCAACTACGCGACCCTCTCCCTTCGGGGCCAGATGCAGTACCGGGTTTCCTTCATACTGGGCACGCTGGGCCAGCTGCTCGGCACCGGAGTGGAGTTCGTCGGCATTCTGGCCCTCTTCGACCGCTTCGAGAGCCTGAGCCAGTGGTCGCTCGCCGAGGTCGCCTTCTTCTACGGACTCGTCAACGTGGCCTTCGCCTTCACGGACAGTCTGTCCCGTGGGTTCGACCACGTGGGCGACCTGGTGCGAACGGGGGAATTCGACCGCATGCTGCTCCGTCCTCGGAGCACGGTGCTGCAGTTGATCGGCAAGGAATTCACCCTGAAACGGCTGGGCCGTTTCCTGCAGGGCGGCGGCGTCCTGATCTGGTCCACACTTTACCTGGACATTGCGTGGTCCCCGTGGGTCATGGCGCTGACCGCGGTGACCGTGTTCTGCGGCGCATGTTTCTTTCTCGGTCTCTTTATAAACATCGGCACGCTGTCATTCTGGACCACGGAGACCCTCGAGCTTATGAACGTGTTGACCTACGGGGGTATCGAAGCCTCGAAATACCCGCTCGCCATCTACCGGCCCTGGTTTCGCAGGTTCTTCACCATGGTGATCCCCATGGGATGCGTGACCTATTTCCCTGTCCTGGCGATTCTCGGCCGGACCGACCCGCTGGGCACGTCCCTCGCGTTTCAGTACGCGGCTCCCCTGTTCGGCCTGCTCTATTTCATCCTTTCCCTGTTGATATGGCGGCTGGGCCTGCGGTACTATCGTTCGACGGGCAGCTAGCGCGTACGCTGCCTCCGGACCGGCATGCGCACCAGTGCAGCGGGTCGACCGAGCGTCGGGTCTCCTGGTCCAATCGGCGCACCGTCCTGCTTGACGATACCGCGGGTCCCGTATTTATTGGTCCGATATGGCGAACGACAGGCAATACCGATCCAACACCCTGTTCGTGGGCACCCGCGGCGTAAAGGAATACCGGGCCAGCGTGCCCGTCTGGGTGAACGATTCCGACACCGTCCTTGAGATCGGATGCGAATGGGGTACGACCACTACGATCATCGCCGAACACGCCGCTTCCGTCATCGGTACGGATGTCAGCCCCGAGGTCATCGAACGGGCCCGGGAACGCCATCCCCACATTCGGTTCGAAGCGCTGGACGCCTTCGACGTAAGGGCAGCGCTCGAATTGAACGAGGACTTCAACAAGATATACATCGACATGTCAGGCATATCGGGCTACCGGTCCCTGCTGGACCTGATCGCCCTCCTGAACAGTTATACCGCCGTGTTGAGGCCGGAAGCGATCGTGGTCAAGAGCGGAGCCCTGAAGCACTTCGCGTCCCGTTGCATCCCCTTTGGGGATGATGGAGGCTGGCGTGAGCGAACACGTATCGACCGGTAAATCGCCCCCTGCCGTGCGGCGAAAGACAGGCGTCCTCGTTCATGGATACAATCTGAACGCCGAAGGGTGGGAATCCGTGGCCTGGGGAGCACCCCCGGACCGGGCGGGCCGGGTGCCCATGGGGGTGTTCGTCGCGCTGTGCGAGCGGGCGGAGGCGATGGTCTTCGGTTCCGGCGCGTCCGCGAAGGACCGTCTGCTGGAATCCGAGGCAACGGCCCGGTTGTTGTGGGAACGATTCGATGAACTCGCCGATTTTTCGATTTTTAAAAACCACCTGCCCGAATTATCGCATCCGGATTCAGCAGGTCGATACAGGGAGCGGATCGAATCCCTGCTGCGCCTGGACACCGCATCCCAAAACACGCGGGAGGAAATCGCCCGTGCCGGCCAGGTGTTTGTCGACCAGGACGTGGAGCGGGTCCTGCTCGTTTCGAGCCCGACCCACCTGCCGCGATGCCTGAGGGACGCCTGTACGATCTTCGAAGAGAACAGGAAACTGTCCCGGTTGAGACACGGTCTGTATGCCGTACCGAGCATTACGGGTTATGCGGGACATGTGCCGGCCGACGTCGCTATTTTCGAACCGCCGCACCGTCCGGACCGCCCCGGCCCGAACATCAGCGGCGTGGTGGCTCGTATTCATGATATTCCGGAATCCGGCCGAGAAAGATTTTCCCGGCGGCTGGATGACCTTCTGACGGAATTCAAGGTATAACAAGCGTTCGGCGACCGAACCGGGGCGCGGCTGGGCAACTGGGAGGAACACGGCATGATGACTCCGGAACAACGGTACCTGTTTGATGTGTTCGGTTACCTGCACATCGAGCATGCGCTTTCGAAGCAGGAACTCGAGTCCTGCCAGCGCGCGTCGGCCCGGTACATGAACACTTCGGAAGACAAGCTGCCGCCCGGATTCGGGATTGACGGCAAGCGGCATCTTCATGGGTTCGCCTTCGACAAGTCGCTCGAAGCGTTGACCCGGCACCCGTCGATCTGGCCCATCGTCCGGGAACTCACCAACGACAGGCCCCGGCTGATCAGCGGAACCCTCCAGGTGGACCGCCCGGGAGAACCGGCCGTGGGCGGACTGCACTGCGCCAGGGAAGGATTCGGCTGGGAGAGCACCCGCTACGAGACCCATCACGGCCGGGTTTATTGCGACGACATTATCGTGTTCCCCTACCTGGACGACGTACTGCCGGGCGACGGCGGTCTCATCGTGCTGCCAGGGTCCCACAAGGCGAATTTCCCCCGGCCCGAAAACCTGTTCAACAACGGACTCATGCACGGCGTGGAGGATCTCGCGCCGGGCGTGGTCAACATCACCCCCAGGGCGGGCGACATCATCGTGACCTCGGAACTCATGACCCACGGCATCCTGGAATGGCGGCCCAGGGATCGAATCCGACGCATTCTTGTGTTGCGGTACAAGCCGCAGCACGCCGGCCTTCCCATCCCGTTCCCGGAAGAGATAAAGGCCGCGCTGTCCCCCGAGACGCTGGAACTGATCGAGACCGCCCACTACAACCACGTAAAAGACATCGTGAAGGACGACTAGCATCGCAAAGGACGACCAGGACGACGGCACGGAAGGAGCGGCAACATGAACATCCGGAACATCCAGGCCTTCACCGTGGATCTGTCCCGGGCCAGGAAAGCGGTAAAATCGTCGCTGCAACGGAAAGGACGCCAGCCGTCAGGCCCCATGGATCGCTATCCGGAGTACCGGGGCAGGCGTTCCGCCGCGGGGCCCGAGTGGAAATCCGCGGCGTGTATCGTTGAGGCGGACGACGGCACTTTCGGACTGGGATTGACCCAGCAGAGCGGTCCCGTCCTGCCCATCATCAATGACCATTTCAAGAACCTGTTGGCGGGACAGTCCGTCATGGCGACGGAAAAGTGCTACGACCTCATGGTCCGGGCGAGCGCCTCCTACGGCAGCCAGGGCGCGACCGGCTTCGCCATCAGCGCCGTGGACCTGGCCCTGTGGGACCTGAAGGGGAAACTGCTCGGCAGGCCGGTATACGAACTGCTGGGCGGTCCGCAGAAGGAACGCATATTGTGCTACGCCACGGGATTCGATATCGAATGGTACCTCGAACTGGGGTTCAGGGCCGTAAAGCTGCCCTTGCCCTATGGACCCGACGACGGGATCGACGGGCTGAACCGGGCCGAGGAGATGGTGGCGGAGACGCGGTCGCAGATAGGCGACGATGTCGAGCTGATGCTCGACTGCTGGATGGCGCTGGACGTGGAATACGCCGTGCGGCTGGGTGAAGCGCTGAAGCCCTACCGCCTGAAATGGCTGGAGGACTTTCTGATGCCCGGCGACATGAGCGGTTTCGCCGCCGTCCGCGCGCGCTTGCCGGGCCAGGGTCTGGCCACGGGCGAGCACTGGTACCTGGCGGAGCCGTTTCTGTATGCCGCGGAACATCGGCTGGTGGATATCTTCCAACCGGATGTAAAGTGGTGCGGCGGACTCTCCGCCGCGGTCCGCATCTGCCACATCGCCGAAGCCGCCGGCCTGACTGTAGCGCCCCACGGCGCCATGAACGATCCCTACGGCCAGCACCTGGTCTTCGCCATGCCCGCGGCCCGGTGGGGAGAACGGTCCAGCGGGGTCTCTCCGCCCGGAGTGCCTCTATCTGACATGGTCGAACTGCCGGGGTCCGCCGTGATTGAAGACGGCTATCTCACGCCCGGCGGCGGCCCGGGGTTCGGGATTGAAGCGGATCGTGCCTGGCTGGACCGCGTGACGGTCTGAACGCCAGTCCGTCTCGGGCTCACTCTGGACGCTGGTCCTTCTCGTGCTCACCTGGTTCCGGCGAGATATGGACCGTCCGCGTGGGAAAGGCCAATCGAAGTCCGAGCGACTCGACGATTTCCATGATCTTCAGGTTGATATCTTCCCTGATCCTCAGGTATTCGGCCCAGTCCGTCGTCGCGGTAAAGTAATAGACCATGATGTCCAGCGAGTTTTCAGAAATCTCGTTGAATCGGACCAGTATGGTCGACTCCTGGCTTACCTCGGGATGGGTGCGAAGCAGTTGCTCAATCCCGGAAACGGCCTCCCTCATCTGCTCCGAAGGCGTATCGTAGGTGAGTCCCACCGCAATCCATACGCGGCGGTAGGGGCGGGATGAGATATTGTCGATCACGAATTCCGCCAGGCGATTGTTGGGAATGGCAATGAGGGTCTGTTCGAAGGTCCGGATCCTCGTACTGCGAAAACCGATGCTTTCGACCACGCCTTCGATCTCCCGGTCGGGCGACACGATCCAGTCTCCCGCGACAAAGGGCCGGTCGACCAGCAGCATGATGGATCCGAAGACGTCGGCCAGGGTCTTCTGGGCCGCAAGCGCCACGGCCAGGCCGCCGATCCCCAGTCCGGCCAGCAGGCCGGACACCGAGTAGCCAAGGTTCTGCAGGATCATGAGGGACGCCATGATCCACACCATGATCTGCAGCGCCCGTTCGACCAGCGGAACGAGGTGATCATCCAGGGCCGTATCGGTTTTATGCGCCCACTCCTTGAGCATCGACGTAAAGACGTTGACGCATCGAAAGATCATCCAGGCCGTCAAAAGAGAAAAAGGCACCCAGAACCCGGCCCTCAATACCCCCATGACCATCTCGGGCGGACGCAAGGTGTAGATGGCCAGATAGAGACCCAGCACGACGATCACCCATTCGAGGGGTTTCTCGACCGCCATGATCAGCATGTCGTCCAGGTGGGTCGTGGTAACGCGGGCAAGCCGTTTGGCGGCGCGGGTCATGAAGTGCTTGAACAGCCATTTGACGACAAAGGTCCCCAGCAGAATCGCGAAAGTTACACCAAGCTGTTCTCCCGACCACTGCCAGGACTGTTCGAGCAGGTTGTAGAGGGTTTCCATGAACTGTTCCTTCCCGCCAGGGCCGGTTCTCCCGGCAATTTTGCTTGTCGCAACGCAGGAGCCAATGCATATATTCCAACGGGCTGTATCTTAACGGAAGGCCCGTGGACTGTCAAGTTGAGGACGGCTTTATCGTGGTACCTGATATGGGTACATGCGGAAGGAGGCAGGGCATGTCGACGCGCGCCGGCATCCTGATTTCCTCGGCGGTGCTAATCGGTTTAACCGCTATACATTGCGAAAGTACGGGACTGCGTGAACCGCCAAAATACACCGGGGACCTGCCTGAACTCCAGTCACGCGGGGTTGTCCGCGTCCTTGTTCGTCCGGACGCCATCGACCATATACCCCGGAACGCGGAACCGGTTGAGCTTGACCATGATCTGGCCAGGGACATCTCGGAATCGCTTAAGCTGGAATTGCGGCTCGTCACGGTAAACGACCACCGGTCCATGGTCGACAGGCTCCTGCTCGGCGAAGGGGACATCGTCGCGGCGAATCTCACGGATACGCCGGAGCGGAAGGCAAATACGGCATTTTCGGTCCCCTATCACTATGTCGACGAATACCTGATCGTTCCCGCCGGCGATAGCATCCCGGGCAGCGTCGAGGATCTGGCCGGCATGGAGATCAGCGTGCGGGCATCCAGCGCGTATTACCAGACCCTGCTGAACCTGCAGCAGCAGGTACCCGACCTGCACATAAACACGGTACCGGAAACGATGGTGACAGAGCGCATCGTCGACGGGGTCGCCACGGGCGAGTTCGAGGCGACGGTATGCGACGCCAACCTCTGGTATGCCGTCGCGAACGCCTACGACGACCTCGCCGCGCCGCTCGTGCTGGCGGAAAACCGCGAGATCGTCCTGCTGATGCGGCCCGATGACGTCGAGTTGAAGAAGCGGGTGGACGAGATCATCCTGGCACGTCAGATCGCCCGGGACCGCGACGAGGAGTTCACCGACGACCTGGACGGGCTGAAAGAACGCGGCCGGCTGCGTATGATCACCAGAAACAACGCGCTCACCTATTTCATCCATCGCGGAATGCAGGTCGGCTTCGAATACGAACTCCTGAAGGAATTCGCCAGCCGGAACGGCCTTCGACTGGAAATAGTCATTCCGGACAACCACGCCAAATTGATGGACTACCTGAACGAGGGGAAGGGAGACGTCGTCGCCGCGGCCATGACGATCACCGAAGAACGGAAGGAACGGGCGGATTTCACGATGCCCTACAACGACGTGGATGAACTGTTGGTGGTCCGTGCGGATGAAGACGGCATATCGGGTTTCGGAGATCTGGCCGGACGCAAGGTGCATATCCGGAGCAGCTCGTCGTTTCGCGCCACGCTCGAAGCGGCCGCCGATTCCGTAGAAGGCCTGGAGATCGTCGGTCTGCCCGACCACGTCGAGACGGAAGACATCATGGTCGGTATCGACGAGGGGATCTACGACGTGACCATAGCGGATTCCAATCTGCTGGAGGTGGAACAGGCCTACGGCCGAAACCTGAAGGCCGCGTTTCGTGTCAAGCCGACCTCGCTGGGCTGGGCCGTGCGAAAAAACAACCCTGCCCTCCTCGCGGCCCTTGACCGGTACATCAAGGAAGAGAAACGGGGGCTGTTCTTCAACCTGATGCGCAAGAAATACTTCGAGAACCTGCGCACCATAGCAAAGTCCAGGGATTCCCTGCGGGTCGATCTGAGCGGGCAGCTTTCTCCCTACGACGATCACGTCAAGAAATTCGCCGAGTATTACGGCCAGGACTGGCGCCTGATTACGGCGCAGATGTACCAGGAATCCAGATTCGATCCGGATGCCGTAAGCTGGGTCGGGGCCCGGGGGCTCATGCAGGTGATGCCGGCCACGGGACGGCAGATGGGATTCACCGAACTGCATGACCCCGAACAGGGCATCCATGCCGGCGTAAAGTACATGGATCACCTCCTGGACCGGTTCGATCCCAAGTTGCCCATGGAGTCGCGCATACACTTCGCCCTGGCTTCCTACAATGTCGGCTACGGGCACCTCCTCGACGCGCGGCGGCTGGCCAGGGAACAGGGATGGGATCCCGACCAGTGGTTCGGCCACGTGGAAAAGGCCATGCTGCTCCTGGCCAAGCCCGCCTACTACAATCGCGCCCGCTACGGATTCTGCCGCGGCGGCCAGCCGGTTCATTACGTCGCGAACATCCAGCAATCCTACGAGGCCTATGTAGAAGCGCTGGCCTCTGGCGGTCCGGTTCATGCAGAATTCGATGCCCACCTGGAAGCGCACGGTTCGGACGGTATGGTTCAAGCGGACCACGCTGCCGGACTTTCTTTCCTGAAATAGCTGAAAGTCGGGGCTTACCATGAATTCCGGCGTTACAGATCCCGTCCGCCCAGAGCCCTGGCGGAATCTCCAGGTACTCATCCAGGCCGGTTCGCGGCACGTGTTGCCTTCATACATCGAATCCCTCACGGCCACCGAACTGGCGCTTGCCGTCTCGCGTCTGAGCCAGGAGGAGCACTCCCGGTTGCTCGGCCTCCTTTCACCCCAGGACGCGGCCGAATTGATCCACCAGATCGAGGACGTTCAGGCGGTCGACCTGATCGAGGACCTTCCTCCCGCCGAAGCCGCTGCGATCGTGGACGAAATGTACAGCGACGCCCAGGCCGACCTGCTTGGAGACCTCAAAGACAGGGAAGCGGAGGCCATTCTCGAGGCGATGCCGGACGAAAGGGCCGAAGAAGTCCGGCAACTGCTCCAGTATCCAAATGAAACGGCCGGCGGGATCATGCTGACCGAGTTCGTATCCTTTCCCGGGGATTACGCCGTTCAGGACGTAATAGAGGACTTGCGGAACAGGCACGAGGAATACACAGGATACGACGTGCAGTACCTGTACGTATTGGACGGAGCGAAGCTGTCGGGCGTGCTCCGGCTGCGCGACGTGCTGATGGCCCGGCCCGATCAGCAACTCACGGAAATCATGGCGGCGGATCCCGTGCGCATCAGCGTGCTTGCGTCGCTTGCACAGATGCGCGACCTCTTCGAAACCCATACCTACCTGGGACTTCCGGTCACGAACGCAGGCGGCGAACTGGTCGGTGTAGTACGTGCCGCGGACGTGCAGGAAAAGCTGACGGAACAGACCGAAAGTGAATTCCGCAAGGCAAGCGGTATCGTAGGCGGAGAGGAACTGCGCAGCATGCCCGTAGTGAAAAGGGCCTCGCGACGGCTGTCCTGGCTCAGCGTCAACGTCGTCCTGAACATCCTGGCCGCAAGCGTCATCGTCTTCTACCAGGATACCCTTGAAAAGGCGATCACCCTGGCGGTCTTCCTTCCCATTATTTCCGATATGAGCGGATGCTCGGGCAACCAGGCCGTCGCGGTGAGCATCCGGGAACTGGCTTTGGGGCTCGTACGGCCCCGGGAGATCCTGCGCGTCCTCGTCAAAGAGGCCTCGGTCGGCCTCATGAACGGCGTAGTCCTTGGCGCGTTGCTGGCCTGCGCCACCTTGTTATGGAAGGGAAACCCCTACCTGGGACTTATCGTCGGAACCGCCCTGGCGGCCAACACGTTGCTCGCGGCGTGCCTGGGCGGATCTATCCCCCTCGCACTCAGGGCGCTCAAGGCGGATCCCGCACTGGCCTCCGGCCCCATGCTCACGACGGTAACGGACATGTGCGGTTTCTTTCTGCTGTTCAGCCTGGCGCAGTTCGTGTTGCCGAAACTGGCCTGAACGGACAATATGATGTAAACTGTCGATAAATATGAATGATACAGTAGGGAAACGACCGGTATTCCTTTGAGTGCGAGGACATTCGCCGTGCACCGCAGCATAACCAACGCCATACATCACATACGCAAGGCGAGCCAGTTCATTGGCAGCGAGATCTGGCATATCAACACCCGGGGACTCTCCCGGCTGCACGCGCTCCTGGTGCGCGTGGCCAAGTCTATTCTCTTTCTGTATCACCAGTTCTGGGAAGACCGGCTGATGACCCGCGCATCGGCGCTGACGTTTTCCAGCCTGCTGGCCCTGGTCCCGTTGCTCGCCATCGTGTTCACCGTGTACCAGGGCCTGGGACTCTACGTGAACTTCGAACCCACCTTGCGAGAGTGGTTGAGTCCCCTGGGCACCAACGGCGATATCGTGGCCACGAATATCATGAACTTCCTTGCCAACGCACAGACCGGTACGCTCGGTTACGTCGGCCTGGTGGTCCTCATGCTCGCGGTCCTCGGCATCCTGGCGAACATCGATGAATCCTTCAACGACATCTGGCACGTGCGGCGCATGCGAAGCTGGAGACAGCGCCTCGTCAGCTACCTGGCGCTGCTGCTGATCGGTCCGCTGATCATCACCGGCGTCGTGACTTTCACGGGTTCGTCGAACAGCATTGCCCTCCTGGCCAACTTCGAGCGGATCGCGGGCTTTTCCCCCCTGTCCGTCCTGTTGATCGGACTGTTTTTCTCACTCATAATCTGGTCGGTGCCCAACACGCGGGTGTCGATCCGGGCCGCCCTGGTCGGCGGCGTGATTTCCGGGCTCGGGTGGCTATGGCTCAACCGGATCTTCGCGCAGTTCATCGCGGACACGACCCAGGCGAGCGCGCGGGAGATCCTGTTCGCGGGTTTCGCCGCACTGCCCTTGTTTCTGATCTGGCTGTACCTGGGCTGGGTGATCCTGTTGCTGGGCGCGGTCCTGGCCTATTCCATCCAGAACGTGGGTATCATGGAGTGGAGGCAATCGGAGCGGGTCCACGGGACGGCGTTGCGGAGCTATATCAACGTCCTCGCGTTCCTCTACATCATCCGGAATTTCGTGGAAGAAAACACGCCGACCAGGCTGGACCGGCTTTCGGACCAGACCGGGGCTCCCGAGAACATACTTGACGAGATGCTTTCGGCCTACGTGGATTCAGGGCTGCTTTCGCGGAAATCGGGGTACCATGTCACCTACATGCCGGCCACCTCGCCGGAGGACATACCCCTGCGTTCCCTCCTGAATGTCCTGTACCATCCGGGACCGCTGCCCGACCGCTTCCAGAATGTCGATCCGCTGAACGCCCTGGCCCGTGACCTCTTGCAGTACTACCGGACGTCCTACCACTATCCCCTCGACCAGTCCCTCACGGACACGGTGCTGTCCCTCACGCCTCCGAGGCGAAACAACCAGTAACGGGAACGGAAACCCGCCTAGTAACTGGTTTCGGACTGCCGCAACCCCGCCAGGCTGCAACCCGGCGCCAGGTCGTGGTGCATGACCGTTCGGAAGAAATCTTCCAGCCCAAGCAAGAAAGGTTCAATGTATTCCCGCGAACCGGCTTTGCCCATATGGCCCACGCGAAGCGAGTCCCGGGCGAATTCACCCATGGCCTGCGCCGCCAGGAAGCCGTGATTGCGCAGCAGATAGGTTCGCAGCTCCGCGGCTTCGGACACGTCCGGATGGACCCGGAAGGTGGTCACCGTATAGGACGCGGCTTCGTCGGCCACGATGGGGGTACATCCCACCGCGCGCAACCCGGCGCGAACGACGGCCTGGGCCCAGGCATACCGCGCCCAGTGGCCTTCCAGGGTTTCCTTGTGCATAATCCGCTTCAGGCTGGCGTGCAGGGAAACGATCACGCTGCTCGACTGCGTCGTGGGGTAGGGATGTTCGCCGGATGATTCGGACGCCCGCTTCCAGACGGCCAGGTCGTAGTACCAGCCCCGGTGGGTGCTGTCCTTGGCGCGTATGGTCGCCCACGCCCGGTCGCTGACCGCCAGGATGCCCAGGCCCGGCGCGGTCTCCAGAGCCTTGTTGGACGACGTCACGGCTACGTCGATGCCCAGTTCGTCCACGGGAATATCATAGCCGCCCAGGGCAGACACGCCATCCACGAAAAAGGGCAGGTCGAATTCGCGGGCGAGGCCGGCGTAGGCCTCAAGCGGATTGCGCACGCCCGTACCGGTGTCGTTGGCGACCACGACCAGGCCTGCGGCCCCGGGGTGCCGTTCAAGGGCGTCCCGCATTTTGGCCGGATCGCCGGGCTCGCCCCACGGGGCATCCACTGCGATCACCTCGCTTCGGAAGGCGCTTAGTATCTCGACGAGACGATTGGCGAAGGGACCGTTGGTCACCACGGCTACCTGCTCTCCGGGCTGGAACAGGCTGCTCAGTCCCGCATCGAGCGCGCCGGAACCGGGGGCGGTCATGATGATCACGTCGTTCCGGGTCTGGAAGATGGTCCTGAGCATCGATACGGTTTCTTCATAGATGGGACCGAAGTCTTCGCCGTGATGGGGCAGAACCTGCTCGCTCAGCGCCTGCAGGGTTTCCTCCCAGATATCGATGGGGCCGGGTAGCAGCAGCTTGGGTCGGGTCATGGTTTTCCTCGGTCCAGGTGGACGTCGGGATTCCGGGCGATGATTTCGTTGATCGCGCTGATGAAGCGGTCGATATCCTCATAGGAATCGTAGAAATGGGTGGAGACCCTGAAAAAGGAAAGGTCGTTCGCCCCAATGGCGGTAACCTCGATCTTGTAGTCCTTCCACAGGTACTCGCAGACCTTCGAAAGATCGATGCCTTCGATCGAAAAACTGGTTATGAAGCCGGACATGGATTCATCCATGGGGATCGTGAGCCGCGCGCCCCGGATCCGTTCGAGCGCCTGCGCCTTCAGGTACCGTGCCAGGCCGAGACAGTAGGGCCGGATCCTGTTCTCCCATCCGATATCGAGCTGATAATCTATGGCGTCGCCCAGGCAGGCATGGGGGGTCAGGTCGCGCGTTCCGTTCACGTCGTAGCGGCTGGCCGCATCGGTCTCGCGCATGTTATGGCCTATGATCACGGGGCGGATCTTGTTCTGGTATTTCGCGTCCATGTAGAGAAACCCCACGCCCTTGGGCGCCAGCAGCCACTTGTGGGAACTGCTCGCATAGAAGTCGCACCCCACGTCCGAAAGATCCAGGGGAACCATGCCGACGGCGTGCGCGCCATCCACCATGGCCACGGCGCCACGGGCGTGTGTCAGGCGGGTGAGTTCCTTGATGGGAGCGACGAGTCCGGTCGTGAAGTACACGTGGCTGAAGATCGCCACGCTGGTGTTGTCCGTCATTCCCGCTTCGTAGGCATCCACGATATCCTGGGGCGAGGACGGCGGAGTGGGTAACGAAATATAGTTCAGGTTCAGGCCGTCCCGCTCGGCCAGCCATGTCCACAGTGCGCGGACGGCGGGATACTCCTGGTCGCTCAGCAGCACGTCGCTTCCCCGTTCCCAGATCAGGCCCTGGCCGGGTATGTTCATGCCCATCGTCGTGTTCAGCACGAGGGCGATCCGGTCCGGGGTGGTCCCCACGAACCGGGCGAGCTTTTCCCTGGACTTTTCCACCAGGGGCCTGAGCAGATCGCCGTGCCTGCGGTGCAGGGGATCCGCCTCGAATTCCCGCATCAAATCGATAATGCGTTCTATGACCGGCCTGGCGGACGGCCCCACCGTGCCGCCCTGCAGGTAAGTCACATCGTCCATCAGGTAGAATTGTTTGCGAATCTCCGACCAGAAGGCCGCTTCTTCTGAGCTAATGGGATGTTTCGATGTGGTGGTCATGGAGAGTCCCTGTAAACATGTACATTCAGTGAAGAATCGAACCCGGGCAATCCGTCTATACTAAAGGCGGTCCCACGTGGTGTCAAGACGATACAACTTCCTCGAAAGTCCTGGTGAAATGCAACGAAAACCCTGGGGAATGAAACCGATTCCGGGCGACGCCATCCATCCAGAAAACCCTTGTCAACACGGCCTCAACATCTAACTTGAGCAGGTTGTTCTCATACTGAAGGATTTCACTGTGCCGGCGTTATGCGCCGGTGTTATTCGAGGAACGCAACCGGCGGGTTCAGAGGAGATAGAAACTGATGCGAGGAAACAGGGTGCTGGAAAAACTGAGGGTCGGCGAAGTCGCCCACGTGGTCGGCGGCCACAGCCATACGGCGAATTCCATCGATTTCATGGGGCAGTTCGGTTTCGACGGATACTGGATCGAGGGCGAACACGGGGACATCACCTTCGACCGGATCGGAGACGTGTCCCGCGCATGCGACCTGTGGAACATGGCATCGGTCATGCGGGTGCACGCCAACGAGACCGGTTTGATCGGCCGCACGCTGGACTGTGGGGTCAGCGGCCTGGTCGTTCCTCACGTGAGCAGCGCCGAGGCGGCGAAACGCGTGGTTCGCGCCAGCCGTTTCGCCCCGGCCGGCATGCGCGGCATGTACTTCAACCGCCGGGGCTATGGCACCGAGAACAGCGAGTTTATCGCGAAGGTGAACGATGAGATCCTCGTCATCGTGCTCATCGAGGAGATCGAGGCCGTCGAGAACCTGGACGAGATCCTCGCCGTGGACCACATCGACGTGTTCTTCGTCGCCCCGGGCGACCTGGCGCAGACCATGGGCTATCCCGGTCAGATGTATCACCCGGACGTTAAAAAAGTGGTCTCCGATACGCTTGGACGGACCGTCGCCGCCGGCCGCAACGCGGGGTCCCTCGTAGGAGACGAGACGTTCGAAGCCCACGCCGAGATTGGCGTCCAGTTCTTTTTTACCGTGTATGACCACTGGCTCAGGGCGGGTGCGAAGGCTCACTGGGACCGCGTAGCTGCTGCCATGGAAAAGTAGGCGGCGGAAGATTCGACCGGCTTACCGGTTCTCCCCGCTATGGCCGGGCCGCGCCGTTGGCCTTTGCCTTCTCATAGACGACGGAAGCCACGGCCACGTCCTCAGCGGCCAGGCCCTGCGACTCGAACAGCGTAATGTCTCCGGGCTCCTTACGACCGGGCGCGTGACCGGCCACTATGTCGGCCAACTCGGTCATGCTGTCCCACTGAAGCAGCCCTTTCTCGACCGGCGCGAGCAGGTCTCCGCATTCCATCCTGGCCTGCTCCCTGGAGTCCACGGCGACCACGCTGGCGCGTCGGACCGTCTCCTCGTCTATTTCACTGCGCACGAGCGCATTGGATCCGGCGGCGTTCACGTGTGTGCCCGGCGCGAGCCAGCTCCCTTCCAGCACGGGTTGCGAAGCACTGGTAACCGTGATCACGACATCGGCTTCATCAACGCAGGCCCGGGACGATTCCACGGGTTGGACGGACAATCCCAGTTCGTCACTCATCTCGCGACAGTACGCCTCCCGACGCGGCCGGTCCCGTCCGAAAGCCCTTACTGAAGTCACCTTGCGGACGCCGCAGACCGCCGCGAGTTGGCTGCGGGCCTGCCATCCCGTACCGATTACCCCTACGGTGGCCGCGTCTTCCCGGGCCATGTATTTCGTCGCCACGCCGCTCGCCGCCCCCGTACGCATCTGACCAAGGCGATCGGCCTCGATCATGGCCAGCAGTTCTCCCGTATCCGCCTGAAAGAGCAGAACCACGAACCTGGCTCCGTGCCGCGTGGTCGTATAGGCCTTCAGCCCGGTGAGATTCAACGCGGGGATCCCGGCGGACATGACATGGAGCGTATGTCCCGGAAGCCGTACCCTGGATCGGGGTATATTGACTCCCCCTCCCGCGCCAAGCCATTTGAAGGTGTCCTCGACGGCCCCTAAGGCCTCTTCCATGGACAGTAGTCCTGCCACGTCTTCTTCTTCGATGTACAACATGCGATCGCTCCATTCGGCTATGGGTCATGTTACGGACGAGCCGGTGCAAGGGCCATGTTATCCGGTCAGTGGACGGAGTGTCAAGCCCAATGTCCAGGCCAGCCCTGGCGGGACGTGCGCCTTGACAGTACCCGGGGCCGTGGTATCTTCCTCTTCGTCATGCCTCTGCCCTTCAAAGCGGTCCGAGACCGGTTTCCCGCACTCCAGTACCGCGATTTCCGGCTTCTGTGGTCCGGCCAGGTCGTTTCCCTCACCGGCTCCCGCATGCAGCAGACGGCCGTCCTGTGGCATATGTATCAGCTGACAGATTCCGCGTATGCCCTTGGCGCGATGGCAGTTATAAGACTCATACCTATCGTGGTCCTTTCCCCGCTTTCCGGGGTCATTTCCGACACGCATGACCGCCGGCGCGTACTGCTCATCGCACAGTGCGGTCTCGCCCTGATCAGCACGACGCTGGCGTGGATTACCTGGTCCGACCAGGATTCTCCCACCGCGTTGTACGTGATCACCGCTATCAGCGCGGGGATCGGGTGTTTCAGCAGCCCGGCCAAGAGCGCGATGATTCCCAACCTGGTTGACCGGCGGCACCTGGCAAACGCCATGAGCATCAACATCACTGCGTCCCATGTCGCATCCGTCACGGGTCCCGGCGCAGCTGGTTTGATCCTGGCGACGGGGTCCATCGCGGCTGTTTACTGGATCAACACGGTTTCCTTCGTTTTCATGATCATTCCGATTCTCATGATGAGCACAAAACACCGGAGCATCGGCAGTGTGCCTCGGGTCAGCTTCGCTGCGGCAATCGATGGCCTCCGGTTCATCAAGCGTTCACCCATCATCCGCTCGGCGATGATCCTGGATTTTACCGCCACTTTCTTCGCTTCCGCGACGTCGCTGCTGCCTATATTCGCCACGGAGGTACTGGGTGCAGGGGAACGGGGATACGGCCTGCTTTCGGCGGCCCCCGCGATTGGCGCCGTAGTGACTGGCGCGCTCATGTCGACCTTTCCCGTAATATCGGGCCAGGGCAGGCTGTTGTTCAAGGCGGTGGCCCTGTACGCGCTGGCCACCGTGGTTTTCGGCGTATCTTCCAGCTTCTGGCTTACCTTTGCGGCCCTTTTGCTGACCGGGGCCTTCGACACGATAAGCATGGTGCTGCGCCACACCATCATGCAGATGTCGACCCCGGACGAACTGCGCGGCCGCATGACCTCGGTCAACATGATGTTCGTCATGGGGGGACCCAGGTTGGGCGAAGCCGAAGCGGGACTGGTGGCCGGACTCGCCGGGGCGCCTTTCTCCGTCGTGACGGGAGGGATCGGCTGCCTGGCGGCCGTCGCCCTCATCGCCTGGCGGTCTCCCGCGCTGAGACGGTACGACGGGCAACGATGAACGGTTTTCAGGAGGGGAAGCTATGATCTACGACGTTCATTCGCACGCATGGCGGTATCCGGACCACTTCAACGAAACTTTTCGGCAACAGGCCATTCGCATGCGGGGTTATGAATTGGACCTGACTCCCCAATACGGCAGCTACCTGTCTGCCGCCCAGACCGCCGGCCAGTCCGTAAAGACCGTGGTCTTCGGCGGAAAGGCCAGGCTTTCGGGGCTGTGGACGCCCGACAGTTACGTGGTGAAATACTGCGCGGCGTACCCGGATCAGACGATTCCCTTCATGTCGCTGGATCCCACCCAGGAGGGCTGGCGAGAGGAGATGATCGAAGGAGGAGAGCACCTGAAAATGCGGGGCATCAAGCTGCTGCCCATGTACGCGGGTTTCTATCCCCAGGATTCCGAGCTCGACGACCTGTGGCGCTACGCCACTCGGAACGAACTTCCGGTTCTACTGCATACCGGCACCACCTTCGTGGACCAGGCGCCCCTGGACTGCACCCTGCCCCGGCACCTGGACGCGGTCGCCATCAAATTCCCGGACTGCCGGATTATCATGGCCCACCTGGGCCATCCCTACGAAGGGGAAACCGTGGCGGTGATACGCAAGCATCCCAACGTCTACGCCGATATCTCGGGACTGCACTATCGTCCCTTCCAGCTCTATCACAGTCTCATGCTGGTACAGGAATACGGGGTATGGAACAAGCTGCTCTTCGGCACCGATTACCCGGTCACGACGGTAGACGATACGCTTCGCGATTTGCGGGCACTCAACGGCATGCTTCAGGGCACGGCCCTGCCCAGGTTGAATGAAGAGGAAGTGGAAGCGATGATTCACCGCGACGCGGGCGGGATCCTGGGCATCGGGTAATCCGCCGGGCGAGCCCGCGCCTTCAACACCTTAGTCATCTCCGGTCAGCCACTGCCAGAACCGGAAGGGTTCCGGTTCGTTTTTCGTGGGATCTTTCAATATGTCCTTCGTAATGTACAGATTGGTCTGGAGATTGGACATGAGCTCCCCGCGCCAGGCCCGGTAGCCCCACTGGTTGGGTTCCAGGGATTCTCCCCGGACGAAGGGCTTCCACATCTGGTTTATCCGGATGTACCACAGAAAAATGCCCCCGGCTTCATCGACCAGTATACGCTCGGCGTCCCTGTACATGGCCATGCGGCGGTCGGGATCGCCCACCAGTTCGTTGGCCTGTCGGACGAGACGCTCGAACCGGTCGTTGTGCCAGGCGTGACGGCCGTTGGACAGCCAGATGGTCAGCAGGTTCCCCGCGTCGATGAAGTCGTACTGGTATGGTACCATCCCGAGTGTAAGCTCCCGGGCGCTCATGGCGTCCAGGTAGACCTTGCGTTCCACGTTGCGCACGCCCACGTCCAGTCCCAGGTGCTGGTTCAGCATGGCCTGAACCGCTTCGGCGGCCGTCCGGATGTTGGCGGCTTCCCCGCGCAGCCAGATGTTTACCTCCGGGAATCCTCTCCCGTCCGGATAGCCGGCCTCGGCGAGGTAGCGCCTGGCGAGTTCGGGTTCGAAACGCTGCAGCGGAGCCAGTTCCTCTGAACTGGAACCCGGGAACCCTGTCGGCAGCATGGATGAAGCCGGTATGCCCACGTCCCGCATGGCCGATTTCATGATGGCGTGGACGTCGATGGCATGGGCGAAGGCCTTGCGTACGCGCACATCGTCAAAAGGCGGGTTGTAGGTGTCCAGCATCAGGTAGTACGTTGCGAAATCCGTATAGGCGTTGAGTTGCGCCCGCATGACCGGATCCGCTTTGATCCGGTTGATTTCCGCCTGGTTGGTCAGGGGGATGTAATCCACTTCGCCGGCTTCGTAGGCCGACAGGAACTGGGGCGGGACCGCCAGGTTGTACAGCCTGGCCACGATGCGCTCCAGCATGGGCCTGGTGGGTCCCCGGTAGTTGTGATTTATGCCGAGTACAATCCGATCGCCCTTGATCCATTCGACCAGGCGGTAGGGTCCGCTGCCGAAATGGGTTTCGGGACGGGTCGCCCATTCGGGTCCGTACTTGTCGAACAGATGCGTCGGAGACACCCAGCTCTTGGCGAGCAGGAGCGGCAGGTAGGGCGTGGGACGTTCCGTCGTGAAGGCCACGGTGTAGTCATCGAGGGCTTCGACCCCGAGGGAATCGAGCGGCTGCCGTCCACCCACGACGTCGGTCCAGTTCCTGATGGACCGGAAATACCACTCGAAGTCGAAACCCGTCTCCGGATTCGCCCAGCGGCGGAAAGTCGCCTCGTAATCGCGGGCCGTAAGTGGATGACCGTCGGCGAACATCATCCCCTTGCGGATCTCGTAGGTCCACGTCAACCCGTCTTCCGACAGTTCCCAGGAGGTGGCGCCCGCGGGGAGCAGGTTGAAATTGCGGTCCACGCGTACGAGCGGCTCGGCCACCAGGCCCACGCCCCAAGCCTGCTTGTAGGTGGAAGTACCCCGGTCCAGATACCGGTTGTCAGGAGAAAACTGAGTCAGGACCTGGCGTTCCGGCGGCGCGGCGTCAGAAGGCAGCGTGACGCCGAAGGAATTAATGTACCGTTCCGTTACTCCGGCATCTGCCGCTTCGCCCTTCGTCTCCCCAGATTCCGGCGCGGCACCCTTCGTCCCCCCGGCTTCCGCCGCGGCGCCATCGGTTGCGCCGCCTTCCTGCAACGCGAGAACGGAAAGGGTGGAGAGTACGACGGCCGCAGCGAGTACGGACAGAATCGCCTTTAGACGCATTCGGCCCACCCATCGCGGAAAGTACGCGGGTCGATCGAGTCGGAACAACTGCACGGTCCCTTATACTGCAGGTTGGATGATATAACGAAGTTAGTGGTAGATCTTATCGAAATCCTGCCGGGCTGTCAATCGTTTCATCCCGGATCCGCCCCCATAAAACAGATGACACGAAGCCCCCGGGCATTTAATCTATACAGATTAAGGCAAAGATGAAACCGCCTCCGGCCTCGACCGAATTGCGGAGGCCGATGGGTGGATTCCACAGAAAGGAATACAGCATGCCTATTGCCACGCGACAACTGGGAACCACGGACGCCCACGTCACTGAACTTGGATACGGCGGCGCGCCCCTGGGCGATCTGTTTCAGCCCGTCACGGACGCAAAGTCCCGCGCCACGCTGCGAGCCGCGTGGCAAGCCGGCATCCGCTACTACGACACCTCGCCGTGGTACGGATATGGCAAGAGCGAACTTCGGATGGGTGAGTTTCTGCGTCAGAAGAGCCATGGTTCCTACGTGGTTTCCACCAAGGTCGGCCGCGTCTTCAAGGCCACGCGGGACCTGAAGAACTTCGAAAAGGGGTTCTGGTGCGGCGGACTGCCCTTCGATCACACATACGACTACAGCTACGATGGCATCATGCGGTCCTACGAAGACAGCCTCATCCGCTTCGGGATACACCGGGTCGACCTGCTGCTGATCCACGACCTGGACCCCTTCTATCACAACGAGGCCCAGATCCAGGCCTATCTTCATCAGCTGTTTACCAGCGGCTGGCGCGCGCTGGCCGAACTCAAGGCCTCGGGCGACATCAAGGGCGTGGGCGCCGGCCTGAACAAGACCGGGATGATGCTGCGCTTCCTCGAATTGATGCCGCTGGACTTCTTCATCGTGGCCATGCCCTACACGCTGCTGGACCAGGACGCGCTGGACCTGGAACTGCCCCGGTGCGTGGAAGACGGGATCGGTATCGTGATCGGGGCCGTCTTCGCCTCGGGGATCCTGGTTACCGGTCCGACGGAGTCCTCCACCTATGGCTACATGCCCGCGACGCCGGAGATCCTGGAGAAGACCCGGCGCATCCAGGCCGTCTGCGAACGCCATGGCGTACCCCTGGCAGCGGCCGCCCTGCAGTTCCCGCTGTTCCATCCGGCCGTCGCATCCGTCATCCCGGGCGCGATCAAGCCGGAGTACGTCGAATCGAATATAACCAACTACGAGCATCCCATTCCGGTGGACCTGTGGGCTGAACTGAAATCGGACGGACTGATCCGTGAAGACGCTCCGACGCCAGGGTAACCGTTCATGGAATTCGAACTCTGGCAGCTGTTCCTGCTCGCCGCCGTGGGCGTCCTTTCGGGATTTCTGAACGTCATCGCCGGCGGGGGATCCTTGCTGGCCCTCCCCATCCTCATTTTCATGGGGCTGCCCGGCAATGTGGCCAACGGAACCAACCGCGTCGCCATCGTAGCCCAGAACGTTTCCGCCGTCACCAGCTTTTTCAAAAAGGGGTACTCGGACCTTCGGATCATGCTGACCCTGTCGCTCTGCGCCGTACCGGGCGCGGCGATCGGGGCGTACCTGGGGACCCAGGTCAGCGGCGACCTGTTCAACCGGATCCTGGGCGGCCTGATGATTGTGCTGCTGATCCTGATGGGCAGGAAGCGGCGCGACGCGGCAGTAACTGAAAAACCCCAGAGGCTCGTCCTTGGACACCTCCTGATGGTCGCGGTGGGATTCTACGGCGGATTCATCCAGGCCGGCGTCGGGTTCTTTCTCATGGCCGTGCTCTACCGCGTCATCGGCCTGGACCTCGTCCGCGTGAATGCTTACAAGGTGTTCGTCGTAGGCATATATACCCTCGTGGCCCTGGCCATCTTCGCGGGAAAGGGACAGGTGCTCTGGCTGACCGGGGCGGCCCTGGCCGTGGGCACGACGATCGGCGGTTGGATCGGCGTTCACTTCACCGTGAAACGGGGTGAGGGATTGATCCGGATCGTGCTGAACGCCGTATTGATCGTTATGGCCATCCGTCTTCTGCTCTAGCCGACGGCACCGGAGGTCCCCTTGTTCGATCCGGCAAGTCCCCCACGACCGAATGTCATACTCTGCATCTGCGACCAGTTGCGCGCATTCGAAACGGGATGCTACGGAAACGAGGTCGTCCGAACGCCCCAACTGGACCGCCTGGCGACTGAAGGCGTCCGTTTTGAAACGGCGGTGAGCAACAACCCCGTCTGCATGCCCTCGAGATCCTGTCTCCTGTCGGGCCAGTACAGCCGCACCTGCATGGGCATGCTCGGCAACTACGGGGAGCGGCAGGCGGATGGATCGACGACGATGCCCGAGTATCCGGCGGCGGACCGTCCCCACCTTCCCGCGCCGGCGCTGCCCGAAATGTTCAGGAACCTCGGATACGATACGGCGCTCATCGGGAAGTGGCATATTCATTCCGGCCCCGGGCAATTGGGGTTCGACTACAGCCTGTATCCACGGGTTCATCACCGTCATAGCGGACAGTCATTCGTGGAAAACGACGGTGAGGAGTTCCAGGTGGACGGATTCAGCGTCCGCTTCGAATCGGACCAGGTCGCGGGTTACCTGAGAGATCGCGCGCATCGGGAGAAGCCCTTTTTCCTCTATTACAGCATCTCTCCACCCCACATGCCCCTGATGGACGCGCCCGAAACGTACCTGGATATGTACGATCCCGACGACATCCTCCTGCGGCCCAATGTCTTCCGGGACGGCCGGCTGCCGCACGACGACCACTGGTTCAAGGTCTACCTGTGGGACTTCCTCTTCTACGAGCGGGACCTGCCCTTCACACGCACACTGCCGCCCGGATTCGATTTGCGGCGCCTGATCGCCCTGTACTACGGCATGACGACTTGGGTCGACGACATGGTCGGACGGCTCAGGCATTATCTAAAGGCGTACCACCACGCCGAAAACACCATCGTCGTTTTCCTCTCCGACCACGGCGACAACCTCGGAAGCCACCATCTGTTCAACAAGGGCCGCCTGATCGAAGAGTCCATCCGCATACCGCTGATCTTTCACGCTCCGAACCGTTTGAAACCCCGGGTCAATACGTCCGCGACGGCCCAGCTAATCGACGTCACGCCCACCCTCCTCACCCTGTGCGGAGGTTCCGTGCCCGCCCACGTCCAGGGACGGGACCTGTCCGGGACGGTCCGGGACGGGGACGCCCTGAAGGACGGGAACGGCGCATTCATAGAGACGGGGAGCGGAGAAATCGGACTGCGGACGACGACCCACACGTACGGGATTCGCGTCGATCCGAAAACGGGCCGCGTCCTGGACGACCGGGCGTGTCTTTACGACCTGCGGACCGACCCCTACCAGATGAACGACCTGCGGAACTCCGATTGCGACGCGGGGCTGGCGGCCGGTCTCCGCGACCGGGTGCTCGCCTGGCACCACGAAACGCCGTGGATGCACAGCGGAGCGTTCGAGTAATGCATTTCAGCCGGGACTGCAAATGACCGAGGCGAGCCGGGAAGGAAACAACCGCCTGATCGCGGTGCTGTTCGGCGTCATGTTCGTGGCCGTGGCCGACAACCAGATGATCTCCCCGCTCCTGCCCGACCTCATGACCGCCTTCGACATGGGCGCCGGTCGGGCCGGGCTGCTGGTCTCGGTGTACGCCATCGCCGCGGCAGTGGTGTCCTTCGTGGTCGGGCCGCTGTCGGACAGGACGGGGCGCAGGAAAATGCTTATCGCGGCGCTGATCGTCTTCACCGCCGCGACCCTGCTATGCGGACTGGCGTGGAACTATGCTTCGCTGGTGGCTTTCAGAGCGGTCACCGGGGCGGCCGCGGGGACCCTTTCACTCAACATCACCGCCTGTATCGGGGACCACTTTCCCTACAGGCGGCGGGGTGCGGCTATGGGTCTGGTCATGTCCGGATACTTCGCGGCCATGATTCTGGGCGTGCCCGCGGGGGCCTTTGTCGCGGATTCCTGGTCCTGGCGGTGGGCGTTCGGCGTTTTCGCGGGGGCCGGGTTGTTGCTGTGGGTTCCGGCGCTGGCCGTCATCCCGTCCCGCGTCCCTGCCGTCCGTGACGTTTCCGTAATCGAAATGATCAAGGGCTACCGTCGCTTCCTCGCGCGCACCGGCCCCCTGGCGGTAATCGCGGCGTCGTTTCTCGTATCGGCTTCTACGGTCGGTTTCATCACCTACGTGGGGACCTGGCTGCGGGACGCCTACGGACTCACCACCGATCTGATCGGCATGGTCTTCCTCTTCAGCGGTCTGGGCGCGCTGCTGGGCAGTCCGCTGGCCGGACATCTCTCGGACCGGGTGGGAAAGCGGGGGATCGTGGTGGGGAGCGGACTGGCGATGGCGGTTCTGCTGGCCGGAATCCCGTGGATCGACGATCTGCTGCCAGTGGTTTTCGCCGGGTTCATCCTCACTGGCATCGCCGGGGCCTTTCGTCACGCGCCGCTTCAGGCGCTGGTCACAGCCATGGCGACGGACGAAGAGCGCGGCGCGCTGATCGCGCTCAAGAACACCGTGGCGGAAATCGGCATCGCCGGCGGTACGACGCTCTGCGGGGTGCTATACGTCGCCTTCGGATACCCTTCCGTCGGAGCGGCATGCGGGGTCATGGCCGCCGCCGCGTCCATCGTCATCCTGGTCTGGGTGGGCGAACCGGCCGAACAGGACGGACCGGACGAACCCGGAGAACCGGCAGAACCAGGTTGACCGGGCTGACCAGGCTGACCAGCCTGATCCGACGAACCAGGACAGACCTGAAGAAGCGTCAGGATTCGTCGTAAGCGGTCAGGCGCCTCACCCAGATGTTGCGGAATCGGACGGGATTGCCGTGATCCTGCAGTTGCAGGGGGCCCGTCACGGCGTGGGGCGCGTCATAGTTCGCCAGGTTCTTGTGTCCGGTGGGACCGACGGCCCGCTGGCGGTTATGCACCACGATGCCGTTGTGCATGACCGTGAAGTGCGCACCCTTGACGAGCCGGTCGCCATCCCACGACGGCGCTTCGAAGACGATGTCGTAGCTCTGCCATTCACCCGGTCCCCGGCTCGCGTTGACCAGGGGAGGGTACTGGCCGTAAATGGCCGAGGCGGATCCGTCGGCGTAGGTCTGGTTGTCGAAACTGTCCAGCACCTGGATTTCATACAGCCCCAGCAGGAACACGCCGCTGTTGCCCCGTCCCTGGCTGTCTCCCACCACTTCTTCGGGGGTAGCCCATTCCAGGTGCAACTGGCAGTCTCCGAAGTGCGCGCGGGTCGATATATCTCCCGTGCCGTTTACCTCCATGTAACCCTCTTCCACCTTCCAGCCGGCGGCGGCGCCGTCCCTCCCGGTCCACTGGTCCAGGTTCGATCCGTCAAATAGCACGACCGCGTCCGAAGGCGGACTTCCGGCCGCGCCTCCCGGTGAGACGACTCGAGGCTGGGGCCGGTCGCCGTCGTGGACGCGCCAGGTGCCGCCGGGTATTTCGGGGGTATCGCTGTAACCTACGGAATCCGCCATGGATCGACTCCTATAAGCAAACTTCGTGAATCATGCGTGAGTAGATGTCCACCGCTTCGTAAAGCTGCGGTATTTCCACGTATTCGCCCACCGTATGGGCGCGTTCGATACTGCCCGGTCCCAGGACCACCATCTCCAGCTGATCCCCGAAATGGGGGGCGTCCGTCCCGTAGGGCACGGTTTCCGGCCGCTTGCCGCCGGTGACTTCAGACGCCAGCTGCACGATGGGATTCGAAGGATCGGCATAGAAAGGACGGGATATGGTGCTCGTGACCTCGAACCCGTAGCTTTCGGCCCGGGCAACCAGTTCTTTCACCAGTTCTTCACTGTGATCGTCCGGCATGGTGCGGAAACAGACGTGGCAGGTCGACCGCGCCGCAGAGACATTCTGCTTCGTGTCGTAGTCGGTGATCACCATGTTGAACCCGTTGGACGGTGGATTGAACTCCGGGTTCAGGAACCGTTTATCCTCTTTGATCCGTTCCGCCATTTCGGCCATTTCGGCCAGGAAAGGAGCGATCTTGAAATTGGCGGATTCCCCCAGGCCCGTGCTGGTGTGGGCCGCCCGGCCGTGAGCCGTCACCACGACGTGTGCCGCGCCCTTGTGGGCGTAAACCGGCGTCAGGCTGGTCGGCTCGGCCACCACGCCGTAGTCCGGACGAACGGAATTCATGATACCGGACTCCGTGGCGACCTGGTGCGCTCCGCCCCCGCCCACCTCTTCATCGGCCGTCGCCACCACAATCAACGGCTTCTTCAGACGGTCCGCATCCACCTGCGCGACAGCGATCATGGTGCATGCCAGGGGGCCCTTCATATCGCAGCTGCCCCGTCCCAGCAGCCGGTCGCCGTCGACCACGCCGTGATAGGCGTCCCAGTCCTGTTCCTGACCCGGGACCGTATCCGTGTGGGACAGGAAGGCCAGGCCGCCTTCGCCCTCACCCTTGCGTCCCACGAGGCTTACTTTCAATTCGCCGTTTTCATCCTCGTAGGACAGCCGTTCCACTTCGAGTCCGCATTCCTTCATCCGGACTTCGACCAGGTCGGATATGGCGGCGTTGCTCCACCGACTGACGGACTTCACATCCACGAATTCCTTCGTCATTTCAACAGGATCAAGACCCACGCAATCCCCCTCTCGAGATCGTAGTAATCGCACCGCCGCGGGTGCTGTTCAGTCCGTCAGCCAGCTCGACATCTCTTCACGCAGATCCGAGTCCGCCTTCAGGGCGAGGGCGTCGATGGCGTTGTCGAGGTGGCCGGTATGGCGGGCGCCGACGATGATTGAAGTGATGGCCGGATGGCCCATGGCCCAGGCCATGGCCAGGCGCACCATGGGAAGGCCACTGGAATCCGCGAGCGCCCGCAGTCGCTCCACGTTCCGGAAGTTCCGGTCGTTGAAATAGATATCCGCGTGACCGGGTATGACGTCAAATCGCGATCCCTTCGGAAAGGCGTTCCGGTCCGGCGTGTACTTCCCTGCAAGGAATCCCGCGGCCAGCGGGCTGTAGGACGTGACGCCCACCTCTTCCCGCAGGCACAGGGGAAAGAGTTCGTCCTGCGCGCCGGGATCGGCCAGGTTGTAGGGCGGCTGAATCACCTCGAACCGGGCGTAGCCGTGCCTTGCGCTGGCATCCAGCGCTTCCTGGAGCTGCGCGGCGTTGAAATTGCTGCAACCCACGGTTTTGACGCTGCCGGCCGCCACCGCCTCGTCCAGCACGGCCAGGCTTTCATCGATGGGCACCGTTTCATCGGGGGAATGCAGCTCGTAGATATCCACGGTGTCCACCTTCAACCGTTCCAGGCTGACCTGGAGCGCCCGGGCGATGTTCTCCGGCTTGTTGCCGCTGCTCACCTTAGAGCAGATCACCACGTCGTCCCTGCAGCCCCGCGCCTGCATCCAATTTCCAATGATGATCTCGGAGGAACCCATGATGCCCGAGGTCTCGCGCACATCGTCGACCTTCAGCACGTCGCGCCGGTACGACCGTGCGTTGCCGCCCCCGTAGGCCTCCGCCGTATCTAGCCAGTTGAGGCCCTTCTCGACGGCATAATCCAGAATGGCGACAGAAGTGTCCTCGTCGATCTCGCGGCCGAACGTTACGCAGCCCAGGCCAATGAAGCTGAGCGACGTATCGGTGCGGCCGAGTTTTCGATGTTCCATGCAGATTCTCCCGGTTATATCCAGCTATTGCGGTGGATATCGACAGCGTGTCGTAAAACGCAGATTGTTCAGACGGGTCGTTCAGATGTGGTGTGAATGTATATCCGGGAGGATCGTACAGGCAAGCACTGTTTGGCGGTCGGCCAGGCGGACCGGAGGATCAGAATCCGTCATCGCCGGGAAGGGCCACGGCGCGCGGCGCCATCCGCTTCAAGCGCTCGTCCAGCAGCCTCTTGAGCTGATTCAACTTGAGCCGGTGGGCCGCGAGTTCCTTTTCGTGCTCCAGGATCATCTGCTGGATCAGACGGGGGTCTTCTCGGGAGAGCGGGTCCTCCGTACCATCTTCGACCAACAGGGGCGAGGCGGGTGAATCGAGCGTTTTCGGCTGAGCGGCGAGGACCGTGTGCACGGTATTTTCCGTACCTCCCCGCAGGTACCTGATTTCGATCCGGGAACCGGCGGGAAGCGAGGTCACGAATTCGGCCAGGATGATGGGATGGTTCATGGGAACGCCGTTCACCGCCCGCAGTATGTCCCCCTTGCGAAGACCGGCCTTCATGGCGGGGCTGCCGGGACTCACGTCGGTAACTTCCATGCCTTCGCCGGTTCCCAGCATGATGTTGCGGTTGCCGTCGACGCTGATGCTTTCCCAGATTTTCTCCACGTAGACGCCCAGCCAGCTTCGGCGGACTTCACCATGTTCGATGAGCTGACGGGCGAAGGTCTTTACGCGGTTTATGGGTATGACTGAAATCACGCCGGCGCCTTCCCCTTCCAGTACACTGCCCGACGCGGGGGGCTGGCCCCCTGGGGGAGCGGATACGAGACCCAGCAGGCGGCCGTTCGAGGAAAACACGGCGCCGCCGGAGAAATCTCCTCCGACCACGGCGCTGACCTGCATCATGACGTCTTCTTCCCGAACGCCGTTGACGATTCCCGTCGTCATCGAAGACGGAAACCCATGGGCATTGTTCATCACAAGCACCCAGGACCCGGGCCGCGCGTCATCGGAGTCGCCGAGGCGCGCGGAAAGGACCGACACGCTGTCCACCCGGATTACGGCGATGTTCGAAAGCGGGTCGACGCCGACGAGTTCCCCGAGACGGTACCGGCCATCCTGGAAATTCACCAGGATATCGTGGGCATGATCCACGACACCGGCCGTCGTGATGACGTAACCGTCTCTGTGGAGGACCACGCCGGTTCCAATGGAGCGTTCCCAGTCCGTGAAGGTCTGTCCGTTCACCGAATGGATGAACTTCCGCTGCACGATTACGCTGGCGACCGTCGGCTCGACGCGTTCCACGAGGCGGACGATCTCTTTCTCGAGATTATGCAGATATGCGGCGGACTGGGCGTAAGCCCTGGAAGCGGAGTCCAGGTGCCAGAGGCAGACCAGCAGCGTGGCGCAGATCACGGGACGGAGGCGTTCGGTCCCGGTGCGATAGGGTTGAGAACCATGCATGTCTGTCTAGAACGAGATTCGGATGCGTTTGATCGGGGCAGGCAGACCGGCAGGACCGGACTGACCGCCAGTACTACGCTGGCCATTTACTTCGGCGGTGCCGACCTGCAGAAGACGCTCTTCCGGTTCCGATTGGGCCGTGCCGCCGTCTGTAACCAGGTCCCCGCCTAAGGACTCGGTAAACAGAGACGGATCGAGGGGCATGCCCGTACCGGACGATACGACCTGGATCCCATGGGCCGTGGGTTCCATGGTTTGAACCGTCATGACGCCCGGGCTGTCATTGTAATTTCGGGATGGGGTAAAAGTGAGACGGGATGCTGCCGTGGAGGGGAAACTCGTTGCCTGTTCTGCATTTGGTTCTGGTTTTAGCGCAAGGTTCCGCGCGAACGCACGGTCGGGAGGATCAGGAGAAATCGGGTCCGGCGGGGCGAGTTCGGGTTCGAAGGGCGTCGGCAGGGAAAGGGCCATGGAGCCGCCGGGAGACGAGCCGGGCCGTTCCGAAGGACTGATCAGGCCAGCGATTCCACCGAACACGGTTATGGTCAGGACCAGGCTGGCCGCAAACACGAGTTGCACGGGGCGCTGCCGGCTCAGTTCGCCCAGATCGGAAAAGGCCTCCGAAACGCGCCGCAACCAGGGAGCGGCGTACAATTCACGGGCGACTTCCTTTGTCAGCAGGCTGCTGAGCCTGTAGTCGAATTCCGGTTGAGGGGTTACGAGGGCAAGACTCTTTACCGCGCGGATGGAGCTTTCCATGTCTTTGATCTTGAGCCGGCATCGGGGGCATCCGTTCATGTGAAATCGCAGCGCGTCTTCGTTTGCCCTGGATAACTGACCGTCAAGGTAGTCCGGCATCTGGCGCTCGTAGCCACTACAATTCAAAACGACCTTCCTCCTTCTCAAAGTATCTCTACCTGCCACTGCCGCAGCATTTCCTGAAGCCTGAGCCGTCCCCGGTTGACCCTCGACTTGACGGTCCCCGTCGGACAGCGGAGGATTTCGCCTATCTCCTCATAGGACAGTTCTTCGATATCGCGCAAGACGATCACGGACTTGTACTTTTCCGGGAGTTGATCGATCGCGTGCTGAATGGCGCGGCCCAGTTCGTTCTGCTCCAGATGATCGCCGGGGCCGGCGTTCATGTCCGGCAAATCGATCCCTTCCCTCGAACTGTTCTCGTGGGGCGAGGCGTTCAGGGAAAAAAACTGGCGGCGTTTGCGCTTGCGCAACTCGCTCCGTGCCAGATTGAGCGCGATCGTGTAGATCCACGTGGACAGGTTGGAGATTGCCTTGTAGTTGTGGCGGTTCCGGTACACCCTGAGAAACGCCTCCTGTACGAGGTCTTCCGCGCATTCCGTGTTGTGGACCATGCGGTAGACGCAGTTGTACAGCCTTGTCCGGTACCGGCCGACGATCACCTCGAAAGCGCGCACGTCGTCCTGCTGGACACGATAGAACAGCGTTTCATCCGACATGGTCAGTTCATCTAACGACCCGGACTCGATATCGGACACCTGTACCGCGTTTATAGAGGTGTTTTCAGACATATTCGTTTCTCCCATACCGCTTTATACGCTACGCGGAGGGATTCGGTTTCAGAAAAAGCGCCCGGTATCCGTCACGACCAGATAAAACACGGCTGATGGCCCGTGACCATGACTTGAAATATAGAAATCGGCCGCCCGGATGTCAATGTCAACCGGTCCGTCAAACAGCCGTCACGCCCGGGATCGTCACGCCCTGGACCGTCACGTCCACGACCGTCACGTCCATGACCGTCACGCCCGCATTTCACTCACATCGTGGATCGTATACTGGTAGCCCTGTTCCGTAAGAAACAACTGCCGGTTCACTGCATAGTCCTGGTCCAGGGTGTTCCGGGTGATGAGCGAATAGAATATGGCGGCGGAGCCGTCCACCTTGGGCCGGAGGATCCGGCCCAGGCGCTGGGCCTCCTCCTGGCGGGACCCGAAGGTGCCCGAAATCTGGATCGCCACGTTGGCGTCGGGCAGATCGATGGCGAAGTTTGCCACCTTGGACACCACGAGACGCTTGAGTTCACCGCTCCTGAACCTGGCATACAGGTCCAGGCGGGCCTGCAGGGGCGTGCTGCCGGTGATCAGGGGAAACTCGAACAACGCGGCGATCTGCTTGAGCTGTCTCACGTATAGTCCGATGATCAGGACCTGGTCCGAGGGGTGTTGATCCAGCAGGGCGCGGATGATCTCGGTCTTCCGGCTGTTTTCGGAGGCGATCCTGAACTTCTCCCGGCGATTGGCCACGGCGTAGGACATGCGCCGGGCTTCGGGCAGGTCGACCCGGATTTCGCGGCAGTACGCTTCGGCGATCCAGCCCTGCCGCTCGAGCAGCTTCCACGGCATGTCGTATCTGCGGGGGCCAATGAGGCTGAAGACGTCGTCCTCGCGGCCGTCTTCGCGGACCAGCGTCGCCGTCAGCCCGAGCCGCCTTCGGGCCTGTATTTCGGCCGTGTAGCGAAAGACGGGGGCCGGGAGCAAGTGAACCTCGTCGTAGATGATGAGGCCCCAGCCCTTCTGGTCGAAGAGGCCGAAATGCGCGAATTCGTCCCCCCTGCTTTTACGGTAGGTCAGAATCTGGTACGTGGCCAGCGTCACGGGACGGATCTGCTTCGTCTCGCCGGAATACTCGCCGATATGCTCTTCTGTAAGCGAGGTCTTGTCGAGCAGTTCCTCCCGCCATTGGCGCAGCGCCACCGTGTTGGCGGTCAGCACCAGGGTGTGGCATTTCAGGGCCGCCATGGCGCCGAGGGCCACGATGGTCTTGCCCGCCCCGCAGGGCAGCACGATGACCCCGTTTCCTCCCTGTGGTTCGCCGTTCATGTGGAACGCGCCGACGGCATCCGTCTGGTAATCCCGCATAGTGAAGGATTTCCGCTTACCGGAAGAAGTGCGCAGATCGATCTTCAGCGGCGCGCCTTCGACGTACCCCGCCAGGTCTTCCACGGGAAACCCGACCTTGATCAGGGCCTGCTTGATGTGGCCGCGGAACCGGTCCCCCACCTGCACCCTTCGCTCGTCCAGGGGCTGTGCGATGAACTGCTTGACCGAGGGCAGGCCGGAAACTTCCGTGATCAGGGCGGCATCGTCGGACTCGAGGATCAGCCTGCCGTCCTGCTTACGCAGCCGGAGCTGTCCGTACCGGGCAATGAAGTCGATGATCTCGCGGCGGATGTTCTGGGGTATCTCGTACTTGCTCAGGCCTTCGAGCGATTCGAGTACGCCGTCCGCATCCATGCCCGCCGAGGCGGCGTTCCACAACGACAAGGGACTCAGCCGGTATACGTGTATGTGCTCCGGGGACTTCTCCAATTCGGCAAAACGCGCCAGCGCGTCCCTGGCATCCTCATAGCGTGGATGGTCCACTTCGACCAGGATGGTCCGGTCGCTCTGTACGATCAGTGGATTCTGAAGGTCTGGCAAGAAAGTCCCCCGTGTTGTTCAGTCCTTTACGGCCGAATCCCGTCCGCCCGTACTCTCCGGGATACCGGCCGCCTCGGGATGTATGGCCAGCAGCCGGCCGCGAACGGCCTCGTATACGTCGTTTGTGGAGATGCGCTCCATGCAGTCGAAGTGTGGACAGGCGTTCCCGATGCACCGGTGCCTGGCCGGGCAGTCCGGCACGGCCGGCAACAGGACATCATGATCTCCGCCAAAGGGCCCCCAGCGTACCGGACTGCACGGTTTTATGGGGCAGAACAGCGCTACGGTGGACGTGCCCACGGCCGCGGCAACATGCATAGGACCGGTACTGTTCGTGACGCAGAGCGAGGAGGCCAGCAGCAGCGCCGCCAGTTCCTTTATGTCGAGTTCTCCCGCGACCCGTATGACCGACTCCGGCAGCGAACCGGCGACCCGGCCGACCAGGTCCCGTTCATCGGCCGACCCCGTCACGACTACGCGGACTCCGTTCCGGGAAAGCCGCGCCGCCAGTTCCGCGAAACAGCCTTCGGGCCAGTTCCTTGCCGACCCGCCGCTTCCGGGATGCAGCAGGACCAGCGGATCCTCCGGCAGCACGCGCCACTGGCGCAGGCGACGCGCCACGGCGCGCCTGGCCGCTTCGGGTACGTGGATCTCCGGGGCGGCTTCACCCGCCTGGCCGAAGAGCGCGCGCGCCAGGGACAGATTGTATTCCACTTCGTGCCTGCGCGCATCCCGCCGGTGTTCGTATACCCTGCGGTTGAATAGAAATCCGTATGCCCTGTAGCCCGTTCCTATTCTTACCGGGATACCGGCGAGGCGGCAGGCCAGGGCCAGCCTTGTCGTGGGATGCAGGACCAGGACCGCGTCGAACCGCCTCTCGCGCAGGTCGCGGACCAGACGAAGGAACCCTCCAGAACCTCCGTGCCGTTCCGAGCGCTCGTCGACGATAATCTCGTCCAGGGCCGGATGCCCCTCGATTGCGCCGGCGGCGTAGGGGGATACGAGCGCCGCGATGTGGGAGTCGGGGGCCTGTTCCCGCAACACGGCAAGCACGGGCGTGGAAAGCAGCACGTCACCGATACGGTCCGTTCGAATGACAAGTATCCGCATCGCCATCTGTTCTCCCCGGCCGGATTCACCCGGCACCGCTCAATGGCGCCAGACGTCCGTGACACGGCCATAGGGTGTGCACCCCTCCCGGCACCGCTCACTGGCGCCAGGCGTCCGCGACACGGTCATAGGGCGTACACCCCGCCCGGATGAGCCGCGGGGTCCCGGTAGATACGTCCACGACCGTTGAAGGCTGGTCCGAAGGCGAACGGCCTCCGTCGAGGATCAGATCTACCCCGTCGCCCAGCTGGACGGCCACGTCCTCCGCCGTAAGGGGCTCCGGCTCACCGGAGCGGTTGGCGCTGGGCGCCGTAACGGGTCCCCCCACCGCCCGGCAGAGCGTACCGGCAATCGCGGCGCCACTGTGCCTGACTCCGATCGTGGTGCCCTCGCCCAACAGTTCCCGGGGCACATTCTCCAGGGCGGGAAGGACCAGCGTCAGCGGTCCGGGCCAGCAGGCGTCCATCAACGCATGGACACGGCTGGGGATGCACCTGACCAGGCGGTCCAGGTCCTGCCTGTCGGAAACGAGTACCAGGATCGGCTTCGATTCAGGCCGCCCCTTGGCCTCGTAAATCCGCCGAATAGCTGCGGGATTGGTTCCATCCGCGCCGATACCATAGACCGTCTCGGTAGGAAAGGCCACAAGGCCTCCGTCCCGGATAATGTCCGCCGCCGCCTGGAGTATGGTCTCGTCCGGGCGGACCGGATCGATGGCAATTACCTTCATGTGCTCTACCCCACTGGCGGACCAGGCAGGCCAGGCGGACCGGGCGAGCCAGGCGGGTCAGGCGGGTCAGGCGGGTCAGACTATCCTGCGCAGGCCCTTCTCGCCGATGTCCCCGCGGAAATAACGGTTGTCAAAACGTATCCGGTCCACCGCCTCGTAAGCCCGGTCGATGGAACCCCGGAGGTCGTCGGCCAGGGCCGTCACGCCCAGGACCCGCCCGCCGTGGGTTACCGGTCTCCCGTCCTGCATGGCCGTCCCGGCATGGAAGGCGATGACATCGTCCATGGCGTCCAGCGCTTCCAGGCCATGGATCTCCTTGCCGTCCTCGTATGAACCGGGATATCCGCCCGAGGCCACCACGACGCAGGTAGCGGCCTTGCGCTTCCAGGACAGGGGCCTGGAGGGCAGTCTGCCCTCGCTGATACCATAGGCCAGTTCCGCGAAGTCGTCTTCCATAAGGGGAAGAATGACCTGGGCCTCGGGATCGCCGAACCGGCTGTTGAATTCGACGACCATCGGTCCCTCGGAGGTCATCATGAGACCGCAGTACAACACCCCCCGGAAAGGCCGGCCGCGTTTCTTCATGCCGCGGACCGCCGGTTCGATGATACGATGCCGGATGTCCCTCAACGTGCTGTCATCAATGAGCGGCGCCGGCGCGTAAGCGCCCATGCCCCCGGTATTCGGCCCCGTATCGCCTTCGTAGATGGGCTTGTGATCCTGAGAAGGGACCAGCGTCATGACCCCTTCGCCGTCGGTAATCGCGAATACGGAGGCCTCTTCGCCCTCCATGAAGGCCTCTATGACCACGTTTTGACCGGCATCGCCGAAAAGCCTGTCGGTCATCACGTCATCAAGCGCACGCATGGCTTCCTCAACGGAATGACATACCAGGACGCCCTTGCCCGCCGCCAGTCCATCCGCCTTGACGACGATCGGCGCGCCCAATTCGTTTACGTAAGCGCGCGCGGGTTCCAATTCTGAAAACACGGCGAAGGCGGCCGTGGGAATGCCTTCTTCCCGCATCATCTCTTTGGAGAATACCTTGCTCCATTCGATTTCGGCGGCCGCCCGGGTCGGGCCAAAGGCCCTGATGCCCAGGCTTTCCACGGCGTCCACCACCCCGGCTTCCAACGCGCCGTCCGGGCCGACCACCACCAGATCCACGCCGTTGTCACGGGCGAAACGGGCGATCCCGTCCGCATCTTCCGGTGCGATGGAAACGCATGTTCCGAGGGCGGCTATACCTGGATTGCCCGGCGCAGCGTACATATTTTCCACGAGGGGCGATCGCCGGAGCGCCCAGGCCAGCGTGTGTTCTCTACCTCCCTTGCCAACGACAAGTACGTTCATGAGGTCTCCGGATTACATGGCCGCGCCCAGATCAAGCCGGTATGCCGATGCAATCCGGTGCCGGCGAAGTGGCGATGATCAGTTCGCATTCGGTTGGCGTTCGCTCAGACGAACGGTGAAACCTTTGAAAGAACCGGGCGTCCATACTGTATGTAAACCAGATGTGCCGACGGAACCGGGATGCTCAAAAAGACCGGATGAAATCGAAACCGGGCACCTGGTTTGTGATGATCTACGAGATCGGAAAAAATAATGAAATACGGGAGAAGTGTCAAGGCGGGAACCGAGAAACCACCGCGGCGTAATTCCCCGAAAACCATTGACATAAAACGTTGTCGCGTTGTTATTACGTAGGTGTTTTCGATTACAGTAAACGACTTCCCCTTACCATTCCTCCGGTAAGACGATTCCGGTGCGAACCCGGGTGCGAGTCCGATTGTATTCCGGACGGAAGACTGGGATGAAGGAGCCTGGCCATATGTCGACTTTGAGGAAACCGAAATTCGTCATCCTGCTTGTCTTTGTCGCGGTCGGTTCGTTCCTGCTGGGAACTGCGGCCAACAGGACGATATACGCGGCGGACAACATCTTCTCCAGCACCAAGCTGCTGATGGGCGTGCTCAACCTGGTCAACGACAACTACGTGGAGGAAGTACAGCCAGGCGAGTTGATCTACGCCGCGATCGACGGCATGCTCGAGGTGCTTGATCCGCATTCCAGTTTCCTGAGCAAGGAAAGCTTTGCCGAAATGGGAGAGCGCTTCAGCGGAAAGTTCTACGGAATCGGTATCGAATTCGACGTCCTGGATGGATTCCTGTACGTGATTTCCGTGATCGACGGATCGCCGTCGGAGGCTGTCGGACTGCAGTCCGGAGATCGTATCGTCCGGATCGACGGGGAATCCGCGATCGGCATAAAGCACGATGAAGTAAGGCAGAAGCTCCGGGGGGAGAAAGGGACCAGGGTGGACGTAACCATCGATCGGACCGGTGTCGACGAGCGGTTCGACGTAACGATCACCCGCGACCGCATTCCCATACGCAGCGTGCGGACCGCTATAATGCTGGAAGACCATACGGGCTATATCCAGTTGATCCGGTTCGCAAAAACCACTTCCCGTGAACTGGAGACCGCGCTGGACAAGCTTCAGCAGGATGGCATGGAGCGGCTGATTCTCGATCTGAGGGGCAATTCGGGCGGTTATCTGGACCAGGCGGTGGAGGTCTCGAGCAAGTTCATTCCCGAAGGCCAGGTTATCGTTAAGACCATGGGCAGGAACAGGAGCTCGAACCAGACGTTCAAATCGCTGAGCGGAGTGAACCACCGCGGCATGCCTCTGGTGATACTACTGGACCACCGCTCTGCCTCGGCATCCGAAATCGTTGCCGGCGCGGTTCAGGACTGGGACCGGGGCGTGATTGCCGGAACCCGCAGCTTTGGCAAGGGCCTTGTGCAGACCCTCTTCGCGGAGCCGCACCTGACGGACGGGTCCGCGCTTAAACTCACGACGGCCCGGTATTACACGCCGAGCGGACGCATGATCCAGCGAGACTATAAAAACAAGTCCTTCGAGGAGTATATCGAAGGGTCTTTCACCGAATCCGGCGAGGCGTTGCAAGACGAGGAAGAAGCATCGGGAGCGGAACGCCCGGTATTCACCACCGCCGGGGGGCGCGCGGTCTATGGAGACGGCGGCATATCTCCCGACGTGCTGCTCAAGACGCCGAAACGCAAGTATCCCTTCGTAATCGGCAAGTACCGGGGCTGGGTACCCTTCGACCGGGCCTGTTTCGAATTCGCGAACTCCTACGGCGTGAGCCGGCAGGACCTCCGGGATGACTTCGATACCTTCCTGAAGGAGTTCGAAATCGACGAAGCCATGCTGGAAGCGTTCAAGATCCAGGTCCGGGATTCAGGCCTGTCTTTCACAGAAGACGAGTTCAATGAGGATCTGGACGTCATCGCGCTTCAGCTGAAGCGGTCTCTTGCCCGAAATCTCTGGGGCGACGAGGAAGCCAGCCGCGTGGCCGCGTCCGGAGACGAACAGCTTCAGCAGGCCATGCAGCTGTTTTACTCCCACGAGATGCTGGTGCAGCAGTAACCTGTTTCGACGGGGATACCGATCCGCATATCACCCTGGCGGGCCTGAGCACACCAAGGACTGACCGTGCCGAGTAAATCTTCCCCTTCCGCCTGGCACGCGCTGAGAGACCGGCTTCACGCCCTTAGAATCCGCAGCCGTCGTGTCGTCGTCGTCGAAGGGTTGTTCACCGCGGGCGCGCTGGTATGCCTCCTCGCGCTTTCCCTCGCCGTCCTGGAATCCTTCCTTTATCTCGAATCAGTGGTCCGCCTGGTTCTGATCCCGATCTGCTTCGTCCTCCTCGCCGGCCTGCTTTGCTGGCGCTGTCTCGGGCGCTTCAGAGGCGGTACCGCCGACCAGGATCTCGCGCGGCGGGTCGATCGACAGTACCCCGGCCTGCACGACAGGGTCACCGTGGCCTTGCAACTCTCCCGGCAACGGGAAGCGGGATCCAAAGCCTCCCCCGAGCTCCTGGACGCGGCCATAGCAGATGCCGAGGAACGCGCGCGGTCAGTGGATTTCAATGAAGCGGATCAAAGATACCGCATCGTCCGCCCCGCCCAGGGATTCGGCATAGCCGTGCTGCTGGTCCTTTTCGCGATGGCCGCCTACGGCGAACCGCTTTCCGGAGCCTTGAACCGGCTGGCAAGCCCCTTGACCCATTTCCAGCCTCCGCAACGCACGTTTCTGCGCGTTCTGCCGGGAGACGTGGAAGTGACGTCGGGCGACAAGGTCACCATAACGGCCGAAGTGACCGGCGAGATACCCGAACGGGCCGTGCTGCGCCTGGCCGCGGACGGGGGACAGTGGAATTCGTTCGATATGAGGGCCTCGGCTCCGGCTACGTACGCCCATACCCTGCACGAAGTCAGAGAGAGTCTGACCTACGAAATCGAAGCCGGCGACGCGGTCAGCCATCCGTTTCGCATAAAAACCATAGATCGTCCCTTTCTCGGATCTTTACGCCTGACCTATCACTATCCCGCCTACACCGGACTGGATCCGAGGACCACGACCGAAGGAGGGGACATCGTCGCGCTAAGGGGAACCCGGGTGAATCTGGCCGCCGATGACGCGAGCCGGAACCTGGCCGAAGCAGAGCTCCACCTGGAGAACGCCGGCCGGCCGATAGCCCTGAAGGTTGCAAACGACACGGCCACGGGATCACTTACCGTGGAATCCGATCAGCGCTACCGCATCAAGTTACGTAACACGGACGGCCACGAAAGCGCGGATCCCGCCTGGTACCGGATCATTGCGCTGCCGGACCGCATGCCTTCCCTCCGTATCCTTTCGCCCGGCCGGGATACCGACCTCACCGAGAACATGGTCGTTTCATTTCTGGTATCCGGCACGGACGACTTCGGGTTCTCCGGCATGAACCTGGTCTATCGGAAGGAACCCGGTGGCGAGGAGCGGAGCAGGTCCATTCCCGTCGACCTGAATTCCACGGTAATGTCGCAGCCCTTCGTATGGGATCTGTCAAATGAAAACCTGTTCCCCGAGGACGTGGTCTCCTATCGCATCGAATTGTACGACAACGACACGATATCGGGACCGAAACGGGCGGTGAGCCGGACCTACACGCTGCGGTTCCCATCGTTGGAAGAGATCTACGACGAGATCGACGAGGCACAGGAACAGCAGGTTTCGGACATGGAGGACATGCTGGAAGAGCAGGAAGAAACGCAAAAGAAAATCGAAGCACTGAACCGGACTCTCGAGCGGCAGGAGAGGGAAGAAGCCGCAGGGAATCAGGAGCAGGAACTTACCTGGGAACAGAAGAAGGAAATCGAATCCGTCCTGGCCGGCCAGGAACAGGCGACTGACGAACTCCTCAGGGCAGCCGAAGCGGTGAAGGCGACCATGGAGAAACTGGAAGACCACGATTCGCCGAGCCAGGAACTCATCGACAGCATGGATCAGCTCAGGAAGCTGTTTCAGGAGATCGCCACTCCCGAGCTGTTAAAAGCCATGCAGGAACTGAAGCAGGCCCTGCAGTCATTCGACAACGGGCAACTGAAGGAGTCGATGGAAGCCTTCGAATTCGAGCAGGAAGAGTTTCTGAAACGCCTGGAGCGCAGCCTCGCGATGCTGAAACGCATTCGGGCGGAGCAGTTGCTGACGGCCGCCGTCCGGCAGACCCGGGACCTCGCTGTACGGCAGGACGAGTTGCGCTATGCAACGGAGAACGTGTCGGACAGTAAGGAGGGTGAAGAACTTTCTAGTAAACAACAGCAGTTGGGCGAGGATACGGGGGTCCTGCAGCGTGACCTGGATAGCGTGGCCCGCGCCATGGAAGAGTTCCGGGATATGCCCGCCGAAGGCGTGCGCGAAGCTTCCAGGGAAATGGACCGCCAGGAAATGACGGAAAACATGGATCAGATTTCCGAACAGTTGAAGGTCGGCCGGATGCAGCAGGCGATGGAAGGCCAGCAGAGGATGTCCCAGGCGCTTTCCGGTCTCAATCAGCAACTGCAGGAAATCCAGGATCAACTCCAGGAAGACCAGATGCGGGAAATCGCCGGGGAAATGCGCCGGGCCATGCATCGGCTTGTAGATCTCTCGGTGAGCCAGGAGACCCTCAACGGCCGCACCAGTAACCCGGGCGGTACCGATACCCGCATAGCCATGCTTGCCGAGGATCAGAAAGGACTCCTGAACGGGGCGTCGCTTGTTGCCAACGACATTGTCGCCATCTCGCAGAAGACCCTGTTCATCTCGCCTTCCATCGGCCGGGCGCTGGGAGAAACCCTGAACAGCATGCAAAGCGCGGAGGGCCACCTGGCCGAACAGGAACGCGATACGGCCTCGGAGGAGCAACTGGTCGCCATGAAATCCCTGAATGAAACGGTGCTGGCTTTGCAGCGGGCCATGCGGAATATGGCGAACTCGGGATCGTCCTCCGGCATGATGGACCTCATCGAACGCCTGCGGGGCATGGCGCGGCAACAGACCGGGATCAACGACCAGATGAACCAGATGATGAACGGCTCGGACGGGAGCATGGACCTGGAGACGCAGGCGCAGGTATCCAGGCTGGCGGCCAGGCAGGACGCGCTGCGCAAGAGCCTGGAACAACTGCGGAAAGAGCAGCGGGACCAGCAGGACCAGGTACTTGGCCGGTTGCAGGAAATCGAAAGAGAGATGGAAGAGACGGTGCGTGAGCTGCAACAGTACCAGATCGACCCCGCCCTGGTGGAGCGCCAGCAGCGAATCCTGTCCAGGCTGCTGGACGCCTCGCGGTCCATTCGAGGTCAGAAACGCGAGGACAGGCGCCGCGCGGCGCCGGGCGAAGACATCGCGAACCGTCCTTCGCCGGGCGACCTGCCGGATGACCTGACCGGATTCGACCGTATCCAGCGCGACGATATCCTGCGTGGTGTCGGAGAAGGTAACTATCCCCGTGAATACGAAGCGCTCATACGGGCTTATTTCCGCGCACTTTCAGACATTCCCGTAGTAAACTAGGAAGCACGCGTGAATCCCCGTTCAAAACCATCCGGGTGCAATGCACCCCTCAGCCGTGGATCCCGCCTCGGCCACGGATCTCGTGCAGGCGGGTTATTCGTGGCTTTGCTGATGGCCCTGTTTCTTATGTCCCCGAGTGCGGAGGGCCAGTTCAACCGGTCCGCCGATCTGGATCGACGGATCGAGCAGGCCAGGACGCTGGAACGTCTCAGGCAGTATGACCGGGCAGCAGCTCTGTTTGAAAGGATACTGCAGGAAGCCCCGGACAACCGATCCGCCCTCAATGGCGTCCTGCGGATGTACTTTCGGCTGGAAGCCTTCGACAAGGCGATCCCTTTGCTCGAAACCCAGATAAAACGATCGCCCGACAACATCAGATTCCGCAGCAGGCTCGCCGAGGGGCTCTTCGGCAGCGGCCGGGACGGCGAAGCGGAAGAACAGATTCGAATCCTGGAGGACCGCTTTCCGCAAAGCGAATCGGCCGTGAGCGCGATCGCTAATCTGCACATCGACAGACAGGCATACGACCGAGCTATCCAAGCCTATCTTTCCGGACGGAAGAGACTGGACAAACCAGGGGCTTTCGCCCTCGGTCTTGCCAGTGTCTACACCAGTGCGTACGACATCCCGGGCGCCGTACGAGAATTCGTGCGCTGGTTGACGCAGCAACCCGGTCAACACCGAATAGTCAATGACCGGATCGACCTGCTCGCGGGACTGGGAAGCCAAGAGCTCGTGGAACGGTCGTTGCGATCGGCGGTGTCCGAACACCGCGGCAGCAAGGATGCCCACAATCTGCTCGGCAACTTCTATCTGCGATCCGACAAACCTATGGAGGCATTGGCGGCATACCGGGAAGCCGACCGGCTGGACGGGGCCAGCGGCATATACCTTGTCCGGTTCGCCGAATGGGCGCTGCGCGAAGGCCATACGCAGGACGCCATCGATACCTATGAGGAACTTGCCCGGCAATCCGCGTCAGATACCATGCGCGCCGAAGCATCTACCGGTCTCGCCAGAGCGTTCCAGGAGGCCGGCCGCCTGGACCAGGCTATCGAAGCTTACCGGAAGATCATTGCGCAGTATCCGGAAACCAGGTATCGCGAAGAGGCGATGGTCCGGCTGGCGGGTCTCTACCTCGCCCATTTCCAGGACGGGCGGCAGGCCCTCGACACGTACCGGTCGCTTCTGGCCCACGCGCCCGCGACGGAGTTCCGGGAACAGGCCATGTTCGGCATCGCAGAGAGTTACGTGGTCCTGGGCAGCCTCGAAGACGCGCTCGCCCAGTACAACCGTATCCAGGAACCCGGATCCGGATTCCCGGAAGCCGAAACCCAGGCGCGGGTGAAATTCCATCTGGGTGAACTGGCCCTCTTCCAGGGGCGCCTGGACGAGGCCCTCGAGCGGTTCCACGAAACGGCCGACCGTCATCCGGACAGCCCCTATGCCAACGACGCGCTGGAGTGGACCATCCTGATCGGGGAAGGCCGGCAGGGCGGAGACTCTTCATTTGCAGGATATATCCAGTCGGTGCTGCTGCGCCGTCAGTTCAAGGACCTGGAAGCCCTGGAAGCCTGCAAGCGGTTTGTCGAGGAATACGCCGAAAGCCTGATCGTAGACACGGTCATCCTGGACATCGGTATGATACTCGACCAGGCGGGCAAGCCGTACCAGGCCATCGCGGCCCTGCGCGACCTGATAGAACGACACCCGGACAGCCGGCGTGTCGTAGCCGCCCGGTGGCGGATTGCCGAAATCTTCGAAAGAAAGATCGGCGATGTTCCCCAGGCGCTCACGGAATATGAGACCCTGCTCGCATCCCACCCCGACCACTTCAATAACGATGCCGCACGCCGCAAAATCCGGGAACTGACCGAGCGCCATCCCCCGATGCCCTGACCATGCCCCGACCGCTTCATATCCATCTCGTGGCCATCTGCGGCACGGGCATGGGCGCGCTGGCCGTGATGCTCAAGTCCCTTGGACACCGGGTTACCGGAAGCGACGAAAATGTGTATCCTCCCATGAGCACGGTGCTTTCGGAACAGCAGATACCCGTGTTCAAGGGTTTCTCCGCTTCCAACCTGGATCCCCTGCCGGACCTCGTGGTCATAGGCAACGCGGTTTCACGCGGCAATCCCGAGGCCGAAGCCGTCCTGGAACGGAAGATCCGGCATGCATCCATGCCGGAGGCGCTCAAGTCCTTCTTCCTGTGGGACCGCAAACCGGTCGTGGTGGCAGGCACCCATGGCAAGACGACTACGACGGCGATGCTCGCCTGGGTGCTCACCGAGGCCGGCCGGGACCCCAGCTACATCATCGGCGGCGTTCCCATCGGCTGGCAGACCGGCGCGAGGCTGGGTTCGGGCGACTTGTTTATTCTGGAAGGAGACGAGTACGACAGCGCCTTCTTCGACAAGCGGGCGAAGTTCCTGCATTACCTGCCCGATACAGTGATCATCAACAACATCGAATTCGACCACGCGGATATCTACGATTCTCTCGATGAGATCGTGCTCTCTTTCAGGCGGCTGGTCAACATCATACCCGGAAACGGGCTGCTGATCGGCTCGGCGGACGACGAGCACGTCCGTGTCCTTGCGTCCCAGGCATGCTGCGCCGTCCATACCATGGGCGCGTCGCCGGACGCGCGCTGGGCGGCACGGAACGTATCCGTCCATCCCGGAGGCGCCTCCTTCGACCTCTATGAACGAGATAAACATATATCCCGACTGTCCATTCGCCAGCCTGGCGCCCACAACATCCAGAACGCCCTGGCAGTGGTGGCCGCCGCCAGTCGTTACGGCGTATCCCGGCTGGATATAGCGCGAGGCCTGGAGACCTTTCCCGGCGTGAAGCGGAGGCTCGAAGTGCGGGGCGATGTCAACGGCATTACGGTATACGACGACTTCGCCCACCATCCCACGGCGGTAAAGGCGACGCTTGAGGGGCTCAGAGAGGCCTGTCCGGAGCGGCGCATCTGGGCCGTGTTCGAACCGCGTTCAGCCACGTCTATACGCCGCGACTTCCAGGAGGCCTATGTCGCCGCCTTCGACAACGCGGACCGCGTGCTGATTGCACCGGTCTTTCTGCCTGAAAAAGCGCCCGATGGCAACCGTTTTTCAGTGGATGAGCTGGTGGAAGGATTGCGCGGCCGGGGACTGAAGGCCGATGCCATGGCAAGCGTGGAAGGGATCGTCACCCATCTGGCCGATCACGCGGCGCCGGGCGACCGGATCGTGTTTATGAGCAACGGAGGCTTCGGCGGAATCCACGACAAGACATTGGACAGGCTGAAGAGCAGGCATGTGTAGTGTCTTGCGGGCACGCGTAACATCACACGGGATTGCGTAACATCATGCGGGAATGCGCACTAGGCATACCGTGCATAGAGTTCGACATCCATGACCTGCCCCGGTGTTTTGAACTGCTTCCGGAGCGTAGCCTCACGGACGAACCCTGCGTCCCGTAGCGCCGCGCCCTTCATCGTATCGCCCAACTCGACGTGGCACTGGACCTTACGTCCCGCCGGCAGGTCAAATGAATTTAGTAATGGCTTCAGGTATAGCGTAAATGCCGGGTGAGCGGTCATATCGAGGAGAAAGGTCTCCCCGCGCCAGCGGATGTCCGGCACGAGCGTCGCGTAACCCGTGACCGCCCCGCGATCCGTGACCAGCAGCCGGACCTGGTGATCGGCATCTTCCCGCGTGAGCTTCATAAGCCCCAGGTAAGCGCCTTCAAACATGCGCGGCCCGATATGTCCCAGCCCTGCGTTGCGTACGAAAGGCGGGCCGCCCTGTGCGCAAAACACGTTCAGTGAAGGCCAGTTCCTCCAGTTTCCGGGGACCACCAGCGCCCCGTCTCCGCGGAAATGCTCCGTCTCGAACGCCGCAGTCCCCATGTACTTCATGTGACCCGATTCCGGTACGACGCTCCGGAACCCGAAGCTGTGGTATAAATAGTAGGGATGGGTGTCGTAACCCGTGGACAGCGTCAGGTACCGGCCGCCCCGGTCCTTGAAATCCGACATCTGTTCGGTCATGACCAGCCGCGCTATCCCCTTGCGGCGGTGCTCCGGCACGGTGTATACGTGGCTCACGATGCCGATGCCTTCGTGTTCGCTGACCATGATGTTGCAAACTGGCTGTGCGTCCAGGCGGCCGAGGTAGAATCGCGTTTCCAGGGGTTCCACGCGCCCGGCGAACACCTCGTCGAGGTGCCACTGTTCGTTGCTCGACTTGTGAGCGAGGATCGGCCGGACGAGGGGCGCATAGTCGTCGTCCGGCGCCAGGACGACGCCGGTTTCCAGTGACTCGCCCGAGGAGAGGGTACTGGCGGCGATCGGTGTGTACATAGAGAGATATGGAATGGAGCGGCTAGGTCTGCCCGCCGCGGCCAAGCACGGCGCCGACGGCCATTCCGGCCACTGCCACCTGGACCGTATCGATGACCACCTTGACCAGGGTACCGGTGAGGTCCAGCATGTTGGTCATGCCGAACAGACTCATGCCCAGGAAAAGATGAAGCAGCAGTCCGAAGACCGCGCTGGTTCCCAGGGCTTTCACCGCGCCCGTGTGGCCGGTCCAGCATCCGAGTAAGACGGTCAGCAACGCGCCCATGGCCAGGGCGCCCAGTATGATGGACGGGACGGCCGGGCTGTCTCTGTATACGATCTCGGTTGAGGCCACTGAATATGCGCCGAGCACATCGGCGAACAGCCCGCTCGATATAAATCCGAGCACCAACATCGAGACGCCACCAGCAATCGTCGCTAAGAAAAATCGTTGTACGGTCATAGAGGACTTCCGGCGGATACGCGATCGGCAATCCGTATCGCGTTTCGGATCACGTGATGATGCAGGGGAGACAGATTTCGCATCGGTGGGTTAAAGCCTCATTTCCTTGGGAGCACCATCCCGATCACGGCGCCCGCCAGGGCCAGGCGCACCGTCGTCAGGACAACGTCGAACAACGTCGCCTGGAGATTCATGTAGTTGACCGTGCCGTAGAACGTAAGACTTATGCTCAGACTCATCAGGAATCCGAAAACCGCACCGGTCCTGAGTCCCGGTCCCGCGCCTGAGACGCCCGCCCAACAGCCGATTACGAGACACAGCAGAACCGCCAGGATCAATTCGCTCAGATATATGAACAGCATTTCCGGCGGGTTTTTCGCGACTTCCGCCGCTTCCGGTTCGGCGTTCACCGCGAAATACCCCTCAAACAACACCGCGTAGAGGAAGAACCCAAGGACGAGGAGGACTACGGCGCCCGCGATCATTGCGGCTATATAACGTACGATACGCATTGTAATCCCGAGAATTGTCCTTCAACAATTACGACCGAATAGACCGATACGACAAATTAGACCGATTCGGTCCGCAGTTTCCTCAGCATGCTAATTGCTCGCCAGGCCTCTGACCCTGTTGATGAGCGTTTCGACTTGCGCAGCGGTATTCATGACATGCAGCGTGGCGCGGACGCCGCTGAAATCACCCGCGGCGCCTACCGTTCGGATGTAGATACTTGGGCGGCGATACCACAGGCGCCCGACGATATCCGAAGGATTGAGATCCTTGACCGAGAAGGAGACGAGCGCCATCGACAGATCGGGATTATCCGATCCATAGACGGTGACCCCGTCGATCTCCCTGAGTCCCTGCCTCAACTGGAGGGCAAGGTAGCGAAGGCGGGCTTCGACGGCTTCCCGGGTCAGTTTATTGTGAAAATCCAGTGCCGCGCCGATCGAAATGCGGTCGGAATAGCTCGTGGAACCCCGCTGTTCGAGTTTCCGGGCGCCCTCTATGGCCCAGTCGGGATCCGATGAACCGGTGTATACGAGGGGTTGGACCCGGTCCGCCGCGTCGTTCCGGAGGAACAGAAACCCCGTGTGCTGGGCAGCCATCATGTATTTGTGGCCGGGGCCGGCGTACATGTCGCACGCGAGATCCTGCATGTCCAGCTTCATCATGCCCGGCGGCTGGGCGCCGTCGATCAGCGTGATGATCCCCTTCGCCCTCGCCATCTCGCATATCTCCTTCACCGGCATGACGAATCCATCGGTATAGTTGATATGACAGATGGTAAGAAACCGGGTTTTTGGCGTAATACCGGATTCCACGACGTCGATGACTTTCTGAGGGTCTTCGAGCACACGAAAGCTCGGATCCGAGATGTCCACCATTTTGAATTCCAGGCCGTCCCGTTTCGCGCGAAAGGCCATCATATTCTTCACCCAGCCATAGTCATAGTTGGTCGTCAGGATCTCGTCGCCCGCCTTCAGGTCCAGCCCCATGAATCCGAGTCCCATGCCATCCGTGGTACTGTTCGTAAAGGCAATTTCGTCGACGTCGGCGCCTACGAAATCGGCCATGTCCTGGCGTATCTTGTCCATGCCGGGAAAAAAGTAGGTCGACCAGCACATGGCGGGATCGGAATTGACTGCTTCCACCGCTTCGGTCTGCGCCTTGTGCACGCTCATGGGTGAAATGCCGCGGGTACCCGAATTCATGAATATGACGCCGTCGCGCACCAGAAACTGCGCCGCCACCTTCTCCCAGTAGGCCTCGTCATCGGCTGCGGCGCCGCCAGGGGGCATATCCGGAATGTCGGGTAGATCGGGTTCCGGAGCCGCTTCCGCTTCGGACACCGAGGACAACAGGGTCGACGCGCCGGCCACTCCGGCCGCACCGGCCATCATGCTGCCGATGAATCCGCGACGGGATAGATGCTGGATCTTATCGGGATCCTGAATTTGGGGATTAAACGCGTGCAATATGTCAGTATCAGACATGGCTTCAGCCTCCGTCTTTGGCAATAGTCTTTCGGTTTTCCGGTAGGAGTTTAGAAGGTACAGTAGTTGGAGTATAAGTAAGGCCGAAGCGGTGTACAAGGATATAAGTAAGAGGGGAAACCTTGTAAGTAAATCAATCGCCACTTAATTACCCTCAATCATCGTCCGATAGCATCGACTGGACCCGTGGGTGCAAGTGGCTTACCAGACGATCTAGATGGGTTTTCATCCAGGCGACTGCCTCACGATAAACTTCGCCTTCACTGTCTTTGGCGAGGAAGGATAAATAACCGGCTTTCTTAAAACCTATCCGTGGTCTGTCTGCAGGATTGTGCCAATGTTCCAGATCTTCACCGATCTCCTCGCGGAGTTCAGCAATTGAATCTAAAATCGACTCGTATATCCGTGTCTCCCGTGCTTGACCTTTTCGAACGGCAAAGTAACAGCCCATAAGCCTCTGGCTACGATTGATAAACGCTCCGAAGAACAAAGCCCACCCATTGAACGATGTATTTCTGACCTGTACATACAGCGTAGAGTCTCTACACGGACTTGGCCAGAACGCCGATTTAGGATCTATGGATGGATCAGAAAAAGTAAATCCATCAACTACCAGGTCCCAAAATCGCTGGTTCGCCTGTTTCTGTTTCGTGAGTGTATTCGTTTTAACAGCATCATCGATGTCATCGTTATCGCTGGGAACAACTGCACCGAGTTGTCCTTCGATGACAAAACGATCTACTATTTCGGTACGTGCAAGAACTCGAGGATTGATGACTATATCGTCTGCATCCTTATAAATTGCTGCCTCTACCAAAGCCAGATTAAAGTGCAGTCCACTGTGTCGTTGCACGAAACCGACGATATTCTCAACTCCTTCCTGGATCCCATCGCCGACTATCAAAAGAAGAAACTCACCGCGCTTGAGATTACGGGATACATTGTCAACGAACGCTTTCTCATTCAATTCTGGATTTTGTCTCTGGACCAATTTGAATAGAACGTTTTCAGTCCTGCCAGACTTCAGAGATAGCCGAGTCTGCAAGTCTTCGTAATTCCAGGAGGCCAAGTCTTTGGCATAATCGAGAATCTGACCAATCACCTCCCGGCGTGCCTCCGGATTTCGCCACAGCTTGAACTCGACGAGTACAATTCGACCCAGAGGGTTCACGAATAGCGCATCTATATATCCGGATTGAGTTTTCAATTCTGTGCAAACAGGGACAATGCCTTCGTAAGTTGGATCTATCTCGGATATCGGAAGCGACTTGGGATGACAAAAAATAAGGGACTGGAGCCTTTCTTCGCTTATACCACCTGAATGGACACCGGATCTTAATGGTAGTCGCTTAAGGACTTCGGACGTCATTTTTTCGGCAGGATTCAGCCGAATCAGATAATCAGACATTACCTTCTCTCCATCATGACAACCTGCTTGTTATTTGGATCTCTGTAAGATTAATGTCAGACCAGTTTAGTGCTTACGACCGCCTCATTCCTAAATCATTCGTACCTGTCCAAGTAACCACGCAGGCGCGCGCATTCCTCTTTCTCGGCGGGATCCAGTTCAATCTGGTTCATGCGGGCACGAACATTGTACAGACTCATCTCGTCGGGTGTTTCTTCGTTGTCCAGGATTTCCCGTATCCGTGCGGCAAAGTAGCTGCCCCAGTCCGGCTGACGCCCGTCCAGGTCCGTGAATCCATATTCCTTTGCGAGCGACCCGCTCGAGTACAGCCCGCCATTCTTTGAAGCGACGTCCGGATCGGCCGCCAGGGCCGCCACGCCCCTGCCCATGTAACACGGCGTCTCCGATTCCTCGAAGAACGAGTCCTTCGCGATACCATCCCGCCAGTTCTCTTCCGTGACCCCGAAACCGTCCAGCATCGCTTCGGAACGCAGGAAGCCCGGGGTTACGGTCAGCGCGGTGATCCGGTGCGCGTGGAGGTCGCGCGACATCGCATACCCCAGTCGGATCGTGGCATTCTTCGCCAGGTCGTAGAACAGGTTCCCCCTATAGCCCATCGTGTCGCCGTCCGTTACTTCCACGATCAGCCCGGAGTTCTGTTCGATCATGATGGGCACGCCGATCCGGCTGGTGATGATATGGCTGTCGACCGCCCCTTCGAGCATTCTGAATCCCTTGGTCGTATCGAGTTCCCAGAACGGCGAACCCCACTCAATCATTTCGTCGCCGCCCCAGATATCGTTGACCAGGACGTCGAGCCGGTTCTGCTCATCTCTGATGCGCGCAAACAGCCGCTCGACCTCGGCTTCGACCGTGTGGTCCGTCCGCACGGCAATGCCCTTACCGCCTTCGGACGTGACCATTTCGGCGGTTTGCTCTATCGTCTCCGGCCGTCCTGCCGTGGCCGGATGGCCTTTCACGCTTCGGCCGGTGCAGTAGACCGTGGCGCCCGCCGCCCCGAGCATGCGGGCGATGCCGCGTCCGGTGCCGCGTGTCGCTCCCGTGACGACGGCCACACGGTCCTGGAGGGGTTTCTGTGTCATCTTGTATCCCGGCAGTTGGTTTGGTCGTGTATCAATAGCGTGGCAATGAAGAACATTAAAAGGTATGCGTCGTAGCGATACATGTCAAAGTGATAGGCGGTCCTGTCAGGATAGCAGTTGTTTTGCCGGTCAGGTCTTATTAAGGTATGGGATCATGTGCACGATAAGGGACTATTTTTAGAGGCACAAATGGCCATCATACCTGTTGATTATACCAATCCCCGTTACGACGCGAAATCCCTGCACCGTTTTACATCAGAATCGCTTCGGAAGGCCGGCCTGTCGAAAGCCCACGGGACGGAAATGGCCGATTACCTGACCGCGACGGACCTGCGCGGCGTCCTCAGCCATGGAACCCGCCAGCTTCCGGGCTATGTGAGATCCTTCCAGTCGGGCAAGTACAATGCCCGGCCGAACATCCGGGTCTACCGGGAGGCGGCCGG
>JAJEHX010000047.1 GCA_022823465.1 Candidatus Latescibacterota bacterium
TACAAACATGAAAACAATATGTACAAAAAGAACAATAATTGTAATTATAAAGATGTATTAAAATGACAGTAATTGTACAAAGACTGCTGGCGAATGTATAAAAAGATATATAATTGTATGAAAGGCTGCCATGATAAAAAAACGAAATTCCTGACACGACTTATTTAATAACTGAATTCCAGATGTAACGGACACAGTTTTCGAAATCTACAATATCCTCAGAATTAACCCTAGTACACTCGTAATTCCTACCCGAGTCAAATTCTTGAAATCAAAAAGATTAGTCAACACTGATTTCCGGCAGATCGTATTGGAAGAGTACGAACTTCCTTCTGTGCCGAATGACGGCGTACTCGTCCAAAACGAATATACGGCCGTCAGTGTAGGTACTGAAATCTACAATTTTATAAACGGTTGTGAACCGGGCGGGGAACCAAGATTTCCTAGAAATACAGGCTATTGCAATGCGGGCGTTGTTCTGGAGGTCGGCAGGGACGTGCGGGGACTTGTCCCCGGCGATCGTGTTGCGGGGCAGGGGAATCACGCCAGTCATTCTGTGTTGTCGGGCTTGATCAACAAGGTGCCGGCGAATGTGTCATCCAGGGCGGCAGCGTTCATGGTCATGTGTGCGACGTCACTGCATGGTCACCGCGTGGCCCGTCCGGAACTGGGCGAGGCAATCGTCGTGACCGGCATGGGTATCGTTGGCCAGTTGGCCGCCACCTTTGCCGGGCTGAGCGGCGCCGTTCCCGTCATTGGCGTGGATCTGGACGACTTCCGCCTTCAAAAGGCCCGTGATCGCGGGGTCGACGTCTGTATCAACCCGGAGAGTGAAACCGACGTTGCCGAGACGGTACGCCGGCACTGTGTGGCAGATGGCGCGGATCTGGTCATCGAAGCGACAGGCAAACCTTCCGTCTATCCTATGGCGCTAACCTTGCCAAGGCTCGGCGGCCGGTTTCTCGCCCTGGGTTCCCCGCGCGGTTCGGTGGAAGTGAGCTTTTTCGCCGAGGTCCATCTGCGCGAGGTCACGGTCCTGGGTGCCCACCAGCCCAAGACACCCGATGAGGCCGACCTGTACTATCCCTGGAGCAAGCGCAGGGACCGCGATCTGGTCCTCCGGCTCATAGATGAAGGAAAACTGCCGGTTGAAGACCTGATCACCCACGAAGCCAGCCCTTCCGACTGCCAGTCTGTTTATAATATGCTTGCAGATGATCCTAGGGATGTGCTTGGGGTAGTGTTCGACTGGAAATGAGCTCACCGTTAAGACCAGCAGCCGCCCTGATCGTTACCTCTTCGACCTCATGCGATCTCCAAAGGCGCATCCTCATCAGCATAATCGGAAACCTACGCCGGCAAGGCTCATAAATCACTTCTAACGTATGATCTTATTTTCGAGGGAAAACTTAACCACTTGGGATTGTGATCTACTGGAGCAGCGATTTGATCAGCGGAACGACGACGCACACCAGAAGGACGCCAAGCGTCTATTTGATCGGTTTGGTGTTGTTCGGCATGGATGATTGTCTCCGCTCAAAGTCCCACACCTACTAACCCTCAGCGACCGCTACGTCCAGGACGGTTGCCGAGCACTGAGGACGGGGAACAGGCTCGCCGTGTTCACGCAGACTTTCGATATGCAGGGTGATAGCCTCGCGTATCTTGCTGATAACTTTTTTCTCGGTAGAACCCGTTGCAATACATCCGGGCAGGTCCGGGACATAGGCGGCGTAGTTGTTCGATGCCTTTTCGATAACTATTGTATAGCGCATTCTGGTTACTCCTTCAGTCCGGCCTGTTTTAGGACGCTTGACCACGTTCCTCGTGGAAGGTCGTCGCCCGGGCTGCCGGATATGGTCACGGTGCCCGGCTTGTCGTGATGCCTGTACTGACGGTGGCTTCCTCTGGTCCTCTTCAGTCGCCACCCGTCCTTTTCGATTCGGCGGATTGCGTCCCGTACCTTTGGCATGACTATACCAATCCTCAGGTGACTTCCGACGGGACCTAAATCAGTAAAGAGCGGGCACGGCTATTCTACGTACCGTCACCCCAAACTTCCCCGGACGGCGGTTCGCGGTCGAACAATTCTTCAATTGCCTTCGGCAACCCTTCGTAGTTTGCCACATATACCCCTCTTTTTTCCACCAACTTCCGCAACGGGTCAAGACCTATTGTCTTTTGCATCGGTACTGCGTCGTACAGGGCGTCTGTTGTGAGGGCGTAGAACTCCCATTGTTCGAGTTCAAGTGGGTTGGGATACACCGCGCGTGGCTCGCCGAGGATACAAAAGACATAGGCGTCTACCGGACGCGTGGGCTTTCTAAAGAACTTTGTTGGTAAGGCTTTAGGGGCAATATCAAACCGAATATCGGTTGGTTTGGTATCTATCCGATGCCAACTTTGGACGTACGCAGCACTTTTGACCTCAATTGAGGCCCACGTCTCCTGTTTATCGTAGGTTATATCGTGCCCTGCCCATGAGGCACGAGGGTATTTCAATTCCCTTGCTCCGAGTAACATTGCGACGATGAACTCGGCCACGATGCCGCGATCGACATTGCTAACTAGGTCGGAACCCATCCATCGCCAGTAATCATACAGCGTGAATTTCGCGGCATCTCCACGAAGCTTGAAACGCTCGTCACCATCCCTGAATTTTGGTGGTCGCAGAAGAGTGTTTGATTCACTCAAAGGATTTTCTCCGAATCGGTAATGCGACTTAGCAACTAGCGCAACAGCCAGTACAAAAGCGCAGTGACCACGAGAGACAGACAGCCTAGAACCGACCAACTTCCTCCCATCTATTTAACTGAGTTATCAGAATAGTCACCGGCAGCAACGCAGTGATTACCATCAAGGCTATTTTGATTCTGTCTCCCTGATAGATAACTTCCGCCGGATCGAAGGCTGTTGCGCCGGTGCCTAAGGTGACAATCCGTGGTGGCGTCTGTAAGTTTCGAGTGTGTTTCCTCGTGTTAAGCCGACTTGAAGTCCTCCTGAATCGGGCGGCTGCCATAAGGTACAGAACTGACTGCCATCCCGGTTTCTAAATGGTCCGTATATTGGTATCTGGTAGTTCTGGTTAAAAAAATGACAAACAGGAACAGTGAATTTATGGTCTATCGTAAATCTCTCGTCGATTTTTGTCTGCAACATTAATGGATGGGTGAGGATTACCATCTAATACCCTCCCTGTAATCACTCTATCCGCGAACAGACCTCGCCGTGTCGGTAAGCAACAAGGCGACTTAACTTCTGTTTAGTCGTATAACTCGAAGCTAATCTACAGCAAAACTCTTGTCGTGTACCGTGAATCTAACTTTATATAACCTTCACAGCAAGCGGTACCTCGTCGATAGGTATCCGGGCCCCAAAGTGGGGTGACAATCGAATAGAACGAAGAATGGCCAATTACATGGCTCTTGTGCACGTAAAGGTCGGCTGCGAATCTACTCTTGTTGCACCCGGCGGTCTAAGCCGTCCTTCCACTTCCGGTCTCATTTTTCTCCTTGACTTGAACCCTGATTTTCCCGTTAAGTTAACGGTTGGATTTCACCTTTGTCTCGGTGTGTCCGGTCATTCATAACCAACTGTAAAACAGGCGTTTACCGGTTACTTGAACTAGAGAGGATGCTCCATGACCGTTTCCGTCAAGCTCTTTGCCACCCTGAGAAAATACCTGCCCGAGAACGCGGTCAACAAAACGGCGACGCTCGAGTTCGGCGATCAGGCCACGGCGAGCGACATCATCGCGCAGTTGGAAATCCCCGATGGCCACATACACCTGATCCTGATCGACGGTAAACATTCGTCCGAGGATACTCCCCTAACCGATGGCGCGGTGGTCAGTTTCTTTCCACCGATTGCCGGCGGCGCTTAGGCCCGGTGTCACAACACACCTATTACGGATTCAAGCTGGACGACGCCGTCCGGGGATTGAAACGGGCGCTGCGGGATGAGCGTATACCTGTCGTGTCGGTCCGCGAGGACGAAAGCAAGGTGGTCTTCGCGGTACAGGTCGCATCCGAAACAGGGGAGATCAGCCTGGCCTACCATACCACGACGACACATCCCCTGGCCCGGCTGGGTGACATCCCCGCGATCGATGTCACGGTCGACGATCATCTGCCCGATGTCAAACCCGTGCTGACCATGGCGTTCTTGAGAGGTGGAGGATAACCTCATGCGTGCCGGTTTCGTGGTTCCCGCGATCATTTCCTGTATTTTGGCCTGTCTTCTGGCGTTTCTCCTGGCAACCCCCCTTCCGCTGTCGGCCCAGGCCTCCCGCGGTAGCAGTCCGGCCGGCCAGATCTCCTTGGCCACTTCCTCTCTGAATCAGCTTTCCGATCTCGACGCCGGGTTCCTGGTTCCCGATTCCTTCAAGAAGGTCAGGGAAGCCTACGACCGGTATACACGAGTCATCCGGGAAGGCAGATCGGCCCGGGACATCCAGCGGGCCTATTCGGAATTCGACGCCGCCCTGGTCCTGGCGCGGGAGAAACTGGAACGCGTGAACGAAGTGCTTATGATACCGCTGGGGAAACGGGCAGCGGCCCGGCAGGCGAATGCTCCCGCCATGGTCCCGGACGCCTACGAGGCGGCCGAGAGACGCATCGAACGGGCCATTTCCAGGCTGGAAGACAATCGGGTCTCTGATGCCTTCGCCCAAGGACAGGAAGCGGCCATGCTCTACGATGAAGCAAGGTCGTCGGTGATCGAGATGTCGCTCATCGGATCGGCGCGGATCGGGCTGGCGGAAGCCGAGAAGAAGGACTGGGACCGGCTCGCCCCGGCGTCTTTCGAACGGGCCCGCCGGTTGACAAACGAAGTGACCAGCGCCCTGGACCGCGGAGAACCCCTGTCGGTCGCGCTGCGCGATAAGGCCCAGGCCGCTGATTACGCGGTACGGCGCGCCATCGAGCTCGCTGCCCGGATCGACACCCTCCGCCAGGATTCAGGAAACTGGGAGCGCGTGTTGCTGTCGAGGGAGCGCCTTGCGCGGGAAGCCGCCGATATGGCAGGGGTCGCGGCTGATTTCCTGGCAGATGATCCGCAGGCGATTATGACGGCAAGCTTGCAGTCCCTCGCCGCGAAACAGGATTCCCTCGTCCTCCTGCTCCAGCGTGCAGAAGGGGACGCGGCCGCACTGAGGGCCGAGGTCGATTCCCTGCACCAGGCGATTGAGGAGCAGCAGATCCGCCTGTCGTCCATGGTGGAGAACTACCAGCAGGATCTTCAGCGGCGAAAGGAAGAGCTGGACCGGGAACGCCGGGAACTCAGGGACTATCTGTATGAAAAGACCCAGCTGGATGCCGCCGCCCAGGCCCGGGAGCGTTTTTCGGACAGCGAGGCGACTGTGGTGCGGGAACCCGACCGGCTGACCCTGCGGCTCATCGGGCTGTCTTTCCAGGCGGGAAGAACGGAGATACCTGGCGGCGCGCGTGGGCTGCTCGAGAAGCTCGGGGAATTCCTGGTGTTGTATACACAGACCCGCCTTGTCGTGGAGGGACATACTGATGCCACCGGCAAAGAGGACAAGAACATCGAACTATCCAGGTCTCGCGCCGATGCGGTCATGCAGTTTCTGTCGGACCAGTCCGGCGTTGAGGTCGAGCGCATGACCTCCACCGGCCTTGGCAGCGCTCAGCCCATCGCCAGCAACAATACGCGCAGAGGCAGGGAACAGAATCGAAGAATCGACGTGGTTTTGACTTTCAGCAGGGAACGATAACGCACACCGGTTACATTACAACGCACCATCGGTTTTGAACACACGACGCGCACTTACGCTGGCACGTTTACACAGGCATTCTTATGCAAGGTGTACTGACCGCGTGATGCGTCCGTCTCGAGGGAGAACTTGAAATTGAGCAGAGAAACAGGCAGCGAACGCTACGAAGAGATGAAGGAGAAGCTGTTTTCGGCCGTGATCGCAGACGCACTGGATGGCTGCGGCTATCGAGACCAGATCCTCCGGCACGACATCAGGCCCCTGTATCCCGGCGCGGTCGTGGTGGGCCGGGCGCTGACCGTGCTGTCCGTCGACGTGTACGAGATCCCCGACGAGCCGTACAAGCTGGAACTGGAAGCCGTGGATGCGCTGAAGCCCGGAGACGTCCTCGTGGCGCAGACCAACGGCACGACGCGGAGCAGTCTCTGGGGCGAACTCCTCTCGACCGCCGCGGAGGTCCGGGGGGCGCGCGGCGCGGTGATCGACGGGTTTACCCGGGATTCGCAGGCGATCGCCGACATGGGGTTTCCGCTGTTCGTCCGCGGTATCGCGCCCTATGATTCAAAGGGACGAAGCGACGTCATCGCCTACAATACCCCAATCGACTGCGGCGGCGTGAAGGTGTTTCCGGGCGACCTCGTTTTCGGTGACTTCGACGGGGTCGTGGTCGTTCCCCGGGCCGCGGAAGAAGAGGTACTGAAAGCGGCGTTTGAAAAGGCGGCGGAAGAGAAAGAGGTCAAGCAGGCCCTGCAGAACGGCATGTCCGCGACGGCCGCCTTTGAGAAATACGGCATACTCTGATGAAGCCCCTCGTCGAGTGCGTGCCCAATTTCAGCGAAGGGCGCGATACGGGCATCGTGGAGGCCATAGCCGCCAGCGTCGCCGCCACCGATGGCGTCCACCTGGCCGGCATGGAAATGGACGGTGATCACAACCGCTCCGTGGTCACCTTCATGGGCTCGCCCGAAGACGTCGCCAGGGGTGCCTTCGAAGCCTGCAGGACGGCCCGGGACCTGATCGACCTGAGACGCCACCGCGGCGTACATCCGCGGATCGGCGCCACGGACGTCATCCCCTTCATTCCCCTTACCGACTACAGCTTTGCCGACTGCGTCTCCCTCGCCCGGATCTGCGGCGGCGAGATCGGGCGGTCTCTCGAGATCCCCGTGTATTTCTACGGACAGGCCGCCATGAGTGCGCGGCGCGTTGAGCTTCCGGAGATACGCCGGGGTGGATTCGAGGACCTGGTGAAGGAGGTCCGACAGGAACCCGGGCGAAGGCCCGATGCCGGTCCGGACGCGGTCCACGTTTCCGCCGGCGCCACGGCGGTAGGCGTCCGTGATATCCTCGTCGCGTACAACGTGAACCTGGACACCGACGACGTACGCGTCGCCCGGGCGATCGCCCGGAACATCCGGGAAAGAAACGGCGGCCTGCCCGGCGTCCGAGCGCTTGGGCTGTTGCTGCCTGGACGGCACATCGCCCAGGTCTCCATGAATCTGACCGACTACCGCAAGACCGACATGGTCCAGGCTTTCCAAGCGGTCACGCGCCTCGCGGAAGCCGAAGGCGCCGGGATACTTGAGAGCGAACTGGTCGGCCTCGCTCCCCGCGAGGCCATGGGCGGGGCGGGACCCGAAGATCTGCGCATGGCCCCCCTGGATCCCGCCCGGTTCCTGGACTACCATATCCGGCTTTTCGCCTGATCTGTCCCTCAAGTAGTTCGTTGTCTCTCGTTCGGTGATCCTCCTTTATCCCACGTCGCTTCATCCCGCTCTCCGCTCCGTATTTTCTTGACTCTGTGCCCCCCTCTTCATATCATGTTGACTAAATTAGTAAACTAAAGCCAGGTGGCCAGGGAGCACATATGCGGGTTTCAGCCAAGGCGGAGTACGCGTGCAGGGCGGTACTGGAGTTGACGCGCTACCACGACAAGGCGGAAGTCATCCATATCAGCGACATCGCGGTAAGACAGTCCATTCCCGAAAAATACCTCGTACAGATCCTCCTGCAGTTGCAGCGCGCCGGCCTGGTCCGGAGCAAGCGCGGAGCGACCGGGGGCTATTCGCTCGCCAGGGCTCCGGGCGATATCTCGCTGGGCGACGTGATCCGGGCCATGGACGGCGCCCTGATCTCCGTCGAAAGCCTGTCCGGAGACGCTGAAATGTCGGATCAGTTGAGCGGCCAGCACGTATTGAAGGACGTTTGGATGGGCGTGCAGGAACAGCTCGGCGAGATCATGGACGGCATCACATTCGAAGATATCTCCAGGCAGGCGCAGAAGAGCCTGTCCATGTACTACATCTGAAGGATTGCCCGTGGCCTCCGGGAACGGAATATACGACAGCGCGCTCGACCTGATCGGCAACACCCCCCTGGTTCGCCTGAACCGGATCAATCAGGTCCCGGGGGTCGACCTGCTCGCCAAGCTCGAATCGGACAACCCCGGCGGCAGCGTAAAGGACCGCGTCGGCCTGAGCATGATCCTGGACGCGGAGCAGCGGGGCCTGCTCGAACCGGGCGGCACCATCGTGGAGCCGACAAGCGGCAACACGGGGCTCGGCCTGAGCATGGTGGCCTCGGTGCGGGGCTACAAGGTCATCCTCGTGATGCCGGACAACATGAGTTCGGAGCGGCGCGTGCTGCTGACCTCCTACGGCGCGGAGCTGGTGCTGACGCCCGGCATGCTGGGCATGGCCGGCGCCGTGCAGAAGGCGGAGGAGATACTCGCCGAACATCCGGACTACTTCATGCCCCAGCAGTTCAAGAACCCCGCCAACGTGGATATACACCGGAAGACCACGGCCGCGGAGATCTGGGAAGCGACGGAAGGAAAAATCGACGCCTTCGTGGCCGCCGTGGGCACCGGGGGCACGCTGACGGGCGTGGGGCAATACCTGAAGGAGAAGGACGAGCGCATTCGCGTGATCGCGGTGGAACCCTCGTTGTCCCCCGTTATATCGGGCAAACCCGTGGAGAGCCTGGTGCACGCCATCCAGGGCATCGGCGCCGGGTTCATTCCCGATATCCTGGACAGGTCGATCATTGATGAAGTGATGCTGGTAGATGATGAGGACGCCTACCAGACGGCGCGCAGCCTGGGCCTGGAGGAAGGGCTCCTGGTGGGCATTTCGGCGGGCGCCAACGTATGCGCGAGCATGCGGGTCGCCGAGAGCATGGAAGAAGGCAGGATCGTGACCATCCTGTGCGATACCGGAGAAAGGTACCTGAGCATTCGGGAGTATTTCGAAGGACAGAGCGACTAAGAGGAGGATCCGTCAGATGGCCGTTACCGTTCGCATTCCAACCCCGCTGCGCAAGTTGACCGCCAACCAGTCCGAAATCGAAATAGACGGCGAAACCGTCGAATCGCTGATCGGAAACATGGAGGCGTCCTACCCCGGAATCAAGGATCGTATCTGCGACGAGTCCGGTAAAGTGCGGCGGTTTATCAACATCTACATCAACGAAGAAGATATCCGGTTTCTGGACGGTACGGACACCGCGGTGAAGGCGGGAGACCGGATTTCCATCGTTCCTGCCATCGCGGGCGGCCTGGTCGATCCGGGTGGGCCGGGCTGTCAAGATGGTCCGGGTGTTCTGGGCGGTCCGGGCGGCCCGCGGGACAGCGGCTGATGTCCTCCGTGCGGGTGCGCGTACCCGCGACCACCGGTAACCTGGGCTCCGGCTACGACTGCGCCGGCATGGCCCTCGGCCTCCATAACACCATCGAGTTTTCCGAAACGGACTCCGGCCTGGAAGTGGCCGTTGAGGGCGAAGGCGCCGACGCGGTACCTCTCGATGAAAGCAACCTGTGCATTGTCTCCGCCCGGTCCATATTTGACGCGGTGAACTGGCAGCCCGCCGGCCTTAAGGCGTGCATGCACCACACTATTCCGGTATCTCGGGGCCTCGGCAGCAGCGGAGTCGCCATCGTGGCGGGCGCCGTGGCGGCCAATGCACTCGCTGGACAGCCGCTCGGCACGCCAGAACTGCTCCGGATCTGCTCCGACCTGGAAGGCCATCCCGACAACGTCGTTCCGTCCCTTCTCGGCGGGCTCTCCGTTAGCGGCGAGCGGGCGGGAACGATCGTGTACCAGACCTTCTCCGTACCCGCCGACCTCCAGGCCGTCGTGGCTATTCCCGAAATCACCCTCGATACGAAAGTCGCCCGCGGCGTCCTGCCGGAATCGGTATCCATGGAGGACGCGGTCTACAATCTGTGCAGCGTGGGGCTGCTCATAGGCGGTATGATGACGGGGGATTACGCCTTGCTCCGGGAGGGCATGGCCGATCGCCTCCACCAGCCCTACCGGCAGCACCTGGTGCCCGGGCTCGCCGAGGTCATCTCGGATGCCCTGGAGGCCGGCGCCCACGGCGCGGCCCTCAGCGGCGCCGGTCCGACCGCCATCGCATTAGCCACGGAAAACCACGCAGAGATCGGGAAAGCCATGGTCGATGCTTTCTCACGGAACGGCGTGTCCGGACAATACCGGATCCTCCCGATAGACAACGAGGGATGCCAGGTCCTGCAGGACTGAGCCCATGGGCGCTCTCACGGACATTCGCGTCATCGACCTGACCCGGGTACTCGCGGGTCCCTTCACGACTATGACCCTGGGCGATCTGGGCGCCGAGGTCATCAAGGTCGAACCCTTCGGCGGGGACGAGGCGCGGGGATTCGGCCCCTTCAAGGAGGGCGTGAGCGGCTACTTCGAGAACGTCAACCGGGGTAAGCAGAGCATCGCCATCGACCTTAAGCATCCCACAGGCCGTGAATTGCTCCTCGAATTGATCGGGAAGTCGGACGTGCTGGTGGAGAACTTCAGGCCGGGCGTTATGAAAAAGCTCGGACTGGATTACGAAGCTCTGGAGGCCCGTTTCCCGGGACTGATCTACGCGGCCTGTTCCGGGTTCGGGCAGACCGGACCCTATGCCCGGCGCGGGGCCTACGACATGATCATCCAGGGCATGGGCGGCATCGTCAGCATTACCGGCGAACCGGACCGCCCGCCCGTCCGGGTGGGCGTTTCCATTGGGGACATTGCCGCGGCCCTATACTCCTGTATCGGCATACTCACGGCACTGATCACCCGGACGCAGACAGGTAAGGGGCAGATGGTGGATATCGGCATGATGGACTGCCAGGTCGCTCTCCTCGAAAACGCCATTGCCCGGTACGACATGACGGGCAGCGTCCCGGAACCACTCGGGGCCAGGCATCCGTCCATCACGCCCTTTCAGGCCGTCGAGACGCGGGACGGATGGATCATGATCGCAGCGGGGAACAATGTGCTTTGGCGCCGGCTCTGCGAATTGATGGAAAGAGAATACCTGGTCGACGACGCGCGATTCAGGGACAACAACCTGCGCACCGAAAACCACGCCGAATTGCACGCGATATTAAGCGACGTCTTCAGGGTAAGTACAACGGAAGACTGGCTGCGGCGGCTGGATGCGGCCGAGATCCCCTGCGGCCCCATCCAGGATGTTAAACAGGTCGTGGAAGATCCCCAGGTCTTGGCTCGCGATATGATCGTAAAGCTCCTGCACCCCATCGCCGGTCCTCTCCGCGTGGCCGGCTCGCCCCTCAAGCTCTCCGACACCCCGCCCGAAATCACCCGGCATGCCCCCGCCCTGGGCGAACACACCGACCAGGTCCTTCAGACGCTTCTTGAAGCGTCTTCGGACGACCTGACAGGCTGGCGGGAATCGGGTGTGATACGGTAAAAAGGGAGTTACTCGTAAAAGTAAGGAGGTCCGATGAGCACGTCGATCCAGGCGAGGTGCTCATTCAAGGGCTTTGCCCTGTCCTCGAGCCGATTGACTTTCCGCGGCGCAGTTTCCTAGATTCAACTCGAAAGATCGACTAATACTCAATAAGCTGGTTTCGGATCGTGTATGTGTTTGATATCCCGGGCATACTGCGCTTGATCTCCCCGTATTGTGCGTGTGCGTCATACCTCGATCAGGCCAGGGATCAGGCGAATGGTTCATACATCATATCAGGAGTGAGCCGAGGAACGCGGAAACTACCATGGACGAATACCAAAACCAAAACCGGGTCGCCGTCTGGGGCGTTCCCGAAAACACGCGATGGTGGTTTACCGTTGTCTTTCTGGTCATCACGGCAGCAAGCCATGCTGTATTCTGGAAGTTCGGGGTTTACACCCTTTCAATTGAGCTTGTCTTCGATTATGTTATTAAGGTCGGAGGATCATCAGTATTCGCCACGTTTACGATCATAGAAGGAGTGGATTTCATGGGATGGCTCTACGAATCCATAAAGCGACGACACAGGGAGGAAGGTCGTGCGGAAGGTCGGAGAGAACGAGACCAGGCTTACAGGGAGTGGATCAGCAGGGAACAGGAGGCTGGCACGCTTGGCACGCCGAAGCAAAGTCCTCCCCCATTTCTCGATGACGTGGTCACGCAATCAGAACGGGATTCGGCATAAGCCTGTAAAGAAGCAATAAGCACTCACGCATATCCCCCTCCGCGTACTGCTTACATCTCGTGTTTGCCGCTAATGCCAGATATACCGCTTCCCCGTGGGCATTTCATCTGAAAACTGACGGTCATCCGAGCCGGGATCCTACCCCAAAGCCTCGGCCACGAGGTCGCCGACTTCGCTGGTGCTGTAGCCCATCCTGCCGGCGTCCATGCTCTTCATCTTGTTGCTCACTACGTCGATGATGGCCCGTTCCACCGCGTCGGCGGCCTGTGCTTCGCCCAGCTGCGCCAGCATCATCTGGCAGGAGGCGATGGCCGCGATGGGATTGATGACGTTCTGGCCCGTGTATTTCGGCGCCGAACCCCCGATGGGCTCGAACATGGAAGCGCCTTCCGGATTGATGTTGCCGCCCGCGGCGATGCCCATGCCGCCCTGGATGATGGCGCCCAGGTCGGTGATGATGTCGCCGAACATGTTGGTCGTGACGATGACGTCGAACCACTCGGGATTCTTCACCATCCACATGCAGGTCGCGTCCACGTGGGCGTAATCGGCCGTGATGCCCGGGTATTCCTCGGCGACTTCGTAGAACGTGCGCTCCCAGAGGTCGTGGGCGTAGGTCAGCACGTTGGTCTTGGCGCAGAGGGTCACCTTGTTCTGTTGATTGCGTGCCTTCGCCGTCTCGAAGGCGAAGCGGATGCAGCGTTCGGCGCCCTTGCGTGTGTTGATGGACTCCTGCACCGCGACCTCGTCGGGCGTGCCCTTCTTGTACACGCCGCCGGCGCCGACGTACAGGTCCTCGGTGTTCTCCCGGACCACGACGAAGTCGATGTCCTCGGGGCCCTTGTCCTTGAGCGGGCAGTCCACGCCGGGGTACAGCTTGACGGGGCGCAGGTTGACGTAGAGGTCCAGTTCGAAGCGGATGGTGAGCAGGATGCCCTTTTCGAGCAGGCCCGGCGGGCAGTCGGGGTGGCCGATGGCGCCGAGATAGATGGCGTCGTAATGGCCCAGTTCCTGCAGACCCTCCCGGGGCAGGATCTCTCCTGTCCTCAGGTATCTTTCTCCACCGAAATCATATTCCGTCAGTTCATAGCCGAATGAAAACTTCTCCGAGGCCGCCTTGAGCACTTTCAGCCCTTCACGCACGACCTCCGGGCCGGTACCGTCGCCCGGAATGACCGCGATATTATACAAGTGTTCCTCCCGTGAATTTGGGAATTTGGGGTTGGGTTATTCGACGTTCAGCCCGCTGTGCCGGGCAACGAGTTGATTGAGGGAATGCAGGTAGGCCTGGATGCTGGCTTTTACCACGTCGGTGTCCGAGGCGTGGCTGTTGAAGGACTGGTCGTGGTAGCCCACGCTGACCTGGACGTGGTGGGCGCCTTCGCGGCCGTTCGACGAGGTCTGGATATCCTTCACGTAGGTGGGCAGTTTGGTGATCCTGTCGACGGCGTTCAGAGCGGCGAGTATCTGGTTGTCGCCCACGCCCGCCTCTTCGATCGTCTCTCCGCTGACGTGGAGCCGAACGTTCGCATCGGCCTGGCCGGAGTGGGAGGAGGTCACCCGGAAGTCTTCCAGCAGGTATTGTTCGGGCACTTCCACGGGCGTGTCGGTCACGAGGCGGTGGAGGTCTTCGTCTGCCACTTCCTTCTGCCGGTCCGCCACGTTCAGGAAGCGCACGTGGACCTTCTCGAACTCTTCCTTCTGGCTTTCGTCGTACGTGTAACCCAGTATTTCCAGGCGGTGGCGCAGGGCGTGGCGGCCGGATCTCGCCGTCAGCACGATGTCGCTCTTCTCGATGCCCACGTCCGACGGGCTCATGATTTCGTAGTTTTCCCGGTGCTTGAGGAACCCGTCCTGGTGTATGCCCGATGAATGGGCGAAGGCGTTGCTGCCCACGATGGCCTTGTTGCGCTGCACGGGCATGTGCATCAGGTCGCGCACCAGCAGGCTCGTGGCATAGATCTGCGTGGTTTCTATACCGGTGCGCGCGTCGTAGAAATCGCCGCGCATCTTGACGGCCATGACGATCTCTTCCAGTGATGCGTTGCCCGCCCGTTCGCCCACGCCGTTCATGGTGCACTCTACCTGGGTCGCGCCCGCCTTGATCGCCGCCAGGGAATTGGCCGTCGCCATGCCCAGGTCGTTGTGGCAGTGCACGCTGACCTTGGCCTTCTCGATGTTCGGCACAGTCGCTATCAGGCGGGAGATCAGGCTTCCCCACTGTTCGGGGACGGCGTATCCGACGGTGTCGGGGATGTTCACCACGGTGGCGCCGGCGTCGATGACCGCCTCGACGGTCTGGCACAGGTAGTCGAAATCGCTCCGGGAGGCGTCCTCGGTAGAATACTCGATGTCCTCGCAGAGATCCTTGGCGAACACGACGGCCTGTACGCCCATGTCCATGATCTGCTGGCGGGACTTGCGGAACTTGTGCTTAAGGTGGGTGTCCGACGTGCCCAGGACTATGTGGATCCGGGGGCGTTTGGCGGGTTTCACGGCCTCCGCCACGGCTACGATGTCCGATTCCACCGCCCGGGCGAGGGCGGTGATCACGGGGCCTTCGACCTGCTCGGCGATGTTCTTGACCGCGGCGAAGTCGCCGGGCGAGGACGCGGCGAACCCCGCTTCGATCACGTCGACGCCGAGTTTGGCCAACTGGTGCGCGACCTGGATCTTCTCATCCCGGTTCAGCGAAGCGCCGGGCACCTGCTCCCCGTCGCGCAGGGTGGTGTCGAAGATGTCTACTTTTCGCATCGCCGCTTGCTCCCGTTGACTGTCAGCGTTCAGGTTGGCCGCGACGGTCTGTCGACCTGGCCTGATCGGGGGGCGCTTTACTTATTCTCTTCGATCCAGCTCATCATACTGCGCAACTGCCGGCCGACCTCCACGATCTTCTTTTCCGATGCGTTGCGCCTGAGGGCGTTCATGACCGGTGCGTTGGCCTGGTTCTCGAGCATCCACTCCCGCGCGAACTCGCCGGACTGGATCTCGGAGAGAATGCGCTTCATTTCGGCGCGGGTCTCCTCGTTTACGATCCGCGGACCGCGGGTCAGGTCGCCGAATTCGGCCGTATTGCTGACGGAATACCGCATGCCTTCGATGCCGCCCTCGTACATGAGGTCCACGATGAGTTTCAACTCGTGGAGACACTCGAAGTAGGCTATCTCGGGCTGGTATCCGGCCTCGACGAGGGTCTCGAAACCGGCCATGACGAGTTCGGAAGTGCCGCCGCAGAGCACGGACTGCTCCCCGAAGAGATCGGTTTCCGTTTCTTCCCGGAAGGTCGTCTCGATGACGCCGCCGCGCGTGCCGCCGATGCCCTTGGCGTAGGCAAGGCCGATGTCCCGGGCCCTGCCGGTATGATCCTGGTGGACCGCCAGCAGGCAGGGCACCCCGCCGCCTTCTTCGAAGACCCGGCGCACGAGATGGCCGGGCCCCTTGGGCGCGACCATGAAGACGTCCACGTTATCGGGCGGGACGACCTGGTTGAAATGGATGTTGAAACCGTGGGCGAATGCGAGGGCATTGCCCTCCGCCAGGTTCGGCGCGACGTAATCGTTGAATAGTCGTGACTGTAGCTCGTCGTTGACCAGCATCATGATGATGTCGGCCTCGGCGGCCGCCTGTTCCACGGTACGGGGCTCGAATCCGTCCTCGACGGCCTTGTCCCACGAACCGCCCTTCCGCAGTCCCACGATGACGTTCACACCGGAATCACGCAGGGAAAGGGCGTGGGCGTGTCCCTGGCTGCCGTAACCGACAACCGCTATGGTCTTGCCGTCCAGTATGCCCAGGTCGGCGTCCTGATCGTAGTAAAGACGAGCCATTGGTTCTCCTTCATGCCAGACCGGCGGTCAGGCCGGGCCGGCGGTGATCTTCTTTCGTGCCGTACCTGCGGCCATGCTTGGTCAGGCCAGGTCGGCGGTGATCTTCCTGCGTTCCTTCTCCCAGACGGGAAGCGGGGCTTCCGGTGAGGGCGTATCCTTGCTTGCCGATTCGCGGGCCAGCGCCACCCGGCCGGTCCGGGCGATTTCCCGCACGCCGAAGGGCCGCACCATGCTGATGATGGCGTCGATCTTGTCCTCGTTGCCCGTGGCTTCCAGCATGATCGTCTTCTGGTTGATGTCGACGATCTTGGCCTTGAAGATATCGGCGATCTGCACGAGTTCCTGCCGCGTGGCCTGGCTGGCGTTCACCTTGATCAGGGCGAGTTCCCGGTTGATGAAATTCTCGCCGGTCAGGTCCACGACCCGGATCACGTCCACGATCCGGTTCAACTGCTTGATGATCTGTTCGATGATCATCTCGTCGCCCTGGGTGACGATGGTCATGCGCGCCGTGCCGGGTTCGGCGGCTTCGCCGACGGCGATGCTGTCGATATTGAACCCCCGTCCGCTGAACAGCCCGGCAATGCGGGCCAGGACCCCGAACCGGTTTTCAACCACCATGGATATGGTATGGCGTGCCATGGTACAATCAGCTCCTTGCCAGGAACATGCTACTGGCCTCTTGATTCCTTGTTTATTCCTCGATCATCTCGTGGGACGCCGCACCCGCCGGGATCATGGGATACACGTTGCCCTCTTCGGCGATCACCATGTCGAGCAAAACGGGGCGGTCCTTGACCTTGCTCGCCTCGAGCCAGGCGCCTTCCACTTCTTCATCCTTGAAGACCCGGATGCCCACGGCGCCGTAGGCCTCCGCCAGCTTCACGAAATCCGGGTTGGAATCACGCAGGTCCACCTCCGAGTAGCGCTGCGAGTAGAACAGCTCCTGCCACTGCCGCACCATGCCGAGATAGCCGTTGTTCAGCAGTACGATCTTGATGGGCAGTCCGCAGGCCACGGCCGTGGCCATTTCCTGGATGTTCATCTGGATGCTGCCGTCGCCCGAGAACACGATGACGTCGCGATCGGGCAGGGCGAACTGGGCGCCGATGGCCGCGGGCAGGCCGAAGCCCATCGTGCCGAGCCCGCCTGAAGTGATCATCGACCGGGGGTTCGAAAAGCCGTACCACTGGGCCGCCCACATCTGGTGCTGGCCGACGTCGGTAACCACGTACGCTTCGCCCTTCGTGAGCTGGCCGATCCGCTCGATGGCGTACTGGGCGCACAGCGGCAGGTGATCCGTCTCCTTCTCGACGGTTTCCCTGTCGACCCCCTCCAGGCCTTCCTCGTGAAGACCGATCGTGTTCTGGTAGGTCAGCGGATGGTCCCGCTTCCACGCGTCGATCTCCTTGAGCCACTCTTCCGTATCCGCCCGTTCCACCAGGGGAATGAGTTGCTGCAGCACCTTCTTCACGTCGCCCACGATGGGCAGGTCCACCCGCACGTTCTTATTTAAGGACGACGGATCGATGTCGATATGGATCTTCTTCGAATTGGGAGAAAAATCCTCCAGCTTGCCGGTCACCCGGTCGTCGAAACGGGCGCCGATACAGACCAGCAGGTCGCACATCATCACGGCGGTGTTCGAATACCAGGTGCCGTGCATGCCGAGCATCTTGAGCGAAAGGGGATCGTTTTCCGGGTAGGCCCCGAGTCCCATGAGCGTGGTCGTGACCGGCGCGTTGAGCTTGCGGGCCAGCGTACGGACTTCCTCCGAAGCCTCGGAGATGATGGCGCCGCCGCCGACGTAGATCACCGGTTTCCTGGCCGAGGTGAGCATCTCCGCCGCCTTGCGGATCTGCTTCGGGTGTCCGTCGGTCCGGGGCTTGTACCCTCGGATATCCGGCCGTTTCGGGTAAGAGAACTCGGCTTCCCCGATCTGGACGTCCTTGGGCACGTCGATCAGGACGGGACCGGGCCTGCCGGTCGTCGCGATATGGAACGCCTCGGCGAAAACTTGCGCGATGTCTTCGGTTTCCTTGATGAGGAAGTTGTGCTTCGTGATCGGCCGGGTGATGCCCACGGTGTCCGATTCCTGGAAGGCGTCGTTGCCGATCAGGTGCACCGGTACCTGGCCCGTGATCACGATCATCGGGATGGAATCCATGTACGCGGTCGCGATGCCCGTCACCGTGTTGGTGGCGCCGGGACCGGAGGAGACGAGGACGACGCCGGGCTTGCCGGTCGCCCGCGCGTAGCCGTCGGCCATGTGGGTCGCGCCCTGCTCGTGTCGCACGAGGATATGCTTCAGGCCGGTGGTGCGCTGAATCACGTCATAGGTAGGAATCACTACGCCGCCGGGATACCCGAAAACGACTTCGACCCCTTCCTGCTTCAAACACTCTATGACTATTTCCGCACCCGACAGTTCCATCGACCCTCTCCTTGTAAAAACGGGCGTATTCCACCCAGAACGTGATCTGCCGTTCACGAAACCGGCTGGATTTCGTCGTGTTGAAAACCCCAACTTGTGCTTCGTAAAATACGCCAAAGGCGCTTGTTGTCAAGTTAAAACTCCATAGAAACCACTTGACGAAAAGCCCTGATTCCCTTATATGTTTTAGGCTTTGCGACAGGGGCCGGAGCCGCTGTCGATTCGACGTTTTGTCATGTGCGATTTACGATGTATTCCTGTGTGATACGCGAAGTTAAACTCGCGCGATTTACATCCGAAATTCAACCTGGGGTTTTATACAACGAGCAATCTGGAGGACCGGGTCGATGGCAAGAACCAGGCGACGCATCAGCCGTCGCGAGATGAAAGAAGACCGATTCATCCTGTGGCTGTATGAAGTAAGCAACGAGATCGATAAACACTGGAAATCGCTTACAGCGGCTGTCGTCCTGGTGATCGTCTGCGTGGCGGGCTGGTACTACTGGGTGGACAGGCAAACCGGTGACCTGGTCGAGGCGGGCAGGGTGTTCGCACCGGGCCTGACGGCGATGCAGGACAACCGCTATGAAGACGCCATCCCCATATTCGAGCGGGTCGTGAATGAATTCGGCGGGTCACCCCTTGCGCTCGAGGCAACGATAGAGCTGGCCAATGCCTGTTTCCAGACGGGCGACTTCGAAAAGGCGCGTACGTACTACCAGGCGTTCCTGGACGAGTACGGGGACGAGGACGCTTATTTTCAGTTGACGGCGCGCTCAGGACTGGCCGCCTGTGACGAGGAAGAAGAGAAATACGAAGAGGCTGCCAGCCAGTACCTCGCCCTGGCGGAAGAAGATCCGGACAGCTACCTTGCTCCGGGCTTTCTGCTCGACGCCGCGCGGTGTTACACGGCCGCGGAAGATAAGGAACAGGCCAGGGCGTTGTACGACCGTATCGTCGAAACCTACGAAGCCACGCCGTACGCCCGGGACGCCCAGATCGCGTTGACCACGCTCTAACCCTCGCGTTGACCGGGTATTGGCCCTTGTGTTGACAGCGCTCTGACCCTAGTGTTGGCGTGACTGCGAGGCGTAACTGCGCATTGGCCGCGCACTGACGGAGATCGCGTGAAGGTAACCAACTTCGCCCCCGGACCCACGCCGGTTCCCGACCGTGTCGTCCAGAAGATGTCGGAACCGATCCTCACCCACCGTTCCAGCGAATTCAGCGATCTGCTCAGGCAGGTCACGGCGGATCTCAAGCACGTGTTTCAAACGAAGCATGACGTGCTCGTGCTTACGGCGTCCGGCAGCGGCGCCATGGAGGCCGCGGTCGTCAACCTGCTGTCCCCGGGAGACCGGGTGCTGGCGGTACGCGGAGGGAAGTTCGGCGGGAGATGGATCGAATTATGCGAGACCTTCGGCCTGGACGCATTGCCCTTCGACGTGGAGTGGGGCAGGGCGGCGGATCCGGATGAAATCGATCGAGTCCTGGGGGAGCGGGGGCCCTTCGAGGCCGTGCTGGCCACCCACAGCGAAACGTCCACGGGGGTGCTCCACGACATCGAAGCGCTGGGACGCGTCGCCCGCAAACACGGCTGCTACTTCATCGTCGACGCCATCAGCGGACTGGGCGCCAACGAGCTCAGGACGGACGACTGGCACGTCGATATTGCCCTGACAGGTTCGCAGAAGGCGCTCATGGTCCCGCCCGGACTCTCCTTCATCAGCGTCAGCGAACGCGCCTGGCAGGGGATCGAAAGAAACGCCCTGCCGTCCTACTATCTCAACCTCAAACGGGCGAGGGACTCCTTCGACAAGGGGCTCACACCCTATACGCCGGCCGTCTCCCTGCTCATGGGGCTGGGCGAGTCACTGAGGATGATGAAGGAAATCGGCCTGGAGGAAATCTACCGGATGCACGAACGGAACGCCCGGGTGACCCGCGCGGGCGTTGCCGCCCTGGGCCTGGAACTCTTCGCCCGCAGACCCTCGAACGTACTCACGTCAGTGCTCATGCCACCCGGTATTGACGGGTCCGCATTGCTTAAGACGATCAAGAGGGAACGGGGGGTGACCATCGCGAACGGCATGGAGCAATACAAAGGCAAGGCCATTCGCATTGCCCACCTGGGCTATGATATCGCTCCGCCGGACATGCTGGTCGCCATATCGGCCCTCGAGCACGGCCTGAACCGCCACGGGTACGATTTCGAGTCAGGCGCGGGCATCGCCGCGGCGCAACGGGTTATCCTGGAAACGAGTTGAGACTGGTTGAAGAGTTGGGCAGCCGCGGACGCCTCTACCGGGCATTCAGTTATTCAGTTCGCGGATCTCGATGTTGCCGTTGCTGGTCTCCAGCCAGATCCTGGTGCCGCCGCCGTTGAGCAGGTACGTTGCGCTGATCTCCCCCTCTTCCACGTCTTCCTCGTAGCGCTCAGCTTCCAAATCGGACCTGATCTTGTATCGCAGTGAATAATCTATGTCGGTGGCGCGAGCAGGTATAGCTGGAGACTTTATGGTCGACTTTATTCGCTTGTTTACGGATTCTCGCTGGGCTGCATGTAATTCCCTCTGCACCTCTGCCAACATCCGTTGCAGATCTTCGGACGTCATCTCTGCCTGGTCCATGCTTCGTGATACGGCTTCATCTATGTTCTTCTTTATCTTGTTGATAATCTCCTTCAACTTTTCCTCGTCGATCTCCACGATCGCCTGATCGTATTCGAACGTTACCTTCTCGGCCAGATCGGCAGCTGTGAGTACAGGTAAGCGAATGGACTTGCCGGAGGAGGGGTCAACAAACACACCGAATCTCGATCTCTTGTCTACGTGGATCCGTGCTTCGATGGTCGCCTTCGCTTTCGGGTCCACGTAGAGCACAATGTCCCCGCCGGCCGAAATGAGCGAGCTGTTCTTGGACCCCTCCGGGATGATTTCGGCCAGGACGTCGCCGCCCGCGGTGCGCGCATCGATCGCTCCCGACACGTTAAGCAGATCCAGTTCGCCCCCGGCGGTTTTGGCCTGGATGACACCCTTCGCGTTGCGCAGTTCGATATCGCCGCCGGCCGTCGTGATCCGGGCGTTCCCCAATAGCTCGTCGATCTCGATATCGCCGCCGGAGGTGGTGATTCGGGCTTTTCCGCCTACGTACTCGATGGCGATGTCTCCGCCGGAAGTCTGGGCTTCCAGCGTATTGCCCACGTGCCCGATCCGGATATCTCCGCCGGAAGTCTGGACGTCCAGGTCGGACGAGGCCTTCTCCACACAGATATCGCCTCCCGAGGTCTGCAGGTGCACGTCGCCGCCTACCGTGCCCACCCGGATGTCCCCGCCGGACGTGGTCAGCTCCACTTCACCGCTGATATCCCGGAGCGTTACGTCGCCGCCCGAAGTGTGACTCCTCACGTCGCCGGTCAGGTCGCCCACGACCTCGATATCCCCTCCGCCGGTGCGCAGGTCCAGGTCGAACTCCGCGGGCAGGTCGATTTTGAAACGCAAGTCGTTTCTTCGATATCTTGGAAACCTCGGATCGTAATCGACGCGCAGGATGCCCCCCTCGTACCGTATCCTGAGATCATTTACGCCGTTTGCCGGGATACCCTGGACGGTCACCACCGCTTCGTTCTTCCTCCACGTGGAGATTGTGATGTCGCCTGCCCTGGTGTTCAGATCGAGCTTCCCGTCCCTTTCCACCTGGAAAGTCTCCGTTCGGCTGCCGGCAATCCTGCTCTGGTCATCCGTAGCCGCCAGGGCCTGCTGCGCCAGGGCTTGCTGTGCAAACAACAAAATGCCGAAAGTACAGATCAGTAATCTCATAATCGCTACTCCTCTGTCGGCCGCGTCCCGTTACGGTGCGGACAGGTTGCTAAGCACGGTCCTTGCCTTCGTGCGGATATAGGCATTTTCATCGGAAACCATTCTGGCTCTGAGTACCCTTTCCAGGTTTTCGTCGTACGAAGCCGGCACCTGCTCCTGCAGCCGGTTGATCGCGTTTATCCTGAGGGCCGGGTTTTCGTCGAAGACCAGCGTGTGGATCATGGCGTCCCTGATTTCCTCGTCGAAAGGATACCGGGAGAGTGCGTTGAACGCCTCGCCGCGGACCCCGCGATTCGAGTCCGTTTTCAGGGCGGTAACGAGGGCATCCTTGATCTCGCGTGCCGAATGCAGGTCTTCGGAAGCGCTCACGGCGTTCACCGCCCGCAGCCTGACCCCGGGATTCTGTTCATTCAGCACGGTAAAGGTGAGCACGCGTTGTATGCCGGGATCGTCGACCGTTCCCCTGATCTGCACCGGCCGAACGGCTTCGAAACCGATTTCCAGCATGCCGTCGGACAGGTCCGAATCCACGAACCGGACGTTGGAGATGGCCACGTCGTCATTGGTCAACAGGTCCGTCTGATCCATGTCCGGCGCCGCGAAACCAGCCGCGAGACCAGTGGTACGGTCTCCCTGGAAGGCCAGGTAGTAACCCGCCACCAGGCCGATGAACAACAGCAGTGCTCCGCCGAGAACGGAGCGGTAGGAAGGATACGTGTTGAACGTAAGACTTTGCAGGGCATTAAGAAAGCGATCTATCCACGCCTTCGGGAAACGGCGTTCCGGGAGGCTGAGCGTCAGGGCGGACCACAGGTTGCCGCGGGCCTCCCTCAGGTCCGCGTCTCCGGGACGGGCAGGCGCGGCGTCTTCCATAAGGAGTCTGAATTCCTCCAGACGGGCCCGGTACGCCTGGCACCGGTCACAGGATACGAGATGATCGTCCAGCTGCCGCTGATCCGTGTCGGACAATTCACCGTACTGGGAGAGTTCCAGCCATTCCTCCCATTTCTCGTGAGACAGGCTCCTATCCTCTTTCATGACGATGTGTCCTTAAGTTGTTCACGCAGCCTCCGGGTGGCGTCGAACAGGTACTTCTTGACCGCCCCTTCGGTGCATTCGATGATTCCGGCGATTTCTCTCAGTTTGAATCCTTCGTGATGCCGCAGAACGAACACGGTGCGTTGACGGGGCGAAAGGGCGCCGACGGCCGTCCGGATACGCGCCGAGAGTTCGTTGTTGATGGCCAGGGCGTCCGTCTGGTCGGGAGCGACCGGTAAAACGCCGTTTCGGACGGTGCCGGTATCTTCCGAAAAGTCTTCTTCGATGGGGACGAAGCGATTCTTCCCGTGCTTCGTCCTGTGCGTGAGGCAGACATTGGTGACGATCCGGTACAGGTAGGTGGAAAACCGGCTTCTGAATTCGAATTTGGGCAGCGCCTTGAAGACCCGTATGAACACTTCCTGGTAAACATCCTTTGCGTCGTCCACGTTCCCCACGAAGGACACGGCCATGGACAGCACTTTCTCGTCATACCGGTATACGAGTTTTTCCAAAGCCCCTATGTCGCCGCCTCTGGCCCTGAGAATCAACGCGTGGTCGTCCAGATCCGCATGACCTTTTACCGAATCAAATTCCATGTCGCCTTCCTGGCAGTCCGGTTCGGTTCGGCTTTCGAGTTTCCGGGCAGTTTCCACGACGGTCACCATGGGAACGCGGTACGTGTACAGGTCGCCTGCTGTTCATGAGACCGCGCATGTACCGAATTGGTTGGGGCGACCGCGCTTTTTTCAAAATAAGGAGGCGCGGACCCGTAAAATAAAAGTGGGGCGCGGCCTGAACGCGGGCGCGGCCTGATGTATTTTAACGCGTTGGAACGAAAAAGTCGATCTGATCAGATGACGGAGACGATACGACAGGGCGTCCGTGCCGAATGGGTGTCCAGTTTAGGAGTTTGAGATTCGGGATAGAAGAGAGATTGCGCCGTGTCCGGCGCAGCTGCTGGAGGAGGTCTGCGCGGAACGCCGCATGGGAGGTATTCAGACCGGGAAAGCAATCGATTGGCCAAGAGGGCCAGAGGTTTGCTGTTTCCGTCCCCGCTTACAGTACCGGAAGGCGCATTGCGAGGTATTGCGAGCAACACGCGCCCTGCTGCCACTACCATCCGGTGTTAAGGATCCATACCACGCGGCGGACCCCGTGGCACAGACGCTTCCGCATGCCCTGCGGCCCGTCGATGCGGGCATCAGCAATCTACGTACCGCGGGCGTCAGCCATCCTTGGAGGCGGATGTACCCGAGGTACTCTGATTCTCTTCGGCGGGCTCTTTCTTCTGCGCTTTCTTGAACTCTGTGATGCCCTGACCCAGGCCCTTGGCCAGCTCAGGAAGCTTTTTGGCGCCAAAGAGGACCATGACGATCACGAGAATGATAATCAGTTCTGTCGTGCCGAAACTACCAAGCATTCGAATCACCTCCTCGATCTTGAGGATACGGTTATCGCTCCATCTTGTCAAGCGGCAATGTACGGTTATCCCGTCACGGCATATGGCATGAACGGTACCGGGCCGGTCTTGCGGGGGAGCGGTCTAGAATCCTTGCCATTGCATACAATGAACGTTTATTTAGTGCTTAGCAACGCATACGATGACTTTGAAGACCATTCATTCGTTCAGGGAGGACATCGTGATCGTCCGTATTGAATATTGCGCCGATTGAGGCTACGAACAGGACGCCGCCGGGTTGGCGGTGAAGCTACTGGAGTACTACAAACACGACATCGGACAGTTGCAGCTCGTGCCCTCCGGTGGGGGCAGGTTCGAGGTAACTGTCGATGATGCGCAGGTCTTTTCCAAGCTGGAAACGGACCGGTTTCCCGAGTACGACGAGATCAAGGGCGCCATCGAGGCGCTGATTACCGGTTGAAACCGGCTGAAACAACACGAATTGGACCCGAGTTGTCATTCTTACCGGCCAGGACCGCATGCCGCGACGGCGTGGCCGGAGCATAGAGGTGGGTATGAATATCGACGTTTCGCTGGAAAATGAGATCGCCGTACTGCGCATTGAGGGCAGGCTGTGGGAAGAGGGGGACAGCATCGAACTGGATCGCATGATCGATGAGGCCCTCGCCCGCGGCTGCACGGGCTTCGTTACCGATCTGACGGGCGTGCCCATCATGAACAGCTCGGGGCTGGGTTCGCTGATCGCGGCCATGAAGAAGATCCGGTCCAGTTCCGGAGAAATGGCGCTCACGGGCGTGAACGACCGCCTGGACCACTTGTTCCGGATCACCCGGCTTTACACCGTCTTCAAAACCTACGACGATGTTGACGCCGCCGTGGAAAACCTGCACGCCTGACTGACGTTCAGTAACCCGCACGCTTGACGTTCAGTAATCTGCACGCGGACGTTCAGTAACCCGCACGCCTGACGATGCAACCGGTGCACGAGGCCCCCATGCCGGACTACCAGCCGCTGGATCTCACGTCAAGCTACAACACGAACCGGCAGGTCTACGATTCCATAGCGGATCCGCCGCTCGGATCGCAGACTTTTCACGGCCTGCCGTTTCAGATCGGCGACGGGACCGTGGATTCCGACTGTTTCATCGGCTTCGGATCACAGTTGGGATGCTCGACCGAGTCTGTCACGATTCCGGTCGGCCGCTCCGCGGTCAACGTGGTCTTCGCCCACGCGGTAATCCGGTCGGAGATCATGGCCGGCGGTCCGATCGCCCTGCCCGTGGCCGCGTACCGGTTCATCTGGGACGACGGACGGGACGAGTCCGTGACGATACGCGAGCGGTTCGAGATCGGCTACATGCCGCTGCCCTGGGGACAGTATCCCTTCCTGTGCGTACCGGACGAGAAGCCGACTCCCCACAGCCGGTCCGGCGGCGACTGGAACGACGCCGGCCGCAGGCAGACGGAAGCCGAGCAGGGCTGGCCCCGGGGTTACTACCTCTGGGCGTGGCGCAACTCCCGGCCCGATCGGGAAATACGTTCGATCGAGATCACGCCGCAGGGCCCGCCCTTCGTCGTGGCCGCCGTCACCCTTGGCCACGTTGACGAAGATCCGATCTGCAGATGGGCCGCCCGGGACGTTCAGATCGAGCTCAAAAACCCGGAAGACGCGGAAAAACCGTTCGACCTGGAAGTGGAGGTGGACCGGGGGTACGCGACGTACGCCTATCCGCTGCCCGGGCAGGTCGACGAGACCTTCATGAACGACGCCCACCGGGGATGGGGGCAGGCCGACAACACGCGATCGAGTCCCGCCCACGCGGGGGTGGCCGGCACGCCGTCGGCCACGGTGACCGTGAAACAGGACGGCGAGGCCATCGGGTCGGCGAACTGGGGCGAGCTGGAAGCGAAAGAGTCCGTGGACACGCCCCGGGTGCGGTTCGAGGTCATCGATACGGGGCGGAACTGGGTTCACACCACGGTCTTGGACGACGTTACGGGCCAGCCCGTACCATGCCGCGTCCACTTCCGCTCGGCCAGGGGCGTGCCCTACGCGCCCCACGGACACCACGCCCACGTCAATTCGAACCTGGAGACGTGGCACGTGGACGTGGGCGGCGACGTCCGGCTGGGTCAGATGTCCTACGCCTATATCGACGGCAAGTGCCAGGGCTGGCTGCCCCGGGGCGAGGTGCACGTGGACGTGGCCCGGGGATTCGAGTACGAGCCGATACGTCAACTCGTCACCATAGAGCCCGGCCAGCGCGAGCTCACCCTGCGGCTCAAGCGGTGGGCAGACCTGAACGCGGAAAGGTACTTCAGCGGGGACACCCACGTGCATTTCCTCTCCACCCAGGGCGCCCAGCTCGAGGCCCAGGGAGAAGACCTGAACGTGGTCAACCTCCTGCTTTCCCAGTGGGGCGGTCTCTTCACGAACACCGAAGAGTTCACCGGGTCGGCGAACGTGGCGCCAGACGGGGATACGATCGTGTACGCCACGCAGGAGAACCGGCAGCACATCCTGGGCCACCTGTCGCTCCTCGGCCTCAAGGAACCGGTCATGCCCTGGTGTTCCGACGGCCCCAGCGAGGCCGAACTGGGAGGCAACCTGGAAACGACCCTGTCCTACTGGGCCGACGCATGCCACGCGCAGGGCGGGACGGTCGTGATCCCCCATATCCCCAACCCCAACTGCGAACCGGCGGCACTGATCGCCACGGACCGGGCCGACGCCGTGGAGATGCTGGTCCACAGCGAGTACAACCACCTGGAGTACTACCGGTACCTGAACTGCGGGTACAAACTGCCGCTGGCGGGCGGGACGGACAAGATGTCCAGCGACGTGCCCGTGGGGATCTACCGGACCTACGCCTACATCCCGCCGGACGAGCCCTTTACCTACGACAACTGGTGCAAGGCGCTGCGCGGCGGCAATACCTTCCTGAGCGCGGGGCCCATCATCCGGTTCTCGGTGAACGGCCAGCCCATCGGCGATACGGTGAATCTACCCGGGAACGGCGGGACGGTCGAGGTCGAGGCGTCGGCGGATTCGACGCTGCCCATCCATACGCTGGAAATCGTGCAGCAGGGCAAGGTAGTCGCCTCGGCCGAGGACGCCCGGGGCGCCCGCAACCTTTCGCTAAAGACCTCACTCAAGATCGAGGGCCACACCTGGCTGGCGGCGCGGTGCGCCGGGCCCAATTACACCAGCATACCGCATCACGACGGCTGGCGCCGGGGCATCATGGCCCACACTTCGCCGGTATACGTGGCCTGCGGCGGTCCCTACTGGCTGTTCGACCTGGAAAACGCCCAGTACATGCTGAGCCTGATCGAGGGCGGCCTGTCTTACATCAAGCGCCGGAGCTGGCAACATAAGCCGGGAACGACCACCCACCATCACGGCGGCGATGACCACGAGGCCTTCCTCGAGGCGCCCTACCTGCAGGCTCGTGAAGCCATCCACCGGCGCATGCACGAACTGAACATCCCGCACTGAGCATTCGTGGGGAAACCCCACCCGCGCAACAGAAAGCGTATCGCGTATAAAGAACGGTATCGCGTAAAAAATGGCGTGCGCGGCTGAACGCACAAAAGAACGCGCAAAACACTCGGAGCCTACAACATGCACGGACCCCGCGTCGACCGGATCATCTTCTGGGTCGCGCTGCCACTCATCGCGGGCGTCTCGGTACCGCTGGTACTGTTTCCCGTCGAGGGGGAAGCCCTGCTGAGCGCGGCCTTCGGCTGGCTGACCCGGGTCCTCGGATGGGCCTACCTCTGGTTCACGATCGCGGCATTCGCGCTCCTGGTGTACTACGCCCTGGGCAAGTACGGCAACGTGCGGTTCGGCGGTCCCGATGCCACCCCCGAATTCTCCCTGATCAGCTGGATCGCCATGATCTTCTGCGCCGGCATCGGCGCCAGCGTCCTCTACTGGGGCACCATCGAGTGGGTGTACTACTACACGAACCCGCCCTTTGGACTCGAACCGCGTTCCAGGGAGGCCACTGAGTGGGCGGCGACCTACGGGCTGTTTCACTGGGGATTCACGGCCTGGGCCATCTACTGCATTCCGACGCTCCCCCTGGCCTACCTGTTCTGGAACCGAAGGCGGCCCATCCTGCGCATGTCGGCGGCCTGCGAAGGCGTGATCGGCGAACGCGCCACAAGAAGCTTCCCAGGCAAGGCCATCGACATGTTCTTCATGTTCGGCCTGCTCGGGGGCGTCGGGACGTCCATCGGACTGAGCACGCCCATGATATCGGCCGGCCTGTCGGAACTGCTGGGTGTGGAGAGAGGGTTCTGGCTGGACGCGGCGGTGGTGATCACTTTGGGGGTGATCTTCGGGGTCAGCGTCTATACCGGGCTGCAGCGCGGTATCCGCGTCCTGAGCGGGGTCAACCTCTGGCTCACCATCGGGGTGCTTGCCTTCGTCTTCCTGTTCGGCCCCACGCTTTTCATCATCGACACGTTCACCAACAGCATCGGCCTGCTGGTGCAGAACTTCGTCAAGATGAGTTTCTACCTGGAACCCGTCGCCAAGGCGGAATCGATCATTTCGGCGGCGGCGGAAGGGAAGTCGGGACTGGCTTCCGCGGATACCTTCTCTGAGCAGTGGACGATATTCTACTGGGCGTGGTGGATCGCCTTCGCGCCCTTCATGGGCCTGTTCGTGGCCCGCATATCCCGGGGGCGCACGATCCGTGAATTGATCGGCGCCGAGCTCATCGGCGGCTCGCTGGGCTGCTGGCTGTTCTTCGCGGTGCTCGGCAATACGAGCCTGTTCCTGCAGCTGGAAGGATCACAGGACCTCACCGGCCTGGTGGCGCGGAACATGACCCCGGAAGCGATCATAACGACCGTGGTCGCCGTGGGAGACCGGGTGATCCCCTTCGCCGTGCCGCTTCTGCTGGTTTTCGTGACCCTCGCCATCATCTTCGCCGCCACAACCCTGGATTCGGCGTCCTACATCCTGGCGTCCGTGGCGACCCGGGAGCAGGCGGAGGTACGGGAACCCGCGCGCTGGCACCGCTGCTTCTGGGCGATCGTACTCAGTTCCGTTTCGCTGTCGCTGATGTTCGTCGGAGGCACGGAGAGCCTGAGGGCGGTCCAGTCGGCGTCCCTGATCGTCGCGCTTCCCCTCATCGCCGTGCTGGTTCTGATGACGCTGTCCTTCATCCGTTGGCTGAAGCGGGATCACGGGGCGTGAAACAAGAAATGGGTCGGCCCGCATTGAGATGCTGGCCAACCCATGCTGTCCTGGTTTGCGACCGGGTTAGATTTAAGTGACCTGCCTGTCCGATACCTATCTTATTGAAACAGGTACGTTATGCCCAGCTTGATCCGGCGTCCTTTCGGATCATGGGTCAGCGCGTCGAATGCCAGTTCCTGGTTCACGTAGGGCGGCGGCGCGTCGGCCAGGTTAAACAACGACAGGGTGGCGACCACCCCCGAGTTGGGTATCCGCCATTGGAAGTTCATGTCGAGCGTCAGGAACGAGTCGATCTGGGTCCAGTCTTCGCCCGCGGGTCCCGTATCGAACCACCAGTCCCCATTCTCATATGAAGAGATGTAGTGCCCCCTGGCGATGGCGCTGTAGTCGCTCCAGTGGTATCCGACGGACGCGTTCATTCGCAGGGGAGGCAAGGGCGGCGCCAGGGGATTCGTCGCGTTGAGGAAACCCACGGCCTCATTCTCGCCAACGAGCTCCACGCCGTTGTGCATGAGCGGTTCTATGGTATAGTCCAGGGTATAACTTCCATCGATGTGGGCGTCGATCGCGCCATTGCCCCACACCTGTCGGCCGCCGATATGCCAGTCGATCCCCGAGGTCTTGAGTCCGGGCCAGTTGATGTGGTTGATCCTGATCCGTTCCATGTCACCCGGGTCGCAGCTCCCATCGTTTCGATTGCCGGGACAGTAAATCCTGTCCTGCACCGCGGCGCGGGTTGACGGGTCCACGTAGGCTGCGGCCAGCGCGGCATCGGGAAGGACGCCGATGGGATTGTTGAAATCGAAATTCCAGTAATCCACCGCCGCCTCGAAACCGGTGTCGTTTTCAATGATCACACCGACGTTATAGGTAAACGCTTCTTCCGGCTCGAGGTCTTCCACGCCCCGGTTTTCGATGGCCTTCCATGCGCCGGTCGGTCCGACATAGGCCGTGTAGATGACGACGTCCGTGTTGAGATCATCCACCGAAGGCGTTCGGAACGTAGTCTGCACCGTGCCTCGCAGCGCCAGGTAATCGTTGACCTGCGCCCTCAGGGAGACTTTCGGGTCCAGGCTGTTCGCAAAGCCGTAGTCCTCGAAATGCAGCGCCGCCTGGCTGTCCAGCCAGTCACTGTACTTGAGCGCCAGCTCCGCGAAAACGGCATGGGTCGTCTGGTTGGCTTCGTAGGGATGGATCCCCGAGGTAAAGGTAAAGGACCCGGTCTGTATCGCGCAGCTCCTGTCCCCCGGTATGCGGCAGGGATTCTGGGAGAGGTCGCCGGGTGCGTTGGGCACGGCGGAGACATCGACGCGGCGCAGCTGATACCCCGCGGCGTAACTGGCGACGTCTTCCTTCAGCACACCGCTCAACACGCCGTCCAGCACTAATAGGCTGGCCTCGCTGGTTGTGGCGACCCTTTCATTGATCCAGTCGATCAACTCGGCGCTGTGGGCCAGGTCGGCGCGGTAGTTCGGATTTGGACTGTCCGTCCAGGGAGCGTCCGGTTGCGCGGAAAACTGGATGCCGTTGCTGAAAGGATTGAAGTACGAGCAGTTCCCCGTTCCCGGCAGGACACCGCTCGGGATGGCCCCGAGAGCGAGCCCGGAAGGCGCACTCCGGTCCGGAACGACGCCGACGCCGCAATTCGTTCCGCCGTAACCGCGAAATGCCAGGAATTTCCGGTAGGCGTACTCCGCGGGCTGGCGCACCGTGCCCTTCGTGTCGGAATAGGAGATGCCCAGGTCGTAGCTCATGCTGGTTTCGCCAATCGGTCCTGTAAGCGACCCCGCCAGCCGACGGGTGCGGGATTCCCTGCTCTGGATGCGTCCGGGACCGGCGTTTCCGACCAGGCGGCCGAAGTAATACCAGGGCTGGTCGCCAGTGAGATCCAGCGTAACCCCGTCGGCGTTGGTATAGGTCGGGTTTTCCGCCACGAAGGCCACGCGGCCGGGATGGTCGACCGGTACCTGCTGCACGCCGTCATAGAAGGCGATCGGGGGGAACGAAGGGGTCGTCTCCCATTCGGGCACCCGGGCGTCGTGGTAGAGCGCTTCCAGGTGGTACGTCGTCTCGCCGAACGAGCCGTTCAACTCGGCGAACCCCCTGGTGTGCTGGAGTTTCTCGATGATGCTGTCCCAGGGTTGGTATCGGAAGCGGCACGTGCTTGCGCCTACCTGGTACCCGCCCAGTCCCGAACACCCCGGATCGACGAATCGCGGTTCGCCGGCCAGGATGCTTTCATCAGTCTGCAATCCGTCCGGTATGATGAACGCGCCGGGATTCCCGTACCAGGACCAGCCCCATCCGTAGTTGGGAAAGGGGCGCAGCGCCCAGTCTCGCTCTTCGGCGCGCAGGTTCTCGCGGCGCTTGTGTTCCAGGGATACGACCAGGTGGGAATCGCCGACCCTACCGCCCCAGATCCCACCCAACTGGGCGTCTCCGGCCGCATTGAAATAGTCATAGGATACATCCAGTTCAAACCCTTCGAAGCTGCTTCGCGTGATGAAGTTGGCGACCCCGGCTATCGCATCCGATCCGTATACGGCGCCCGCGCCTTCCTTAAGGATGTCCAGGCGTTCGATGGCTATGGAGGGAAAGGCGTTCACATCCACGAAACGGCCCCCGACGAGCCGGCCCGGGACGTAGGTCTGTCGGCGGCCGTTCAGCAGCACCAGGCTGCGCGAAGCGCCGAGGCCGCGGAGGTTGATGTTCGCCACGGTTTCCGGGATGTCTCCCGACTGCGCGTTGTACCAGCTGTTGGCCTCGCCGATTACTCCGTTGCTCGCGCTCAGGTTCTTGAACAGGTCGACCATGGATGGCGCACCCTGTTCGGCCAGCGTTGCACGGTCGATGCGTGCGACGGCGTAGGGGAGTTCGATGGGTGATTCCCGGACCGCCGTCCCGGTCACGACGATCTCCTCCGCTTCGATCACGGGCAGCAAGAATAGGGAATCCAGCTCCGCTTCCTCCTGCTGGTCGGCGACCGCGGTGGAGCATGGCATCCCGGAAAGGCAGAGCCAGCCGAACGCAATAAGGGCAAACGTACGCATGTTTGATGTGTACATGATAATCCGCCTTTCTCTTGTGAGATTGTTATGATATCATGTTCAGGATTTGGACTTAGAATATACCCTGACAACCCCATTATGTCAAGGGATTTAAGAACTTACGCTTGTGTTCCAAAAGTTCACAATACAATATGATCCCGGTCCGGGTCATCATTGCCTGCTTAGATTCAGGCACCAGAACAGGGGCGGCAGCGTGTACACGTCGCTGCGTCCCTCCACGTACCGTTTCTGTTGGTCGGCCGGCGAATCGTTGCGGACAACCTCCCAGTTTTCACCGAGGTTGAAGTCCCTTTCCACCCCGGCCGGATCGAAAGACGTGATCATGGGTTCCCCCAGCTTGCCTACATAATCCCTCATGCGGATGGCCAGGGACCGTTGCTCCTCCGGTATGCTATCCGTTTCGGCGAGGTAGTCGAAGACGATCTCCGATCCGGGGCAGGCTATTTCTGCCACGTGACTCAGCGTTTCTCGAATAGCTTCCCTGGACAGGTAATACGTCACCCCCAGCCAGTTGAAGAAGGACCGTTTTTCAGGATCGAATCCATGGGCGGTCAGTCTGTCCGCGAGGCTGTCTTTTTCAAAGTCGATGGGGATCAGCCGCAGGGTGTCAGGAAACGCCAGTCCGGCCGCCTCGGCCCGTTCCCGTTTCAAGGCGATCGTGGACGCGAGATCGATTTCGTATATGTCCAGGTCGAGCTGCGGATGCCGCAGGGCGAATGTATCGTAACCGGAACCGAGGATGACGTACTGGCTTACGCCGTTTTCGATCGCGGCAAGCAGGCAGTCTTCGGTGAAACGGGCCCGGGTCAGCGGTTGGGTCGTGATCGGCATGAGCCTTCGCAGCACGACTTTCGATATGAAAGCGTCCCGCAGCCAGGACCCGAGGATCCGTTGCCACCGCCTGCTCAGAAACCGGAACGCGAAGGGATCGTGGAAGATGTAGGGGGGCTGGTGCCGGAGGAGGTGCCGGGCGCGGCTTACCGCCACGAGTTCGGCGGTTCGGCTTCCATGGGTCTGGACCTGGCCGGGGCGCTGATCAGCCATGATTGGTATCGGTTACCCGGTTCAGGTTCCAAAGGCTTCGATAGCGCCTTCCAGTGTATCGTGGACGGCGAACACGGTGGTCAGCTTGGTCATCTGCAGGAGACTGCTGACGCTGCGGGTAACCCGTGCGAGCTTGAGGTCTCCGCCGACTTTCTGCATGCGGGTATACGCGCGGATGAGCAGCCCCAGGCCCGAACTGTCGATCCAGTGCACCTTGCTCAGATCGAAGATGATTTTCCTGGAACCGTTGTCGGCCAGCCTGTTGATGCGTTCGCTCAGGGCGTCGGTATCCCTTCCCTCGGCCATGCGACCGCTCAATTCCAGCACGGTAACGTCCCCGTGCTTGATTTCTCTTACTTTCACTGCATTCCACCTCTCTCAAGTGGGTTCGGCCGGAGACTGGCCGGCTCCACCGGTGACAACCCGTAATCACAACTCTCTATATGATATGATAATGACGTTTTAACTTGAACAGGGACGAATGTTCCGTTCGTTTGCCGCCTCGTTTACCGCCGCGCCGATCACTCCGTGGTGCCGTGAGTCCGGTCGATCCTGAAACCCGTTCGGTACCGCATGCCCACGCGATGATGCAGCTGCACGCGATCTTGGCGGGACCGGGAATGATATACCTTGACGTGGAGAGATACTGGCGCTGAATGGGCGTCTCGCATATCCGGCTTGAGCAGTCAAACCGGCCGCCGCGACGCTTCCTTCTGCCGGATGCCATCTCAAGGATGGATCCGGTCTTTGTCTTGATGAATTGCGCGTTGCATAATATACTGGTTCAGATCACATGTCAAGACCATTTTACCGGGTGGTTCCCTAAACCGGACAAGGCTGGAAGGACTTCTGATGAATCCCGATCGACGGCCGTACATCCTGTTGAATTACGCCATGAGCCTGGATGGCAAGATCTCCACGGAAGACCGTGACCCTGTACGATTCACGAGCGGAATAGACCGCAGGTTGATGGACGAGATCCGGGCGGACGTCGATGCCGTGCTCATCGGCGCCGGTACGCTCCGTGCCGAAGATCCGCCCGTCAGGATCCAGGCGGCGGAACGGAGGGATGAACGCACGCGCATGGGCAAATCGCCCCATCCCGTCTCGATTGTCCTGTCCCGTTCCATGCGGATTCCCTCTGAAGGCAGGTACTGGAAGGACGGCCAGGTCGAGCGGATCATCGCGACCGCGGTACAGACGCCCGCTGACCGGAGCTTGCCGTTTCAGGAGAAGGCGGAGGTCATCCGGGCCGGCGAGACCTCCGTGGATCTCGACGAACTCTGCAGGATGCTGTCCGACCGCGGCATACGCCGGCTGCTCGTGGAAGGCGGGGGCGAGGTCAACATGGCCTTCTGGGCAGCCGGACTGGTGGACGAGGTCTACCTGACGCTGTGCCCGGTGGTGATCGGCGGACGAAACGCGCCGACGGCGGCGGATGGTGCGGGACTCGACGCCGACCGCTTCCGAAAACTCAGACTGGTGGAATCCAGGCGGGTGGGACAGGAGTTCTTCCTGAGATACCGGGTGGTCCGCTCGAGATCGTAGTCGGCGGCGATCGATTCCGGAAGCGCCTGTACCGGTCCGGTATGATTTTTGGGTATGTCCACGGAAAACGGGATCACTTAAGAGCGTGCACCCCTACCTGCGCGCCCGGAAGTGCCCGGTGCCGGCCGGAATCACTTCAGGGCATGCACCCTTACCTGGACGGTTCCGTCGCGCACTTCCAGGGTGGTATCCGCAAGGAAGAGCGGGACTTTGATGGGACCGCCTTCCGCGCTGGCCGGTTCCAGCATGACGTCCAGCCTGCCCGGTTTCAGTCCTTCCCAGGTCCCCCAGTAAATGTCGATGAGCAGGCCGATGCCGAGGGTGAACAGAATGTCGGCGATGATCACCGACGGCAGCTTGACTTTCTGCAGCACGATCCACTTCGTCTCGTAGCCCGGCTTGGAGATTTCCACCAGGTGGGATTCATTGCGCGGCAGTTCGATCGTGAAGGGATTCGTGTCCCGGTCGATGCGATCCGGAATCTTGATCCGGGCGTCGGCGGGCGTGACGTTGATCTCCACGTTCTGGGTATCTCCCAGGAACACCCGGCCGCAACCGGTGCTGTAGACTATAATAACAAGGCATAACATCAAGCGCCGCATCGATTTCCTCCGATTATCCCAGGTTCAGGTAAGCGATCAATCTGTCAGTAAATTCAATAACGAGCGATCAAGTCCACTTCGTGTAGGGCGGAAGCGGCCAGTTCGCCTCCTCGCCGATGGCCAGCGCCCGCGACCGTTCGTCGGCCGTCAGCGATGGTACCCGGTCGGCCCCAGCGTTCTCTTCAAGCTGCGCGCGGTCCTTGGCGCCCGGAATGACGGAGGTTACGCCCGGGGTGTCCAGCACGAACCGGAGCGCCGCCTGCACCATGGTGCGTTTCCCGCCTTCGGCCAGAAAGGCCAGTTCCGAGAGCTTCCTGAGCGCGGCCCGTATCCGGGGATTGTCGTACCGTTCGTGACGGCGGTCCGTCTTGTCGAGGCGGGACAACGAATCGAAGTACTTCCCGGTGAGAGCGCCCTGAGCCAGAGGCACGCGGATGAGCGTACCCAGGTTCTGCTCCACCGCGAACCGCAGTCCCGCCTGCCCCACCGGATTTACGATGCTGTAACCGATCTGGGCCATCGCCAGGTCGCCCTGCGCCATCAAGGCCTGCATGAAGTCGGTTTCATAGGTGGAAATGCCGAAACAGCGGATCTTGCCTTCTTCCACCAGCCGGGTCAGCGCATCGACGATCGCCGGCATGTCAGCTTCATCCGGTTCGCCGTGCAACTGGTAGACGTCGATGTAGTCGGTCCGCAGCCGCTCCAGGCTGCCCTCGCAGTTTCGGGCGATGTATCGCTGAATCGGTTCTTGCGGGTCGTCGGCCCTTGGCGCCACCTTGGTGGCGACTACGTAGCGGTTCCGCCTGTCCCGGAGCGCCTGGCCGATGATCCGCTCGCTGTGTCCGGCGCCGTATCCGTTGGCCGTGTCCAGGAGGTTGATGCCGAGGGATTCCGCGTGCTGAATGGTGGCGATGGACTCCTCGTCGTCGATCCCCGACCAGTTCGCACCGCCGGCCATCCCGGCCATGGGCCAGCAGCCCAGGCCGACACACGACACCTCAATCCCCGTTTTTCCCAGAACACGGTACTCCACTGATCTTACGTCCCTTCCGTAACAAAGTTTCAATAGTAGCCGAACAGCTGCGGCCTCCAGACGAAGCTTCATTAGTGGCCGAACAACTGCGGCAGCCAGGCGAAGACGCGCGAGCCAACCAGCGGCGCGTGGCCTGCCGGTCAAGCCGGGCGGTTCACCGCGGCGTCTGCGTTAGCCTATGCGACGTGCTCAACGTGGGCGTCAGCGTTAGCCGATGCGACTCGCTCACCGCGGCGTCAGCGTCAGCCGATGCGACGCTAGTGCTTCCACTGCTTCCCGGCTGAATGCAAGTTGGAGATATCCGTCATTCCCCCAGGTTTCCAGCAGGCTGCCGTAATAGGGACTCCCGGGCTGGCCCGACTGGCCCGGCGTGATGATGAATACCGAACGGTCCCAGTCGTCGGTGTCGAGGATGTGCCGGAAGCTCACGGACGTGGCGGCGATGGTGCCGAAACCGCCCGACCGTTCCACGGCCGGCAGGGAGAAGGCATCCGCCAGGAGATGGGTAAAGGGGCTTTTCTGAAGCCGCCCGTATCGCCACTGGCTCCAGTCCTCACCCAGTTCCTGTTTCAGCCGGTCCACGGCCTTGCGCAGGCCGGCTTCCACGAGCGGCTGCCGTTCGTCTGTCGGCGTCTCGGGGTCGTATGCCGCGGATTCGGCTTCTCCCCGCCAGCGGTACCAGACCGCCGCGCCGGCGCTGTCCCGGTCCAGGACGCCGTTCCAGCCGGCGACCAGTTCGCGGGCCCTTTCGACTTCCGCGTCCTCCGAAGTCCATCCCTGAAATGACGGGATATCGGCCTCCGCCCGGAGCGAATAGGCGTCCAGCTGGATGCGCTTGTGGTCCTCGACGGAGTACTTGCGGTTGGACTGCAGCAGCCGCTTCATGCGTTCAATCCGGGAGTATTCGACGCCTCTCGAAGAGTGGAACATGACCGGCCGGCCCGTATAGTCCGGCGGGTGGGAATCGTTATTGGCCGTCCCTACCCAGCCACGCTGGGGATTGTACTCCCGGGGCAGGTCTTCCCTGAAGCCTTGCCACTCGTACCGCCCGTCACCCGGGACCGGCAGCCGGCCGTTCCAGCCCTCGCGGTCCGGCGTAAGGGCCGAGACCTGGAAGGCGATATTGCCCTCCACGTCACCGAAGACCAGGTTGTGGGTGGGGACTTTCCAGAACATGGCCCGTTCGAAGAAATCTTCCGCGCTCTCTGCCTGGGCCATTCGGAAGCATCCCAGGTACGGCGCGGTGCCGGGTTCGTGGGTGATCGAACGCACGGCATAGACCACACCGTTTTCCGGATCCTCGTAGAAAACGGGACCGTGCCGGCTGTACTTCAGCACGACCTCGCGGGGCTCCTCGCCCTTCACCGGAATCTCCTCCGTGATGACACGCAGGGGTTCCCAGCCGTTCCGCCACCGCACCATGTCGGTCTGGTCCGGGTGTAGTTCCTCCACGTACACGTCGTTCACGTCGACCCCGGCGAAGGTGAATCCCCAGGCGACGCGGTCGTTGTGTCCGGCGTTCACGCCCACGAAGGGCGGCTCGCTGGCACCGATCACGTTCCAGCCCGGGGCGTTCAGATGGGCGTAGTACCGCAGCGAGGGATTCTCCAGGCGGCGGTGGGGGTCGTTGACTACCATGACCTGGCCCGTGATGGACAGGGCGCCGCTCACGGCCCAGTTGTTGCTGCCGATCTCAAGCAGCTGCTCCTCCGTGGGCGCCTCGGCCTGGCGGTCCGCGGGTACCAGGCCCGTGTAGGGTTCCACGAGCTCAAGTTGCGGCAGCCGCCCGGGCACAAGGGGATCGCCCTCGCCCTTGCGCATCGCGGCTACGATATCCTCGTGGACGATATTCACGTCGAGGCCTTCCGGCACGACGAGATCATCCCAGGGCAGGGGCGCTGCCCGGCGATTGGCTTCCTCGACGCCGTGTTCCGCCACGGACCGGGCCAGCCGTATCTCGTCGCCGGCGTCGTTGCCCGCGCTCGGGAAGAAGAGTCCGGTCCAGCGCCGCACCACCGTTTCCTTCGTCCACCGTCCCGGCTGGATACCGGTCAGCTTGAACTCCACCGGCAGGTTGTCGGCGTGCGTGTCGATATAGGCGTTCACGCCGTTCGCATAGGCCGTGAAGATGCGCTCGCCCTCGGCGTGGTAACTGGTCCATTCCCGTTCGTCGAAAGGGCCGCGGTACATCATCAGCCGCGTGCGGGCATCGTAGTCGAAGGCCTCGGGACCGAAGATCTCCGCGAGACGGCCCTCCCGCCACCGGCGCCACAGCTCCATCTGCCACAGGCGGTCCTGGGCCATCACGTAACCCTGGACGAAGAAGAGATCGTCCGTATTTTGCGCGTAGATGTGCGGTATGCCGTGCTCATCGCGGATCACCTCGACGGGTTCCTCCAGGCCTTCCAGGGTCAGTTCTCCCTCGATCTGGGAGAGCGATTCCCGGGCGAGGGACATGAGCTGCTCATCAGGATCGATCGTTTCGACCTCCTCGCCGCAGCCCAGGGCCAACAGGGGAACGACGAAAAGCGCCGCGCACAGGTAGATGAAGTGAGTAATCGTCATGAAGGGCTCCTCCTGCATGAAAGACTTCTCCTGCTTTCTGCTGTCCTGTTGTTCGATTCAACGCGCTCGAAGTGAGACCGAACCAGCAGGTTCCGTCCGACCGCAACACACGCCGGATGCAGTCGAAAACATCCTACCATTCGGACGCATGGTTGTCAAGAAGCCGAAGGCAGGATCAGTCGCGCAACTCCGCCCGGATGCGGTCGGCCAGCCTCATCGTCTCGACGGCCTCGTCCAGTCCCGCCGCGGGCAGGTCCACGGGACGATCTTCCTTGATGCAGTCCACCAGGAAACGGGCCTGTTCGGCCGTGCCGGCGGACTCGACCGTGTCGAGCACTTCTTCTTTGCCGTCGCGCTGCACCACGGCTCTCCTCACGCCTTCCAGGTAGGCCGAGCAGTCCCTGCCGTGGATCTCGTAACGTTCCAGCCGGGCGTCCGTCGTGAAATTGGCCGTGATCTGGGCCACGCATCCGTTCTCGAACCGGATGAGCGCGGCGTAAACGTCCACGAACCGGGAATTGGCCCGGCGGGCGACGGCGTGCAGTTCGGCGATGGGGGAACTGCCGGCCAGGGACCGGGTCAGGTCGATGGCGTGTATGGGCGTTTCGTAGATGAACCGGTCCAACAGGTGTTCGGGGAAGCCCCGGGCGGCCAGATCTGTCATGCTCTTGTGGAATTCCGCCACGATCTGGGTGATGGGTCCCCGCTCCTCGATCATCCTACGCGCCTTGCAGATCAGCGAATGGAACCGCCGGTTCCAACCGACCAGCACCTTGGCGCCTGACGCTTTCGCCGCGTCGCGAAGCCCTTCGGCTTCGGCGCCGGAAAGTCCGGGCGGTTTTTCGATAAGCGTGTGGACACCGGTCTGTATGACGGGGAGCGCGCACTTGCCGTTGAGGTGGGCCGGCGTCGCGACCACAGTAAGGTCCAGATCCTCTTTCGACAGCATGTCCTCGATGTCGCCGTACTGGTGTGGGACGGCGTTTTCGGCAGCGACTCGGTCGCGGAGTTCCTCCACGGGATCGCACACGGCCACGAACCGCAGGTCGTCGAAGGTCTTCATGGCCTCGATATGGCCCCGACCCCTGCCGCCGCATCCGATCAGGGCGGCGTTCAGGACTGTTTCCGGCATTTCAGATGCTCCGGTTTTGATAGTGAGAATTTCAAACGAAGCGCCGTTTTCCTGACAATGAATGTAAAGTTACCCGGCGCCTTAAGTAATATTGCCTAACGCGGCGATCATCGCGGTGATTTGCTTGACGCATGCAATGTATGGTCATTTCTTCTGCATGTAAACCCACCATTATCGAACGGTGATTCCTGCATGCTGGATCTCGGTTTCTTCAGGCAGAACGGCTACGTCAACCTCGGCCAGGTTTTCGATGGCGAGGAACTGAGTCGTTTTATTGAACTGTACGATCAGGACCGGTCGAATCGGGGTTGCTTCTGGCATCCCATTTCCAATCACGGTCACCAGACGCTGAACTGCGAACCCCTGGTATCATCGCCGGAGATCGACGGGCTGATCCGCCATCCCAGCCTGATCGAACCGATCGAGACCATCTTCGAAGGCCCCAGTTGCCTCGGGGAAGTCTGCCTGCGCCACATGGTCCCGCGCGACGGCAATCCGGAGGAGATCTGGCACCGGGACCGGCCCCATTCGACGGACCGTCCCTACCGGTGCGGCTACCTGCAGATGATGCTCTACCTGACCGACGTGCACGAGGGCACGCACTGTTTTTCCATCTCCCCGGAACCCTGCGACGGTCCGGTGCTCGACACGAAGGAACAACTCGACCAGCGCGGCGCGGTTCACCTGTACGGACCGGCCGGTACCGTCATCCTGTTCAACCTGTCCGTGCTGCACGCCGCAACGGTCCGGATCACCCCGCACGAGCGCAAGACCGTCCAGATCTATTACGGCCATCGCGACGGTCCCGTGCTGAGCGACTGTACCTTGATACCCACCCGCTTCTGGCGGGATCACCCCGACCCAGAGGTGCGTGGATTCTACGGGCTGATGACGAGCCGTTCCAGGCAGTATGCCGAGGCTTTTGGCTAGGTAAGCGGCTTTCGGATAAGTAAGAGGCCTACGGATAGTAAACTGGAAGAAATGGCCGGGGTGACGGCGTCAGTTTACGTCGGTATGAACCAAAACAGAGTGGAGAGCGAATGTCGAATAACCGTCCGCAAGTACTCATCGCCTGCAGTGAGCGTGTCCGCAAAGGCTACCTGCCGCCGGAGGAACTGACCCGCCTGGAGGAGTTTGCCGACTGGTCATGGTTCCACTCCGAGGGCGGCGGAATCTACGATACCAGCACGGATCCCGAGACCACCACTCGGCTTGCGAATGAAATGGCCGGGGTGGACGCGCTCGTCGTCTGCCACGGCGCGCCGAGGATCGGCGCCGAAATCCTGGATGCCGCGCCGCGGCTGCGGTTCGTCGGCGAACTGGAAGGTGATCGTTTCGCCGCGCGGCTGGACCTGGAGGAGCTATGGACACGGGGCGTTCGCACCGTAGATACGACGAACGGTTCCACCTATCCGGTGGCGGAATGGGCCCTGGCGCTGACGCTGATTTCCATGCGCAATGCCGGCGCGCTCTTCCGCCGCATCCTGGCCGGCAATACCCGGGATACCAGTCTCATCCAGCCCATGGCGGGCATACTGACCGGGAAGCGGGTGGGGTTGATCGGCGGCGGCCACATGGGGCGCCGGCTGATGAAACTGCTACGGCCCTTCGAGGTCGAGCTCTGGGTCCACGATCCCTACCTGGCCCAGGAACTCCCCGAAGCGCTGGGCTTTATCCAGACGTCGCTGGAAAACGTGCTGTCCAGGTGCGACGCGATCATCTGCGTGGCGCCGCTTACGCCGAAGACCCGGGGCATGATCGGAAAGCGCGAGTTGGATCTCATTCGATCGGGGTCCGTATTCGTGAATGTATCGCGGGGGGCGATCGTCGACTCCGCGGCCCTGATCGAACGGCTCAAGCGCGGCGACATTGCTGCCGGGCTGGAAGTATTCGACCCAGAACCAATCCCGGAAGACAGTGAAATCATCGGACTGCCCAACGTCTTTTTGACTCCACACTTCTCCGGGCGTACGGGAGAGGACTATCCCCACTTCTTCCACTACATGGTCGATGAACTGGAGCGTTTTTTCGACGGACACGAGACCTGGTTCAACCTGACACCGCGATCTAAGGCCAACCGCGAGGGACAATCGTGACGCGACCCAACCTGCTCTACATTTTCACCGACCAGCAGCGCGCCGATACACTGAGTTGCTACGGCAATCACCAGATAGAGACGCCGGCGCTCAACGGGCTGGCCTCGGACAGCTACGTCTTCGAAAACGCCTACGTAAGCCAGCCCGTATGCAGCCCGGCCCGGGCCACCATGCTCACGGGGCTATGGCCGCACACGGCGGGGGTGCCGTCCTGCAACGTGCCCTTGGGCGCGGACACGCCTACCATCGCCGAGATGCTGCCCGAGGAGTACGATACGGCCTTCATGGGCAAATGGCACCTGGGGGACGAGATCTTCCCTCAGCACGGTTTCAAGACCTGGGTGGGCACGGAGGATCAGTATCGTCGCGGTTACTCGGAAACGGATCGGTTGACCGAAGTCAGCGACTATCATCACTTTCTGGCGGATAGAGGACACACGCCGGATATGGAGCTTCTGGGACAAAAGGTCTTCTCGCGGCACCATGCGGCATCCCTGCCCGAGGAATGCACCAAGGCGTGGTACCTAGGCGAACGGGCGTCGGAGTATATTCGCGAGCAGGGCGACGATCCCTTCGCGCTCTGCGTCAGCTACCTCGAGCCCCATCCCCCGCACACCGGTCCGTTGAACGATTACTACGACCCGGACAGTCTGCCCACCGGTCCGGCCTTCATGCGGCAGCCGCCCTTCGACGCACCGCTGCTCGTTCGCCTGATGGCGGCCTTTTACATGCAGTCGGAGAACTACGGGCTGGACCTGCGTACCGAGGCGGGCTGGCGGGCGCTGATGGCGCGGTACTGGGGCAACATCACCCTGGTGGATCGCTCCGTAGGGAAGATCCTGCAGGCCCTGGAGGAGAGTGGAAAGGCCGATGACACCATCGTCGTGTTTACCTCCGACCACGGGGAACTGATGGGCGATCATGGGATTTTGGGCAAAACGCTCATGTACGAGGAGTCCATAAAGGTGCCGATGTTGCTGCGTGCGCCTATGCTCAGGCAGTCGACGCGGCGGATCAGCGGCCGTTTCAGCCATATCGACCTGGTGCCAACGTTGATGGACTTACTCGGCCTTGAGCGACCAGACCGGTTGCAGGGTCTAAGCCGGGTACCCGTGCTGCAAGGGCGCGATAACCTGGATAACGACGACGTGTTCATCGAGTGGAGCGGCGAGGACGGCCACGCCCGGGCAGGTCTCGGAGAAGCCGAACCGAACCAGAGCATGGTTCATCAGTATCGGACGGTTGTTACGGCGGACGGCTGGAAACTCAACACCTATGGGAAGGGCCAGGGGGAGTTGTACGATCTGAACAGCGATCCCTATGAGTTGGAGAACCTGTATCACCAGGATGGGCAGCGGGCGCGTATCGGGGAGTTGAGGGAAAGAATTCGTGCGTGGCAGGAAGAGACGGGGGATGAGGTGGAGACGGGGGATGGGGAATGAAGGGCGGCAAGCGAATCTCTGGCATTACTCAAGCGAGTGTCTGAAGTCGATACCACGAGGGACCAGCCATGAAAACCGGAAAAGTCGCTGTATATACCCAGCCGCAGGCGCCGATGGAGATTCGTGAATATCCCGTACCGTCGGCTACGGCAGACGACATGCTCATCCGGATCCGCATGGCCAATATCTGCGGCTCCGATCTGCATATCTGGCGTGGTCACGGTCCCAGAATCGAAAGCGGGATCCCACAGGTACTCGGGCATGAAATGACCGGTACCATCGAAGCCATGGGGCGCAATGTCACCGCGGACAGTGCCGGACAGCCGCTGTCCGAAGGGGATCGCATCGTCTACTCCTATTTCAAACCGTGTCAACAGTGCTGGACGTGCCTCAACGGCAAGCCGGGATGCCCCGACCGCTACAGGGACTGGATCGGGGTCTCGAGCGATCAGCCGCCGCACTTCCACGGCGCTTACGGGGAATACTACTATATGAAACGCGGCCACTGGGTCTTCAAGGTGCCCGATGATCTCTCTGACGCGATCGTATCCCCGATCAACTGCGCCCTGTCGGAAGTCATTTATGGTCTTAACCAGATCGGCGTCACCCTGGGCGACACGGTGGTCATTCAGGGGGCGGGCGGGCTCGGACTCTATGCGACCGCCGTAGCGCGGGAGATGGGGGCCGGCAGGATCATCGTGCTCGACCGGCTCCCGGCGCGCCTCGCACTCGCCCGGGAATTCGGGGCCGACGAGACGCTGAATGTCGATGAACTCAACGTTAAATCGCGCGTCGAGTTCGTACTGGACCACACGGGTGGTGTCGGGGCCGACCTGGTCGCCGAATTCGTAGGATCGCCGCGCGTACTCGCCGAAGGTATCGATATGCTCAGGTGGGGCGGCCGTTATCTCTGGATCGGCAATATAAACCTCGGATTCCCGACGGAGATCGATCCGGGCAACATCGTCCGGTGCAGCAAGGCGATTCGCGGCATAATCGTGTATGAACCCTGGGTGATCCCGCGCGCCCTCGAATTCCTGCGTCGCACACGGGACAGGTACCCTTTCCACA
>JAJEHX010000032.1 GCA_022823465.1 Candidatus Latescibacterota bacterium
GGGTTCCGGACGTGGCGGGGGGACCAGGTGATGAGTTCTTCCGTCACCCTGTACATTGCGGGAGACGAACCGGAACTGGCCCTTCCCGGCCGGTAGTGGCAGTGGCGCGTGTGGCGGCACGAATCGCGGACTCACGGCGAACCGTTGCAGGGAGCAGTTTCAGGAGGCGATCATGATACTTAAACAGTACTACCTGGGATGCCTGGCCCACGCGTCCTATTTCCTCGGGGACGAACCATCGGGCATCGCGGCCGTCGTGGATCCCCAGCGCGACATCGACCAGTATATCGAAGAGGCCGAGGCCCGGAACATGACCATCGGCCATGTCTTCCTGACCCACTTCCACGCCGATTTCGCCGCGGGACACCTGGAGCTCAGGGACCGCACCGGCGCCGTGATCCACCTGGGCGCGCGGGCCGAGGCGGACTACGCCTTCGAGCCGATGAGGGACGGCGAAAGCATGAACCTCGGGACGATCCGGCTGCAGTTCCTCGAGACGCCCGGCCACTCTCCCGAATCCGTCTGCATCCTCGTGCATGACCCTGATGAGGAAGCCGCGCCGTACGCGGCGCTGACCGGGGACACCCTGTTCATCGGAGACGTGGGCCGCCCCGACCTGAGGGCCGCGCTGGGCTGGAAGGCCGCCGACCTCGCCAACCTGCTATACGACTCCCTTCACGGGAACCTGATTCCGGCTACGGCCGACGAAACGCTCGTCTATCCCGCCCACGGCGCCGGGTCGCTGTGCGGGAAGAACCTGAGTACGGACACAGTCTCCACCATGGGCGACCAGAAGAAGTACAACTACGCCCTGCAGCCCATGGACCGGGAGACCTTTACCCGCCTCATCACCACGGACCAGCCTGAAGCGCCCTCGTATTTCACGTACGACGCCGCGTTCAACGCGCAGGAACACGATACGCTGGACCATCTGCTGAAGCGGAACCTGAACCCGATGTCGCTGGACGAGGTGTTGAGCATGGCGGGAGAGGGCACACAGGTGCTCGACACGCGGGACGCCGCCGATTACGAAGGCGCGCACCTGAAGGGCAGCATCAATATCGGCCTCGGGGGACAATACGCCAGTTGGGCGGGTACCCTGCTACGGAGGGACAGGCCGATCGTGCTGGTCACGGAATCGGGCGCCGAGGAGGAATCCGCCCTGCGGCTCGGCCGCATCGGTTTCGACCATATCGCGGGATATCTCGCCGGGGGCATGCACGCGCTGGCGGACAGGCCGGACCTGGTGGGTCGAACCGACCGCATCACCGCGGCCGCCCTTAAAGACAGGCTGGACATGGCGCACCCTCCCGTGGTGCTCGATATCCGATCCGGACAGGAGCGCGCGGACAAGGCGGACCAGGCCATCCCGGGCAGTCTCCACGTTCCCTTGAATCACCTGGAAGAACGCCTGGGTGAGATCCCCATCGACACGACGGTGGTCGTGCAGTGCGCGGGAGGTTACCGTTCCGCCATGGCGGCCAGCATTTTGAAACGGCACGGCATCAGCGACGTCATGGACCTGGTCGGGGGGTTGTCGGCATGGGAAGCCGTCCGGCGTGACTCCGCGGACTGACGGGCGGATGGCGCCGGTCGGTAAAGAACCTGCCGGCAAGCGGTCGGACGGGATATGCCGCGGAAGCGATGAGCCGGCCCGGTTCACTTGTACATGGGCACGTTGATTTCCATGAGGTCCCGCGCGACCCGGGAGGCGGGGAAGATCTTGCGCGCCTCGGCGGCCAGCGGGCCGTCCTGCATGTAGCGTGAGCTGATATGGGTCAGCACGAGGCTGCCGACTTTCGCGCGCCGGGCGATGCGGGCGGCCTGTACGACCGTGGAATGGTGTTTCTGCCGGGCCTGCGCCCGCAGGTCGTCGCTGAACATGCCGTCATGGATCAGTACGTCCGCCTCGAGCGCCAGCGCAGCCACCTGGTCGCAGGGCCGGGTATCCGTGGCATACACGATCTTGCGGCCCCGCCGGGCGGGGCCCAGCACCTGCCGGGGTTCGATCACCCTTTTATCCTGCAGCGTAACGGATTCACCCGCCTGAAGCCGTCCGTAAAACGGACCGGGGGGTATGCCCAGCCGACGCGCTTCCTCGACCAGAAACAGCCCGGGACGGTCCCTTTCCTTAAACGAGAAGGCCAGCGTGAAACAACTGTGGTCCGCGGGGACGGCCTCGACACAGACCGTGTCGTCTTCCGAGACCATGCCGCCCTTGTTTTCCGTGACGATTACGGGAAAGGGGCACTGGTGGCCCAGAAAGCGCCGGTTGCCTTCCACGAAATCGTTGATGCCCGGCGGACCGTAGATGTACAGGGCCCGTTCCCTCGGTATCTGGCCCATGGTCATCAAAAGACCGGGCAGTCCCATGACGTGGTCGCCGTGAAGGTGGGAAATGTAGATCCCTTCAATCTTGCTCAACGCCAGTTTCGCCCGGACCATCTGCGTCTGGGTGCCCTCGCCGCAGTCGAAGAGGAACACGCGGCCGTCGCACTGGATGGCTACGGACGGAAGGTTGCGCGTGAGGGTCGGTATGGCGCCGCCGGAACCCAGGATTACGATGTTAATGATCATGGTGTGTAGCTGGACTGCCTGTTCCCGATGGGTACCTATTCCTGCCGCTTTTCGATGGGTACCTGTTCCTGCCGCGCCCTGCAGATCGCGTCGGTCATGCGGACCACGCGTCCCATTTCCCTGACGTCGTGCACGCGGACGATGCCGGCGCCATTGGCGACGCTCAGCGCGACGGCCGCCGCCGTACCCTCCATCCGGTCGTCTTTCTCCGTGTCCAGCACGCGGCCAATGAATGATTTTCTCGACGGGCCGATGAGTATGGGCCGTTTCAGTTTTCGAAAGGACGCCAGGGACCGGATGAGGAGCAGATTGTCGCTGAGCCGTTTTCCGAAACCAATGCCCGGATCGATGATGATCCGCGATCTTCGGATGCCGTGCGCGACGGCGTGTTCGATCCGTGCGCCCAGCCAGTCGGCGATTTCGCCGACGGTATCCTGGTAACCGGGATTCCGCTGCATGTCCGCCGGGGTACCCGCGGCGTGCATGATCACCACGGGTACCCCGGCGGAGGCAACCACCTCGACCATTTCCGGATCGGCGGTAAGGCCGCTGACGTCGTTCACCATACTGGCCCCGGCGCCCATGGCCCTGCGGGCCACTTCGGCTTTCCGCGTGTCGATGGAGACCGGCTGTTCGATCCGGCCCTTCAACCTTTCTATAACGGGGATGACCCGCCGAAGTTCCTCCTCCAGGCCAACCGGTTCCGCGCCCGGCCGGGTGGATTCGCCGCCCACGTCGATGACGTCCGCGCCTTCGTCGGCCAATCGCTGGCCATGTCGCACCGCGGAATAGGGATCCCAGTAGCGGCCGCCGTCATAGAAGGAATCCGGCGTAACGTTCAGGACGCCCATGATCCGGGTTCGTTCAGCGCAATCCCATTGGAACCCGTCGCCCTCGATGACCAGTTCATCACGCACGGTCAGACTCCGGGGGCAGCCAGAGGAGGTTCCTTGAACGGCGCGTGAGCGGGCGTTTCGTCTTCGCCGGTCCGGGTCTTTTCTTTTTGCCCGGCTGTATCCGCTTCGTCCTGCTCCTTTGTGATTGCGTGCTTCGCAGACGATTCCAGCGGTTTCCCCTCAAGCACCCGAACCATCTGGTCTCTGTACAGCGTTTCGTGCTCGAGAAGGGCTTCGGCCATCCGGTGCAGGGCGTCTTCCCGTTCCGTGAGAATGGACTCCGCCCGCTGACGGGAGGAATCCATGATCCGTCGTATGTCTTCGTCGACTTTCACGGCCGTCTTGTTGCTGTAATCCCGCTTCCGGGTGAGTTCGCGTCCGAGGAACACCTCCCCTTCCTGGTTTCCCAGGGCCAGCGGGCCCAGTTCGCCCATCCCCCACCCGCAGACCATGTGACGCGCCAGTTCGGTGGCGCGCTTGAGGTCGTCGCCGGCCCCGTTGAAGGTGTCGCCGACCCCGATGCGTTCCGCGACCTGGCCGGCCAGCAGGCAGGCGATCTGTCCCCGGCACCAGGCTTCCGAATACAGGTACTGGTCTTCTTCGGGTATGGAGTAGGTGATCCCCAGCGCCTGTCCGCGGGGAATGATGGTGACGCTGTGCGGGGAGTCGATCTCCGGGATCAGGGCGGCGGTCATGGCGTGGCCGCTTTCGTGGTACGCGACGGTCCTGCGCTCTTCCTCCGACATGATCAACTGGTGTTCCGACCCCATGACGATGCGGTCCCTGGAACGTTCGAGATCCTCCATGGTGATCCGCTTGTGGTCTTCCCGCGCCGCGAGCAGGGCCGCCTCGTTCACGATGTTCTCCAGGTCCGCGCCCGACATGCCCGGGGTGAGCCTGGCCATGGTCTTCAGGTCGACGCAATCGGCCAGGGGCTTGTCCGCCGCCTTGATCTCCAGGATCTGTTCCCGTCCCCTGACGTCCGGGCGATCCACGGTGACGTGCCGGTCGAACCTTCCGGGCCGGAGCAGCGCCGGATCCAGCACGTCGGGCCGGTTCGTGGCGGCGATGAGGATGACCCCGCTGTTGGGTTCGAATCCGTCCATTTCCACGAGCAACTGGTTCAGGGTCTGCTCCCGTTCGTCGTGTCCGCCGCCCAGACCCGCGCCGCGGTGGCGTCCCACGGCGTCCAACTCGTCGATGAAGATGATGCACGGGGCGTTTTCTTTACCCTGACGGAACAGGTCCCGGACCCGGGAGGCCCCAACCCCCACGAACATCTCCATGAAATCGGCCCCGCTCATGGTGAAGAAGGGTACGCCCGCTTCCCCCGCGACCGCGCGGGCCAGGAGCGTCTTGCCCGTACCCGGAGGTCCCAGCAGGAGCACGCCTTTCGGCAGCCGCGCTCCGAACCGCTTGAACTTGTCGGGATGCTTGAGGAATTCCACGACCTCCTGGAGGTCGCGCTTCGCCTCTTCGACCCCGGCCACCTCGCTGAACTTTACGCCGTCGCGCTCGCCAGTGAGTCTGGCCTGGCTCTTGCCCATGGAAAAGAGTCCCTTCTGTCCCCCTCGCATCTGGCGGAAGATGAGAATCCATAGGCCGATGATGAGGAAGAGGGGCAGCAGGGTCAGCAGGTGGGAATACCACGGGGCCGACTTCGGGCGGGCCGTGATCGTTACGTTCTGCCGGACCAGCTCATCGATAAGCTCCGTGTCTTCGAAGGGAATCTCGACCTTGAATCGCGTCTCCAGGGTCTCCCTTCCTCCGGCGACGGGCGTGCTGACCGCGTTGTTGAATTCGCCGACGATGGTCTTTTCGAGAATCGTCACGCTGAGGACGTTTCCGTTGGCCAGGTGCTCCCGGAAAACGGAGTAGCCGATTTCCATCTCGTCGGAACGATTCCGGCTGAAGAATTGTACCAGTACCACCGACAAAAGGGCCAGCAGCACCCACATGACGATGGTCCGGGTCCGCCGGGGCGCGTTTTGCCGGTTGCCGCGAACCTGCCGGGGCGCATCCGGCTTCCGGCCCCGCGGTTCCTCTTTTTTCGGTCTGCTTTCAGCCATTTGATTCAACCGTTTGATGCAACGCGATCCGAGCGGAGCCAGGGGAAGCGTCCCGGACCGCCAGGGTCCCACGTGTGTTGCCGGATCCCGGCCCTGCCAAGAAATAAGCGTGAGGATATGCAAGGCCGGTACGCGCCTGCATGTCCCCACGCTCAATCATCCTGTTCATCGACCACGGCGACGTACGGCAGGTGGCGATACCGTTCTCCCCAGTCGAGGCCATACCCTACGACGAAATCGTCCGGTATGTCGAATCCCTTGTAGTCGATCGTCACGGGCGCCCGATACGCGCCCGGTTTGACCAGCAGGGCGCATACCTTCAGGGACAAGGGCTCCTGCTTTGTCAACGCTTCCGTAAGATAGCCCAGCGTCAGCCCCGTGTCAACGATGTCCTCCACGACCACGGCGTGGCGTCCACGAATGTCTACATCGAAGAGATCGGCCCGGACGGCGCCGGACGAAACCTGTCCCTTGCCATAGGTCGAAGTGCGTACGAAGTCGATGGCGTGAGGTACCGTGATCACTCTCATCAGATCGGCCAGGAAGACCACGCACCCCTTGAGACATCCGATGAGCACGGGGTTTTTCCCCCCGTAGTCATCGGACAGTTGCGCCCCGAGGTGCCGGACCTTTTCCGCGATCTGCTGTTCGGTGAGGAGGATCTTCATCGGTAGTTCCGGCCTGGCCGGCGCCCCCTTGCGGTGTGGTGTGGAGCTTCTTCGTCCGCGATGTGGCGTGGAGCTTCCGCCGCCGCGTCAGTCCGGGGCGGCCGTCCTCATCCGGGATGGCGCCCCATCAACTCGGCGACCATCACACGCCGGGTCTTCCCGGTAACCATGCCTTCGTTGCTCTGCCGGTGACCGGCCACCCACAACACGCGGCTTCCGTCCGTCACCACCGGCACGCGGTTGCGCAACAGTCTGGGCACGTCCCATTCGTTAAACAGTTTCTTCAGCGACTTGTGTCCCGCCAGGCCGCAGGGCGACATGCGATCGCCCGGTTCGCGCGAACGCACGGTCCAGCGCCGCGGTACGGCATCGGCGTCGAAAACGGCCCGCCGCGGGGTTGCGGCCGGCGCGCCCGTCGCCGAACCTTCCTCGATGCGGATCGACAGGTTCGTATCCGGAACTTCCACCCGGCCGGGGACTTCGAAGTCCAGCCGGAAAGGCGTGAACGAACCCTGGCAGGCCACCAGTTCGGACCTCCGGCATTCCATGCGTATCCCGTCGGGCAACTCATGTATCCGGCCGATCGCGCCCCGGTCGATCCACGCACGGGCATCTTCCACCTGGTCGTAATGCAAGCGCTCCTCGTTGCCGCCCACTGCACGGACCAGATGCCGGATCAGCACCCGCTGGACGGCGGGCGCCGCATTCGGCCAGGCATCGAGGTCGAGGTGAAGGACCTTCCCGTCCGCCAGGCGCGAATGATCGGCGAGGAAAGCCGACGCCACTCCGTCGAGATACGCCGCCTCGCCCCGTGCCACGTTGGCGAGCCGTCCGAGGCCCTGCACGATCTGAGGGTTGTATTCGCGTTGCAGCAGGGGCACCAGATGGTGCCGGATCCTGTTGCGGAACACGTCCTGGGCCGCGTTGGTCCGGTCGACACGAAAGGATAGCCCGTGATTTCGCGCGTACGCGGCGATCTCGGCGGCGGTAACATCCAGCATGGGCCGGATAATCCAGCCATCCCTGACGGGACGGATAGCCGAAAGGCCCGAGCTGCCGCTGCCGCGCAACAGGCGCATCAGCACGGTCTCGGCCTGGTCGTCCGCCGTGTGTCCGGTCGCCACCGAATCCGCCTGCTGGTCCGCGAGCACCCTTCGGAGGAATCCGTACCGTACCTCGCGGGCGCCCTGCTCGATGGAACAGCGCGCTTTTCGGCAGTAGGCGGCTACGTCCGCCTGCTCCGCTACGCAGGGAAGGCCCAGGGACGCCGCGAAGTCCAGGACAAAGGCAGCGTCCTCCCGTCCTTCCTCGCCGCGGAGGCCGTGGTCGAGATGAGCGGCCCCCAGTTTCATCCCCCACCTTTCGCAGAAGCTGTGCAGGGCATGAAGGAGGACCACGGAGTCCACGCCGCCCGAGACCGCGGCGATCACGTGATCGCCCTCGCTGATCATGCGGTGGCGAAGGACCGCCGCTTCGACTTTATGCGCAACGGTATCAGGCATGGGAACTCAACCAGGGAGTCCATAACGAAAATGGCCTTCCGAAAGCAGAAAGGCCATGGGAAATAGCGGCGCAGGGATTCGAACCCCGGACACTCGGATTATGATTCCGATGCTCTGACCAACTGAGCTACGCCGCCTCGAATCGAGCATTCAAATATAGCGCCGGACGGAAGGTCTGTCAAGGTATTAACAGCCGAATCGGCGTGGAGTCAAATGCGATTGTGTTGACCTGTCGGCGCCGTTATATTAGTCATGTTTGCGCTCGATTTCACAGGCCTTTCCGCCGAGGTGAGACTTGGCTGAAACAGATGCACGCCCGGCCGCCGCTCCGGCAGTCGAGGGCGAAGGGCTCGTCAGAGGGCTGGGACCCCTCGAAGCCACGACCATTATCGTGGGCGGGGTAATCGGTTCCGGCATATTCCAGGCGCCGAGCGCCATCGCCTCCAACGTGGGTTCGCCGGGCATGAGCCTGCTCGTCTGGCTGGTGTGCGGTCTGCTTGCGCTGTGCGGCGGGCTGTGTATCGCCGAGTTGGGCGCCATGCTGCCCCGGACCGGGGGACAGTACGTTTACATCCGCGAAGCCTACCGCAGGCGATGGGTCACCTTCATCTTCGGCTGGTCTTCTTTCTGGATCGTATGGCCGGTGTCCATTGCCGCCGTCGCGAACGTGTTTTCCGCCTACCTCGCGAGCGTGGTGAACGTGGTCACGGCGGATGGGACCGGCACGGGGATTGTAATGAGCGAAGGCGCGCGCGCGCTGTTCGCGTGCGCGTGCGTCGTGGTGCTGACGGCTATCAACGTGGTGGGGGTACGCTGGGGCGGCCGGGTCACCAACCTCTTCACCTTCATCAAGGTCGCCGCGCTCGGGGGACTGATCCTGCTGGGTCTTGTCATGGCGGACCAGGGTTCGATGGCCCACTTCACGCCGTTGTTCGGCGGCGGCGGGGCGGCCGTGGGAGGATTCGCGCTGGGCGCCTTTGGCGCGGCCATGGTCACCGGCCTTTTCGCTTACGAGGGGTGGACCTTTTCCAGCTACGTCGCGGGCGAAATGCGCGACCCGCGCCGCAATATCCCGCTGTCGATCATTGCCGGCATCGCGTTCGTTATCCTGATCTACATGGCGGCCAACTTCGTCTACATACTTGTCCTGCCCTTTGAGCAGGTCCAGACCTCGCCCTGGATCGCGGCCGACGTGATGAGGGTGCTGCTGGGCGACTGGGGCGCCCTGTTTATCTCCGTGGGCGTCATGTGTTCCACCTTCGGCGGGGTGAACGTGCAGATTCTCGTAGCACCGCGCCTCTTCTACGCCCTCAGCAGGGACGGCCTGTTCTTCGAGGGACTGAGCCGGGTGCATCCGAGGTTCCGGACGCCGGCGGTTTCGATTCTCACCCAGGGCATCCTGGCCGCCCTGATCGCCCTGACGCCGAGTTACGAACAGATTATATCCTACGGCTCCTTCACGAACTATGCCTTCTCGATTATTGCCATCGGCTCGGTCATCGTGCTACGCTTTACCCGGCCCGACGCGAAACGACCCTACAGGGTGTGGGGATATCCGGTAACGCCCCTGCTCTTTCTTGCCGTGATCACCGGTTACCTGGTGTCGCTGCTGACCAACGTGGAGTTCATTTACAATACCCTTATCGGCCTGGCCATCGTCGCCGCCGGCTTTCCCTTCTACTTCTACTGGGAAAAGAAAAACCAAAGAAACTGAGGGATTCCATGCGGGATTTGCTTATCGTAGAACAGAACAGCGTCATCCGCTACGATGACGTGTCGCTCTCCCACCTGCAGGAAACCCTGGAAGCGTCCAGGGGCCTGTTCTGGCTGGACCTCGAGCAGATCACGGACGAAGACGCGGCGTTTCTGAGTGATTTCAAGGAACTCGGCGCACATCCCCTGTCGGTGAAGGCCTGCCGGGAAGTTTCGACGCGGCCCTACTCGGCGGTGTTTCCGGGACACCTGTTCATGGTCATGCACGCGCAGGTGAGTCTGGACGCGCCGCCGGTCAAGCTGGGGATCTTCCTGGCGCCCGACTATCTGGTCACCATTCATGCCACCCCGGTGCCCTTTTTGCAGGACGTCAAGGACCGGGTCCAGCAGGATGCCCAGTCGATGCGGTCCACGGACCAGGCCGTCGCCCTGGTCATACAGAAGATCGCGGATCTACAGGATCCGCTGGTATCCGAACTTACCGCGGAGACGACCGCGCCGGACCGGGACGTGGAAGCCGGATGGATATACGACGCGCAGCGCCGCCTCCTCGACATGATCCATCTCGTCAAACTACAGTGCGAAATCGTACATTCCCTTTACAGTGGCGAGAAACTCTCCCTGCAGGCGGATACGGTCGTCCAGCTCCAGGACGCGTATTACAGGCTCAGGAACATGGTCGAGGTGCTGACGCGTCAATGGGAAATGCTGAACGACGCGGCCATGACCGTCCAGACGAAAGCCCTCAGGAGCATTGACGCCTCCTCGCGGCGGCTGACCTTCCTGGCGGCCCTGTTGCTCCCCGTACTCGTCGTATCCGTCCTGTTGGGGATAGACGATCCCTTGATAAACAACGTATACAAACCGGCTGTTTTGGGCATCGGCCTGGCGGTTTCGTTGCTGGTCGCCATCGTGCTGGGCCTCACGGCGAGAAAGCGATGACAGCTATCAACTGCCCGAGGTATCGTTGAATCTTCGCTTCATCCGTTCTTTCATACGGTGCTTCCTCTTCGCGGGCGTCTTCTGCCAGGCCGGGGGGCCGGCCGCCGTTTCGGCGCAGGACCGGCTGGTCATCGTTTCCCCGCACTGGGAAGGCATCCGCTACGAGTTCACCCGGGGGTTCGACGCCTTTTACCGGGCGGAGACCGGCCGCACGGCCGAGATCGAGTGGATGGACGTGGGCGGAACCTCCGAGATCATCCGCTTTATCAAGTCGGAATACACCGGCAAGCCGGGAGGCATCGGCATCGACATGATGTTCGGCGGGGGAAGCGACCCGTTCATGGAACTGGCCCGCCTCGACCTGCTGGCGCCGTACAGGCTTCCCGAAACCCTGCTTTCAAAGCTGCCCGCCGAGGTGGGCGGCTACCCGGTTTACGACGCGGAGTACCGCTGGTACGGCGCGACGATGGCGGGATTCGGCATCGTGTACAACAAGCGGGTGGCGGAACTCGTGGAGCTGCCGCTGCCGGAGACCTGGGAAGACCTGACCGATCCGCGGCTATACTCCTGGGTAGGCGGCGCCGATCCCAGGAAGAGCGGCAGCGCGCACGTGCCCTTCGAGATCATCCTGCAGGTCTACGGGTGGGAAAGGGGCTGGCAGATCATTACCGCCCTGGGCGCCAATGCCCGGGGATTCGCCAATACCGGTAGCCAGGTGCCCAAGGACGTGACTTCCGGCGAAGTGGCCTACGGGATGGCCATCGATTTCTACGCCTGGGCCCAGATCAACGCCGTAGGGCCGGACATGATCGGCTACACCATGCCGGACAACCTCACGATCCTGAATCCCGACGGCATATCCATTCTGAAGGGCGCGCCGAACATGGCCGTGGCTCAGTCGTTCCTGCGCTACATCCTGTCGGAGGCCGGACAGCGCCTGTGGATGCAGAAACCCGGCCCGCCGGGCGGGCCGGAGAAGTTCCAGCTGAACCGTTTCACCGTCCTGCCCCACCTGTACCAACGCATCGATCCGGCCCATACCTCGGTCACTTTCAATCCCTTTACCTGGGAATCGTCCTTCGTGTACGACGCCGAGAAAGGCGCGGCGAGGCGCCATATCGTCGATGACATGATCGGCGTCTTTGTCATCGACGCCCACGCGGCCTTACAGCGCCGGTGGCGTCGCGCCATGGAGGAAGGGGACCTGGCGAGCGTTCTGCCCGCGCTTGGGTCCGTGCCCATTACGGAGGAGGAATCCCTGGCCCTGGGCGACCAATGGCGGGACCAGGCCTTCAGAAACCGTACCCTGCTCGCGTGGAGCAGACTGGCGGCGGAGAAGTACGGATCGGGCGCGGCAGGATGGGCTGGCGCCAGGTACATGCTTTTCTCCGGAAGCGGGCTGGTGCTGGCGGGGATGGTGCTGTACCTCTGGAGGTTGAAGCGGAAAAGCGGATGAGGCCGGGGATTCGCCCCATCCAACGGTTCGATCGGTGCGCGGCGCGGACGGCGTAAAAAGATGCGTGGTTGTTTCATACCCTGAACGATTTTCACAACCTGGCAAACCGAGTATGGTCAGTCTGACACTGCAGGGCATAACCCGGAAATTCGGTGATGTGACGGCGGTCGACGATGTCTCTCTGGAGATAACGAGGGGCGAACTGTTTTTCCTCCTGGGCCCTTCCGGCTGCGGCAAGACGACCCTCCTGCGACTGATCGCCGGGTTCTACGCGCCCGACAGGGGAAATATCCTGTTCGACGGCCAGGACGTGACCCGCACGCCTCCCCACAGGCGGAACACGGGCATGGTCTTCCAGAATTACGCCCTCTGGCCGCACATGTCCGTCTGGGAGAACGTGGCTTACGGACTCGGCCTGCGGAAGGTGCCGTCTTCGGAACAGAAGGACCGCGTCTCCGAGGCGCTCAGGATGGTTCGGATGGACGCCTACGGGGAGCGGTCGCCGAACCAGTTGTCCGGCGGCCAGCAGCAGCGCGTGGCCCTTGCCCGGGCCCTCGTGATCCAGCCCGACGTGGTGCTGCTCGACGAGCCCCTGTCCAACCTGGACGCCAGGCTACGCCTGGAAATGCGTGATGAGATCCGGCGCATTCACGACGAGACCGGCACGACGATGATCTACGTGACACACGACCAGAAGGAGGCCCTTTCCATGGCGGACCGTATGGCCGTGATGGACATGGGGGCCGTCGCCCAGACCGGGGACCCGCGTTCGATCTACGCCCGGCCCGTGAGTGCTTTCGTGGCCGATTTCATCGGGGAGACGAATTTCGTGGCCGGCAGGTTGACCAGCGCTGAAACGCCCCTGTCCGTAGAGACCGCTGTCGGCGTGCTCCATTCGACGGTCGAACCCGCCGAAGGCCTGTCGCCGGGAGACGAGGTGGTCTGCTCCGTGCGGCCCGAGGCCATCCGCGTTTCGGAGCCGGACGCTGCCGGCGGCGAGGAGGAAAACGTGCTGGACGGGGTCGTCCGGCAGACCGTGTACCTCGGCGACCACGAGCAGTATTCGGTCCGGCTGGACGACGGCACGCTGGTCAAGCTGGTGGACCATCACCCCGGTCGTCGCCGTGCCGGTCCCGGTGCGCCCATCCGGTTGAAATGCGACGCGTCGCAGGTCGTCGTGCTCGGGAAACCCGGATAGCGATACCGCGGAGCATATCCTCATGCCCAGTTCCCGATTCGATCTCTCGGACCTCACCCCCGGCGTACTCGCCATCCTGGGCATTCTGGTCCTCTTCTTCGGCCTCTTCCTGTTCTATCCGCTCCTGCACGTCCTGTTGAACGCCTTTTTCGCAGACGAACAGTTCTCCATCGAGTTCTTCGGACTGATGCTGCAGAGCCCGGTCCAGCAGCGCGCCCTGTTGAACAGCTTCGAACTGGGCATCGTCACCACCGCCCTGACGACCATCATCGCCCTGCCCATGGCCTACGCCCTGGTCCGGTACGATTTCATCGGCAAGGGCCTGCTGGGCGGACTCGCGCTGGTGCCCATGATCATGCCGCCCTTCGTAGGCGCCATCGGGATGAAGCAGATGTTCGCCCGGTTCGGCTCGATCAACCTGTTCCTGCTGGAAACGGGACTCATCGACGCACCCATCGACTGGTTCGGAGGAGGCGGGTTCTGGGGCGTGGTGATCCTCGAAGCGCTGCACCTCTACCCCATCATGTACCTCAACATCGCCGCCGGACTGGCCAACGTGGACCCCAGCCTGGAGGAGTCGGCCCGCAACGTGGGCGCGGGGGGCTTCCGCCTGTTCCGCACCATCACGTTCCCGCTCATGCTGCCCGGATACTTCGCCGGCGCGATCATCGTCTTCATCTGGGCCTTCACGGACCTTGGCACGCCCCTGATCTTCGAATTTCGCGAGGTGGTGGCCGTCCAGATCTTCAACATGGCCACCGACGTCCACGCGAATCCACTGGGATACGCCCTGGTCGTCTTCGTCGTCCTGGTCACGCTGGCGCTCTTCTACCTGTCCAAGAAGTTTTTCGGCGGCCGCCACTACGAGATGGTCGCCCGCGGACACGTGATGTCCGCCTCGCGGCGCGCTACGTCCCTCGAGACCGTGCTGATCTGGGGCATGCTCCTGTCCATCACGGGCATCGCGCTGATCCCCCATCTCAGCGTGGTCCTGACTTCCGTCACCGAGCGCTGGTTCATGACCGTGCTGCCCTCCGACTACACTTTGGCCTACTACGGCCAGATCTTCGAGCATGACCTGACCCTGCTCTCCATCAAGAACAGCCTCTGGCTGAGCGTGATGAGCACCGTGATCGATATCGTCCTCGGCGTCGCCATCGCCTACCTGCTGACCCGGCGCCGCTTTCCCTTCAGGGACGCGCTGGACGCCGTGGCCATGCTGCCCCTGGCCTTGCCCGGCCTGGTCCTCGCCTTCGGGTACATCTCCGGTTTTTCGGGAACCTTCCTGGACGTCCGCGTCTCCCCCGTTCCCCTGCTGATCATCGCCTACGCCGTGCGCCGCCTGCCCTACATGGTCCGGGCGGCCTATGCCGGTTTCCAGCAGATGAGCGTGACCCTGGAGGAAGCCTCCATGAATATGGGCGCCGGTCCCCTTCGGACGCTCTGGAAGATTACCATGCCGCTTGTACTCGCCAACGTGGCCGCCGGCGCCATCCTTTCCTTTTCCTTTGCCATGCTGGAAGTGAGCGACAGCCTTATCCTGGCGATCAAGGAACAGTACTATCCCATTACCAAGGCCATATACAGCCTCATGGGCCGCATCACCGACGGACCCTACATGGCCAGTGCCATGGGCATGCTGGGCATGATCCTCCTGGCATGCAGTTTGCTCTTTACAGGTAAAGTACTGGGGAAGAGAATGGGGCAGTTGTTCAAGGTGTAGAACCGACAAACCGGAAATCGCGTACTATATGGGAGAGCATGGAAGAGCTGAATCGGCCGGAATCGCGTCTCTGGCTGGCTGGATAGTCACGCAGTCACCGGGGAGCCACCGGCTACGACGGGTTAACCCTCAGCACGGCGGCGTGTATCATGTCCACTTTCAATATGAATCCCAAACCCAGGCGTCAATCCGCGATAGCCCGCATCCGCCAGAACATAAAGCGTACAATGGTGTCGGGCCTTATCGCGCTGGTACCCCTGACGGCCACCGTGGCCGTGCTGAGCTGGCTGCTGACCTGGCTCGATTCCTTCGCGGCGCCGGTCATTCGCGGCCTGCTGGGCCTGGACACGCGCATACCCGGACTCGGGATCCTGCTTATGCTGGTCGTGATCTACCTGGCCGGCTTCGTGGCATCCAACGTACTGGGCAGGAGGGTGATAGCCTGGTTCGAGGACCAGATCATGCGGCTGCCGGTCGCGCGGAGGGTATACCACACGGTCAAGAAGCTGCTGGACACCTTCGCCATGGTGGGGGAGACGCGGGTCTGGAAGACGGTGCTGGTGGAGTATCCGCGGCGCGACGCATGGATGGTCGCTTTCATCGTCGGCGAATTCCCGAGTGAAGACAACGGGGAAGAACTGGCCAGCGTATTCGTGCCCAACACCCCTAATCCCGCGGCGGGACGTGTCGTAATCGTGCCGCGGCGGGACGTGATCCCCGTGGACCTGCCTGTCGAGGAGGCCCTGGAATTCGTCGTTTCGGGCGGGACGGCGCTCCGGAACGTACTTACCCTGCCATCGCTACGGCCCGGCGAGCGGACGGCACCCGCATCCGGGGATGAACAGACTGCACCTCCTTCCAGTGGCTGACGGCCGGCAACGCTTCCCTGAGCAAGCAGCCCGTTTGATGGAGGCCAGGGCCGAAATGGGCCGGTAATCGTTTTATTGGCAAAAGTTCCAATTGCGCTTATCTTTATACGACTGTGTTCCCGTCGACATATGAATGAGCGCCCGTCGACACTGTTCCTGCATGGCGTAACCATCCATCAAGGGATCCCCTTCGATGTTTGAACTGGTCAACCTGATCAACCTGCTGGATATATTCATCATAGCGGCCTTGATCTACAGCCTCTACATGTGGCTGAAGGGCACGCGGGCCTATCATATCCTGATCGGCCTGGGCGGCCTGGGACTCTTCTACGGCATCGCGAATTGGAGCGGACTGCTCCTGACCAGCCAGATACTGCAATACCTCCTCGGTGTTATCCTTCTCCTGATCATTGTCGTCTTCCAGCCGGAAATCAGGCAACTGCTGGAGCGGGTCAGCCCCCTGGTCATTTTCAGGCTTCAGTCCAGTCCCATATCCCGGCGCATTCTGAAGGAGATCACCGAAGCCTGTTTCGAACTGTCGGAGAAACGCATCGGCGGCCTGCTGGTCTTCCCCCGGGCGACCGGGATCTCCGGAGTCGTACAGCATGGGGTCAAGCTCGACAGCCTTGTGAGCCAGGAACTGATCGTCAGTATCTTTCATCCATCTTCGCCGATTCACGACGGCGCGATTATCGTGGAGAAGGACCGTGTGGTCGAAGCCGCCACCTATCTGCCGCTTTCGACCAGGGACCATCTTCCCCCCCGGTACGGCACGCGGCATCGGGCGGCCCTGGGCGTGTCGGAACTCGGTGATACGTTCTGCGTAGTGGTTTCGGAGGAAAGCGGCGAGGTGTCCGTGGCTTCCGGCGGTGACATCACGGCCGTGGCCGACCGGGAGAAACTATGGCAGATTCTGGAAAAATCATTGCTGCCGATCGAGATTCCCCGGATCAGGCCGTCGCTGCGGGAGGCGGTGGAAAAAATCGTCGCTCTTCGGCCAGGATACCGGTTCAACCGCCGCAATCTTACCGCTAAACTGGCGTCCATCGGGTTGTCCTGCCTGCTCTGGTTCACCCTAATCGGTCAGCAAAGCTCCGAAAGAGCGATCACCGACGCGCTGGAGTTTCAGAACATCCCGACGAACATCGAGTTGATCAGCTATTCGACCAACGAGGTGAACGTATGGGTGCGGGGTACTGAAGGCAGTATCGCCTCGCTTACGGCGGATCAGGTACGCGTAATGGTCGATTTGGAAGATATCGAACCCGGGACCCATACCATTGAGCTCACGGAAGCGAACGTTGAATTGCCTTTCGGTATCAAGGCCATCTCGATCGATCCGACAAGCCTCACCATCATGTCCGATCGAATCGTGAGCAGACGAATCATGATCGATCACGAATTGACGGGCAAACTCCCGGAAGGCCTGGAAATCGCACGCGTCACCGTGGAACCGCCCTCGGTGCCGATAACAGGCCGTGAAATGGAAATCGACCAGATCGAGCGAGTGGTGACTTCGCCCACGATCGAGCTTTCCGAACTTACCGCCAGCCGGATCTTCGATTGCCGGCTGAAGATCCTTCCGCAGGACCTGTCCTATACCTCCTTCAGCATCGAGGACCGTGAGGTCAGGGTCCATATCGATCTGCAACCCGTCGGAGCGGGTCGGTCGGCCGAGGAGGCGGACAGCCCGGCGCAGTACGTATCTTCCCTGCAGGCAAGCCCGGATAACCGGCTTGATTCACCTTGACTCAGAGATATCCCCCGGTCTATAATCCCAACTCATGAGCAACGCCGTTTCGATCCGGTCATGGGCGGGGAGGATATCTTGCGCCCTGGCCCTTTCAGCCGCTTCAGCATTCACGAACACGGGATCCACCTTCGGAATTACGCCGGAGGATGTACCGAACGGGACTGAAGTACCGGTCGAAGAGGCACATCCGGTTGCGTCGGCTGCCCGGGAAACCTCCTCCGACAGGGCCGAGGCGCCGTCCGCCGGATCAATCGCGCGTCGTGGGGAAATCCGGATACGCGCCCGTGCCGCGCTCGTGATCGATATCCAGAAGGGGGAGGTGATCTACCAGAAGAATGCCACGTCGCCGTTCCCGATCGCGAGTATCACGAAACTGATGACCGCGGTGACCTACATGCGGATGAATCCGGATCTTGAAAAGAGCGTCCGTATCACCCGCCAGGACGTATACCGGGCGAACTGGACGAAACTCAGGTACCGGGAACAGGTCTCGGCGATGGATCTGCTATACGCCACCCTCGTCGCCTCGGACAACGCGGCGGCGCGCGCACTGGCACGCGCGTCGGGCCTGACCATGAAAGCATTCGTGGGCCGCATGAATGAAACGGCGGCCTCCCTTGGCCTGTCGAACTCCCGTTTTACCGAGCCCACCGGACTGGACGCGGGCAATGTATCCACGGCAGTGGATTGCGTAGCCCTACTCTGGACCGCCTTGCAGGATGAATTACTGTCGGAAATCCTGCTGGCCAGGGAGTATAAGTTCGGAACGAACAGGCGCACGCATACTATTCGGACTACCAACCGGCTGGTGCGCGATACGGTATCTGAAAGACAATGGGAAGGTGTCGGGAGCAAGACCGGCTATATCCGCCGGGCCGGATACTGTCTCGTCATGCGGGCGCTCGGCGATTCGGGCGATGATATCTACGCCGTTATTCTCGGCGGACCGACCAGCCGGACCCGGTTCACGGACATGCAGCGCCTGCTGGACTGGAGCATGAAGGACGGCGATCGGCCCGGGGGCGTCGACGGGTAGGGGTATTGCAACGAAAACGCATGAACCGCATCCGACGGGACGCGGTTTCAGCAGCACGCAAGGAGAAAGTATGCTGGCGACGATTGGTTTCAGCGTGATTGGTACGATCATCCTGGGTCTTGTCGCGATCGGCCTGGTATACCTCATGGCCCTCGCGGGAGGCGGCCAGCGGGTACGCGCGTCCGGGCGCCGCGCAGGCGGCGGAGGGCGGCCCGGACGGCCCGGTGGTCGCAGATGATTGGGGGTTTGCCTAAGGTGACCTCCTTTCGAAGATGCGTGACCGGCCTCCTGCTCTGCGGCCTCGCCTCCGGGTGGACGCATGGCGAAGGGGAAGCCGCCGAAAGCGAAAACGGCAGGCTGACCATTGCGCGGATGAAGTACGACGGAGGAGGCGACTGGTACAACGATCCCGAGGCGATTCCCAACCTGGCCCGGGAACTGCAACTGCGCGCGGGCATCGAGACGAATCTGGATCAGCGTGTCGTTACCCTGACCGACGACCAGTTGTTCTCTTCACCCGTCCTATTCATGACCGGCCACGGCGAGGTGAAGTGGACCGAGCCGGAAGTCCGGAACCTGCGCAAGTACCTGACACACGGCGGATTCCTTTACGCCGATGACGACTACGGCATGGACAGGGCATTCCGCAGGGAAATGAAAAGAGTCTTTCCCGGCCAGGAATTCGTCGAATTGCCGTTCACCCACCCGATCTACCACATCATCTACGATTTCCCGTCCGGCCCGCCCAAGCATCACGAGCACGACGGCAAGCCGCCCCAGGGGTTCGGACTCTTCCACGACGGACGCCTGGTGGTGTATTACACGTACGAAAGCAACGTCAGCGACGGCTGGGCCGACGAAAAGACCCACAATGATCCGCCGGCGAAACGAGAAACCGCCTTTAGAATGGGGATCAACATCATCGCCTACGCGCTCTATCATTGACGCGATAACCCCATGGGGATATACTGAAACCCGGAAGACGAATCGAACGTCTAAACCGTCAGAAGGCCTTTCGTCCGGCGTAACCGCAGATCAAAGATCCTCGAAGGATCCAGAAAAGGAGTACCATCATGAACCTCTGGCAAACGATTAAGTCTGAATTGGACGGACCGATCGAAACCGTCCGGAAAAGTCTGTCCGGCGCGCTGGACATGGCAGAAGATCTCACGCGGAAAGGGCGGATCAAGCTGGAGATCCAGTCGGCCCGGGCCGATATCCGCAACCAGCTGACCGAACTGGGCGGCCGCGTCCACCAGATCGTGGTCGAGGACGGCATCACCGACGTGTCGGGAGATACCGAGGTGACGGGCATCCTGGACCGCATCAAGGAGCTGCAGGGGAACATAGCGGACCGCGAAGAAGAACTGCGCCGCGAGAATGCGGAAGGCACCGAGAAGAAAGCCTCCTGACACGGCGTTTTTCTGGCGCGGCGGTCCCCCGGCGCGGAGGTACCGCGCAGTCCGACCACAAGTCCACCGGCCCCGGCATGTCGCAGACACATGTCGGGGCTTTCTTTTATGACGACCCGATGGAATATCCAGGCGTCTCCCCATGCCGTTCGGAAGGGGCCCTGCCATTCCGCCAGTCCCCACGTTTTCCTTGATTTAGACCAGCGGTCCCGTACTATTTCAGGACACCCAGTCCACCAGCGACTATCATGCAAACGCCGGGAACACCGACCCTGCCCATGCTTCGTATCCTGCTCGGCTCCCAGCAAACGGGACTGATCCTCGTCATCCTGCTGCTCGGTGTGGTTCTCTCCGTTTTCGCGGGGTACCACGTGGACCGCGCGACAGGCGATCTCGTCAACAACTTCCTGAATTCACGCACCCTGATGCAGACGGCCACCGACGCCAGTTTCTTCGTGATCATGGCGGTCGGAGCAACCATGGTCATCATATCCGGGGGAATCGATCTTTCGGTCGGTTCGATCTACGCCCTTTCCGGTGTAATGACCGCCATGGTGTTGCGGTCCGTCGCGCCGGACAGTCCCGTCGCGGTGGTCCTGCTGGCCGTTCTGGTCTGCGTGAGTCTCGGCCTGTTGTGCGGCCTGCTGAACGGCGTCATGGTGGTCGGACTTCGCGTCCATCCCTTCATCGTCACCCTGGGTACGATGTGGGTTTTCCGGGGCACTGCCTTCGTGATCAGCGAAGCGGAGAGCATACTCGTGCCGCAGTCCCTGACCGACGCGATCAAGCTGTCCTTCGGTTCCGACGCGCTCTATCCCATGCCCATGATCATCATGCTCCTGATCACCGCCGCCGGCGCCGTGTACCTGTCCCGAACGGTCATGGGCCGCCACATATTCGCCGTGGGCGGCAACCTGGAAGCCAGCCGGTATGCCGGTCTGAGAATCGACCGTATCCTGGTAGGCGTGTACGTGGTTTCAGGACTCACCGCGGGTATCGCCGCGCTGGTCGGCAGCAGCTACTACGGTTCGGCCTCCTGTGCCGACGCCACGGGATACGAACTTTACGTCATCGCCTCGGCGGTTGTCGGCGGCGCCAGCCTGCGCGGCGGCCGGGGAAGCGCGGTCAACGCCATGCTCGGGGCCATGCTGATCGTCCTGATCAGACAATCCATACGCACCCTGCACCTTGACCAGAACTACGAATGGGTCGTGATCGGTTGCGCGATCATCATCGCCGTGGTCCTCGACCAGGTGAACCGCCGGCTCACGGCGCGCAAACTGGCCGGTGCGGGTTAGATCCACGACGCGTCAGGCCGCTTCAGATATGACGCGTCAGACCACTTCAGAAAGGAACGAAATCGATGATGGCATGTAAAAGACGTCTGGAAACCCTGGTCCTGTCGGTCCTGGGCGCGTTCGTTTTCGGTTCGGGTTGCGGAGAAGCCGCGCCTCCCGACGACAACCGGCTCGTGATCTCCATGATCGCCAAGAGCACGACGAACCCTGTGTTCCTTTCCTCCCGTACCGGGGCGGAGGCCGCGGCCGGCGAGTTGTCGGCCCGGCACGGCATCGACATCGTGATCGACTGGCGTACGCCGCCGACGGAGGACGGCCAGGTTCAGGCGCAGCGTATCGCCCAGGCCGTGAACGAAGGGGCCGACGTGGTCCTGATCTCCTGTTCGGACGCCGCCAAGGTAACTGGCGCCATCAATGACGCGGTGGACCGGGGCGTTCCGGTCATGACCTTCGACAGCGACGCCCCCGATTCCAGGCGATTCGCCTTCTTCGGGGTGGACGACATCAAGACCGGTGGGCTGATCATGGGAGAGTTGGCCAGGGCGATGAACGGCAAGGGCCGCGTGGCCATCCTCGCGGGAAACCAGAACGCGCCGAACCTGCGCAAACGCGTGGAAGGCGTCCTGCAGAAGGCCGCCGAGTACCCGGATATCTCGATCGTGGGGACCTTCTATCACATAGAAACCCCCCAGGACGCCGCCGCCGAGGTGGTGCGGGTAAACAATGCCTACCCGGATATCGACGGATGGGCCATGGTGGGCGGATGGGCGCTGTTCACCCAGTCCCTGCTGACCGACCTGGACCCCGAGCGCATGAAGATCATCTCTGTGGACGCGCTGCCGCCCCAGCTGACCTACATCGAGCAGGGCATCGTACCCGTGCTCTGGGGCCAGCCCACCTACCTGTGGGGGTACGAATCGGTCCGCCTGATCGTCGAGAAGATCCACCTGAAGCAAGACGTCCCCGTCATCAATCCCCTCGAACTGGTCCACGTATCGCAGAATAACCTCGGCGAATGGGCGAAGATGCTCCAGGGATGGGGATTCACGGACGTGCCTGAGCGGTACCTGCGGGCGGATGATTCGGAGGACCCGCCGGCCTCGGATGAGTGACCGATCCGGACGCACCGGGCCTTTTGACCTCGAGAACCTGATCAGGTAGCGTCGCTCGGATCGCGCCGGAAACCACGGATAACCTCATGGACCACAATACGCCTGATGCATATATAGCCTTCGACCGGGTCACCAAGCGGTTCCCTGGTGTGACGGCCCTTGACGAGGTGACCTTCGGGATCGAAGCGGGTACCTGTCACGCCGTGGTCGGCGAAAACGGCGCCGGTAAAAGTACACTTGGGCGGATACTGACCGGTATCTACGGAATGGACGGCGGCCGGATACGCGTGGACGGCCAGCCCGTGCAGTTCTACGAACCGCGGGACGCCCTTGATCTGGGGATCGGCATGGTCCACCAGGAACTCGCGTTCTGCGAGAACCTGTCCGTCGCCGAAAACCTCTGCCTCGGCGCCCTGCCCGGCGGGGGAGGGTTCGTCTCCGATCGACGGATGGAAGCCCGGGCCCGGCAAATGCTGGAGGCGGTTGAAGCCGATCTGGACGTGGGAACGCCCATTGGCGATCTGCCCGTCGCCCAGCAACAACTCGTGCAGATCGCTGCGGCCCTTGGCAGCGGCGCCCGCGTGATCGTCTTCGACGAACCGGCCAGCAGCCTGTCCCACGTGGAAGCGGAACGGTTGCGAGCGCATATCCGGCGCCTCAAGGCGAAGGGCGTGACGTCGATCTACATTTCCCACGACCTGGACGAGATCTTCCGCCTTTGCGACGCCGTGACGGTGCTTCGCGACGGCCGGCACGTGGCTACCCGCCCGGTCGCCGACCTCGACCGGGCCACGCTGATCAACCTGATGATCGGGCGTACTTTCGAAGCCTACTTCCCGTCTCACGTGGAGACCGAACCCGGTGACGAGATGCTTTCCGTGGACCGGCTCGCCAGTCCGGGGAAATTCGACAACGTGTCTTTCTCCGTGCGGTCCGGGGAAGTACTCGCCCTGGCCGGCCTGGTGGGCGCGGGACGGACCGAAGTGCTGCAGGCCGTGTTCGGGCTGGACCCCATAGCCGCGGGGCAAATACGTGTCCAGGGCCGGCCGGTGAGCATCCGGCATCCGATCGACGCGATGCGAAGGGGCATCGGGCTCGTGCCCGAAGACCGCAAGCGATTCGGTCTCGTCCTTTCGCTTCGCGTGGAACAGAACATAGGGCTGCCCACCCTGGACCGCCGCTCCGGCTTCGGGTGGATCCGCGGAAAAAGGGAAGAAGACCTGGCGCGGGAATATGTCAAACGGCTATCGGTGCGGCCGGACGACGTCCGGTATGAAACGGCGGGCCTGTCGGGCGGGAACCAGCAGAAGGTGGTCCTGGCCAAGTGGCTGGCCGCCCGATGCCCGGTCCTCCTGATCGACGAACCCACCCGGGGCGTGGACGTGGGCGCCAAGTCGGAGATGCACGCCCTGATCGACCAGCTGGCTCATGAGGGCACGGCCATCGTGCTCGTGTCGAGCGAATTGCCGGAGGTGCTCAACCTGTCGACGCGGATCCTTGTGCTTCGATCCGGGCGTATCGCGGGGGAACTGTCCCGCGAAGAAGCGGACCAGGGCGCGGTGATGCGAATGATGGCGGGGGTGTGATTAAGAAAGAGAAAAACCGCCAACCAGTACAAATCTCAGTAAGTTTAAGCGCAGGTGCAATTAGTCATGAGGGACCAAAAGTTGGTAATCATTACTACTCATTGGTTCATGTTTACCCCAATCGCCCCGCATTTCGATCAAAACACGTTGTTTCAGAAATGCGGTGTTGGAATTCATGCGTGCTACTTCTGCTTCGAACATGCCATGTGAGTTAGCCATAGCCTTGGTCAAGTCATGTACCAAATATCGAGGCGCCCATCCAATCATGTGATAGTCTGTCGTTTGAATCTGAACCGCTAACTGAGTTGCAGGATTGGTCAGTTCTAACGTAACATACAACTCTTCTTCTTCACTTAGTCTATTCAACCGAGTTTTTGCTTCTTCATTGATGTATCGCCAACCGTGTAAGAAAAACCTGCAGGTAAATCTCCCGTCTGCGTGCTTTGTGATTTTTGGAAAAACTTCGTAGGTATCTGTAACCCGGGAGCCACCATTTCTGGCCAGGATCTCGATGGGATTTGCCTTCTCTGGTAAATCCAGACTTTTCAGATAGTCAGAAAAATCCGGCCTTGCGGGATTCATCACTCTGTTTTTAAAAAGTGGAAATAACTCCGAAGAACGATAGTCTCCTTTTAAATCAGGAAAATCCAGTAAAGGAGTAAATCCTTCTTTCTTTGCTTTTTTGGCGCCTTTGATATAGCGAAATCGATACAATGATTGTTCGACATTCGCATCGAGCTGGCCCACCGGAAACCATGCGCGGCTAGGATTTCTGTCTTGCCAAGCCAGAAACAAAGTTTTCTCACTCATGCTGATAACTCCTGTAACATGCTGATGCTATAGTCCAACTGATCGGTCATAAATTTTCGACCTAAACTAGATATCCAATCGTCGGGTAATTGTTTAGGTAGGTTGAGAATTGACCCCTTGTCCAATTCCTTGATTCGTTGAAGTGCAGGGCGAAAAAACTCGGGATATGCATCAACCTGACCGTCTGACCAATTCGATAGGGCTCATGCCACGTGTGTCAGATTCAGACCAGTATATGGCTCCAGGCGCTCTTTCAACGTACGGACCAATTTGGTTGTTGGCGAATAGCCTTTCACGCTTTGTGTCACTTAGTTCTCGACCTAATGACGAGGCATGGTCATACGTGGGAGCTAAATCCACAACAACTTTACCATCAGACAATTGTAATAGCAATCCCCAGTTCTCGTGGTGCCTATCAGTATTGCCTATGATTGCATCAAGAATCAAGTAGTCCGCAAATCGACATTTTGTTGATTTCGCTTTTGCTGAATCATGTAGTGCTGATAGTACTGAGTCTAAAGCTTTCCAGATATTCTCCAGGGTATGGCTGGATTGACCGAACTTCTTGTTTGGATCATAACTTCGCACCGCCGACTCAAGTAACTGATTCCCATGGATCAAAACCGTGCCAATGCCGACATTTGTAAACGATCTTGTTGTGGATCCCTTTCTTCCTTCAAAGACCGCTAACTCTACTATGGCATGTTCAATGCCAAGAATCTCCGCAACTTCGGCTGCTATCTTTTCTGCCCAATGTTCCCCGGAGTCTCCTCGTGGATACTTGAACAACAAATTACCAGAGTCCGGATTGTTATACCAGAACTTGCGTTTGCTACCCATGTCTTCGGACTCACGCTCCCATTCACTCTTCACTTCCACAACAGTGAATTCCCCAGACATTGGAGTTACCACCTATACTGGCGCTAAGAAAACCATGGAATCTGGAGCGTCTACGAAAACAGGTGTAAAAAAGTTGCGACATTGTCCGTTGTATTATACGAAAAACAGGCATCTAAGTCCATACCATGTTCTAAACTTAGATTCCATTAGGACATCAAGTACAGAAACATGGTTAATGTTGAATTTATCAGCTCAACCCCGCCTCCCCGGCGCGGCCGCCACGCCTTCCATGCCGCCGCTCACCCGCAGCACTTCTCCGGTGATCCAGCCCGCAGCGGGGCTGCACAGGAACGCCACCCCGTTGGCGATGTCCTCCGGCTCGCCCCACCTGCCGAGCGGAATGGCGCCTCGAATCCGTTCGATCATCTCTTCTTCGGTAAGTCCCAGGGTCTTGCTGCGCTGCGCCATGTTCGACCGGTTGAACTCGGTGTAGACGGGGCCGGGGCAGACGGCGTTCACACGTATCCCGTACGCCGCAAGTTCCAGTGCCAGGGTTCGTGTGAGACTGATGACGCCTTCCTTGGCTACGTTGTAGGCCGCCACCAGGGCCGCCGGATTCTGTCCGTTGATGGATGAGATGTTCACGATGGCGCCCGATTCCTGCCCCTCCATGATCCCGCCCGCGGCCCGGCAGCAGTAGAAGGTCCCGGTCAGCGTGACCCGGATGACACGGTCCCACTCTCCGTCGTCCAGTTCGACCACCGGCGCTACCTTCTGGCCGACCCCGGCGTTGTTGACCAGGATGTCGATTCTTCCGTGCGCTTCGGCGACTTCACCGAAGAAGGCGTTTACCGAGGCGCTGTCCGAAACGTCCAGGTACCCGGGAACCGCCGCCAATCCCAGCTCACGGAGTCTCCCGGCCTCCTCCTCGGCCTTCTCGCGCTGCAGATCCGCCATCACCACGGTCGCGCCGTTGCGCGCCAGCCGCTCCGCTATACCCAGGCCGAGCCCCTGGGCCGCGCCGGTCACGACGGCTACGGCCCCGTCTATACGATGTGGGTCGTCCATGTCGCAGTTCCTTTCAACCGTCCATTCTCTCTTTGCCGATGTACATCTCGGTATACACGGTATTGTTTTCCCAGAAGGGATAGAATCCCGCGCGGTCCCGTTTCAGTCCCTTGAGCCAGGGCTTGCGGAGCTGGAACCGGTGGTCGTGCCACAGAAACGCTCCGCCGACGTCAGAAACAAGCATCCATTCCGCCTCTTCGTAGAGCCGCATCCGCCTGCCGCGATCAGGTTCCCCCCGGGCCCGGTCGATCAGGCCGTTGAAACGCGCCTCGTTCCAGTCGTGCCGGGTGAATCCCCTGGGCTGCGAGCGCCATGGAACGCCGAGCAGGCTCTGCGGATCGGAGAAGTCGGCGCCGTAACCGACCATGCCGACCGGTATCTTCCATTCGTACATCAACTGGTTGAAGGCGTTCGCCTGCATGTTTCGGATTTCGAGCCGGATACCGAGGATTTCGAGCAGTTGTTCCTGGATCATCTGCGCGGCCTGGCCGCTCTGCGAGGAAGGGGGCGCGTCGCGTAACCAGATCTCGATGGCGGGGAATCCCTTGCCGCCGGGATATCCGGCGTCGGCCATCAACTGGCGCGCCGTCTCCGGATCGAACGCCTGGAGGGGTTTCAGGCCTTCGCCGGCATATCCGGGGAAATTGGGGGGACGCATGCCGTAGGCCGGCCGAACGGCCCCCTTGAACAGCACGTCGGCGATGGTCTGCTTGTCGATGGCCCTGGCGATGGCCTGACGAACGCGGACATCGTTAAAAGGCGGCTCCCGGGTCCGGAAGAACAGGTACACGGTGGACACGCCGTTGAATTTCCAGAGCTGGCCGCTCAGTTTCGGGTCGTTTCTGATGCGGTCGAGATCGGCCGGGCTGCCCACGCCGACCAGATCCACCTCGTCGTTCTCATACGGCAGCAGGCCCACGCCGCCGGACGCGCTACCGGTCCCCGCCGTTCCCGAGAAGAAGCGGACGATCTTCCTGAAATGCCCCGGATTGTTTCCTTTGTAATGCGGATTTAGCCGGAAGGTCATGTACTTGCCCTGGACCCATTCATCCAGCCGGAAGGCGGAGTTGCTCACGCACCGTCCGGCTTCCGTCCACCGCCTGCCGTATTTCTCCACCTGCCATCGCGGTACCGGCGAAGAGGCCGTGTACGAAGTCACGTACGGCAGGTAGGCGCAGGGTTCTTCGGTTTCGATTTCGAAGGTCAGGTCGTCAGTCGCCCTTACGCCGAGCAGGTCCGGGTCGCTGATCTCTCGCTGGTTGTATGCCCTCGCGCCCTTGATGTCATAGTAGAAGAAGGCGTACACGTTGCCGCTGTCCGGGTGGAGCAGGCGCTTGTACGTATATACGAAGTCGTGGGCTGTGACGGGCGTGCCATCGCTCCACCGCGCACCGGGATGGAGGTGGAACGTCCATGTTCTTCCGTCGGGCGATTGCTCCCACCGGTCCGCCGCGCCTGGAATGAGCGCTTCGTTCTCGTCGACCATGCAGAGGCGTTCGAAGAGGAACGCGCTGCCCAGGGATTCGTACAGGGCGACGCTGACGTCCAGGCTGGAGGGTTCGTTGGAGAAGTAGCGGTACACCTGGCGTTCGGGCGGCGCCGCATCCGCCGGGAGCGGCTGGGCTGCCGCTTCTTCCCCGGGGATGGTCTCTACGAATGGATGTCCGGGAAGATCGGACGGACCGTTACTGCAGGACGAAGCCAACAACAGGGCGAAGAGCGTGCCCAGGGCGAACAGCCGACTTGATCTCGTTTGTGAGCCCATGAAAACCCGTCCTGCCCTGTCCAGTCGATCAGGATTACATCCCGAGCATTTTCCTGGCGATTTCACGCGCTTCATCCAGCGTGTTCACGATGTGTGCTTCCGGCACGCGCTGGATGATGCCGAGGGCTGAAAGGGTTTCCTCGACGGATCCGGAGAGCGACAGGACGATGAACTCCGTGTCTTCGCTCGTGGCGACGTCCATGAGTTGCTCGACGACCATGGCCGCGCTGTCGTCAATGTAGGTGGCGCCGGAGAAATCGAAGATGACGACGTCATGATCCTTGATGTCCTCGCTGATTACCCCCACCAGTTTCTTGGACGAAGCGACGGTGAAACTTCCTCTGAGCGCCACCAGGCCGACCCGGGCCATAAACTGGTCCATGCTGGCGGTGTCGTCCTCCTGGGTGAAAAACTGCTGGTCGAGCAGCGGTACGGACACCACGCTGTCGAGTTCCAGGTTTTCCAGTTTCCTCGCGTGGGCCATGCCCGCGACGATCAGTCCTATCGCCACCGCGGTGATCAGGTCGACGAACACGGTCAGCCCCAGGGTGAGCAGCAGGATGAAAAGGTGTTCCCGGTGCAGGCGGTGGACCCGCGTCAGGATCCGCCAGTCGACGATATCCCAGCCGACTTTCATCAATATGCCCGCCAGCACGGCGTGGGGGATCGGCTCGACGACCCAGCCCAGGCCCATGAGAAGTACCAGCAGGATCAGGGACCGCAATGCGCCGGACAGACGCGTGGTACCGCCGGCCCGTATGTTGGTCACCGTGCCCATGGTGGCGCCGGCGCCGGGAAGTCCGCCAATCAGCCCGGCCACTACGTTTCCTACTCCCTGTCCCACCAGTTCCTGGTCCGCGTTGTGCCGCGTACCCGTCAGGGAGTCGGCGATCAGGGAGGTGAGCAGGCTGTCCACGGAACCAAGCAGCGCGAGGATGAGCGCGGCTTCGAAGGCATGGAGAACGAAGGCGGCCGTGGGCGGTACCAGGACGATCTCCGGCAGGCCGCTGGGTATGGTCCCGATGACCGGCACGTCGGACAGCCAGAACACGCTGAGCATCGTACCGGCGACGAGCGCCACCAGGGTGCCGGGCAGCAGCCTTGAAAGCCGCCTGGGCCAGAGCACGCCGACGGCGAGGGTAGTGAAGGCGATGGCGAAGGCGCTGTAGTTTACGTCGCCGAGGGCCTCCGACAGCGCCTGAATGGTCCCCACGGCACCTCCGGGCGCGGCAGGCGCGCCAATGAAGGGCAGCGCCTGGATCAGCATGACGATGAGGCCGATGCCGGACATGAACCCCGAGATCACCACGTGGGGCGTGTAAGCCACGAATCGTCCGAACCGCAACGTGCCCAGCAGGACCTGCAGCAGGCCGCCCATGATCACGACGGTCAGGGCATCGGCGATCGAACCCGAGTGTTCCGCGATGACGACCGCCATGACCACGGTCATGGGCGCCGTGGGGCCGGATATCTGGGATCGCGTGCCCCCGAACACGGCGGCGAAGAAGCCGACCCCGATCGCACCGTACAGACCGGCCGCCGCGCCCATGCCCGACGCGACGCCGAAGGCGAGCGCAACCGGCAGACCCACTATCGCGGAAGTGATGCCGCCGAACAGATCACCGCGGAAGGTGTCCAGGCTGTAGTTCAAGTGCGATTCTCCTTCACACGCACGTGATTGGGCTTGCTTCGCATGTCAAACGTCATATCTTCGCTGTGTAAATGATATATGTCAGTAAGGCATGGTCAAGTATTCCGTACGCGTGGTTTACATTCCCCGCAACATCGGATAAAGCACGTTTAAACCGAAAGCCAGTCATGTGCGGACGCCTCTTCCAAAGCCTGGCCCGGCAACAGATATTCACGTTGTATACCTTGCCTGATTCGATTCAACGCCTCGATCCGCAGCCGAGGTACAACGGCGCTCCCACCCAGGAGTTCGTCCTGTGCCGCCTGGATGAGAACGGGGAAAGATCCCTGGCCCTGCTCCGCTGGGGGTTGATTCCGTCCTGGGCCAAGGACGCCAGGATCGGCGCGCGGCTCATCAATGCGAGAGCGGAGACCGTAAGGGACAAACCCGTCTTTCGATCGGCGTTCAGGGCGCGACGGTGCCTCATCCCGGCCAACGGATGGTTTGAATGGAAGCGGTCCGGGGCCACCAGACAACCCTATTTCCTGGCGCTTGCAGACGGTTCCCCGGCTTCCTTCGCCGCGCTGTGGGAGCAGTGGAGCCGGGACGGCCGACACCTCGAAACATTCACGATCATAACGACCGAAGCCTCGCCCGCACTTTCGGAAATACACGATCGCCAGCCCGCGGTGGTCGATCCCGACGACTTCACCGACTGGCTTGATCCCGCAACGCCCCTGGATACACTCCAGGAAATCATCGGACCGCCCCACGAAGGACCATACGAAATCCGTCCTGTCAGCGAAAAGGTAAACCGGGTATCCAACGACACCCCGGATATCCTCGAACCCCCGGTGAGGAATACGTTGTTCTGATTTTGCATCGTCCGGGAGGAGCATGCCATGGCTCAATCAGCCCAGGAGACTCAGCGAGAAAATGCCGCCATGCTTCGCCGGCTCGTCCTGGCGATCGTGACGTTCGGTATCCTGGGAACCGGTTTCGAACTCATCCTCCTGGATCACATGGAGGACAACTGGCAATGGGTTCCGATCGTACTGCTCGCGGTGGGGCTTCCGGCTTCGATCTGGCTGTTGCTTTCGCCCGGGTTCGCGATCATACGGGCATACCAGGTCCTGATGGGACTGTTCGTCCTGTCGGGGTTCGTCGGACAATGGTTGCACTTCAGCGGTAACGTGGAATTCGAACTCGAGATGTATCCATCGCGGGAAGGGCTGGAACTGGTCTGGGAGGCGTTGGGCGGCGCTTATCCTTCTCTTGCGCCGGGCACCATGACGCTGCTCGGCCTGCTGGGAATGGCCGCATGTCTTCGTCATCCGGCCCTGGATTCAAGAAACGTATCACCCCAAAATATGGAGAAATCATGAACACATTCAAGCAACCAGGGTCCGCCCTGCTGATATCGCTCGTCGCCTTCCTCTTCGCGATTGGTGGATGCGGCGGTTCTGAAACAGCCGAACAGACCGACCCTGCCGAGGCTGAACCGCAGATCGAATCAGCGCCGGAAGCGGTCGTCAATCCCAACCTCGCCGGTAGTGATGATCTTGCCATACTGCCGGGCATGACCGCCGAGCTCGCGGACATGGTGGTGGAAACGCGACCCTTTCCGGACATGATCGAACTGAATGGGCTCATTTCGGCGCACATGGACCCGGAGGATGCGGCCGCGCTCTATGCCCGGATGTTCATTCCGCTGAACCTGAACACGGCCACGGACGAGGAGATCCGTCTCGTACCCGGCGTGGGCGACCGCATGGTCCACGAGTTCAAGGAATACCGCCCCTACCTCGCCATCGCCCAGTGGCGCCGGGAGATGGGCAAGTACGTGGACGATACGGAGGTCGCGCGCATGGAGCAGTACGTTTTCGTCCCCATCGATCTGAACACGGCCACGGACGAAGAGATCCTGGCGGTCCCGGGTGTAGGCGAACGCATGGCCCACGAATTCAAGGAATACCGGCCCTACACCAGCATGGAGCAGTTTCGTCGCGAGATCGGCAAGTACGTGGACGACGGCGAGGTGGACCGCCTGGAACGATACGTGGAAATCAGAAGCCAGGATCCGTAGGATGGAGGCGTGCCGGCCGAGGAGCGCGCCAGCCGAGATTGGCGCCGGCTGAAATGGGCGCCGACTGAAATGGGCGCCGACCGAGGAGCGCGCCAGCGGAATACGTGCAGCGTACCGGGGAAATGGTAATCGGGGTGGGGGGATTTGAACCCCCGGCCCCCTGCTCCCAAAGCAGGTGCGCTGACCGGACTGCGCTACACCCCGTAAACCTTGGGTAATTATACGGTTCAACGGCGTTCCTGTCAAGGTAAACCCGGGGCGCACCGCCCTTTGAACGGGCCCGAAAACGGCCGATCGCGGAGGTCCAGCCATGAAGCTTGCGGTCAACGGCAGGATGGACGCCGAACACCTTGCGTTCGCCCGGCAACTGGGCGTGACCGACATGGTCAACGGTCTGCCGGACTGCGACCTCGCAAGGGGTTATTATAGTTTCCATGACCTGTCGCTCCAGAAGGCGCGCATCGAAGACGCCGGTCTGACCTGGTCGGTGCTCGAGGGCGTGCCGCCCGAGTGGTGCGACAAGATCAAGCTGGGCCTGCCGGGCCGCGACGAGCAGATCGAAAACTGGTGCAGGACGCTCGAAAACATGGGCGCCGTGGGTATTCCCGTTCTGGGGTATTTCTTCAGTCTGCGCAACGTGGGCGGCAACTACGGACTACGCACGTCGAAATCGGCCCGGAGCCGGGGCGGCGCGGTCGTCACCAGTTTCGACTACGAGCGGATCAAGGGGGCGCGGCAGGATTACTGGCGCCCACCTATTCCCAGGGACCTGGAACTGTCCGACGAGGACATGTGGAGCAACACCGCCTATTTCCTGAAGGCGGTCATACCGGTGGCCGAAAAAGCCGGGGTGCGCATGAGCCTGCATCCCGACGACCCGCCCATCTCGCCCATCGGCGGGATCGCCCGGGTCTTCCGCAGTCACGAGGCGCTGAAACGGCTCGTCGAAATCGTCCCCAGCCCATGCAACGGACTGGGCTTCTGCCAGGGCACGGTGTCGGAAATGCCGGGCGACGCGCTTGACGCCATCCGGTATTTCGGAAAGCGTGACAAAATCAACTACGTCCATTTCCGGTTCGTTTCGAATCCCGTCCCCGCGTTCTCGGAAACCTTCATCGACCAGGGCCGCGTCGATCCCATGGAAGCCCTGCTGGCCTACGAGGAAGCCGGGGTGGACTGTCCCATGATCGACGATCACGTGCCGCGGCTGGCCATCGACCCCGATGGCCGTCACAGTACTTCCAGGGCCTACGCGCTGGGCTACATGAAAGCGCTCCTGGATAACGTGGAGCGATGCCGGGGAGGTGCGGCGTGATTCGTGTCGACCGGGACCGGTTCCTGGAAGAGGGTTACCTGATCCTGCGAGGCATGATCCCGCCACGGGACCTGGAGATCCTGCGCCGCAGCTACGAAACCCTGGTGGACCGCCAGCGCGGGATCTGGAAGGAAGAAGCGGCCCGGGGCGCGGCGCCGGCCGACGTGTGGCGGGCCTCGGCGCAACCGCGGCTGAACCTCACGAGGCCGCCGTACCTTGGCGATCGGGAAACGGCCCCTGCGTTCGAGTTCTGGCTCCACGAGAACGTCCAGGGGGTGAGCAGCGTGCTCCTCGCCGAAGACGACGCGCCGCCGACGGAAATGATGCTCATGTGCAACCCCGTGAGAGACCACGGTCCCGCCCGGTGGCACCGTGATTTCTACCCGCCCCTGAACTGTCCCCTCCTGGCCTACGCGGAGGACATCCTGGAATGCGGTCCCCGGTACGTCCAGTGGAACGTGCCGCTTTATGACGACAGCGTGCTGTGGGTAATTCCGGGCAGCCACGTCCGCCGCAACACACCGGAGGAGAACGCGTCCATGTCAAGGGATCCCCGGTCGCCGGTCCCGGGCGGCGTGCAGACCCATCTCCGCGCGGGAGACGGGGTCGTCTACATTCTTCCCATCCTCCACTGGGGGAGCAACTATACCACGAAGCGGCGCCGCACCATTCACGGGGGTTTCGCGCGCCTCACGCACTGGCATACGATCGGCTGGATCGAAGACCTGTCGCCCGGGGCCCGCGACACCTGCCTGCGATGGAACGCGCGGGCCGCCGGTTACATGAACCACGGCGAAGCGGCACTGCGCGCGGTCCTGGCCGCGGACGACGACGCCTATAGACACGCCCTGGACGTCCTCCATCCCGGGAGGGGCGAAAAGGGCGTTGTCAAGTCGACCATCTGCCTGAGCAAAACGGCCCGGCACATATACAATCAACACTGCAGGGACGAGGCCAGCCTTACCGCGCCGGAAGCCCAGGGTATTGAAACGGTCCATCCCATGACCCTGCAATGGGGCAGGCCGCTGGGGGACCGCTTTACCCCGGAAGAGGCGGAAGTCCTGTGGGCGCGGTTCAAGCCCGTCGACGAAATCATGCAATCCGACGACAGCCGGCTCCTGCCGGGTTTCCAGGGCGGCGAGACCCGTTATCACTTCGAAGAAGTCCCGTCGGCGCTCACCCCGGATAACTGGTACGCTTCCTGGGATACCGGCCGAATCGGCAACGGAAGAGCCCATTCATGAAACCTCCATCCCTGCTGTCCTTCGAAGCCGTCGTCGGCCACTCCGATCCCGGCATTTACGACATCCAGTCCAGTGCGCCGGGTCCGGAAGGCAGCCTGCCGCTCACCGACGACATGCTGAGGGAAAGCCCCAGCGGCGACCTCTTCGCCCTGTCCCAGAACGTAGGCATGGGCTGGAGTCCCAACGCACTGAACCGCCGGCAATACCTGATCCTCAGCACCCAGGGAGGCATCCGCGCATCCGACGGAACGCCCGTAGCCCTGGGATACCATACCGGCCACTGGGAGGTCGGCCTGCTCATGCAGGCGGCCGCCGAGGAACTGACGGTCCTGGGCGGCATCCCCTTCGGAGGCTACTGCACCGATCCCTGCGACGGCCGCACGCAGGGCACGCCCGGCATGATGGACAGTCTCCCTTACCGGAACGACGCGGCCATGGTCTTCCGGCGGTTGATCCGGTCGCTGCCGACGCGCCGCGGCGTGATCGGCGTGGCAACGTGCGACAAGGGACTGCCCGCCATGATGATCGCATTGGCGGCAACCCACGACCTGCCCTGCGTGCTGGTTCCGGGCGGCGTCACGCTGCCGGCGGAAGAGGGCGAGGACGCGGGCAAGATCCAGTCCATCGGCGCCAGGTACGCCCACGGGGAAATTTCGCTGGAATACGCCGCGGACATGGGCTGCCGCACCTGCGCGTCGCCGGGCGGCGGTTGCCAGTTCCTGGGCACGGCGGCTACTTCGCAGGTCGTGGGGGAAGCCTTCGGCCTCGCGTTGCCCCACAGCGCGCTGGCGCCGTCCGGCCAGCCTATATGGACCGACATGGCCCGGCGTTCGGCCCGGGCGCTGATGCGGCTTGAAGCAGAAGGGCTGACCGTCCGGAAGATCCTGACCGAAGAGGCCCTCGAAAACGCCATGACGGTCCACGCCGCCTTCGGGGGCTCGACCAACCTGCTGCTGCACATCCCCGCGGTCGCCCATGCCTCCGGGTTGCGCCGTCCCACGATTGAGGACTGGGTCAGGATAAACCGCCGGACGCCCCGGCTGGTGGACGTCCTGCCGAATGGTCCCACGGGCTACCCCACGGTGACGGCATTCCTCGCGGGCGGCGTACCGGAAGTGATGCTGCACCTGCGGGAGGCGGGCCTGCTGCACGAATCGGCGCTCACCGCGGCGGGTTCGTCCCTGGGACAGGCCCTGGACTGGTGGCGGACGTCCGAAAGACGGCGGCGGGTCCGCGAGCGGCTGAAGGAGGTGGACGGGATCGACCCGGACGACGTCATCATGTCCCCTGAACGGGCGCGAAACCGGGGACTGACGAGCACGGTAACGTTCCCCAGGGGCAATCTCGCGCCCGAAGGCGCGGTGATCAAGAGCACGGCCATCGACCCGACCGTGGTCGATCCAGACGGGGTATACCGAAAAACGGGACCCGCGCGGGTATTCACCCGGGAACGGGACGCCATCGCCGCCATCAAGAGCCGGGGCGAGGACCGGATCAAGCCCGGAGACGTGCTGATCCTCATTTGCCGCGGCCCCATGGGCGCCGGGATGGAGGAGACTTACCAGATCACCGCCGCGTTGAGACACCTGTCCTTCGGCAAGCACGTCGCCGTGGTGACCGACGCCCGTTTTTCCGGCATTTCAACGGGTGCCTGCATAGGCCACGTCGGGCCCGAGGCCCTGGCGGGCGGGCCCATCGGCAAGGTCCTCGATGGTGATCGGATCGAGATCATCATAGACCGGAACGCCCTGACGGGATCCATCGACCTGGTCGGAAACGAGGAGGGCGCCTTCGGCGTCGAGGAGGGTACCAGGCAACTCGCCGGGCGGCCGCCGCGGCCCGACCTGGCCGTCGACCCGAATCTTCCCGACGATACCCGTCTCTGGGCCGCCCTGCAGCAGGCCGGCGGCGGCGCATGGGGCGGATGTGTCTACGACGTGGATGAGATCGTCCACCGTATGCGGCACGGTGGACAGACCGGGGTCCGGGAACCGACACAGCAGGCGGCAACGCCCCATAAGCCACCAAAGACAAAGACGAAGGCAGGAAAAAATGGCAAATAGCCCGTCCGTACTCGATTTGAAAGTTAGATACTTCCAGGACAGCACTCCGGCCGATGTCCCCTGCAGGGAGGAAAACTTCATCCGGCGGGAAATCCGTATGAAACTGCCGGTCGAACAGACGGCGCTTGTGCTGGTGGACCTGTGGAGCGCCCATTTCATCGACAGTTGGATCGAGCGGGCCGCCCGGGTCACCCGGGAGGCGATCGTTCCGGCCATCGAAATGAGCCGGAAGGCCGGCCTGACCGTAATACACGCCCCGTCGCCCGAGGTGGCGCGGCAGTTCCCCCAGTCAAAGCGTAATCCAACGGCGCCCGACCCGCCGGGCTGGGGCGCGGACTGGCCGCCCCAGGCTTTCCGGAGCAGGGAAGGCGAATACCTCGCCTATCACGGTCCCCGGAGCCAGCCCCCGGGCATCGGCCTGCACTGGGATCCCATCGCAGACGACCTGACCATCTCGCCGGACGTGGAGGTACGCGACGAGGACGTGGTGATCACCAGTGGTCCCGAACTGCACGAAGTGCTGGCCGAACGGAAAGTACTTCACCTGATCTATGCCGGTTTTGCCACCAACTGGTGCGTCCTGGGGAGAGACTACGGCATCCGCTCCATGTCCCGGTACGGATACAACATCGTGTTCCTGCGCGACTGCACGGCGGGCGTCGAGTTTCCCGATACGCTGGACGAGCTCTTCGTGACGGAAGTCGCGATCCGGGAAATCGAGCAGCAGTTCGGTTTTTCGGCGTCCAACGAGGACTATTTCGAGAGTTGCCAGAAGATCCCGGAAAGGAACGCATCGTGATCGTCGATACCCATACCCATTTCTACGATCCCACCCGGCCGCAGGGCGTGCCATGGCCCAACCCAGACGACGAGTTTCTCTACCGGCGTGTCATGCCGGAGGATTTCAAGCGCGAAGCGCTGTCCGAGGGCGTTTCGGGCACGGTCGTGGTGGAAGCCAGCGCCTGGGTGGAGGACAATCGGTGGATCCTGGATCTGGCCGAGGACGATCCCTTCCTGCTGGGCCTGGTGGGACACTTGGAGCCTCCGGACCCGGGTTTCGAATCCGATCTGGACCGTTTCTCGGCGCACGATCTCTTCTACGGCATCCGGTTGGGCAAGGCGCCTGTTGACGATCCGGTGTATCTCAGGGCCATGGAGCAACTCGCCGCCCACGACCTCACGCTGGACCTGCTCGTGGGCAAGGAGTGGCTGCCCGCCGTGGCCGACTGCGCCGCCCGTTTCCCCGATCTCAGGATCGTGCTGAACCACCTGGCCCACGTGCCGGTAACCGGCGGCCCGCCGGACGAGGAATGGGTTGCCGGCATCACCTCCGCCGCGGCCCATCCCAACGTATTCTGCAAGATATCGGGCATGGTGGAACTGGCGCAGGTCTCCCCGCCGCCGGAGGACCCGGCTTACTACACGCCGGTCCTCGACGTGCTCTGGAACGCCTTTGGCGAGAACAGGCTGCTGTATGCCAGCAACTGGCCGGTATCCTGGAGATACGCTTCCTACCGCCAGGTGCAATCGCTGGCCGTGGCATGCTTCGAGCCGCGGGGACCGGAAGCCCTGGAGAAAATCATGGGGGAGAACAGCAGGGACGCCTACAGGTGGGTACAGCGAAGTTAGTTCAAGATCCACTGACGTACTATCGTGCCACCGCCTTATTACCGATCTTCTATCGGTACGTAGTGGCAGACGTCGTCACCGGAATAAATCTGGCGGGGACGCGCGATTTTCTGGTCCGGGTCGTCCAGCATTTCCGCCCACTGTGCCAGCCAGCCTACGGTGCGGGGGATCGCGAACAGCACAGGGAACATTTCAAGCGGAAAGCCCATGGCCTGGTAGATGAGGCCCGAGTAGAAATCGACATTGGGGTAGAGTTTCCGATTGACGAAATAGTCGTCTTCGAGGGCGATGCGCTCCAGTTCCACGGCGACGTCGAGCAGGGTGTTCTTGCCGGTCACGCCCAGCACCCGGTGGGTCATCTCCTTGAGGATCCTGGCCCGCGGGTCGTAGTTCTTGTATACTCTGTGGCCGAATCCCATGAGCCGGATATCGCCCTGCTTGACCTTCTTGATGTAGTCGGGCACGCGGCTGATGTGTCCGATCTCCTGCAGCATGTGCAGCACCTGCTCGTTGGCACCGCCGTGCAGGGGGCCGTACAGCCCGGCCGCCGCGGCGGCGACGGACACATAGGGATCGGGCAGGGAACTGCCGACGCTTCGCATCGCGTTGGCACTGCAGTTCTGTTCGTGGTCCACGTGCAGGATGAACACGACGTCCAGGGCCTTTTCCAGTACGGGATCGGGGGTGTATTGTTCCGTCATCTTGTACATCATGGACAGGAAGTTGCCGCAGTAACCCAGGCCGTTGTCCGGATAAGTGTAGGGAAAGCCCTGGCTGTGCCGGTACGCGAAGGCTGCGATGGTCGGTATCTTGGCAATGAGCCGGTGGATCTGCTCGTTTCGTATGGCGACGTCGCGTATCTTCTTGGCTTCCGGGTAGAAAGTGGACAACGCGGCGACCGTGCTGATCAGGATACCCATGGGATGGGCGTCGTACCTGAATCCGTCCATGAACTTCTTGATGTTCTCGTGGACGATCGCGTGGTGCGTGATGTCGTAGGACCATTCATCGAGCTCGGCCCTGGTCGGCAGCATGCCGTGGACGATCAGGAAGGCCACTTCGAGGAAGGAACTCTTGACCGCCAGGTCCTCGATGGGATAGCCCCGGTATCGAAGAATGCCCTTCTCGCCGTCGATGTGGGTGATGCTGCTCCGGCAGGAGGCGGTGTTGTTGAAGGCCGGATCGTATCCAAGCAGACCGAAATCGTCCTCGGACACCTTGATCTGACGAAAGTCCGTGGTGGGGATCGCGGCGCCGTACCCGGGATAGGTCCCGTATATGATCGGGATCTCGTACTGTTTGCCAGTCCGGTTGTCAATAACAGTCAACGTGTCAGGCATTCAGTACAACCTCCTGAGACAGGACGGGAAAGGCTCGGACACCGGAATTTGCGCACCGTGAAAGCAACAACATAAATATTCGCGTCAATTTGGTCAACCCAATAATCATTTCCAATGGCTATAGTTTCGATACCCGCGGGGTATTACCAGCAATTCGATGCCGATTACTCGCTTGAGACTCCCGGGCAGGGATACGGGGGCTGGCAACGATCGAAAATAAAGATCGACACCCTGCATACCGCCTTTGTCGTCATGCATGCCTGGGATACGGGAAACCGGGAGGAACACGCGGGATGGCACCGGGCCGTCGAGTATTTCCCCAGGGCGGAAGAGATATGCCGGGAGGTATTTCCCCCGTTGCTCCAGGCGATCCGGTCAGCCGACATGACGCTGTTCCACGTAGTGGGCGGAGGATCGTACCACAGGGATCACCCCGGATACAGGCGCGCGGCCTTACTGGCCGGCCCCGAACCCGACGCAGTGGAACGGGTCGACAGTGACCCGGTCTACGAGGAACTGAACAGGTTTCGTGTCGAGCACGTTTTCCCCGGCGGACACAACACCGGCGATATCGATCGGGGATTTGCACGAGTCGATTTCGCTCCCCAGGCCAGGCCGGAGCCGGAGGAGGGCGTCGCCGAAAACGGCCGGCAACTGGCCGCCCTTTGCCGGGCCCACGGCGTCAACCACCTGATCTACATGGGGTTCGCCATCAACTGGTGCCTGCTCATGTCGCCGGGGGGCATGCTGGACATGCGTCGCTACGGAGTGATCTGTTCCGCTATCCGCCAGGCCGTGACCGCGGTGGAGAACCGGGAAACCGCAAGGACGGAAGCGGGAAAGGAACTCGCGTTATGGCGGGTCGCCCTGGCGTTCGGGTTCGTGTTCGAACTGGACGATATCCTGCGGATGCTTAAGCCGCGATGCGCCAGCGCCAAAGACTAGGGGTCGACCCAGCGGCCGTCCGCCTTGATCAGGCCGACCAGTTCCTCGACGCCGTGTTCCTGCGGCACGCTCATCTTCACGCATTCACGCCCGCGGTAAAGCGATATGATCCCGTTCGCGCGGCCCACGTACCCGTAATCCGCATCGGCCATCTCTCCGGGGCCGTTGACGATGCATCCCATGACGGCGATGTCGAGGCCCGCGAGATGATCGGTGGCCGACTTGACCTCCGCCAGCACGTTTTCCAGGTTGAACTTGGTACGTCCGCAGGAGGGACAGGCGATAAATTCCACCTTGGTCCGGCGCAGGCCCAACGCCTGGAGGATATCGTAACATACAGGTATTTCGTTGGCCGGATCCTCCGCCAGGGATACTCGTATCGTGTCCCCCAGCCCCTCGGCCAGCAATGTGCCGATGCCCGAGGTCGACTTGACCCGGGCGTATTCGCCATCGCCGGCCTCGGTCACGCCCAGGTGCAGCGGGTAGTCCATGCCTTCTTCATCCATACGGCTGGCCATGAGCCGGTTGGCCTGTAGCATGACGGGCACGCGGGACGCCTTGAGCGACACGATCAGATTCCGGTAGTCCTGCGCCTCGCAGATGTTTATGAACTCCAGCGCGGATTCCACCATGCCCAGCGGCGTGTCCCCGTAAGTTACGGTCATGCGGTCCGACAGGGATCCGTGATTAACCCCTATACGCATCGCGATGTCCCGCTCCCGGCAGACCCTGATCACGGGCGCCAGGTCCTCCTCCACCTTCTGTCTTGCGGCTTCGAATTCCTCCGGCGTGTACTCAATGGTATCGGACAGCCGCTGGAATACGAACAGGCCGGGGTTGATGCGCACCTTGTCGACCGACCGGGCGACTTCCTCGGCTATTCGGGTGCCCTGATGATGCACGTCCGCAACCAGGGGCACGTCCACGCCCCTCAGAACCAGGGCATGTTTGATCTCTCGCAGGCTATGGGCGTCCGCCAACGTGGGCGTGGTCACGCGAACGATTTCGCACCCCAGTTCGTACAATCGGATGATCGCGTCCACACAGGCTTCGACGTCCCGGGTGTTTTCCGTGATCATCGATTGCACGACGATGGGATTCAGGCCACCGATCGTGATGTTCCCGACGCGGACTTCACGGGTTTTTCGCCGCGGATAGATCATCTCCATCTGGTTAATTCCTTCATGGTCGGCACCAGGCCGGCATCATCGTACCAGGCTGTTTTACAATGAGGACGTTCCGGTGCCGGATGTTCGCGAATCCAGTCGTACGCTTTGCCTGGACATTTCGTAACGTACTTGCGCCCTGCCGAATGTCAATACCTTAATGCCCGGATTCCCGGCCATCAAGGCCTGTCCAAGCCGGGCGGCGGTATGGTAACGGCGCCGGTTCCGCTCAACGCAACGGGACGAGTCCAAGCTCAACCCTGTCCAGATCACCGGGCGTGACGCGGGGCGGATGGTTGATCTGGAAATTGGGTCCCGATATCGTCCTGGTACCGCTCACCAGCACGCGCCGGTCAAACGTCAGCGCCCGAATATGCAGGGCATGCCATTGAAACGACCGGGGCATCCGGTTCATTCGGAAGTACATCCGGCGATGTCGGTCCTGCCGGATCTCTCCACACAACGCTCCATCCCCGCTGACGAAAAAGGGCGCGGGGGCTTTGCGGGTCGCAGCCGTAATCGCCGTATCCGGGTGAACGGCCTGAGAGGTACGCGAGGCGGGCTTGCCTGAACTCCCTTCCGAGGCGGGGGACCTTGAGGATTCTACCGCGTTCGGATGGCGTACGCTAAGCACATACCAGATCACACGGATAAGGGAATCGGGATAGGACGAGGCCTCGGATTCTTCCAGCCATCGCAGTTTGTCCCCGCAATCGAGACAGATCTCCAGATGCCTGTTCAAGGTCTCTCTCTCGCAGATGGAAAGCTCCTTCGGGTCTTCATAGAAGATCACCAGCATTTCCGACGAAGGACAGGAAGACAGCAGCGGCTCGCTGAATCTGCGCAGGAGGTCAGCGATCTGAGTACGATCTGGCAACCTGCCGACGTTGCCGCGCTCCGCAACTCGCTGATGCATGACTACTCCTTTTTATTGGTTTTGGGACGTCGAATACCTTCACAGACGCAGTTTGTAAAGTGTTCGTAATCCCTGAATCTGCTCTGCATTTTACGTCTGAGTCGATACATGCAGTCATAAATCATCTGTCCCATGCGTTGCACGGACACCCCAAACACCTCCGCGATGTCCTCCCTGCTCAGTTCTCCTTTCAGTTCCCTGACGTACATTTTCAGGACGTCCCGGCATCTCGGGCCCGTGTAGTATTTCAAGGCTGTATGCAACAGGAATACCTGCTCTTCTTCCTCCATCACCCTGAAAAACCGGTCCGGCCTGTTGTTGGGATCGGTGTCTTCAAGCTGCAGCCCCGACTCGCTGCTCGCCGCAAACCAGTCTATGTCGACGAATTTGATGCCCCTCCCCCGGGCGACGCCGAGGCGCGAAGGCATGGCGTCAAGACACTTGATCTTCGCAATACGGGTAATATAGGTGCTCAACGCACTGCGGAATTCGAATTGTGGAAGGCTCTGCATGACTGCGATGTATATATCATTAAGGATATCTTCCTTTTCGCCTGCCGGAATCCAGTAAGCTTTCTGGTAGACCCAGAAGTGGACCGGCTTATCCGGTGTAAAATACAGATCGTAGAGTTGGCTCTGCGCATCCGATCGACCCTGCAGACAAGCGTGTATCAGATTTATGTCCCCTGCCCTTTTTGAGTGCGTGTTCATAGTCGCAACGAGAATACCTTTCCATTGAAAGCGCCTGAATCCAAAGGACTGCCCAGGCGCAACGGGTGCATCCGGCATAGCGGGACCTCCGGGCTCGGAGTGTCCGGTAACGAAGGTTCCACCGCCCTATCGCGGTAATCGGACCGTCAGGTCAAAGCCCTGCCGGTTCCAGGATAGGGTGCCGGTAATCGACTCGTCTAATTGGAACACTGAAATCGAAGGCTGCTTCATCCACGGCCGATGCGGACGCAACAGCGTTCTGTCTTTACTTCCTGAGGCGGTAGATGGTACACGCCTGAATGCATCGAAGGGCAGACCGGAAACCCGGGTGCTGCGTGTTCTTCGTATTGCAAAACCGGTGACAGCCCCGTGGCGCCTCATCGTGGCGGACCGGTTTCAGATTCAGTACGGCGTATCCCGGAACAGTGAGGTGAACTGCAGATCTTTTACCCTCTGGTCGCTTTGATCAGCCGTATGTTCTGATTTGAGAAATGCTCGTGTTGGGTTGCATACTCAACTGAAAATGTACACGTGTGCAGTAACGGCGAGCATAGTTGATTTCAATTGACTTAAAGGAACAGTCGAGAAAGTGAGCGTAAATCTCGTATAAAATCTAAAATATTGACATTACATCGTGGAATTTTACCTTATCCTCTAAATCAATAACTCGTTGCAACTACGAAAGATCGTTGAACTGAGAGACAAACTTGCCCAAAGTCCCATCGTCTTATGAAAAGGGTTATGAGCAGGCCAGGTCCCTGAATCCGCAATTCGCCGACAATTACATCAGGCACACCATGATCGGCGACGAAGACCTGGATCCGGTGATGGAAGACATGTCGGGCATGCCCCCCGGCGAGATGCACAAGTATATCCACGCCGGCCTGCACCAGGAAGAGGACGCATTTAAAAAGGCGCCCGAATCCCTGCAACGCTACTTCCGCGAAGTCGATACGATCATTCCGGAATGGGTCGAGTTCGAAGCCTTTCGGCCCGCCGTGGTCGGATTCCACAAGAACATGCCGGAGATTCTCGTAGCCTTCGTGACCGCGGCCCTGCTGGAAGGATTCACGACGCTCATCAGCAAGTCCTTCTACCTGACGGGGCGGGTCCATTCCGACCAGGCTACCCGTCGATTCAAGCAGAACAACCGTCACCTGCTGGAGATATTCCTGCCCGGCGGCCTCCGGCGGGAAGGGGACGGCTACCGGCTCTCCGCCCGTATCCGGTTCGTGCACGCCATGGTGCGCCACTTGTTGAAGGACTCCGATATCTGGGATACCCAGGCATGGGGCACGCCCTTGAGCGCTGCCCATATAGCCCTGGCGGTCAGTATTTTCTCCGCGCAGATCCTGAAGCATTCGATCTCGCTGGGCGCTGTCTACACGCCGGAGGAACGAGAGAGCTTCGTAAAGGTCTTCCGCTACACCGGATATATCATGGGCGTACCGGAGAGCATTCTCATGAAGGACGAGGATGAAGCCCGGACGACCGTAGATATGGGCTTCATGTGCGAACCCCCTCCCGACGAACACTCGATCGCGAACGCGAACGCCCTGATCAAGGCCGGCCCATCCCTGTTGAATATCACGGATCCGGGCGAAGTGGCCGCCGCCCTCAAGACCCTGTACAATATCTCCCGTGCGCTGCTGGGGCACGAACTGGCCGACGCGCTGCACTACCCGAAGAGCAGGACCTTCGGAGTCCTGTTTGCCCATCGCATGAAGAACCGGATCAGCCGGGTAAAAAACCAGTTGTTGAGAACGCGGGGCCGTCAGACGAAGCTGGACAATTTCTCGCAGATGCTCCAGCTTTCGGCTTACGACGAAGTCGGCATGAGCTACCGGATGCCCGATCGTGTCAAGGCTTCCGAATCCAGCAAATGGTAGCCGGGTCGATTTCCGATCAGGATTGAAAACACAGGGACTCGGACTCCGTGAAACTGGATCGCTACATCAACGCAATCCTGCGCCATCGCTGGCTGGTGATCTCGCTCACCTCGCTGTTCATGCTCGCCATGGCGGCCGGCGGCCGATTCATCGCCGTCTCCAATGAGCACCGCGTCATGTTCGGCGAGGGCAATCCGCAACTCGCCGCCTTCGATGCGCTGGAGGATACATACGCCGCCTCCAATACCGCCCTGGTCGCCATCGCGCCCCGGACCGGTTCCGTCTTCACCCGCGATGGGCTGGGCGTCGTCGAAGCCCTCACAGAAGCCGCCTGGCTCGCTCCTTACTCCACCCGGGTAAACTCCCTCACGAATTACTTCCACAGCGAAGCGATGGAAGACGATCTCATCGTCGGCCCGCTCGTCGAATACGCCTCGTCGCTGGGCGATGACGACCTGGTCCGCATCGAGTCGATCGCGCTGGGTTCCCCGGAAGTGGTCGGACGGCTCGTTTCTCCCGACGGACGCGTGGCCGGACTGGCGATCAACTTCGTGATGGGCGACAATCCGGACCTGGCGGTCAAAGAGCTCACCGATTATCTGGACACGATGCTTGAGGATGCACGGGCGGAGAACCCGGAGGTGGATTTCTACCTGACCGGCGACGTGGTCATGAACCGGGCCTTCGCCGATGCCACGGAAGACGACCTTGAAACCCTGCTGCCCATCGTTTTCGTCCTCATCGTGATCACCTCGACCATACTCATGAGGTCTATTCTGGGAACAGGCGTCATCGTCGTCATGATAGGCTTCGTGATCGCGACGACCATGGGGTTCGCAGGCTGGTTCCATACGGTTTTCAGCCCGGTGAATTCAGGGGTACCCATTATCGTCATGGCGATTTCCGTGGCCCAGGCGGTTCACATCATCACCCACGCGCTATCGGGGATAAGAGGCGGGGCGGACCGGAACGTGGCGGTGGCGGAGTCCATAAAAACCAATGCCTACCCGGTGTTCCTGGCGTCGATCACCACCGCGATCGGTTTTCTCAGCCTGAACTTCTCGGATTCGCCGCCGTTTCACATTCTCGGCAACTTCGTGGCTTTCGGGGTGATCATCACGTTCTTCTACGCCATGACGCTCCTGCCCGCGCTGCTTTCGGTCCTTCCGCTGCGGGCCCGCGCCAGCGGTTCCCGGCAACCGGTCTTCTTCGATCGCCTGGGCGATTTCGTCGTTTCCCGCAGGAAGCCGCTGCTCTGGTGCATCGGGTTGGTGACGGTCGTCCTGATCACCGGCGTGCCCAGGAACGTTCTGACCGACAGCTGGCCCGACTACTTCGACGAGCGCTACGAGTTCCGGCGGGATACCGATTTCGTCATGGACAACCTGACCGGATTGCTGTCCCTGGAGTACACGCTGGCCGCGGAGGAGGAGGGCGGGATCACCGACCCGGATTACCTTCGGCAGGTGGAGGCTTTCGCGGAATGGAACCGGAATCAGCCTGAAGTGGGCCACGTGCAGGCCTTCTCTGACATCATGAAGCGGCTGAACAAGAACATGCACGGCGACGATCCGGCCTTTTTCCGGATTCCCGACGCCCAGGATCTTGCATCGCAGTACCTGCTGCTCTACGAATTGTCTCTGCCCTTCGGTAGCGACCTGAACGACCGGATCGACGTCTCCAAGTCCGCGACGCGCATGACGGTCGTGATTCGCGGCCGGTCGAGCCAGGACCTGCAGGACCTGGCCGGGCGGGGTGAAGCCTGGCTGCGCGAGAACGCCCCGGCCCTTGCGACCGAAGCCACGGGGCTTAGCGTGGTCTTCGCCCATATCTCCCAACGCAACATCGAATCGATGCTGCGCGGAACGGTGATCGCCATGGCGCTCATTTCGGTCATCCTGGTCCTGGTCTTCAAGAGTCTTCGCTTCGGCCTCATCAGCCTGTTGCCGAATTTCGTACCCGCGGCCATGAGCTTCGGGCTCTGGGGACACCTGGTCGGCGAAGTGGGCATCGCCGCTTCGGTGGTCATCGTCGTCGCCTTCGGCATCGTCGTGGACGATACGATCCACTTTCTCAGCAGGTACCTCAGGGCGCGCAAGGAGGACGGGCTTTCGGCGGAGGAAGCGGTGCGCGTAACCTTCCGGTCGGTGGGCAAGGCGTTGTGGACCACGACGCTGGTCCTTTCCGCGGGGTTCCTGGCCTTCGCGGGTTCCGGTTTCCAGGTGTCGTGGGCCCTCGGGCTGCTGGTCACCATCACCATCGCTTTCGCCATCATTGCCGATTTCCTGTTGCTCCCTCCCCTGCTTATGGCACTAGACAGGAGAAAATCATGACATTCAATATACCGGCGCGACCGGTGCGCGGACTGCGGACCGCCTGGTTCTGCCTCCTGGCGATGCTCGTTTTACCGGTTATGCCGCCAAACGAGGCCTCGGCGGCCAATACCGAGGAAGAAAAGGGGCTGCAGATCGCCCGCGACGCCCGGCAGCAGGACGCGGGTTTCGGAAATTTCGCGGCCGGCATGACCATGGTCCTGCGCAACAAGAAGGGGCAGGAAAGCGTCCGCGAAGTACGCGTGAAGGTGCTCGAGGCGGAAAACGACGGCAATAAGAGTCTTTTCGTGTTCGACCAGCCCCGCGACGCCCGGGGCACCGCGTTGCTCATACACGGCCACAAGGACCGGCCGGATGATCAGTGGCTTTACCTGCCGGCCCTGAAGCGCGTCAAGCGCATCAGTTCCTCCAACCGTTCCGGTTCCTTCATGGGCAGCGAATTCACCTACGAGGACATGACCGTCCAGGAAGTGGAGAAATACACCTACCGGTACCTGCGCGACGAACCCTGCGGCGACGGCCTGGACTGCGTGGTAACCGAGCGTATCCCGTCGGAAAAGGGATCGGTCTACCGCCGCCAGTTGGTCTGGCGCGACAAGGAGGAGCTCCGCGTCTGGAAGGTGGAGTACTTCGACCGAAAGGACGCCCTTCTCAAGACGCTTACCCTGGGTGAGTACCAGCAGTATCTCGACCGCTACTGGCGGGCCGGGAGGATGGACATGGTGAACCACCTCACGGGCAAGAGCACCGACCTGGTCTGGACGGACTACCGGTTCAGGACCGACATCGACGACCGCGACTTCACCCGGACCGGGCTGAGGCGGGTGCGTTGATGCCCTCTCGGGCCCTGCTTCGATTCCTGTGGTTCGGCGTCTGCATGTTCGGGACCGGCGTTACCGTCACGATGTACCCGGCTTCCTCGCACGGCCAGGCCGGTATCGCCGAAATCGACTTCACGGGCCGGGTGACCGCGGAAAGCCGGTGGTTCCCCAGGTCCGCCCTTTTCCCGGGCCAGGGCACCCACGCCAGTGGATTCGTAGCGGAACCCAACCTCTACCTGGAAGATGAAGCCGGCCGCGTGCTCAACGTGACGCCCTTCTTCCGCTACGACAGCGCGGACGGCCGGCGAACCCATTTCGATCTGCGGGAAGCGTATTTACTGCTTTCCGGCGCGCTGGGCGACGGGGAATGGGAACTGCGCCTCGGCATAGACCGGGTTTTCTGGGGCGTGGTCGAGTCCCGCCACCTGGTGGATATCGTCAACCAGATCGACCTGGTCGAACATCCCGACGAAAAGACCAGGATGGGGCAGCCCATGGCCTACGTGACCTGGTCTTCGGACTGGGGCGTGGTGGAACTGCTAGGCATGCCCTATCACCGCAAGCGCACCTTTCCAGGCAGCAAGGGAAGACTGCGCGCATCGCTCGTCATCGACAGTGACCGGGTGGAATACGAGCATGAATTCGGGAAATGGCACCCGGATTTCGCCGCCCGGTACAGCCATACGGTCGGACTGCTCGATTTCGGCGCCAGTATCTTCGACGGCACGGCGAGGGAACCCGCCCTGGGCCTGTGTCTGGATTGCGGTAGTCCGCCCGGCCCGGCTGGTCAGGCTGGTCTGGCCGGCTCGCCCGGCCCGCCTGGTCTGACGAGCACGCCGGTGCTCTATCCGATTTACGATCAGATCCGTCAGTACGGACTGGACGCGCAGTGGACCACAGGCTCCCTGCTGCTGAAGCTCGAGGCCATTCGAAGGTCCGGCGCACGTAACCTTGCGGGCCTGGAAGAGGCCTTTAACGCCTTCGTGCTGGGCGGCGAGTACACGTTTTTTTCCTTGTGGGAATCGGAAGCCGACCTTACCCTTTTCGCCGAATGGGACCGTGACGGCCGCGGCCGCCGCGCGACCAATTTCTATGAAAACGACCTCTTCGCCGCCCTGCGGCTCATGCTGAACGACGTCCAGGGTACGGAGATGACGGTGAGCGTCCTGCACGATCTGGACAAAAATCAACGTATCTACGGCCTTGAATTGGCGCGCCGCTTGACGGATACGTTGTCCCTGGACCTGGGCGCGGTCGCGATTACCAACATCGACCCGGACGATCTGTATTATGATCTCCGCCGGGACAGTTTCGTTCAACTCGGTATTAGCTACCATTTCTGACACCGAAGACGATTTCCGGTACCATGTCCAAACTGGTCCAAGGCATCTGGCCGGCGCTCTGTACGCCCTTCGATGAAGGACTTGAGCTGTCGCCCGGCCGGGTGGCGCTCCTGGTACGGCACCTGGTGGACGCCGGAGGCGACGGCTTTTTCATCACCGGCGGCACGGGCGAGGGCCGGCAGATGTCGGTGGCGGAACGCCGGCAGATGTGCGAGACCGTGACCCGCGACGTCGCGGGCGAGGTCCCCGTGATCTTTCACGTGGGGGGCACGACCACGGAGGACGCCGTCGTCCTCGCGTCGGAAGCGGGGTCGCTTGGCGCGGACGCGGTGGCATCCGTCGCGCCCGCGGATCAGCCCAACGACCTGGCGGCGGCCGTCCGTCACTACGCCGCCATCGGCGGGGCGTCCGAGGTCCCCTTCTACGTCTACTGGCTCGCGCGCGACGTCGACGGGCAGGTCACGCCCGCGCAGTTCCTGGAAGCCATGGACGCGGTGCCCAACTTCGCGGGCATCAAGTTCACGGACCCGAACTTCTTCGTCTTCCAGCAGCTCGTCGACCTGTCCGGGGGCGGGCTGAACGCCATCACCGGGCCGGACGAGATGTGCGTGGCGGGATTCGTGATGGGCAGCGACGGGGCCATCGGTTCCACCTACAACGTCATGCCCCGGATGTTCCGGCGCATGTACGAAGCCTTTCGCGGCGGCCGCATACAGGAAGCCATGGAACTTCAGGTCCAGGCCAACCGGGTCATCGCGCTGTTGATTTCGGTGGGAGTCCTGGCCGGGATCAAGAAGATGCTCGACTGGCGCGGCATTCCCGTCGGACCGCCGCGCCCGCCGACCGCCCGGCTCACCGCGGAAGGCGAAGACCGGCTACGTTCCGGCCTGGAGGCACTGGATTTCGAAGTAGTTTAGAAGTAGTATGGTAAAGGAATAGGGAAAGTTGGTGGGCGGACGCCTTTCTATACGCGAAAGCCCTGTCAGGAGCATTAAGTCCCCATGTCCATGACCGACAAAATAAAGCACCTGGACGCGTTGCGGAAGCAGGCGGAAGCAAGCGGCGGCGAAAAGCGCATCGCCCGGCAGCACGAGGCGGGGAAATGGACCGCGCGGGAACGGGTGGCCTTTCTCCTGGACGAAGGCAGCTTCGAGGAGATCGGCGCGTTCGTGACCCACGACTGCCGTGACTTCGGCATGGCGGGCAAGGAAGTACTCGGGGACGGCGTAATCACGGGCTACGGCACGATAGACGGCCGAAGCGTTTACGTCGTATCGGAGGATTTCACGGTATTCGGCGGTTCGCTGGGCGAGGCCTACGGGGAGAAGATCTGCAAGATCATGGACCTGGCGATGAAGAACGGGGCGCCGGTCATCAGTCTCAAGGATTCGGGTGGCGCGCGCATCCAGGAAGGCGTGGTCAGCCTCGCGGGATACGCCGACATCTTCCTGCGCAACGTGCTGGCCTCCGGTGTGATCCCGCAGATTTCGGTGATCATGGGCCCCTGCGCCGGCGGCGCGGTCTATTCACCGGCTATGACCGACTTCGTTTTCATGGTGGAAGATACCAGCTACATGTTCATCACCGGCCCGGACGTCATCCGCGCGGTTACCCATGAAGAGGTGACCTTCGACGAGCTGGGCGGCGCGCACGTCCACAATTCCGTGACGGGCGTGGCCCACTTTTCCGCGGCCGACGAACCCGCGTGCCTGACCATGGTGAAGGAACTCCTGGCTTTCCTGCCCTCGAACAACATGGAGGACCCGCTCCGGGTGGCTCCCACGGACGACCCCGACCGCATGGACGAGGAACTCGCGAGTATCGTGCCGGACGACGCCAACAAACCCTACGACATCAAGGATGTGATCCACCGGGTGGTGGATCACGGCGACTTCTTCGAAGTACATGGCGAATACGCGGATAATATCGTCGTGGGATTCGCCCGGTTCAACGGGCGGACCGCCGGGATAGTCGCCAATCAGCCCGCTTCGCTCGCCGGCGTGCTGGACATCGACGCGTCCGTGAAAGGCGCGCGGTTCGTGCGCTTCTGCGACGCCTTCAACATCCCGCTGGTGGTGTTCGAGGACGTGCCCGGGTTTCTGCCCGGCGTCAGCCAGGAGCATGGCGGCATCATCAAGGAAGGCGCCAAGCTGCTCTACGCGTTCTGCGAAAGCACGGTGCCGCGGCTGACCGTAGTCACGCGCAAGGCCTACGGCGGCGCCTACTGCGTGATGAACAGCAAGCAGATCCGCGCCGACATCAATTACGCCTGGCCGTCCGGGCAGTTCGCGGTCATGGGTCCGGAGGCCTCGGTGAACGTGCTATACCGCCGGGAGCTGGCCGAGGCGGACGATCCCGACGCCTTGAGAAAGGAACTGACCGCGGAATTCCGGGAGAAGTTCGACAATCCCTACGTCGCGGCGAAAATAGGGTATATCGACGAAGTGATCCAGCCCCAGGAGACCCGTCCCCGCATCATATCCGCGCTGGAGATGCTGAGGAACAAGCGAGACACGAATCCGCCCAAGAAACACGGGAATATCCCACTGTAAGAGGGTACATGATCCGGAAGATCCTGATTGCAAACCGGGGTGAGATCGCCGTCCGGGTGATCCGCACTTGCCGGGAGATGGGCATCGTAACGACGGCCGTATTCTCGGAAGCGGACCGTACCGCCCTCCACGTCCAGATTGCCGACGAGGCGTATTGCATCGGCGACGCGCCGTCCTCGGACAGCTATCTCAACGGGGACCGGATCATCGAGACGGCGCGGAAAGCCGGGGCCGACGCGATACACCCGGGTTACGGGTTTCTTTCTGAAAACGGAGCATTCGCCGACCGGTGCGACGAGGCGGGGATTACGTTCATCGGTCCTTCCGGCGAGGCCATGCGGTCCATGGGAAGCAAGACCGCGGCGCGAAAGACCATGAGCAGGGCCGGGGTGCCGGTCGTACCGGGAACGGAAGAAGGGATCGACAGCGACGAGGAAGGCCTCGGCGTGGCGGAATCCATCGGATACCCGGTCCTCGTCAAGGCGGCCATGGGCGGCGGCGGCAAGGGCATGCGCGTCGTGGATTCCCCGGACGACCTGGCCGCCGCGCTCCGTACCGCGCGGTCCGAGGCCCAGTCCGCCTTCGGCGACGCCACGGTCTACCTGGAAAAGTACCTGGTGGAGCCGCGTCACGTGGAGTTCCAGGTGCTCGCCGACCGCCACGGGCACGTGGTGCACCTGGGCGAGCGGGAGTGTTCGATACAGCGCCGCCATCAGAAACTCATAGAGGAATCTCCTTCCTGCATACTCGACGATGCCATGCGAAACGCCATGGGCGAAGCGGCCGTCCGGGCCGCCGAGGCCGTCGGATACACCAACGCCGGCACCGTGGAGTTCATCGTGGACCAGGACCGGCAGTTCTATTTCCTCGAGATGAACACCCGCCTTCAGGTCGAGCATCCGGTCACGGAGTTGAGAACGGGACAGGACCTGGTGCGGAGGCAGATAGAAATCGCCGCCGGCATGCCCCTGCCCTTTGAACAGAAAGACGTGCGGCTGTTCGGCGCGGCCCTGGAATGCCGCATCTCCGCCGAAGACCCCAATGCGCAATTCATGCCCTCGGTCGGCGTGGTTACGCGCCTGAGCGAGCCCGGGGGGCCCGGCGTCCGGCTGGACAGCGGCTTCTGCGCGGGGTACGAAGTACCGATTTACTATGATCCCATGATCGCCAAGCTGATCGTATGGGCCGAGAAGCGGGAGGAGGCTATCGCCCGTATGAAAAGAGCCCTGGGGGAATACGATATCGGCGGGATCAAGACCACCATTCCCTTTCACATCCGGGCCCTGTCGGACCCCAGGTTCACCTCCGGCAACTATTCGACGGCCTTCGTGGAGACCATGGGGCCGGACGAGGATGCCGGGGCCGATGAGCGTCATATCGCCGCCGCTTTTGCCGCGATCATGAAACACCGGGAAGCGAGAAGGGCCATGCCGGCCGGGGCCGGCGGGGATGGACCCGACGGGGCCAGGGAGAGTCCATGGAAGCTGACCGGCCGGCGAGACGCCATGCGAAGAGAACGCTGACCGGCCGGCGAGACGCCGCATGCCGTACAGGCTTACACATGCCGTAAGAGCCGTCGCGTGCCGTGCGGTTTATGTAGCCGCATATGATCCCACACAAGAGACAGAGAAAGGTGGATATTGAGCTATCTCGTCACGATTCAGGGTACGACGTACACAGTCAGCCTGGATGACCAGGAAGACCAGGTCGTGTTGCATGTCGATGGCAGGCCGTTGGAAATCGACATGGTCTCGATCCACGGGGACCATTCCTACTCCCTGCTCATAGGTGGCAGGTCATACACGGCGGTGGCGGCGAACCAGGGCGAGCACCGGGAGGTCAAGGTCAACGGCGTTTCGTCCGCGGTGGCCGTGGAGGACGAGCAACTGGCCCGGTTGCGCGGCCAGGTCAAGTCCCGGCGCCGCGCCGGAGGGGAACAGATCAAGGCGCCCATGCCGGGCCGCATCGTGTCGATATCCGCGGCCGTGGGCGACTCGGTGGAGACCGGCCAGGGCGTGGTCGTCATCGAAGCCATGAAGATGGAAAACGAATTGCGCGCTCATTCGGGCGGCACGGTCAGGGAGATCCGGGTCGGCGAAGGGGATACGGTCGACAAGAATGCCGTGCTGGTGATCATCGGGGACTGAACATGCGCCGGGTTTGATCCATAGTGGTGTTCCTGGCGCGCACGAGTTTGAGATCGATCGAATTCAGGCAGGTACAGAAAGGGCATTTCCATGCGTCTGGGCGTTGTGGGATACGCGCCGGGAGATCCCCGGGCCGTCACGGAAGAGGTGCTGAGAAAGGGCCTGGAGCTGGGTGTCACGTCCGTCTGCTATCACGGACCCGGCGAGATACTGGACGAGCTGACGACTTCGGACTGCAACCGGGCCAACGATCTCTATGATCGCCTGGGACTGGAACTGGCCCAGTTCGGCATCGGGTACCGCGAATGCCTCTTCGACCCGGACGAGGCGGTCCGCGACCGGGTGGTAAGGACGATCCACCGGGGTCTGGAGGTGGGACGCGCCCTCAACGCGCACAACGTATTGATCCGGACCGGCAGCCTGAACCCCTCGGGCTCCTACGACCCCGCGCCCGAGAACCACGAACCCGGGCGAATGGAGGTACTGGTCAATACCCTGTCACGAGTCGCGAAGAAGGCAGAGGAAGAGGGAATGACCGTTGTGGTCGAGACCCACGCGCTCACGATCATGGGGTCTCCCGAAATCAACCGGCAGGCAATCGACGCGATCGGTTCCGACCGCCTGCGTGTGGTCATGGACTTCGTCAATCACTTCCAGTCCCTGGCGCAGGTATACAACAGCACAGATCGCCTGAACCACATCTACGACGTCATGGGGCCGATCTCCACCGTCTCCCATATCAAGGACATCAGCGTCGAACCCGGGTTCGTCATCCACATGAACGAAGAAGTGCCCGGCGCCGGCGAACTCGACCTCGTCACGGCCGTGCGGCGCTGGGAAGCGCTCCATCCCGACGGCTACATGCTTGTCGAACATCTGCCCGAAGAAAAGATCCCGATAGCAGTTGCTAACGTCCGGCGGATCGCGGCGGAGGCAGGGGTGGAGATCGTGTGACCTACACTGGGAATAGCCCCCAGCGTGTCAGGAGCAGAACGCCAGTACCTTCTTCACCTCTTCCGCCAGACCATTCCCCAGCGGCATGTCCTTCATCTGCCCCGATCGCCGTACCTTGAGTTCCACCACGCCTTTCTTCACGCCACGCCCTCCCACGGTCAGTCTGACCGGGATCCCCATCAGGTCCGCGTCGTTGAACTTCACGCCCGCGCGGTCGTCCCGGTCATCGTAAAGCGCCTCGAGTCCCGCCTCGACCAGATCGTCGTAAACCGATGCCGCAACTTCTGAAACGTGCGTGTCGCCGCCGGACAGGTCGACGAGGATGACCTGGAATGGCGCCACGCTTGCGGGCCAGCAGATTCCGTTTTCGTCGTGGTGACGCTCCACGATCGAAGCCATGAGCCGATCGATGCCGATGCCGTAACAACCCATGACGATCGGCCGGGAGACATTCTCCCTGTCCAGGTACCCCGCGTTCATGGCCTTGCTATACTTGTTGCCCAGCTTGAAGATATTGCCCACTTCGATGCCCTGGTCTGCCCGGAGGGCGCTTCCACAGGAAGGACAGGCGCTTCCGTCGCCGGCCGCGGCGATGTCGGCGACGAGATCGGCCTCGTAGTCCCTGCCGTAATTCACATTGGCCACGTGGTAGTCGACCCGGTTGGCACCCGCGACCAGATTGAAGCAGGACGGGATCAGGTCGTCCACGACCAGGAGCGTTCGGGGTCGATCGATACCCAGGGGCGAGCCGAAACCCGGTTCGGTCCCTACGGCGCGGATCTCCTCGGACATGGCCGGGCGGAGTTGGAGCGCACCGACGGCGTTGGCCAGCTTGGTATCGCTGAGCTCCATGTCGCCCCTGAGCACGGCAAATACGAACCGGTCCACCGCCGCGCCTTGTTCGTCCGCGATAGTGGCGACCATGAACAATGCCTTGGCGGTCTTCGTCTTCGGGATATCCAGGAAACGGGCAAGATCATCGATCGTGGCGGTACCCGGCGTGTGGATTTCCTCGAGGGGCAGTTGCTCTTCCGGCGTCAGATCGTTTTTCCCGAAGCGGGCCACCTGCCTGTTGGCCCGGTAACCGCAGGCTGCGCAGGACAGGATCGTGTCTTCGCCCGACGGCGACAGTTCGATAAACTCGTGGGCGTCCGATCCGCCCATCATGCCCGGGTCGCTGCGCACCGCCACCGCGTCGAGTCCGCAACGACGGAATATGTTGGCGTAAGCCTCGTATACCTTGTCGTACCAGGCGTCGAGATCATCGGCATCCACGTGAAACGAGTAGCCGTCCTTCATCGTGAACTCGCGCACGCGGATCAGCCCGCCCCTCGGGCGGGGTTCGTCCCGGAACTTCGTCTGAACCTGGTACAGCAGGCACGGCAACTGCCGATAGCTCCGGATCACGTCGCGAACCAGCGACGTCACCAGTTCCTCGTGCGTCATGGCCAGGCAAAGGTCGCGGTCATTCCGGTCCTTCAGCCGAGCCATTTCGCTGCCGATCTGCTGCCAGCGCCCGCTTTCCCTCCAAAGCTCCGCGGGTTGCACGACGGGCAGCGTCACCTCCTGCCCGCCGATGGCGTCCATCTCTTCACGGACGATGTGCTCTATACGGTGCTTAACCCGCTGGCCAATGGGCAGGTAGGCAAAGATGCCGGATGCCACCTGTCGGACGAGACCGGCGCGAAGGAGGAGCTGATGGCTGATCAGTTCCGCTTCACCCTGGGGTTCGCGGTGTGTCTGGAACAGGTATTCGGACAGGCGCATGGAAGGATCGTAACCCTGGATCGGTATGACGTGATTTCGATGACTGAGCCGGACTTTCCGGCGGAGCATAAACGGTTGCTTTGGCACCGTCCGACGATATATTCAAGAAAGGAATTGAAAACGATCAAGACAAGCGTAAACACAGCCTGGTCGATAAGAACGGCCAGATTAAAAACGATCGCCAAATGAATCGCATACCCGTCGCGTACGGTTACTGGAAAAGCGCCATTTCAGCGAAGACCATGGGCGTCCGGACGCCGCTCTACGATGTGCAGTGGAACGGCGACGGCGACAGCCTGGTCTGGCTGGAACAGCGTTCGGACATCGGCGTACTCGTCTGCCGCAAGGGCAACGAGGCGCCTTACGACCTGACGGACGGGCATCCGGTCCGGGGCGGCGTGGGTTACGGCGGCGGCGATTTCACCGTGGCGGACGACTTCGTCGTCTTCGCCGAAAAGGACGGCCGGCTGTACCGCCAGTCCCTGACCCCGGGACCGGCCAGACCAATCACGCCCGCCTTTGGCGCGTCGGCTTCTCCGGCCGTATCGCGAAACGGCGCGTGGGTGCTCTACGTCCATACCTGTGAATCCGTCGACGTCATCGCCCTGGTCGACGGCGAGGGCAGCGGCTGGCCGGTCAACCTGGTGCGCGGCGCCGATTTCTACATGCAGCCGGCCTGGCACCCGGACGGCGAACGGATCGCGTGGATCGAATGGGACCAGCCCCAGATGCCCTGGGACGGGACGAGGCTGAAGACCGGCCGGATCGATACCGGCCGCCGTTCCCTGGCAGAAGAGCAGTTGATCGCGGGAGACACGGACACACCGGTCTTCCAACCCGCCTTTTCTCCAAATGGAAAGTGGCTGGCCTACATCGTTACGGAAGGAGAGTGGGACGCCCTGGTCGTGGTGGACCTGGATACGGGAGAACGGCGCGTACTGGTGGAGGGCACCACCCTGGCCGATCCCGCCTGGGTGCAGGGCGTGCGTGTCTACGGCTGGGGGCTCGACGGCGATTCCCTGTACTACCGCGGCAACGATAGGGGATTCGCGTCGTTGTGGAAAGTCTCCCTGGCCACGGGCCGGAGTACGAAACTGGACACGCCCCTATATACCTGGATGATGCAGGTCGCCGTCTCGCCGGCGAGAAACACCGTTGCGTGCATCGCTTCTTCGTCTACCGTCCCCGAGCGCGTGGTCACCCTGGATGAAAGCGCCCATACGGTACATCGCCGCAGCCAGTCGGAGATGATTCCCGAGGCGGACCTGTCCATTCCCGAATCGATATCCTGGACGAACCCGGGCGGCGGCGAGGTGCACGGACTCTACTATCCACCCGCCAGCAGCCGGTTCACTGGTTCGGGCAAGCCCCCGGTCATCGTCAGTATCCACGGGGGGCCGACGGGCCAGTCCAGGGCCGACTACGCGGCCGAGATCCCCTTCTTCACCAACCGGGGCTATGCCTGCCTGTACGTAAACTACCGCGGAAGTACGGGTTACGGGCGCTCCTACATGACCGCCCTGCGCGAACACTGGGGCGAGTACGATACGGAGGACGCCGTCAGCGGCGCGCTTGCCCTCGTCGAACGGGGACTCGCCGATCCGGACCGTATCGTCATCAAGGGCGGCAGCGCAGGCGGATTTACCGTGCTGAACGTTCTCATCCATCATCCCGGGGTCTTTCGGGCCGGCCTTTGCCTGTACGGCGTGACCAATCTGTTCGGCCTGGCCACGGACACCCACAAGTTCGAGGCGAAGTACCTGGACCTGATGGTCGGGACGCTGCCCGAGCACAGCGACCGGTACCAGGCCTGGTCGCCGCTCTTCCACGCGGACCGGATCAGAGACCCGGTCGCCATATTCCAGGGCAGCGAGGACAAGGTGGTCCCGCAGGACCAGGCCGAATCCATCGTCGAGGTCCTGAAGCAGAACAAGGTGCCCCACATCTATCGGCTGTACGAAGGCGAGGGGCACGGCTGGCGCAAAGTAGAAACGATCGTCGCCTACTACGACGACGTGGAACGTTTCCTGAAGCGGCATGTGCTGTAACGCACGCAGTTCGCCGGACGATTCACGTGTTCGTCCGGTGGGCCGTTTCCCGAGGCGGTGCGTACGCTGATGCAATGGATTCAGAAGCAGATCACCCTTACGCCCAGGCCCCGGGGCTTTCACCTGGTGACGGATGAAATCACGAACCAGGTCCCCGAACTGGCCGGCATCGAGGTCGGCATCGCCCACGTCTTCATCTGTCATACTTCCGCATCCCTCACCATCAATGAGAACGCGGCACCCGACGTACGCGGCGACTTCGAGCGCCATTTGAACGTCCTTGTTCCCGAGAACCAGCCGCATTACCGCCATGACGAGGAGGGGCCGGACGACATGCCGGCCCATATCAAGGCTTCGATGATGGGGAGCAGCGTGTCCATACCCATCACGGCCGGCCGGCTGAATCTGGGCATCTGGCAGGGCATCTTTCTCTGCGAACACCGGGACCGCGGCGGCGCGCGGCGGCTCGTGGTCACCATCTACGGCAATCCAGCCTGAAGGGAACCCAGTGGGAACGCTGGCGGATAAACTTACCATCGTTTTTGCAGGCGCCTTTGATTCGGCCGGCTATGATCGAAGCTATGGCGAAGTGCGGGTTTCCGATCGGCCGGACCTGTGCCAGTTCCAGTGCAACGGGGCGCTCGCGGCGGCCAAACAGTACCGGACCAACCCGAGGCAGATCGCGCAGAACGTGGTGGAATCCGTCTCTGCGCCTGAAGTGTTCGATGGCCTGTCCCTCGCCGGACCGGGATTCATCAATATCCAGCTTAAAGACGAATTCATCGCCGCCCATGTACAGGAAGTACACGGGGACGAACGGCTGGGTTGTGAAACCGTCGGGACTCCAGGCAGGATCATCGTCGATTACGGTGGTCCCAACGTGGCCAAACCGCTCCACGTCGGCCACCTCCGCGCCGCGATAATCGGAGAGAGCATCGTGCGGATCTGCCGCTTCGTCGGTCACGAAGTGATCGGCGACGTGCACCTGGGCGACTGGGGACTGCAGATGGGACTCATCATCGAGGGACTTCGGGGCCGCCAGCCGGACCTTCCGTATTTCGATGCGGGAGAATCCGGGCCCTATCCCGAAGAGCCTCCCGTGGACATCGCCGATCTGGAAGAATTGTATCCACAGGCCAGCGAAAGAGAGAAAAACGACCCGGATTTCGCCGAGGCCGCACGGCAGGCCACGGTGGAACTCCAGGCCGGACGTCCGGGTTACCGGGCCCTGTGGAAGCACTTCCGGGACGTGTCCGTCGATGACCTCCGGCAGAGCTACGAACAGTTGAACATCCGCTTCGACCTGTGGCTCGGCGAGAGTGACACGCAGGACCGCGTGCGCGGTCTGATCGCACAGCTGAAGGAGGAAGGCTACGCCCGGGAAAGCCGGGGCGCCCTGGTCGTGGAAGTGGAAGAACCCGGAGACCGGGAATCGATCCCGCCGCTGATGCTGGAAAAAACCGACGGCGCGGTGCTGTACGGCACGACCGACCTGGCGACCATCGACCAGCGCGTGGAGGATTATCGGCCGGATTACATGCTTTACGTGGTCGACAACCGGCAGCAGCAGCACTTCAGGCAGGTCTTCAAGGCCGCCTGGAAGACGGGTGTGGCGCCGGAGTCGACGCGCCTGGAGCACAACGGCTTCGGGACCATGAACGGGAAGGACGGGAAGCCCTTCAAGACCCGCGAGGGCGGGATCATGAAGCTGAAGGACCTGATCGAACTGGTGACCGGACACGCCAGGACGCGGATCGAGACCATAGAATCGATCCGGGAATACGATGACGACGAGAAAGAGACCATCTCCCGTATCGTGGGCGTGGCCGCCCTGAAATACGCCGACCTGATGAACCATCGCACAAAGGATTACGTGTTCGACCTGGAGCGCTTTTCGTCCTTCGAGGGCCGCACGGGACCTTACATCCTCTATGCCGCGGTGCGGATCAAGTCGGTATTGCGGAGGGCCGGCGACCGCGGCCTTCAAGCCGGACGGGTCATGGCCCCCAAGAGTGAATCGGAACGCGACCTGGACCTCAAACTGTCCGAGCTGCCGGCGGTGATCGGCCTAGCCTTCGAGACCCGCGCGCCGAACCACCTGTGCGAGTACGCCTTCCAACTGGCCACGGCCTACAACCGGTTCTACCACACTCATCACATCCTGAGCGAGGAAGACGGCGACCGCCGCGCCTCGTGGCTTGCTGTTTCAGGGGTCACGCTGCGGGCGCTCGAACGGGTGCTGGACCTGCTCGGCATCGAAGTGCCCAGGCGCATGTAGCACGGCGGTTGTCCCGCGCCCCATAGCCTTTTGAACGTGGAACGCCCCAGAACCTTTTGAACGCGGAACGCACCGATATGAATATCGTCTACCTCCATTCCCACGACACCGGCCGGTATATCCAGCCCTACGGCCACGCCATCCCGACACCCGCCCTGCAACATCTGGCGGAGGAAGGGGTGCTGTTTCGGTCCGCCTACTGCGCGAACCCCACCTGCTCCCCGAGCCGGGCGGCCCTGCTTACCGGGCAGTGGGCTCACAGTTGCGGCATGTTCGGCCTGGTCAACCGGGGATGGTCGATCCACCACCCCGCAAGGCTCATCATGCATACCCTGCGAAGGGCGGGGTACGACACGGTGATGGCCGGGTTCCAGCACGTCGTCAAGGATCTCGACGACGCCGGCTGGTCCCGCGTCATGCCGCGAGAAGCCGGTAACGAAAAAGCGCCCGCCGAGGAACTGGCCGCGTCTTTCCTGTCGGAATCCCATGACCGGCCCTTCTTCCTGGATGTGGGATTCGGTGAAACCCATCGCAGAGGCGCGGGCTTCGCGCCGCAACCGGACGGAGAAAGGCCAAGCGATCCCCGTTACGTGCGTCCGCCGGCGCCTTTCCCGGATTCTGCCGATTTCCGCCGCGACATGGGCCTCTTTATCGATGCCGCCCGTACGCTGGATCAGAAGATGGGACGCGTGCTGGAGGCGATAGACCGGTACGGGTGGCGGGACGACACCCTGGTCATCTGCACCACCGACCATGGCATCGCCTTCCCCATGATGAAGTGCCACCTCACCGACCACGGCATGGGCGTCATGCTCATCCTGCGCGGTCCCTCGGGATACGGCGGCGGCAAGGTCGTCGACGGCATGGTGAGCCAGATCGACGTATTTCCGACCGTGTGCGATCTGGCCGGGATCGGCCGCCCGGGCTGGCTGCAGGGCGTTTCCCTGGATCCCCTGGTGCGGGGCGACGCCGAAGAGGTGCGGGATGAAGTCTTCGCCGAGGTCAATTACCACGCGGCTTACGAGCCCCAGCGGGCCGTAAGGTCCCGCCGGTGGAAGTACATCCGGCGATACGGCGACCGCGACCTGCCCGTCATGACGAACTGCGATGCGTCGATCACGAAATCATCCCTGATCGAAGAGGGCTGGCGTGAACGCACCGTCCCCCGGGAACGGCTTTACGACACCCTGTTCGATCCATCCGAGACCAACAACCTGGCTGACCGGCCCGAAGCCGCCGAAACTTTGCATGAAATGCGCGCCAGCCTGGACCGCTGGATGGCTTCAACGGGCGATCCCCTGGTCGATCACGAAGTCGTTCCACCGGATCCCGGCGGCGTGCTGAACCGCCCAGGCGACCTCTCCGCGGCCGACGATCCCCAGTTTCCCGTCTGAGCCATGCATCCCGTCTACCTGAACCACTTGCTCGTCTTCGTCGACCGGGACACCTACCGCGCCCTGTCCGCGTCCGGGTTTCTGAACGAACACTTCGCCTGTTCTGAGGAGCGGACGACCCACGACCAGGCCACGGGCATGTCCTGGACCGGCCGATACTACTACGGCCGCCAGACCTATTTCGAGTTCATGAATCCGGACAAGACCTCCTGGTCGCCCCGGGACGGCCTGGCATTCAGCATTGAGTCGGAGGGCGGGGCGGAAGAGCTGGCGCGCCGGCTGAAACAGGGCACGGATCGGGAAGTGAGGCGTTACAAGCGCAACAGAAGGTACCAGGACCAGGACATTCCGTGGTTCTGGTCTGTCGAGATCCCGCGCCGGGACGACGCTCGGTTGATCTCCTGGGTAATGGAGTACGATCCTGGTTTCCTGAATCAGTGGGCGCCCGACCTGCCCCCGCGCCAGACAGTTTCGGATCAGGCAGAAATTACGCGTAGCGGTTTCCTCACGCGCTATCGCTCGGCCATCGGGGACGATCTTGACAACCGGCTTTTCCGGGATGTCACCTCGGTGACCGTAGCCCTGCCGCCCAACGAGGCCGATCTGCTCGAAGCGGAACTGGGGTTTTACGGATACCTCAAGTTGGGACCGGCTGGTTCCGCGCGTGCTAAGACAGGCGATGCGGATCTCAGGAAGACCGCCGAAACCGCGGACGGGCCGGCTGCTTCCCCTGAACGGACGAAGTTCCGCGGACCCGATCTCGATATCGTGGTGGAGCGGATTCCTCCGGACGAAGACCGCGATGGACCAAGGCAGGTTGGAGCGAACGGCGGAATCGCCGGCATCACGGCCTTCACCATGGAAACCCAACCGGTCTCCGTGACTACGACCCACACCTTTGGCCCTGCGTGCAGCCTTACTGTGGACAGGACAGGTAAGGCGGCCTGGTTCTTTCAGTCACGGCTTTGAACAAAGCTTAGGTTGGGAGTTACAAGTAGGTAAAATCAGAAATACACAATTGCTGTTCAGGCAGTACGAATTCGTAATGATCAGATGGTTCCATAGAGAAAAACCACATCGAGTTCTAGTTATTGAGCCGATCCTGATTGTCTGTTAGTACCTGTTCGAGTAACTCCAGATCCTCGCAGACAGCGTTCCACCCAGTACGCCAGCGAGAATCAAGTGACTCACTCGGCTGAAACAATGAACGCGATTTTGATAAGACCGATGTGCAGATCTGTAGGATTTCTGAGGCTATAGGATCCTCAGACTGCATGCGTGTGATGTCTTCCGGCATCAAAGGCTCGGAGACACCCGCCCGCGCCGCCGCCAATTGACCTACACTTAGAACAGACCGCTTCAGTCTTGCTCGTGATGCATAAGCAGAATCAATGTCCTCTACTGAACCTTTTGTAAACGCGATCAGACGAAGGCAATCGTTCAGGTCTGGCATAAACCAATCCCTCCAGTTTACTGAGCATTTTACTCATAATATCAATCACGTGCTCTACGTCGTTTCTTGAAACCTGATCTAGCACGCCACATTTTCTCTCCTCAAACAAGCGGAATGAGTGTGCTAGTTGTAGTTTGCTCAAAACCTCGGGCATCTCAAGAAACACCGCTGCCCGGGTGATACAATCCCTGCCAAAAGTTGGAACCCCTACCAAATAGCAAGCGAGAACTGAGGCATGTCTCGCAACGCCTCCAAGCACTGCAAGCTCAAAACACGGCGGCAGTCCAGCAGCTAAGCCAGATTGGACATCATTTATAATAGATCTGAATCCCTTTAAATCACGACCAGCCAACTGATATGGCGGAAGCGAACCTAGTAATTTGGACATGCGTGCGTGAGCATCCCCTTCGTAGAGCAATGTTGATGCCTCATTTGCTATGTGGTGAAGAAATAGGGATCCATATCTACTCATGGACTCTATTTCCTCCCAAGTATAGTGACTGATCTGTAGCAGATCCTTAGGCAATTCAGGAACCAAAGCGGCGATTTCGTCCACATTCGGCATATCGTGAGCAACCGTTAGTACATCGATATCACTGAAACGGTCGGCATCACCTCGGGCGCGAGAACCGTAGAGTATAATGGCACGACATTGAGTCATCGTTTGAACATCCATCGCACCAGCAGTGTAATCAATAAACCGAACGATACGAATCCCAAAAATGCTTCAATCGTTAGTATGATGCGTGCAAGTGTACCAGTTGCACTTACGACATTAACCGAATCTACGGATATAAACGTCGCCACGCTCAACCAAATGACATCACTAATACCTAATGGTTCTGACGACTGATTCAACGAATCATGAACAAACCAGAGTAAGAGAGGGAATACGAGAAACGCCAGGATAACTATATTTCGGATAAGGATTATTGGCTTTTCACCATGCCCCCAAACTATATCATAGAAGTAGCTTGTGATGAGTTGAGCAAATGCAGAGAGCCTGCGTAAACCGGAGTAATGGCGTCGATACCATTCGCTCTTGCTTACAATAGCCGCTTTTAGGTGTTCTTTCTTAGCTTGTATAGCTGCTAGACGGTATTTGCGCCTGTCATTCTGAAGTCCAATGGCGTCCGAAGCGATCGCCAATCTGTCCGCCAATTCTTCGCGGAGATTTGGCTCTCGAGGTAATGAATGTTCCATTTCATCAAATGGTAACACACAGTTTTCGAATCGAGAATACCTAAAATCGCATGACTGTACTATCACCTTTGGAAAATCGCAACTTAGGAACTTGCAACCAACAAACGTGCTTCCAGTCAGTTCCGATTTTCTAAAGTAACAACTCAAAAACGCACAGTTTATGAAACGACAGTTTCTGATATCTGCTTCCTTAAAACTCACATTGGCAAACGTACAATGTTGAAATTCAAGATTCTCAAGTGTACTGCAATCTTTGCGATCGGCAGCAAAGATCAGATCATGAGCCGGCGTTGTTGCTACTGGCCAGTCTCCAGTTTTTCTACCTACGATATACTCATCTGATCCAATCATATTTCCAACTCTTCCGATGCAGAGCAAAATGCTAAGCTACTTGCTGGACTCCTCGGAACTTTATACGAATCGAACATTTGCATACCCGTCAAGATGAAATCGACACTCTACCTCGTGAGTCTCAGGAATAATCAAGTACAATTTGTTTGCTTAGTCAACCGTCAGCTTAATTGTAAGAAATATCGCAATATCAAGGCAGAACGCTCCATCGGAACCCTCAAATACGAGGAGGTCTACCTCCACGAGTATGAGCCATTGGAATATGTCCATTCACATACCGATTAATCCATCGACAAACTCTACAATCGTAATCGCTTGGACTCGTCCTTTGACTACAAACCACCTGCCGAGTACGAGCAAATTATGACATCATTATATATCTGTAATTCTACTAGTTTCACATGTATGGATGTAATACACAATACATAGACCAAATCAATCATTATCAGTGTTTTAGCACACAGCCGTATAGGCGAAAACTTCGTCGGGTCGCCAATCTATTTACGCTGAATTTCCTGTCGATTCAAACTAGCGCCAATACAACGCTGACATTAGTAGTTAGAAACGCATTTTACTTTGTGTCAATTGCAGAAATCAGTTAATATCCTAAACGATGGATTTAAGATATGAGTCTAGTCTACACACGATTCTTATCAAGTAACCGGGGTATTGCATAATTGTGAGTCAGCATTGGTTGAAATGGTTTAGGTTTGGCCAATTCAGAACACTTCATGTCTGTATGAGGCCTAAGTCTATCACACGTAAGTTATTGAAACCAACACGTCAGTAGTAGAACGGGTAAACTGTCACCAAATTGATGGTATTTCTGGATACAGATCAGATGAATAAAACGGTGCCTCTCACCACGTTCGTACCAGAACCATTCCGAAACCTGAAAGATCCCTCGCGCGACTTACCACGGATCGCAAAAGACTCGCTCGGTATGTCTATGATCTCGGCTGCCGTGGAACAGATTCCTACCCATCATCAGCTGTTGCTCGGAGATGCCCGTCGTGCCGTACTATCCGATGAATCAGTCCACCTTGTACTTACGTCGCCACCGTATTGGACCCTTAAGCAATACCGGCGTTCTAAAGGGCAGTTAGGCTGGATCACACACTTCGATGAGTTCCTCGAACAGCTTGATGCAGTGTGGAGTGTATGCCATCGCGTACTTGTACCTGGAGGACGGCTCATTTGCGTGGTTGGTGACGTCTGTCTTTCGCGACGCAAAAACGATGGCCGCCATACTGTAGTACCCCTGCACGCTGCCATTCAGGATAGATGTAGAAAAATCGGGTTTGACAATCTTGCGCCTATTATATGGCACAAGATTGCAAACGTAGCACATGAAGTGGAGCGTGGAACAGGCGGTTTCTTGGGCAAACCGTACGAACCCAATGCCGTGATTAAAAACGACATAGAGTTCATTTTGATGCAACGTAAGCCTGGTGGTTATCGAAAACCAAGCGTCGCCGCGAGGACGCTGAGTCTTTTGTCCGAGGAGAGTTTTAAAACACAATTTCGTCAGATATGGACCGATATAGCTGGTGCATCGACCCGCGACCATCCTGCCCCTTTTCCAGTCGCCTTGGCAGATCGTTTAGTCCGGATGTTCAGCTTTGTAGGAGACACGGTACTTGATCCTTTTACGGGAACTGCTTCGACCCAGATTGCAGCGGCCAAGTGTGGCCGTAACAGCATCGGTATTGAAGTCGACCCTGTCTACTACGGGAAGGCTGTAGATCGGTTAACAAATAAAACCACTAGCCTACTAAGAAAAGTTGAAATACGTACCGGGGAGATCGAAACGAAAAGGGAATTACCTGTAGCTGGAAGGGAGGTAAGTGCTTGATATCTGCCCAGGAGGCTGTAGACGATCTTTACCGAATCGCTGTCGCAGAAGAAAAGGCAACTTCGACCGCACGACTTGACGTATTGGCAGATTTCTGCGTGCAGGAGGTTAATCGGCGAGGTCTTAATGACGTCGAGAAAGAAGCCACTATTCCTGGTGCAGGACGTGAAAAAAAATGGGACGTGGCCTGGTGCTATGACGGCAAGTATCGGCTCGGGGTCTCGCTGAAGTCAATCCTGAAAAACCTCGGTGGTACTGTTCCCAATCGCATAGATGATATGATCGGCGAAGTCACAAATGCTCAGCTTTACTCGCCGGAGATTGCGATTGGTTATATCATGGTCTTCAATGTTGCCGAGGACAACTATTCTACTAAGCACGGTTCTACGTGGTGCGATCTCTTTCGAAATCGAATTCGCTCTCTGTCGGGCCGACGACCTCCATCCTGGACTACTGGGACAGTAGAAGATTTCGTGTTGGTAGAAGTGGATTTCAATACGGGTCCATCTATTCTACGTACATCGCAGCCTTTCAATGAATTCTTCGACACTATAGTTGATCAGGTCAGTTTAAGGAATCCCCAAGCCATTTCCCCTTGAGAAGCCCAAGACTGCAGAATGCCGCGCGGATTGAAAAGCCTTTACCAAGTAAGTCGCGTAACGTTTCCCTCAGTAGCTTCGTCTCTCCAAAGTATCATCGTATTCTTGCCTATGAGAGCCAGCCGGACAGCTTGAGCTTGAACAGGGCGATGACCGGATATACCCAGAGCCGCGGCAAAGTGAGTAATGCCATAATCATTTGCATCCATGCCGAGGCAGTGGGAGAGCAACGCAACCAGGTCCATCTGGGAAATACTCTAGACGATTCAGCCCCCTGGATCTCTGGCCCGAAGTTCGATTCGGAAGACCGTGTCGATGCGATGAAGTCTAAGATGCCTGTCCGCATTCCGCCCCGGGGCACGCCCTGCAAAGGTGCCTGTTCAGAAGGTGGGTTGCCGCGAGCAGGACGCCCCCCGGAACCGGCTCATCCAGCGCCACGCACCCTTCCAAGACCGATCCAGGCTCCCGCGCTCACCAACCCGACCAGTACGGTCAGCGTGGAAAGCGGTACCGCGGCGCGCCGGCTCACGTCGCTCAATGACTCGTCTGCGAACTGAAATTCCGGTACCATGGAAAGCGCGTCCGCCGACATCTTCTCTCCGGCCAGAATCGCCGGCACAAAGAAGGAACGCCACTGATCTGCGAATTCGCGCACCTGAGTCTGAAACCGGGCGAACCGCGCATCACCCGTTCCCGCCGCGTCGATAAGCAGTTCCTGGACCAGGAGCGCCGGGGAAAGGAACCTGTATCGACGGACCAGTTCACTTTGCTCCTCGCGCCGTATCTGGTGTTGCGCCGACACCTCCTCCAGGCGCCGGTTGACTGCTTCCGTGGCGGCCCAGGCGAGGGCCGCCCGATTGGATTCATCCGCAACCGCGCCGGCGGCGAGTTCCGGGTGGTCCTCGAGGTAGCGGGCAAGCAGCTCGCTGCGGCGGCTTACCGCATCGTTCGAGGCTTCGCGCTGGGCAGTGATCATCTCCACACGGGAGGGCAGCGGGTGAAAGAGGCCCGCGGCAATGTTGATTGCGGCCGGCAGCACCACCACCAGCACGAGCCAGGCACCCACCAGCACCGTGGCGTTCCATGCGGAAGACCTTCCCAAACTGTTTACCCATGCGGTAAGCGAGAACCAGAACAGCGCGTATACCGTCAGTGCCGCACACCACAGCAGCACCCGGCCGGAGGGTTCTGACGATCCGAAGCTCCCGGCGATCAGTATGCCGAGTACCGACACCCCGATGGCCACGGCCATGACCAGCAGTGCCCGGAAGGCGAGTTTCGTGGCCACGATGCGGCGCGCCGACACGGGTTGGGAAAGCGTCAGCGCCAGGGTGCCTTGCTCTCGCTCCCCCGATAACACGTTGAAACTCAGGGCCAGCACGAGAAGAGGCAGCAGGTAGATCGCCACGAAGGCCAGATCGAATCGCCCGACCATGAGGTTGAGGGGATTCTCCACCTCGCCGTTCTGAAGGAAGGTGGATTCGTTGGTATTGATGCTGATATCGTAGTAGTACGGCAGGAGATCGCTTTGCCCCACCGCCAGGGCGGTCAGGGGACCGGGTTCCAGCACGACGGATCGGGCGCCCCGTGCTCCACCCATCACGTTGGCGGCGCGGGGGTCGCGGAACGGAGAGGACGGACGGCTTCCGTTTTCAATGGCGGCCAGTTCGCGTTTCAATCCGTCGGTCCGTTCGACATTCCCGTCGCGCACGACCTGCACCGTGCGTTCCTGGAAACGGACCCAGGCCATGCCGTTGGCCAGCGCATAGGCGAAGAGGACGACAAAGAGCGGAAGAACAACCCGCAGGATTCGGCCTGCGGCGAGAAGCCGCCACTCATTTACCAGGATGGTCTTCGTAGTCATGGTCCCCATGATCAGGCCACCTCCGCGCGACGAACGGCGACTGTAACGGCAACAAACGCACCGGCCAGCCACAGCCCCATCAACAGGAGCGACAGGGCCCGGTTCCGCAGGACCCATCCCACCGTCGGGGCGTCATATCGAAAGGGCGGCATCTGCGACCAGAGATCGGCCGCGGCGAGGTAAACTTCACCGGTACGGGAGTTCTCGGTCATGTCAACATTCAAGCGCTGCACCAGTTCCCGGCGGTATTGCTCCGCGGCGGCGGCGAAGTGCCGGTGCTGTTCGACATCGGTACCGGCCAGGCCCATGGAAAGCGTCCGAACCGCCAGCAGAGGCGCCGTGACCGCAAGCGCCTCGTGTACGTATCCCTGGCGCTCGAAGGCGTTCCACAGGGCACCGTAATTCCGGTCGAAGATCTGGTTGCCGAACTCCTCGCTCTTTTGCAGAAAGACGCCAATGGCGTTGATCGGAAGGTCTTCGACGTTTTCCAGGTTGTACTCATCCAGGAGCTCCTGCGTTGACTCGGCACGGTCGGGACGCACGATGCCGCCCACCCCGTCGGCCATCTCCTTGCCAAGGGTCTGAGCGAACTCCACCGCCGAGGGCGTGGGGTACAGCCACTTCGACAGATCCACCGCCACACGCGGGGCCACGAGGCCGTTAACCACCCAGATGGCCAGCAGGACCACCAGTGCGGTCCGCGCCGAAGGCGCCCTCGCCGAGACGGCGAGAGACAGCCCGATAAACGTCGCGAAATAAACCAGGTAGACACCGGCCAGCACAGCGCCCCGGATCACCGGGGATGCCGCCGGTCCGGGGCTTCCCATGACGATGGCGGCCGCCCCGACAAGCGCCGCGGGTATCAGAAGCAGCGCCAGGGCTGCGGCTACGCCGAGGGCCTTGCCCAGTGCGAGCTCGAGGCGTCCGACGCCCGTAGCCAGCAACTGCCGCAGCGTGCCTCGTTCCCGCTCCCCGGCGAGGGCGCCGAAGGTCAGAAGGATGATGAGCAGCGGCACCAGGTGCTGAAGGACCTGCGCCGCCGTCAAGGCGCCGATGCGTTGCGCGGGTGTCGCGTCCTGCGCCGGTCGCAACAGGAAATCGTTCTGTCTGTGGGCTTCCAGCAGTACCGACGTCCCCGTATAGGAATCCACGCCCTCATCGACAAAGGACAGCGCCAGCCGGGGCTTGAAGGCGTAGACGCCGTAGTGGGCCGCGGAATGGGGGTTCTTCTCGCCCTGCTATTCCCAGTGATCACGGGCGGTGGCCTGTGCGGCGGTCAGTTCCTTCTGCGCATTGCGCGCCTGGACCCATCCGGTTCCCAGCGAGACCAGGAGCAGGACGCCTACCAGCGCGGCGCACCATCGGAAGCGTCCATCCCGCACCATGTCCATAAACTCTTTGCGGATTATATGCCTTATCATGGTCGGCTCCTATTCGTGCATGTGATCCAGGTAGATGCGTTCGAGATCGGCATGGCCGATTTCATCGGTCGTCATCTCCACCACGAGTCTGCCATGCTGCATGATTCCGATCCGCGTCCCGGACTCCTTCGCGCGAAACAGATCGTGGGTCGCCATCAGCACCGCGACGCCCCGTTCCTTGAGTCGTTCCAGCAATTCGGAGAATTCATTCGACGCCTGGGGATCGAGGCCCGACGTCGGTTCGTCGAGGAGCAGGGCGTCTGCATCCTTGGCGATGGCGATCGCAATGCCGACTTTCTGCCGCATACCCTTGGAGTATTCGGAGACGCGTGAATGTACCGCTTCCGTCTGCAGGCCCGCTTCGACGAGGATTTCGGTGAGGCGATCGGGCGACAGGGACTCCTTCCCGCCCAGCGCCGCGAAGTAAGCCAGGTTTTCCAGGCCGCTCAGGTTGCGATAGAGCATGACCTGCTCGGGAATATAGGCCAGGTGGTTTTTAGACTTCAAAGGCTCGTCGGCGACGTCCAGACCCATCACGTGCACGCTTCCGGACGTCGGTTCCAGAAACCCCAGGAAAAGATGGATCGTAGTCGTCTTGCCGGCGCCGTTGGGGCCAAGCAGGCAGTAGATTTCCGATGGCTCCACACGAAGATCCAGGCCTGCAACAGCCTCCAGCTCGCCGTAACGCTTGGACAGCGACCGTGCCTCGAGCACGGGTGTCGAAGTCCCATCGGCTGCTGCGGCCTGCTTTTGAGGCGCATCGACCGTCGCTACTTCGCTTTCATGTTTCATCCGGGATACCGGACCGGTTTCCATGGACTCACCCTCCGGGAAATGAGATAAATGAGATATACGGAATCGCGGCCGCGCCGTTGGCGCGTCTGCGAGTTCCTAAATACGGGAAAACGATCGCCAATGCGCCGGGTCTTCATTGATCGACCGGTAACGGCGCAGGGCATCGGCAATCAGCCTGCTATGGGATTGGAGGGGTATTCAGGCGGGTGGCGCCCGGGAGTCCTTGCTGTGGATCTCGGCATTGCAGGGGTGGTTCAGAGCATATACGAAGGAGATTCGGCGTACCGATGCATCGGGGGTTTCGTGCACGCCGGAGCGGTCGTCGGAATCGATCAGCGGAAGGCCCTGGACGTGGCAGGGCACGCAGGTGCCGTCGACGCATTCGGCGACGTCGTGGTTGTGTGACGTCGTCGAGAGTACGAACAGGGCGAGCGCGATCAGCGCGCTCCAACGCAGGATAGTCAACCGGTCTGGTCGCATGTCGGCGAACTTAGCACATCGTGAAAATCGTGTCAAGCGGCTTCCTGGATGTTGGGGTTTCCTGTGCATCTACTTTGTATATACGTGGAACTACCCGAATCTCTTGAAACTATTTAATCGCTGTACCGGCCGCGACGCCGAGATTAAATAGTGTGCGTATAGGAGTCTCCACGTCGATGTCCGCAAGGCTGCGTGGGCGAAATGGCGCCTTCCAGATCAACCCGCCCACATCTTTCTCGATCTCATCGCCTCCCCACAACAGCCGGACCTGTTTCCCCCTCGGGCCCCAGACGGCCGGGTCCGTGGGGCCAAAAAGAGCTATGACGGGCGTGCCCGCAGCCGCGGCCAGGTGGGTCATGCCCGAGTCATTGCCAATCATCGCCTGATACCGGGCGTAGAGGACGGCCATGTCAACGAGCGGGCGGTCATCCACGACAAGCACCTCAAGGGCCTCTATCCGAGGCAGAATGTGGCGGCGAACCGTGTCGTCCGCCGGACCGAAGGTTACTACCGGCCTGTAGCCCCTGTCGACCAGGCATTCGATCAAAGACACGTACCGCTCCGCCGGCCAGCATTCGCCATCCCGCCACTACCTGGATGGACGGCTATCACAGGTTTGTCCGAAGATTCCCGACGCGAATCTGCTTCCGCGATGTGTAAAGGCAGCCGCAATTCAGGCGCTTCCGCCACGGGGTCCACGCCCAGGGAGATGAGGACCTTCATCAACACGTGCGTCATGTGCATCCGCCGTGCCGCATCGTCCCCATCGGGATGCGCCAGGCCCGAGAGAACGGGACCCGCCGCGATCCGGCGCAGGTTCTCCGCAAACACGCCGTCGGAGTCAGGGAGGTAGGATATAATCGCGTCGTATGACTGGAGATTACGCAGCGCGAGCCCGTCCGCCAGCGACGCGTGCCTCACGAACAGCGGGGTGAAGTCCCGGTCGTCGATCGACAGCACCTTGTCCACGTATCCACACTGTTTCAGCAGCGCAAGGCGGACCGGGTCGCCCATCATGTCGATGGAAATGCCGTCGTAGCGTTTCTTCAGCGCGGCGAGTACGGGGAGGGTAAGAATCAGGTCGCCGACCGCGCCGGACCGGATGATCAGAACGCGCTTCATGCTTCCAGTTCGAAGGTGGCGCCCACCCGGGCAGCTTCCGCCCGCTCATAGGCCAGCCGGGCGGTGACCGCGTCCTCCATGGCGTAACCCACGGATTTGAACACCGTGACTTCCTCGACACTGGTGCGTCCGGCCTTCCTGCCCGTGACCAGTTCGGTCAATTCCGCCCGGACGTGATCCCTCGCGATGTCGCCGGATCGCAGAGGAATCAAAATATCGCCCGCTTCCTCGAAGGCGCCTTCGTACGTATCCACGTAGACGCGGGCCTGCTGGATCAACGCGGTGTCCAGCTCCTGTGAATTGGCTGTAAAGACGCCCACGGCGTTTACGTGCGTACCGGGTCGAACCAGGCCGCCCTCGAAGAGCGGCGTCTTGCTGGACGTGCAGACCGCGAGCACGTCCGCTTCGGCGGCGCACTCGGCGGCGGTGTCCGCCAGCAGGCAGGATACCCCTTTTGACTTCAGATCCTCCACGAAGGCACGGCCCCGCTCGACCGTTCTGTTGTATACGACGATCCGTTCGATGGAGCGTACCGCCCTGATGGCATCCACGTGAAACCGGCCCTGGACGCCCGTCCCGATCACGCCCAGTACTTTCGCATCCTTGCGGGCCAGATACTTCGTGGCCACGGCGGACGCCGCCGCCGTCCGGATACCGGTGAGGAAGGCGGCGTCCATGAGGGCGATGAGCCGGCCGGTCTCCGCGTCGCACAGCACGTAGAAACCCGTGATCATCGGAAGGCCCCGGGAAGGGTTGTCGTGGAAGGCGGAAACGACCTTGGCGCCCAGCGTCCGGGAACCGTGCAGGTAGGCCGGCATGAAGAGCGCGACCGCCGGCCGGTCCGCTACCTGGACGGGGAGACGGACGGGGACATCGTCTTTTTCGCCTGCTGAGCGAAATCCTTCCTCCACGGCGTCGATTACGTCCGGCATGGTGAGGACGGAAGCCATATCCGATCTTGAAAGAAGGCGTACGTGGTTCACGGTAGACTCCGTTCAGAAGGCGTGCTCATGGTGAGTTGCGCCTGCGAGAAACTGATTGCCCGGACGGATGGCGCGGTTTAGATTGTATAATCGTCCTTGCAGGCGCAATCAATGACAATCTGACCGAATCCGAGCTGGAAAGACTCGTTGTCGAACACGGTGATCCGGGTCGGCGGGAGTCCTGATTAACCGTCCCGCACATGCTGCCGGGACATGCACCAGGGAGTAGGATATGCGCGAACGTCAGAAAGAACTCCGGAGGCAGCGGTTTCGCAAGGAGCAGAGGCGCAAGGCCGCGGTCCGCGAGATGAAGCTAAAGAGAAAGGTGAAGCCGTCCAAGTAGCCAGTCTGGAATCCCTGGCAGGTGAGGCATGAACGACACATCGGGCGCGGCGAAGGAGTACGTCCTCCAGCCGAAAGACTACGTCCTCCATACGGCCCAGGAACACAACGTAAAGATCATCCAGTTGTGGTTTACGGATATACTGGGCTTCCTGAAGAGCTTCTCCATCACGGTGGAGGAGTTGGAAGACGCCCTGAAGGACGGCGAGGTCTTCGACGGCTCGTCCATCGAAGGGTTCATCCGGCACAGCGAGGAGGACATGATCGCCATGCCGGACCCCAGCACGTTCCAGATACTGCCATGGCGCCAGGACGCCAGGAAGAGCGCCGTGGGCAGCATGTTTTGCGATATCCTGGACCCCGATGGCGCTCGTCCCTACGAGGGCGACCCGCGCCAGATTCTGAGAAGAAGCCTCCAGCGCGCGGCCGAGCACGGGTTTTCCTTCTACGTCCAGCCTGAGCTGGAATACTACTACCTCAAGTCCAGCGAGGGTCCGCCCCAGCCCCTCGACCAGGGCGGCTACTTCGACCTCACCCCCCTGGACTGGGCGACCGACCTCAGGCGCGACACCGTGATGGCACTTGAAGAGATCGGCATCGGCGTCGAGTTCAGCCACCACGAGGGCGGCCCCAGCCAGAGCGAGATCTCCCTGCGGTACACCGACGCCATGACCATGGCGGACTATACCATGGCCTACCGCCTCGTGGTGAAGGAAGTGGCGCTCCGGCACAACGTGTACGCCACCTTCATGCCCAAGCCCCATGCCGGCCACAACGGGAGCGGGATGCACATGCATCTTTCGCTCTTCCGCGGCGACACGAACGCCTTTTTTGACGAGGACATGGATTACCACCTCTCGGAGACCGGCCGGGCCTTTATCGCCGGGCTGATGCGCCACGCCCCCGAGACCATGCTGGTCACGAACCAGTGGGTGAATTCGTACAAGCGGTTGATCGCCGGGTATGAGGCGCCGCTCTTCGTCTCCTGGGCGTTGCACAACCGGGCGGACATGATCCGGCTGCCTACTTACAACCCCGCGAAACACGAAGCCATGCGTGTGGAGTACCGCGCCCCCGATCCTTCCTGCAACCCCTACCTGGCCTTCGCCGTCATCCTCTCGGCGGGCCTGGCCGGTATCGAAAACGGGTACGAACTAGGTCCCCCCGCGGAAGTCGACCTGTACGGCATGTCCCACGAAGAACGGCGGAAACTGGGCATCCAGTCCCTGCCCAAGGATCTGAACGAGGCGATCAAGCTGGCGGAAGGCAGCGAGTTGCTGGTGAAGTGTCTCGGCGAAGAGGTCTTTGACAAGTTGATCGAAAACAAGCAGGAAGAGTGGGAACGCTACCGGTCGCAGGTTACCGACTACGAACTGAAAACCTATATGTCCCTGTTGTAGACATCAGGGTACGCAGTTATGTCGATCGGCGTGAGGCCCTCGGGAGCGTGATTGCGGCACGGTTGACGATTCAAGCGCCGTCCGTTCAAGCGCCGTCCCCGGTCACGACTTCATCAGAGAGCACCCGCCGGGCGGCGTCCGGGTCATCCGCGATCAGCGTCACCAGGCTACGCTCGCCGGCCCGCTCGACGATCCGAAGACTGCGAATACCGATCCTGGCGTCCGCCAGGCGCCGCGCCACCTCCGCAAGCGACCCGGGCCTGTTTTCGAGATCGAGCACGAGCGCATCCTCCGTTACCGCGCGGTACCCCGCGTCGCTCAGCGTCCTGAGTGCGGCGTCGTAGCGGTCTACGCGCAATACGATGATACCGCGCTCTCCGAGGACGCGCGCCTCGATGAATTCGATGTTGACCCTGGCGCCGGCCAGCGTTTCCGATACGGCGGCCAAGGTGCCGGGAGCGTTCTTTACAGGGATGATGATCTCTCTCATGGGGCTGTCCCGATTTCGCGTTGCATATCGTCGATGAATTCGTCAAGCGTATCCCGTGAAACGCCGGGTAAAGCGATAAGGTGCGCAATATCCCCGGAACTGGCGAGAATCCACTTGTCCAGAATGGACGCCGCCGGTCGGGGAAAGACGACGATGACCGAGTGCGGATTCCGCCACGCCTCGACGCCGATCCCGTTCAGCGCCTTTTCCACATAGGCCGCCTTCCGCAGTGATTCGCCGACCAATTCGCGAAACGTATCATCGCTCTGCGCACGAAAGGCATACCAGAGCATGAGCGGCGTAATCGCGTTTCTGGATCCGCTTATGGTCGTGTCGAGCGCCCCCACGTATTCGACGGATCTGGATATGCGTTCCATGTGGGTCCTGCGTACCATGGCGACGCCGCACGGCAGGGGCGATCCAATCATCTTATGGCCCGATATGGAAATGCTGTCCGCGCCGGCGCCGAAGTGCCAGGGCGGTGGATCGTCGACAAAGGGCAGGATCATACCCGAAAAGGCCGCGTCGACGTGAATGTATGCATTCTGTGCGCATTGCCTTTCCAGTACTTCCCGGATGCGGTCCAGCCGGTCGATGGCGCCGGTCATCGTCGTACCGACGTTAGCGAATACGATGGGCGGAACGTCGCGATGAATCCGGATGCTTTCCTCCAGGTCCCGGTAGTCCATTTCCCCGGTATGATCGCTTCGAATCATGATGTTGCGCGTGTGCTGCAACCGCAGTATCTTACTGACGCTGTAATGCGTATCCTCGGAGAAATAGACGATGCCGTCGGGATAGAGTTCACGGGCGAGATAGAGGCCATACATGTTCCCCTCCGTCCCGCCGTTGGTGACATACCCCCAGCAATCTTCCCCGCCGATCCCCGTCAAGCGGGCGAAGGTCGCGATCACCTCCCGTTCGAAGTCATGGGTGTTCATGCGGAAGTTGCTGCCGGAAAAGGGATCGCCCAGGTTGTTCACCGCGAATTCCATGAAGCGATAAAGCGGACCGTAATCGAATCGCTGATTGCACGGATAGCCGATGGAGACCTTACGTTCTGACGTCAGTCGCTCGTAAAGCGCATCCAGCTTCGCCTCGCTCTGTTCGTCGAGCACGGCGGTACCCGCAATCGGTTCGGGACAGGCTGGTTTCGTACCCATGACGTGACGTATCTTTCCCTTTGCTAGTAGCTTTACATCCACCCTGACTTATTAGACGGTGATGATCTGAAGAGAGTTCCGGAGTCCAGGGGAATACGCGGCCTGGATCAAGCAGGCATAAGCTACATCAATTTCGAAGCGGGAGAAAGATAATCAAGGAAGATCGCATCCCATCCGTTGCCGGCGATTCAAAGATACCGCTGGCCACGGACCCCAGCCGCCTGGCGACCATCGACTGGATGCGCGGTTTCGTCATGGTCCTCATGGCCATCGACCACGCCAGCGTCATCTTTAACGGGGGCCGGCTTTCTGATGATTCGTGGTACTTGTACCAGGTGGGATCCGAGCTGCCGGTTGGCCAATTCTTTACGCGTTGGATTACCCACCTGTGCGCGCCGACCTTCGTCTTTCTGGCCGGGACCGCGCTGGCACTGAGCTTCGAGCGGCGCCGGCTGCTGGGCGACCCGGACCGCGACCTGGACAGGCGTCTGTTCAAACGAGCCCTCGTCATACTGGCATTTGAGCTGCTCTGGTGGGCGCCATTTACGCTTCAGGTATTGTACGCCATCGCCTTGGGGCTGATCTGCATGATCCCCCTGCGGCGCCTGTCCTCCCGCACCCTGCTGATCACCGCGCTCTCGATCCTGTTTTTGTACGAAGCCCTTTTCTGGGGTGTCATGCATCTTGGAGGCGTTACGGCCGACATGATTCGCGAGGCAACGAATATGCCGGTTCCGGACGGGGAATTCGATCAGGAGGCTTTCAGTGAAGCGAGCAGCCAGCTCCGCAATCTGGGCTGGATGACCGTTTTCACTCCATTATTTCATCCGGGTTTGCTGGTCAACATCGGCCCCGTGCCCATATTGGTACAGTATCCTTTTGTACCCTGGCTGGGAATGATGATCCTGGGCTGGTTATTTGGTCGATTTCTGCTGCAACACCTGACCGGTGCGGCGCACGCCGGCACAACGCCTGCCGTCACGGAGCCTGCCGGATCTGCTCGATCATGGACTTCGGTCGAACGCCTGCTGGTCATTTCCGGTCTGCTGGCACTGGGACTGTTCGTGGTTTTGCGCGCCTGGAATGGATATGGGAACATGCTGCTACTGCGCGAAGACTACTCGCTGGTGCAGTGGCTGCATGTCAACAAGTACCCGCCCAGCCTGACGTATGCGGCACTGGAACTAGGCCTGATGGCCTTGGTCCTCTGGGGTTTCTTCAGGTTCCAGCGGACGATGAAGGATCCGGTAAGGACCAGAAACCCTCTGCTTGTATTTGGCCAGACCGCCTTTTTCTTCTACCTGCTTCACCTGCACATTATGATCGTTTTTGCCATTGCCGCCACTGTCGCGGGGGTCTCCGGCATTTTCGGGGGATACGGCGTGGGCGCCGCCTACCTGGCCGCACTGGGGGTCCTGATCCTGCTCTATCCGCTGTGCCTGTGGTTCCGCCGCTTCAAAGCCCGCCGGCCGAGAAGTTGGGTCAGATACATCTAGCCCGCCCTGCCGCAGCCGCCGACCTCACGGATCGCCCGCCACGAATCGAACAACCTGCCCGGCCTGTTGCATGAAGGAACGATCTTCCGGGTTCTTCGTCTAACCCAATGACACAGACACCATTGCCATGACAGGAACGCCGCCCGCCAGAAAGGAAACGTGTCACAATGCAAATCAACACCTCGTCGACTACCATTCGATTCCTGATCGCGATCTTCCTGATCGTCGGTCTGATGATCCCCTGGGCATTGCTCAATGCCGTGGTAATGGACCGCAGCGGTTACCGGGACGAGGCGCTCAGGAACGTCAGTCATGCATGGTCCGGTCCACAGACCATCGTGGGCCCGATCCTGGCCATTCCCTACAGGGTGCCGAAAGACGACGAGCGAGAGCGTTACGTGGAGGGCGAACCGCATATCTTCGTCATGCCCGAGGAACTGAACGCTGAACTGAGCAGTTCTTACGAAGTGCGATCGCGGGGGATATTCGACGTGCCCGTCTTCACGGCTTCGCTGAACGCCAGCGGCAGCTTTCCCGATCTGAATGCACAGGAGTTGGAAGCCCAGTACGGCGAACTGGTACTTGACCGCATGACGGTGATCGTGGGCGTTTCGGACACCCGGGGCATACAGGAAGGATCGCTGACGCTTGCCGACACGCCGGTGGAATTGCAGGCCGGCACCGGTTTCGACACGATTGGCGAGGGCGTGCAGGCGCCCGTGCGTCTCGCCGGAGGAACCACGTGGGACCGCGCGTTCCAACTCACGCTCGCGTTTCGGGGCACCGAGCGGTTCGGCATCGAACCCGTGGGAGACGAGACCCGGATCACCATGACGTCGACGTGGCCTCATCCGAGCTTCGACGGGCGCATTCTGCCCGATGAACGGACCGTCGGCCGCGATGGGTTCACCGCCGCGTGGACCACGGGTAAACTCGCTAGAGGCTATTCGCGGATCCTGGACGCGCACGGGCGAGGCGCCGTGGAAATGCTGCCTTTCAAAGCCCGCGGAGCATCCTTCGCCGAACCGGACCGCCCGCGCGCGACCGGTTTACCGGAATACAGGGAAGGGGTCGGCTTCAGCGTGTTCAAGGCCGATGACGTCTATCGCTCCATGTCCCGCAGCCTGGAATACGGGATCCTGTTCATCGTCTTCACCATGATCAGCGTGGTATGCATCGAGTTGATCACGGGCGTCCGCTTTCACGTCGTGCAGTTCGGCGTGGTGGGCATCGGCCTGGTGGTGTTCTTCCTCGCGCTGCTGTCTCTGGCCGAACACATCGGATTCGGTTGGGGCTATTTGATCGCGGCCGCGCTGATCACGTCGATGAACGGTATCTACGTCGCGGCGGCTTCCAGGTCGGGCAGAAGCACGGCATACGTGGCCGTCGTGCTGGCAACTCTCTACACCGCGCTGTACCTCCTGTTGCTCCTCGACGAATACGCCTTGCTCGTCGGCAGCGGCCTGGTGGTGATTCTGCTGGCCGGGTTGATGTACGCGACTTACCGGTTGTCACGGAGCGAGTCCGGACGGCCCGAATAGCTTGAAGCCATAATCATGGTCCGGGCATCAGAGCCGGTGCGAAGGCAATGGCCGGTTCCCTGACGAGGGGCATCCGGCCCGGGTCATGACGATTACAACCTCAACCCCGGCAGATCGGGGAACTCGGGTCGCGGCCCGATCGTCTGACGCGCTGGATCGGGGATGAGGTCCAGTTCTTCCATCACGATTTGCCCGATCAGCGCGTCGGCGCCCGCCGGCGCGACGACGCAGCTGGTGTACATCCAGCGGTTCCCTATGCGGACGGAGAGGGGACCGGCTATCGGCATCTCGATCCGTGCTCCGCTGGCCAAGGCGAACCACGCCCTTCGTACGACTTCGATACCGAGCTGCTCCACCACGTCTTTGGGGAGCGTCAGCATCATTGCGCCCGTATCCGCGATGGCTTTGACGGTGGCCCGCCTGACGTCGCTCTCCTCCAGGTCACCCGTCTTGACCGACTCGCGGTCCACCACGTTTTCCAACTCGACGTCAACAACGATTTCACCCATTACATCCACCTTTGCAAGTTTACATACCGACCATATGCAAGCCAATATTCCGTCTGACTGAAATCATCGGGACCGTGCGGGCATTATCAGAACGGGGAGGACATCAGTCCGGCGGAAGCCGGAACAGGATCTTCTCGATGGAATCCTGGATGTTGCCGATCGATTCCTTGATTTCAGCGAGCGTGTCTTCCACCGAACCTTTGAGTTTATTCATTCTGCCGATCCAAATCCCAACACTGACACAACTCCCTATCGCGCCCAGAATCACTGCATATGTGACAGGGTTTTCCCACATGACTTCACCCTTCCCAATAAGACACTGACCACGGCACCAGCGATAGCCGCAATCATTGGACTATTGTGCCAAGGATCATCAAGATCTATCCTTCCTGGCGGGTTCTTCAACTGGTGCTGAGATATTGATGCTCGTGCCTGATTACGGTCCTCGGTGACCGTTCATCTGTAGCAGCGTTTCCTTGATCTCCCTAATATCCGATTCTACCCCGTCAAACCGCCCTTTGATTTCCTTAACGTCCGTTTCGACGCGGCCAAGGCGATCCTGGACATCCTTGACGTCCGTTTCGACGCGGCCAAGGCGATCCTGGACGTCCTTGACGTCCGTTTCGAGCCGGCCAAGGCGATCCTGGACGTCCTTGACGTCCGTTTCGAGCCGGTCAAACCGCCGTTTGGATTCTGTCCTTAAGGATCGTACTTCTTCCGCAAGAACGTCAATAGAAAGCAATATCTGTTGTTCCGTGTTTGTATCCGAGATACCATCCACTGAAACCACCTCCTTTCCTGCCACCCAAGGCCGCATAAACAGAAAAACTCACGGTCGAGTGACAGGCCAATTAAGAAACCCGCAATGACGCAGCTACCCACCGCAGAACCAACCGCTCATAAGTACAGTCTGCTTTATCTTGAATACCTCGTGGTTTCTCATCCTGCCTGGTTTTCCGCTGGCAGAAGATGAAACCCGTTGCGGGGCATTGAGATACATGATGATGCGGCTACAGAACGCTCGACGCAACTTTACGTGGATGGGTTGGGTGATTCATAAGCGCATCCCGTAATTCTATTGCCAGGACATCCTCCACTTTCTCGATAGAGACGGCGTGATTGTAAGCCATTTTCCGCATTTCTCGAAAAAACTCGTCAGAAGAGATGAAGCGACCCTCTTTCACGTAATCAAAGCAGAACTGTTGGACTTCATAGGGTTCTTTCTTCTGGACACTCAAAATCAGTTCGTTGGCGGTTTCTCGAGCCCACTCACCGGCCTTAAGCTCCTTGGAAACCAACCGGCCCAGTTCAGTCAGCGTAAGCGGACTTCCCTCCGCGATCGTGCTTGGCGGGAGTCTTTCCAGGATCTTCTTGATATCGTTCTTTATTTCCATGATTGAGGTTTCCACCGTCTCTTTTAGCGAATCTATACTCCCGACCCATTTCCCAATTCTAAAAACAGCACCCACCATAGCCAGCGCCGCTACGATTAAGACGGGTGTTAACCAGTTTTCCCAATCCATGATCATTCCTCCCAATAGCGCACAATCTGAAACACCCGTGACCTGGTGGCAGGCCGCGCAAGAACCCACCATGACGCAACCTGCCTGCTGCAGAATCAACCTCTCATTAGTACAGTCGCACTCATGCAACTTTTATCGTATCTAATTTACTTACGGTTCGATTTATCGCCGTGAGAAGGTGGGAATCGCATGCTACTTGGCGGGCTCGTTGGATGGGCGGTGTCGTTGGGCGAGCAAAGTCGTTGCCTACAAAAGAAAACCCCGCCGGAGCCCGACCTCGGATAAAGGTCGTTGCGCCGACGGGGTTTGGCATTCCAGGATACGCCCGAGATGCGTTACGGCTGTAGCGTTTGTCCGTTCCAGTCTTCCGGGAAGAGCTGGCGGGCAGCGTACGAGCAGGGCCGCACTTTCACGGTACGCCTGACCCGTGTTGCATGGTCATCCGTTGGTGTGGGCATTGCAACGGGTTCTTAAGGGGTCGTGCTGGTTCCGCCAGACCCTACCAGCCAGGCGGATTGTCCTGCCAGGTGCGACCGATGTAGTCGAAGAAGGTAATGATGAGGAGGATGAGCAGCCAGAAGATGGCGGCAGCGGCGGCGAGCTTGGTCTGGCCGGGGCTGAACTTCAGGTGCATGAAGTACAGGATCACCAGGATGGCCTTGACACTGGCGATGGCCATGGCCACCAGAGTGTTTAAGACGCCCAGGTCCACGGTGGCCACCCACACGGTCACTGCGGTGAGGAACAGCAGCGCCGCGAAGATGGTCAGGTAGTTCGCGGAGGTCGCGATGTGGGGCCCGTGGTGGTCCCCGGCTTGCGGGCCGTGTTCGGCGTGTTCAGACATTGTATGATTCCTATACGACCAGCCCGCCGATGAGGTACAGCAGCGGGAAGAGAAAGATCCAGACGAGATCGACAAAGTGCCAGTACAGGCCGAAGTTCTCGATCGGCGCGTAGTACTCGGTGGTGAACTTGTTCTGGCAGACGCGGATCAGCAGCCATACGATAAGGACGAGCCCGATGAGGACGTGCAGGCCGTGGGTCCCGGTCATGCAGAAGTAGAAGCCGTAGAACAGCTGTATGGTCTGCCCGTCGCCTGCGCCGGTCCAAAGGAAATTGTATCCGGGAATCAGCCCGTCGTGCAGCTTGTGGGAATACTCGATGTACTTGTTCACCATGAACACGAGGCCGAGCACGAGGGTCAGCACCAGGAAGGCGATGATGTGGTTCTTCTTGCCGAGCTGGGCCGCCCGGACGGCGAAGGCCATGGTGACGCTGCTGGTGATCAGGGCAACGGTGTTCAGGCCGCCCAGGAAGACGTCCAGGTTCTGGCTGCCGATGACGAAGGAGTCGTAGTACTCGCTGCGATAGATCGAATACCCCAGGAAGAACCCGCCGAAGAACATCACTTCCGTCAGCAGGAACAGCCACATCCCCAGGCTCGCGGCATCGTTCTGCTGATCCATGTCGTCGAACTGGTGACGCATGTATTCCGGATGGCCTTCGTGTACATCGTGACCGTGAGCGGCCGCTTCCGTACTGACTGACACGATCTTACTCCTTCACTGGGTTACGTCGAATGCCTCGTGCTTCGTGCGATCACTGACTCGCGCGTCCGTTGCGCGTCCGTTGCGCGCAACTGGCACGCCCTCTGACTGCGCGCCGGTTACGCGTGTTCGCGCTGTTTCTCTTCCTCGTGCACCGGGTTGTCGATCACCTCGCCGTAATCGTAGGGCTCTTCTTCCACGATGGGCGTGGTCGGGAAATTGTGTTCCGGCGGCGGTGACGAGAGTATCCACTCCAGTCCCGTGGCCCGCCAGGGGTTGGGTCCGGCGATCTTGCCGTTCTTCAGCGACCAGAGCAGGTAGATCACGGGCACGATGAAGGCCACGGCCAGGACGGTGGCGCCGGCGGACGACATGATGTTCAGCAGCTGCCACTCCTCCGGGTAGACGTGGTAACGCCGCGGCATGCCGAGATACCCCACGATGAACTGCGGGAAGAAGGTCATGTTGAACCCGGCGAAGATCAGGAAGGCGGCCAGGCGCGACCATCCCTCCGGGTACATCCGGCCGGAAATCTTGGGCCACCAGAAATGCAGCGCCGCCATGAAGGCCGTTACCGCGCCGCCCACCATGACGTAGTGGAAGTGGGC